>CAZIFC010000024.1:0-36409 GCA_964538355.1 uncultured Lawsonia sp. | reverse complement strand
ATGCGATGACCTGACGGATTTGAAAGATATTTCATTCCCCGCAAGGATGCGATCCTCAAATAATAATGTAATTTTAATAAATTAAAAGATCGACGACCTACGGATTTTTTTCGCATGGTGGAGGTTCTCGCGTTAAAAAATCAGCGGACCTTCAGGATCATACGAGGCCTTTATTCCTGCATGTTCCACTTTTCCACGCCAATGATTACCCATTATATAAAAACGCAGACTATCTCTTTCTTCATCCATCTCCTCAATCAGTTTGGCGCGCAGTTTCAACCATTGACTGTTGTCCACCAGACACTCGAATACCGAAAACTGCACACGTTGCCCCCAGCTTGTGCACAACTTGGCTATCCGCCGCAAGCGGCGACGACCTGCGGTATCTTCCGTATTTACATCATAACTGACAAGTACCAACATGATTCACCTTATGACAAACGGGGGATATGCATTGATATCGCCACGAATGAAACGGGCAAGAAGCCGAGCCTGCATATGGTATAACAAACCCACCGTCATACGTTCTCCAAGGAAAGGATGTTCAACCTCTTCCCGTTTACGTTCCTGCCATGCCGTCAGCACGGCCTTGCGTGCCTTGTCTTTCAGGATAACACCACCTGTCTCGAAACGGATAAAATCCGTCTTTGTAATCTGTTGACGGTTTATCAAGGTCAGTGCCAGCCTGTCGGCAAGATAAGGCCTGAATTCCTCCATGATATCCAAGGCAAGACTGGCTCTGCCAGGACGTTCCCGATGGAGAAAACCCACTGCCGGATCAAGTCCCACACCCTCAAGTGCGCTTCGGACATCCACGGCAAGGAGCGCATAAAAGAAAGACAACAGACAATTAATCTCATCTTTTGGAGGACGACGGCTTCTGCCTTCGAAAGGCATGGCATCACGGAATTCACGTTTGACAAGCAAAGGAAAAACCGAAAAGTACTCATGTGCGGCATCTCCTTCCATGCCGCGTATCGTATCCAGATCGGCTGGCTCGGCAAGGCGGTGCAACGTTCTGCCCAGTTTGTCTGCCGCTCGCGAAAGTTCCGGCTCATTGGTTGACCGCGCCTGACGCAGGAGTACTGTACGGCAGTTAGCTATTTTCCCTATCACGAGGCAGCGGGCGATGGCTGCGGAACGGTCTGGAGTATCCGCCATTCGGTATTGTGCACGACGAAGCAACACGTTACCCGTGGTCGGCCCTTGCATAGCTGCCATGAACCGTCCGTATTCCGTAAACCATGTCACTGTCACCCCGTTGGCAGCGCAATGTTCCAGCAGGTACTGACTACAGGAAACACGACCAAAACAGACAACAGACTGAAGCGTATGGATGGGAATTTTCCCCAAGGCTTTCCCGGAAAGGCTCAGAGCCACACATTCTCCTTCCTTGGAAAGCCATGTATCCTGCGTAGAAACAAAAAGCGTATTCAGATGTCGCTTCACAACGCCACCTCACAGAGCTCCCGCACATACCGTACGGCATTTGTATCCGCGAGTTCGGGCAAGCAATACTCTTTCAACGAGCAGGCTTCGCACCCTGGCTTTTCTTCGGGCAACGGTGTTATTCCACTGCGAAAAAGGTCATGGACGGCCTGCGCCACGCCTTCGGTTGCATGGCGCAATGCCGACGAAAACACCACCGTCTTACGGCGATGGGTTTGCCCGTAAAACAAAGCTCCTTCCGACAAAGAGAGGTTCAGCATTTCTTCCAGACACAGGGCCTGTGCACAAAGCTGAATTTCGTCGGCGTTGCACCCTCTGTGCGGCCTGCCCTTCTTGTATTCCACCGGATACGGCACCCAAACGCCGTTCAGGCGACGGAACTCCACAACATCTGCTCTGCCGTAGAGTCCCAGCCGCCCGGATTTCAGTTCAAGGTCAGTGACGACCTTCACGCCATCACGCATTCGAGATCCGCTACTGTGCGCCGTTTCGTGCAAGAGTCTCCCCTCTGTAGTATGACCGTTTTCCAGCCATACCTG
This sequence comes from uncultured Lawsonia sp., assembly GCA_964538355.1. GTDB lineage: Bacteria > Desulfobacterota > Desulfovibrionia > Desulfovibrionales > Desulfovibrionaceae > Bilophila. The sequence goes on along the minus strand of CAZIFC010000024.1, from coordinate 34,421 downwards.
TTCGAGGTGAATAAGCGCACACTGACGGGGACAGAACACATAATGCTGAAGCGCAGACAGCATGATTTCGTCCACGTTACAGCACTTCCTCCACCGTCACACCCTCGGGGCACGTTCCGGTAAGCGATACGGCGTAATCCTCAAATGCACGGGCTGGGCCTTCAGTCACGCGGCAACACTGCACCATATCAAACAGTTTCTGCGCCGGGGCGTTGCCCATACGCTTCTCGTGCCGGAATACGAACAGCTTGCGGGTAGCCATCTTGCCCCGAGCGGCGGAATGGTCATGTTCAAACATGTTGAGGAGTGCTTCCTTCAAGAGATCAAGGTCAGCCTCGGAAAACCCGGTTTTTCCAGCCAGCGGGGCGGAAATGAACCCTTCCATACGGTACAGGCCATACGGCACGATGAACTTGCGGCCCATGGTACGCTCTTTTTCTAAATCCTTCACATTGGTGACGGCCATGCGGGTGATGCTGATGTCCGTGGGCACGACGGGTTCCTCACTCCGGGCAAAGGTGAACTGCACCGGACCGCGCACCTGTCCGCAGTTGATTTCCGTGCTCATCACCGCGCCGAACGTGCGGATATCGTAAAAATTTTCGCACATCCACGCTGTAACGGCCCGAGCTTCCTCTTCCTTCTTGGGAAGTTTCTTGGACTCGGATTTCAGGTTCAGTGCCGTATACGCCTCCATGTTTCGGTCGTTCAACACCGCCTTTTCCTGCACATAGATGCGATATCCGGTTTCACCTTCCCTGGTGAGTTCCACATAATTGCGAATCTTGCGCTTGAGGCAAACATCCGTCACAAGTCCGCGTCCCGTCTCTGGATCAATGCGGGGCATGTTGCCGGCATCGGGGTCACCGTTGGGGTTGCCGTTTTCCACATCAAAAAACAGAACGAAATCATAGCGATTTTCAAGTACAGACATGACGTTTTCCCTTATGCTTCGGTTTCTTCGGTGGTGTTTTTCTTTTGGAAGAAGGCGTTATTCTGATGGTAGTAGCCCAACATGAAGCGACCCTGATCCTGAAGCGACAGCACGGCGGGAAAATCCGTCATCCCTGTCGCGATCTCTTCCAGCATCCTGCTGAAAAAGGCTTCATATTTGGGAGAACCGCTCTTCTTTGCCTTGGTTACATGGTGTTGGGCCAGACGCAGCAGCATGGGGAAGACCATGCGGGGCGTCGCCGACGCCGCACCGATATACCGATCCCGCAGCGAGGCATTGAGATCGCCGCCAAGAGCATCACGCTGGGCCTTTTCCAGCAGAGCGAACAATCTGCCGAGCCGATAGCCGACATTGCTTTCATCCGTGTTCAACGTTTCCATATCCCTTTCACCTTGTTTGCCATTTCTACAGAAATACGCCTTTATGAGTGCTGCCCTGAAATAATCGACCTTTTTGTCGGCATGAACGCGCTGGAGGATGGCCGTATACACGCTTTCCGGGAAACGCCGGCCTGCAAGCACGCAATACGCCAGTTGTCCGCCCAATTCCGGCGGAAGGTTTTCCGACTTGCCCAGTGCAGCGACAGCCCGCACCAGCAACAGCCACAGCGGCGGATATTCCGGCTCGCTGGCGGGGTACTGACGTTCGATATGCAGTTCTTCGTACCACCGGCTGAAATGCCGCAACAGCTTCTCCAGTGTATTGCTCAGCCAGAAGCGCACGCTCAGACGCGCGGCGTTGGGAGCAAGCCCCAGCACGAAGAAGCGGACATTGCCGTCCAGCTCCTCAACCGCACCATTCAGAGGCTGCCCTGTTCGCAGTGCGGTCAGAATGCCCCTGATTCTTTCCACCTGCGCCCTGTCCTGCGGCGCATCAGATACGGGTTCGATGTCAAAAAAGCCCTTGAACAGCGGCTCGGCGGGTGTGGCGCGTTCCGCCCAGAAAACCATGCTGGTATCGCCTATCCGCACGGTCTGCCCGTGTTCCCGCTGCAACAGGTAGTTCAGGGCCGACGTGTACGAACGGGCTGCGCTTTCGCAAACCGGCGCGTTGGCATTCTGTTCCTTGCCGTAGGACGTGAAGGCAGGTTGATTGAATGAGATGAGCGCAGCCCCGGAACTCTGCGCTCCAACAACACCTTTGATGGAAGGGTGGGTCTGGGCTATGGTTCCCTGACGTCCGGTGACAAGGCAGACGCCCTTTTCTCCCTTTCCGCTTTTTTCAAGATGGGCGAGCCAACGTTCTTTCAAGGCACCCTGCTGGTGCAGGTAGCCCGTGTCTCCCTTAAGCTGAAAAACGACATTGGCCCCCAGCAAGGCTTCTTTGGAGGCAAGCCTTTCTACCTGTTCGGGCCTCCATTTTTCCAGAAAAGCCAACAGGGCCTTCGCATGAACGTCCTCGCAGTCCTCCAGCAAGGCCTTGTGAAGCTGGCGAAAGGCTTCAGCGGTTTTTGCCGCATTGTCCGCCTTTCCCTTACCGTCTATACCCAGAACATATCCGGTATTGTCCCACAAGAAATTGGGAAGGAAGTTTTTCCCAGATCGCTTGACCGCAGCGGGAACAAACATACGGACGGCTCGTCCCGAACTGTCCCGCAAGTCCCACGGCTCACCGACAAGATTTCCCTCCGCGTCGATGACCAATACAAAGCCTATCTGTTCGGAACTCATGCCTTCCGGAGGCATGCCCGATGCCGGATCTTCTGCCATGCGCTCATAAAACCGATTCAGTTCCGTCAGATACACAGCGACTCCTCCTTCCAGCGCGCCACGTCAATGACGCCTTTTTCCAGACGCGGCCTGTAGAAAAGAGGTTTCATATCGTGCGCGAAATCAATATCGTAGAGCATGATGCCGAGATCACGCGGAGCATCGTTCTCCAGTGCGGAGATGGGCTGCTCCCCTTCCTCCAACAGAGCAAAATAGGCCGGAAACTCGCGGCATCCCAGACTGGGTTGCTGAAAGCATTGGCCATTCCGTGCCCTGCGGCGGAAAATATCGATATGTTTGCCTTCGTTGTCAGCCTCTCCGGCGCGTTCCGTCAGTTCAAAGTGCGCCTCAATGACGTAGTCGACATGCCGCAGGACAAGTGCGGCCCGCTGCTGCCGAATTTCCTCTACCTGAAGAGAAAGGGGCGTACCGTTTTTGGCAGCACTTTTGACGCTGCCGGCGGTAGGCCCCTTCTGGGAAACTTCATTGCGGCGGATCGTATCGAAAACGATCGGATTCAGAACATGAATCCTGTCAACAAGCCAGCGGATCGCAGGCTTCCAGTGAATGGACTCCAAAATCCCCCGCGCGGCCGAGGGCGTCATGACGTCGTAACTGGCTCTTTCTGCTTTGCTCTGCGGTCGCGTAAACAGGGCATATTCACCCCACACGCGCAACTTGACTCCCACCATAGGAGCCTCCTTCAGGAAAATTTGGGGGCCGCCTATTGCAGCCACTTCACTCTATACAGTCTCAGTCTTTTCAATCCACAGCTTTAGTTAGTCTAACACATTATAAAACAAGTATTGAATATAGTCTATCAGGTAATACCTTTTTCCAATTAAGATGGAAGATAGCCCCAGTCTACCAGAGCAAATCATCGACCGGCACCCCGTTCTTCAGCGCAACATCCAGCCCCGTTTTCTTGTCGTACCCGACACCTCCGCTCACAACATGGAGAAAGCCGTAACGGTCTTCAATGCGCCCATCCCGGCGCAGTTGTGCAAATTCACGGAGATATACCTGCACGCTGAAACGCTGGAGCCGACGCAGCAGCACCGGATTGGGCCGCTCACCAAGCGCACTCAGAAGGGGGACGGAGTCCTCATTCTCAATGATGACCCTCTCCGTCTGATCGTCAATAAACTGGAATTGCTTGGCAATGGAGGAAAAATCGAACTCGTGAGGCAACTTCCCCGCATTCTTCTTTTCCATATGAGAGAGTATTTCCTTCTCGTCGAGCCGGGAACGACTGTACAAAATACGGAAATAATCCCGCACGGTTTCAGGACACAGCAGATCCGTCCTGTCCCCCAGTTCGTCAAAAGCCCGACAGCGGCGCGAAAGATCCGCTGCCCGTTTCGGCAATCCCTTGTCCGACTGAAAGTAAAAAACCCTGCCCCATTCCAGCCTCCCTTCCCGATTGCAGCGTCCCGCCGACTGGGCGAGTACGTCCAGTCCGTTTTTCTCACGAAACACCACTGGAAAATCGATATCCACCCCGCATTCGATGAGCGACGTACTGATCAGGCGACAGGGCTGCCCTTGTTTCAGGCGGAGACACACGGCTTTCAGCACCTTGCTCCTGTGCTCCGGTGTCATGCGTGCGCTGAGATGGAAATGCTCCTCCGCGTCGCCGAGGCAAGCAAACAGCTCGCGGGCATGGGCGCGGCTGTTCACGATGCACAACACCTGCCGTTCCGCCAACAGTCTCTTCGCCAGCTCGTCGTTGTTCAGCACTCCAGCGTCTTCTACCGTTGTCCGCTGAAAAAGACGGAACAGCAACGGCAACTCTCCGGCAGGAACGATATCCCGCACCTCATCCGGCAAAAAGCCCTGCGGTAGGGACTCTGACTGCATGAACGCCGGCTGCGTCGCCGTGCAGAGAACAATACTGGAGCCGTAGTTGCGAGCCAGCAGGCGAAGCACAGCCACACACGGTGCGACGAACGGTACGGGAATCATCTGGACCTCATCCAGAATGACCACGCTTTGGGCAATGGCATGGATTTTACGGCATCGCGAAGGACGATGGGCAAACAGCGACTCGAAAAACTGTACGGAAGTCGTGACAATGATTGTAGCATCCCAGTTTTCCGTACTCAGCCGATAGGCGATGGCATCGGGAGCGTCACCCTCGTCCTCCAGAGCCGTTTCGGCGGGATGCACATAGTTGCTGTGGTGTTCGAGAACGGCGTCTTCTCCGAGAACCTCCCGGAAAACATCCGCATTCTGTTCGATGATGCTGGTATAGGGAACAACGAGAATCACCCGGCGCAGACCGTGCCGCTTGGCATGACGCAACGCAAAGGCCAGCGAGGCCAGTGTCTTGCCTCCACCCGTCGGCATGATCAATGAAAAAAGACCGGGAGAGAGTTCCGCAGCTTCAAGACAGTACCGGAGCATCTGTTGGCGCGCCAGACGAATGCCTTCCGTCCGAACCTCGCTTCCGCAGGCTGCGCCCGCCCCGGCCAGAAGTTCCCGTTCCGTCACCGGCTCATCCGCAAGGAAACCTTTTTCCCGCAGACGTCTGTGTAAGGTTTCGTCCAGTTCCGCAATACCGGGCCATACGGGGCGTAATCCGTGCCTGTCCGGGGAACAAAAACGTTCGGTGTCCAGAAAATCTGCATCGACAAGACAGGAATACAGCATCCGAATCATGAAACTGACAGCAAAGGCATCGGGTTTGCGTGGCTCAACGCAAAAAAGTGGACTCAATTCCGAAAGCAAGGCTTCCCACGCCGGAATAGCGGGTATTTCCCCGTGATGCCACTCAGGGATGCTTTTGGACAACCGCCCTTCCAGCGACTCGCCGTCTGCCCGTGTCCCGTAATTAGGCATCCCGCCATGATGCCCCAGTAAGGCGTAGGCAAGAAGTTTGGCAAAGACGTTCCCCTCCGCCGTCTGCCCAGTGGCCCAGACCTCCTGAAGGTGCTGCCCTGCCGCCGTGCTGTGATCCACGCGCCCGCCCTTATGGCGCAAACGGTTTTGGAACTCCTTTGAACGCTTGCCGTCATCATGGATGCTGCCAAGGAGAGCAGCTGTCTGTTTTGCGCCGAATGCGGAAGCAAACGCCTTCGCCAAACTGGAAGTCTTTCGTAGATGCTCTTCCAGTGTCTGCCAATTGGCTTCCGGCTGTCCGGAAAGCGTGTGTCCATAAAGCATATTTCCCCCAACCAACCTTATCCGTTATGATTAAAGATGCTTTCAAATTTAACACACTGGAATAACATGTTTTCAACTTGAACATTCAGGATAGCCATCAGCTCTGACATTCAGGCTGACACTGAAAGTCAGCTTTGCCGATTGTCTTGGAAAGGTCAATTTGTTCGATTGTGTCAGTATTGATACTGTTAAGAGCTTCCTCTCCATAGTATAGTAGAAAGGACTCTCTGGTCATATCCCCGGCAAGAGTTATGCAAAGTCCTTCTCGGGACTCTGACAAAAGGAAGTGCTTTCAAGTCAGCGTTACCTGCCACACTCCAACGTCGCTCTCCCGCTACAATGATACGCGCGGATCTGCGTCCGAGCAACCTGTTTGCCCGTGGTGCCCTGCTCATGCGCGAAGGCACCCTGCTCCGCAAGGGGACGTTCGAAAACTAAGGGCTGCCCAGCCCGCTGTTTCGTCGGCTCCTCTGCCGAAACACAGCCTCCCCATACAACAGAAAAGGCGGAACTGTCCGCCTTTTCTGTTTTCCAGTGCGCCGCCCGCAAGCTTCAATGGCCCGAACCCGACGGCCCGGCCGTGCGCCCCTCGGGGGGGCATAACGCCAGCCTGAAAAAGGCGGCGTTAGAGCAGAAGGGGGCTACCCTGCCCGGCCGGGAACGCCGCAACAGCCTTTTCAGCCCACCATCTCGTGGAGTTCGTCCCGGTCGAAGTACAGAGGGACACGGGTTCCCGGAGGAATGATGTTTTCGGCATTGCGGTTCAGGCTGTCCATGAAAAGGTGCTGCCCCCGCACGTCAAGGTGGTAGCGGACGATGGTTCCGAGCAGCGTGCTCGCAGTAACCGTTCCGACGATCGGCTTCCCCTCGGCTTCTCCGATGCCGTGTTCCGGGGCCTGAGGCGTCCGCAGGATGTGGATGCTTTCGGGGCGGATGGAAATGGTGTGGTACGGCTGAAAGCCAAAGAGTGCTCTGGCCTGCTGGGGCGAAAGGATGTTCCGCAGGCCGATGAACTGGGCGGCGAACACGCTGGCCGGGCGCGAATACAGTGTGCCCGGCGTGGCGTCCTGCTCAATGTTCCCCTTGTGCATCAGCAGGATACGGTCGGACAGCGTGAGGGCCTCCTCCTGATCATGGGTCACGAAAATGGTGGTGAGGCCGAGTTCCCGCTGGATTCTGCGTAAATCCTCCCGCAGCGAACGCCGGATACGCGCGTCGAGCGCGGACAGCGGCTCATCCAGCAGCAGGATGCGCGGACGCGTCACCAGAGAACGGCCCAGAGCCACCCGCTGCTTCTGCCCGCCGGAAAGCTGGTGCGGATAACGGTTGATGAAGTCCGCCATCTCCACAATATCCAGCACCTCCTTGATGCGGCTTTTTTGCTCTGCAACCGGAATCCGCTGCATCTGAAGCCCGAAGGCGAGGTTGCCCCAGACCGTCATGTTGGGGAACAGGGCGTATTGCTGAAAGACCATGCCGATGCCCCGCTTTTGCGGCGGCGTGGCGGTGATGTCCTCTCCGTCCACGAAGATGCTCCCCGTACTCATGGGGAGCAGGCCGGAAATGCAGCGCAGCAGCGTGGATTTGCCGCACCCGGAAGGCCCGAGCAGCGTGACGAACTGCCCTTTATCGAAACAGCAGTCGATAGGCCCCAGAACGGGAGCCGCCGTGCCGGAATAGGCCTTGGTGATGTTTTTCAGCTCGACGTAAGCCATGCCAGGCTCCTATTGTTTCCGCCCGAGCCGGGATGCGCCCCAGGTCAGGCAAAGGATGGTCAGAAAGTAGGTGATGACAAGCGCGCTGGTATAATGCCCGCTGGCAACGCTCTGGTTATACAGGTATACTTGCACGGTTTCGTAGCGTGTGCCGGCCAGCATGTTGGTGAATACGAATTCGCCAAGCAGGAAGGAAAAAGAAATGAACACCGCGCTTTCAAGGCCCTTTCGGATGTTCGGGAGCACTACGCGCCACACGGCCTGTGCCGGAGAAGCCCCAAGCAGGCTCGCGGCCTCGATAAGCTCCCGGACGTTGATGGCCTTCATGTTGTTGCTGATCGCCCGGTAGATGAAGGGAAGAGCTATGGTGAAGTACGCACCCGCCAGAATCCACGGCGTTCCGACCAGAGGCAGGGGATCATCGGCATAGAGCTGGAGCAGCCCCACCGATCCGACCACGGGCGGAATGGCGAACGGCATGATCACCACGACGTTCATGAAAGCCTCCAGTTTCGGCCAGAGGCACTGTATCTGGAGGATGACGGGTACGGTGATCAGAAGCGAGACAAGCAGCGTCCCCGAACACAGCAGCAGGGAACGCCCCAGCGCGGCGAGGAAGCGCGGGTCCTGCCACAGCTGCACATACCACGAAAGCGTCAGGCCATTCGGGAGCATGGTCGCGCCCCAGCTGGTGGCAAGCGAATAGAGCAGCGTGGAGAGGATGGGAACGGCGAGGACGAGCAGTACCAGGCCGATAACGATCTTGTGGACGAGCTTATGCATGTTTCCTCGTCAGCCATGAGCTGAGCAGTACAAAGACGGTCAGAAGGACAACGAGACACACCGCAAGGGCCGCGGCCAGATTGGGTTCGAGGAAAATATCCCCGGAGACGAGCGAGGCGATGCGGATGGTCAGGGCGTTGAAATTGCCGGTCGTCAGCGCGTACACCGTAGCGAACGCGCCGATGGCGTTGGCAAACAGCATGATGAAGGTGTTTATGCAGGCCGGGGCCAGAACGGGGATGACAATCCGCCGGATATAGGCCAGCGGCCCGGCACCGAGCAGCATAGCCGCATCGCGCCAGTCATCGTCCAGTGCTTCGAGGGCGGGACAGATAAGCAGGATGCCCAGCGGGATCTGAAAGTAGGTGTACAGTGCCGTAACCCCCCAGCGCGAATACAGGCTCGGCAGGTTCAGGCCCAGATGCCCCAGTGCCAGCGTGATGCAGCCGTTGGAGCCTAGAATGATGATGAAGGCAAAGGCCAGCGGAACGCCAGAAAAATTGCTCACCATGTTGGAAAAGGACATGACCGCCTGTTGCAGCTTGCCCGGAACACGGCGCAGGGAATAGGCGGCGGCAAGTGCCACCAGCAGGCCGAGCACACTGCTCCAAAAGGAAATGTACAGGCTGTTGGTGAAGGACTGGATAAAGAAGTCCGAGGACAGGATTTCAAGGTAATGATCAAGCCCGAAGGCTTCATCCACGCGAAAGCTGTTGATCGTCACCCACGCCGCAGGCGCGATTTGGAACAGCAGCAGCGCGGCCATGAACGGCACGGGGATCAGCCAGCGCAGGATACTCATCCGATCAAGCCCCTGCAGCAGGGCTTGTCATGGGCAAGCCCCAGCAGATCGCAGACGGTACCGCAGATCTCGGTCTGGCGAACGGACACTCCGGGCGTGTGGCTGAAGCCGGTTCCGGCGGTGAAAAGAAGGGTTTCCCGCTCTTCCGGGCTGGTGCCGCCGTGCTTGACGCCCCGCATGCCGTGATCACTGGCTACGATGACCTGATAGCCCTCCACGAGCCACCGGGGAATGACCAGCGACAGGAGCCTGTCGGTTTCCACGGCGGCGATCCGGTACTCAAGGCTGTCCGCCCCGAACCGATGCCCGGCATCGTCAACGTTCATGGTGTGGATGAGCAGGAAATCGGGCTGCCAGAGCCGGCGCAGGCGTTCGCCGTCGCCGATGACGGTTTCGTCGGGGTATTCGTCGCGGCTGTAGAAGACGGCGTGCTGGATGGGCAGGCTTTCGTCATCGGTGAAACGGTCGCGCAGGGCGTCATAGGGCGAGCGGTTGTACAGCTCGCTCATCCAGTGGTAGGCGGAGGCCGCCGTGGTCCGCCCCTGCGCGCGGGCGAGAGAAAACACGCTCTCCTCGCGGGCCAGCCCGGATTGGTCGTTATGCACGATACCGCTTTGCAGGGGCGCGGTTCCGCTCATCAGGCAGTGATACAACGGGCGCGACAGCGACGGCAGCTCGCTTGTCACCTGTCTGGAGGAGGCGATTCCCGCCTCGCACAGCCCCCGCATAAAACCCAGTTCGGTTTGCGCCGTATCCGCCCGCAAACCGTCCACAAGGACAAAAAGCACTTTCATGACAAATCTCCGGAGGGCGCAGCCTTGCCGCGCCCTCCCGATGCGGGGTTACTGCATGTGGATGATGACCTGTTCCTGCCATTCGCGGGGAAGCTTCTTGGCGGTCTTTTCCCAGGCGGCGGGATCCGCCACCGGGCGGGCCTTGGCGTACTGGCTGTCCGGGAGCATCAACGCCTTGACGTCGGCGGGCAGGTCGACCTTGCGGATGGGACGGGCAAAGCCGCGGGCAAGGTTGATCTGGCCTTCGTCGCTCAGGATATATTCCTGCGCGAGCTTCGCGGCGTTGGGATGTTTGGCGTATTTGTTGATGATGGTGGCATAGCCGGAGATGAGGGTTCCATCCGCGGGAATGACGACCTCAAAACGGTCGGGGTCGATCTGCGCCCTATATCCCAATGCGTTGAAATCCCATATGATACCAACTTCAACTTCGCCTTTTTCAAGGTTCGGGATTTTGGGATTGTTGAGGACGAGGCGTCCCTGCTTGGCGAGCTTGGCGTAAAAGTCGTAGGCGGGCTTCAGGTTCTTTTCGTCACCTCCAAGCGCATAGGCGCAGGCCAGCAGGCCGTTTTGCGCCTGCGCCGCAGCCCCCATGTCCCCGCAAGTCACCTTGTAGGAGCCGTTCAGCAAATCGGCCCATGTTCTGGGATAGGCTCCCTTGACGACGGTCTTGTCGATGATGAAGGCGATGGTTCCGGTATAGCCGACAACCCAGTTTCCGTCGGGGTCCTTGGCCCATGCGGGGATTTCATCCCACACGGCGACCTTGTGCGGCATGGTGACCTTCTGCGCCTTGGCGATAGGCCCGAAAGCAAGGCCCACGTCGCCGATGTCTGCGGTCGCGTTGTTCTTTTCGGCGGCGAACTTGGCGATTTCCTGCGCCGAGCTCATGTCGGTATCGCTGTGCTCAATGCCGTATTTTTCCTTGAGGTCTGCCCACGTCTGTTTCCAGTTGGCCCACGGATCGGGCATACCGACGCTGTTGACCACGCCTTCGTTTTGGGCCGCGGTGATGATGTTGGCCGGAATGGCGGCAATCGCCTGTCCAGTGAGAAGCAGGGCGCATAATGCGGCCCCAGAAAGAAGGTACGACGCTTTCATGGCAGAAAGTCTCCTTGAAAAAGATGTCGGATAGCATCCGTATGCGAGACTTCTGACAGAGCCTGGTGACAAAACTGTGGCGATTGCGTGGAGTTGGAGTCAACTTTTCGCGAAAGGACAAGGCGCGGAACCGGGACAGCAACGCCAAGCTGCACGGGCTGCACGCCGTTCTGGTTATCGCCAGCCGCCGCCCCGGAGCGTTCCACGCCAACGCGGAAAAAAGCTTTGAGCCGCTTCGGGAGCCGTTCGAACAGACGGTTGCCCGCTGGCGGGCCACAAGATAAGGGCATCGCCCCCAAGCCCTTCCCGAGCCTTTCCCGCATGGGTATTTTTCCGCATTGCAAAAATGCACAGCTTCCGCCAATACCCCATAAAATAAAGTGATTACGACATGCAAGAGTGCAAAAATGCATTCCTGCACAAACACACAGGCAGTGGCGCATCAAAGATGTTTTTTCAAAAAAATATGATATTCAAATAAGATATATGCATGGCACGCATTATGCTTTACGGGAAGCAAACACTTGATGCCAACAAACCGTACGTCAAGATAAACATCCTTCTCAGGAGGCTCCCCATGACCCAGTGCTGCTGTCTTTCCCCTCAGGAAGAACGTCTTCAGGGCAAGCAAAAGGCCAACCGCGCAGGCCGCGAACGCGTCTACAAAATTCTTGACCGCATTCAGTTCACCGTGCCCCATGTTGATATCGAACGTGCCCGGTATTTTACCGAATCCATGCGCCAGACCGAAGGCGAGCTGCTGACCCTGCGCTGGGCCAAGGCCCTGAAGAATGTGGCGGAAAAGATAACCGTATACATCACGCCGGATCAGCTTCTCGCAGGTCGGGTCGGGCAGTTGGGACGCTACGGCATCCTGTACCCCGAAATCGATGGCGACTTTTATATTGAGGTCATGCGCGATCTTCCCAACCGCGCCAAGAGCCCCTTCCTCATCGATCCTGCAGACATGAAGATCCTCATGGAGGAAATCGCTCCCTACTGGGAAGGCAAGACCTACCATGAGCATCTGAACAAGGTGCTGCCCGCCGAAATCCGCGGCGTGACCTACCATGACGAGCGGGGCCTGAAATCCAAGTTCGTCGTAAGCGAAACATCCTCCTACCGCTCCGCACTCCAGTGGGTGCCCGATTACGAGAAGGTCATGAAGCGCGGCTTCATAGACATCCAGAACGAGGCGAAGGCCAAGCTCGCAGAACTGGATCTGACCAATTCCGTAGACATCTGGGAAAAGAAACCCTTCCTTGAAGCCATGATCATCGTGTGCGACGCCATCATGATCTGGTCTGGGCGTCATGCCGACCTTGCCCGCGATACCGCCGCCCAGACGGAAGATCCCGTCCGCAAGGCAGAACTGCTGCGTATGGCCGACATCTGCGAACGCGTTCCCGCCTATCCCGCCCGGAACTTCCGCGAGGCAGTGCAGTGCCAGTGGTTCGTACAGATGTTCTCCCGCATTGAGCAGAAGGCCAGCGCGATCATCTCCAACGGGCGCATGGACCAGTACCTCTATCCCTTCTATAAGAAGGACATCGAAGACGGCACGCTGACCCCGCAGGAAGCAAAGGAACTGCTCGAATGCATGTGGGTCGACATGGCCCAGTTCATCGACCTGTACATCAACCCCACGGGCAACGAGTTCCAGGAGGGCTACGCGCACTGGGAAGCCGTCACCATCGGCGGGCAAACGCCCGACGGCGAGGACGCCACCAACGAGCTTTCGTATCTCTTCCTCGAATCCAAGCGTGAATTTCCAATGACCTATCCCGATCTGGCGGCGCGCATCCATTCGCGCACGCCTGATCGCTTCCTGTACGAAATCGCACTGACAGTTCAGGACGGTTCCGGTTTCCCGAAGCTCATCAACGACGAGGAAGTGGTCCCGCTCAACGCCATCAAGGGATGCCCCATCAACGAAGCTCTGGACTACGCCATCTCGGGCTGCACCGAAACCCGCATGCCCAACCGCGACACCTACACCTCCGGCTGCGTGTACATCAACTTCGCTTCCGCACTGGAAATGTTGCTGAACAACGGGCGGCTCCACTATTACGGCGACGAGCTTATCGGCCTCGAAACCGGCGATCCCACGCAGTTCTCCACATGGGAAGCCTTTTATGACGCATACAAGGCCCAGCACGTCAACCTGCTGCACAAGGCCTTCCAGCAGCAGCACATCGTCGACCGTCTGCGCCCGCAGCACTTTGCCGCCCCGCTCTCCTCGGTGCTGCACAACCTCTGCATGAAGAACCTTCAGGATCTGCACGAGGAAAAAATCGAAGGCGGCGTGGACTATTCCTATTTCGAATTCCTCGGCTATGCGACGGTGGTAGACTCCCTTGCCGCCGTCAAGAAACTGGTCTTTGAAGACAAGCGGCTGACCATGCAGGAACTTCTCGATGCCCTGCATGCAAACTTCGCAGGTTATGAGCCGATTCAGGAAATGCTCAAGAACGCCCCCCGCTACGGCAACAACGATCCCTATGCCGACAGCATCGCCAAGGATGTAGACAGGTTTACGCAGGTCGAAGCGGCAAGGAGCAGCAAGGAGCGCGGGGTTCATGTGGATGTGCGCTATGTGCCCATCACCTCGCACGTCCCCTTCGGCAAAATCATTGCCGCCACGCCCAACGGACGCGTGGCCGGGTTCCCGCTGGCTGACGGCTCCTCCGCCTCCCACGGGGCAGACCACAACGGCCCCACGGCGGTTCTGCTGTCCAACTACCACTCCAAGAACTATGGTATGACCAATCGGGCCTCGCGCCTGCTGAACATCAAGCTCTCCCCGAAATGCGTTGCGGGAGACGAGGGCGCGCGCAAGGTCATGGGCATCATCCGCACATGGTGCGACCTGAAGCTGTGGCACCTCCAGTTCAATATCGTCAACCGTGACACCCTGATCGCCGCCCAGAAAGATCCGAACAACTACCGCAACCTGATCGTACGCGTGGCCGGGTACAGCGCATACTTCTGCGACATGTCCCCCGACCTTCAGAACGACATCATCGACCGCACCGAGCACGCGGCCCTGTAGACAGCCGGAGGGGGAGGAGAACCTTTCTTTGAAGAAAACGTTCTCCTTTCCCCTCCGCCCCCCTTGCTCTTCAAAGATTTTCGCGCAGTTCTCTGGCGGTACGAGGAGGGAAGGCCGTTTCGGGCACGGCTTCCGTCCCCAGTCCTCCCTTTTTCAAGGAGTATCCATCATGCTGGACAGACAACAAACGGGCATCGTGTTCAACGTACAGAAATTCAGCGTCCACGACGGCGAGGGTATCCGAACGCTGGTGTTCCTGAAAGGCTGCCCGCTGCATTGCCCGTGGTGCAGCAATCCCGAATCCCAGCGTCGCGAACCGGAACGCGCCTACAATTCCACGCGCTGTCTGGGGGCGAGCGTGTGCGGACGCTGCGCCAAAGCCTGCCCGACCGGAGCCATCGGGGTCGTGAACGGCCTCATCGTCTTCGACAGATCCCGGTGCACGGAATGCCATGCCTGCGTGCGTGCCTGTCCGAGCGGTGCACAAACCGTGTATGGAGAAAGCCAATCCGTGGACCAAATCCTCCGCCAGGTGGAAGAGGACGGTGTTTTCTATGCCCGGTCAGGGGGCGGGATCACTCTCTCCGGAGGTGAAGCCCTCGCCCAGCCCGAGTTTGCGCTGGCCCTGCTCAGGGAGTCCCGAAAACGGCACATCCATACGGCGATCGAAACCTGCGGCCACTATCCCACCGAGGTACTGGAACAGGCTTGCCGGAACCTTGATTCCCTGATCTTTGATATCAAATGCCTTGATTCAGAACGCCATCGTAAGGGAACAGGCGTCGGGAATGAGCTGATTCTCAAAAATATCGCCTTTGTCTTTGAACAGTTTCCAAACCTTCCGGTTCTTGTCCGCACGCCCGTCATTCCGGGATTCAATGATACGGAAGAAGACATCCTGTCTATTCGTGAAATAATTCCTAAAAGAAAGAACGTCCGCTATGAGGTGCTCACCTACCACCGCATGGGACAACCCAAATACGGCTATCTCGGTCGACGCTATGCGCTGGAGGGAGTCAGGGCTGATGAGGCCTTCATGAAAAGAATTCGCTCTATCCTCATGTACTACAAATAAAAACAGGGATCTGGAACCTGCCGGAGAGCGTGTTCCCCTGCGCCCCCGAACCCGACGGACACCGGGTTCGGGGGCTTTTTGCGTGTTCGGCAGCGTTCTCTGGAAAACTGTGTTTTTTTACATAAACCACAAGAATAATCTGTGCAAAAATGCATACATCACACGAAAGCTCTTCTTTATTCGCAGTTTTTCTAATCGGTTATAAAAGCATTTCAGAGAGTGCTTTTTTGCAATGGCTGTCGGCCCTGCCCCACCCTTTTTTGAAAAGGCCTTTTTCTGAACCGATAAAAGGACAGCATTCTAGCATGTTGGAGAAGCATAAAAAAAATACAATACCGGAACAGGAAGCGGATCTGTACGCGGTCAACTGGAAAGCGAGAGGACGCTCGGCGGCTCAAAGGGTTCACAAAAAAGCACTCTGCTTCCATAGTTCCATAACACATTGTTTCAGCAGCTCTTTTCTTACTAGAAACAGGAGACAATCCTGTTATCTGTCTTTTATTTCACAAATGGCCCGTCTCTTGCTTAGAACAAGACCAAGATTACCAGCCAAAGCGTATCGTCAAACGTTTCTGCAAGGGGAATTTTCGTGAAGATCATCGACTTTCGTTTCCGACCCAACATCGCCTCCACGGTACAGGGCATGATCGATCATCCGGTATTCGGGGAGATGCACGCCCTGTTCAAATTCCATGAACGCGCCCACGCCCAGACCATCGAAGACATCGTACGGGATATGGAAACGCAGGGTGTGGTCAAGGGCGTCATCACCAGCCGAGACGCCGAAACCACCTACGGCATCGGCTCGGGAAACAAAGGGGTCATCCCCTTTCTGGAGCAGTACCCGGACCGCTTCATCGGCATGGCCGGCCTTGATCCGCACAAGGGCATGGAGGCCATCGAGGAGCTGAAGCTGATGGTCGAAAACCACGGTTTCCGGGGAGCGGCCATTGATCCCTTCCTTGCCAAGCTTCCAGCCAACCACGCAAAATACTATCCTATTTATGCAAAGTGCTGTGAACTGGACATTCCGGTCGTCGTCAGCACAGGCATGGCGACGCTGGTAGACGGGGCAGACCCGGAACACTGCCACCCCCGAACCATAGACGCCGTGGCCCGCGACTTTCCGAAGCTCAAGATTGTGGTGAGCCACGGATGTTACCCGTGGGTAAACGACATCATCATGGTCGTCCAGCGCAACCGGAACGTCTATCTGGAACTCTCGGAATACGAACAGTCCCCCTTCTCGGAAGGCTACATTCAGGCAGCCAATACCATGATCGGAGACAAGATCATCTTTGCCAGCGCGCACCCCTTCCTTGATTTCAAGGGACAGATCGCGCTCTACAAAAAGCTGCCCTTCAGCCCCAAGGTACTGGAAAACATCTTCTACAACAATGCAGCGAGGCTGCTTGGCCTGTAAGAGACATTCCCTCCGCTCTGGCGGACGCGCCAGCGGAATGTGCATACGAGGAAGGTCCCCGGAAGGGGATGGGGAATCCCCCCGCCGGTATCAATCGCTCTCCGAACCGGGGAGATAGAGAGGAGAAACCATATGAGACGAGTCCTGACCGCTTTCGCAACCGCAGTCCTCATGCTGTCCCTCAGCACGGCAAACGCCGCCGAATACAAGAAGATGACCATCCGCGCAGCCACCGCCAACCCGCAGGGCAGTCTGCATGTGATCGCCATCGACAAGTTCAAGGAAATTGTCGAAAAGGAATCCAACGGAGCCATCACCGTACAGACTTTTTATGGCGGCTCGCTCGGTGATGAGCAGGCCAACGTCAAGCAGCTCCGCAACGGCGAAATCCACCTTGCCGTGCTTGCCGCAGGCAATCTGACGCCGTTCGCGCCTCAGGCTGGGGTGTTCATCCTGCCCTACATGTTCCCCAAGCTTGCCGATGCCGAAAAACTGTTCAACAATGCTGCATTTATGAAGAAGAACGCGGATGCCATCGCCAAGCAGAGCCGAACGCGGCCTCTCGCCTGGCTGACGGGCGGCTACCGGGTCATCACCAATTCCAAGAAGCCTGTCACGACCATGAAGGATCTCAGTGGCCTGAAGATCCGCGTTCCCGGTGTGGAGCTCCAGCTTGCGGCCTTCCGCTCGTGGGGCGTGGAGCCGCATCCGCTGGCCTGGTCAGAAACCTTTAACGCCTTGCAGCAGGGTGTGGTGGACGGCCAGGAAAACCCCCATGCCATCAACCGTGACCAGAAGTTCTGGGAAGTGCAAAAGTACATCACCAACGTCCACTATATGCTCTGGGTCGGCCCCATGCTCGTAAGCGACCCTTGGTTCCGCAAGCTCGATCCGCAGAGCAAGGCTCTTGTGGAAAAGGCCGCCAAGGAAGCTGCCGCCTACGAATGGAAGTGGTCTGCCGAGCAGGACGAGATCGCGCTCAAGGAGTGCATCGATCACGGCATGCAGTTCAACGAGCTGACCGACGAACCCGCATGGACGGAAGCCGCCCGCTCCGTATGGCCCGCGTTCTACGACAAGGTCGGCGGCAAGGCCGTCGTGGATGAAGCCCTCGCCATCATTCAATAGCAACGAGCCTCCCGGCATCCGGCCATGCCGGGAGGCATTTTCATCTTCGGAGGGGTGTAATGTCTGTTCTCAAAACTGTTTATGACAACTTTGAAGAGGGAGCCTGCGCCCTGTTCATCGGCGTTATGGTCATCTGCCTGTTTCTTCAGGTCGCGATGCGCATCGCCGTAGGCTCTTCCCTCGCCTGGACAGAGGAGCTTTCCCGCTACAGTTTCTTGTGGGCCGTCTATGTCGGAGCAGCCCTTGCCGTCAAGAAAGGCGGGCATGTCCGCATCACCGCGCAATTCATGCTTCTTTCAATCCGTTGGCGGCTTGTTTTCCGCATCCTCGGCGACATCATCTGGATTGGCTTTTCCCTCTATGTGGCGTGGATCGGGCTTACATGCATTGAAGAGGGGCTGGACTATCCTGAAGTCTCTCCCACCCTCGGTATCGTCAAGGCATGGGTGGAATCCGTTATCCCGTTCAGCTTCGTGCTGGTTAGCTGGCGCATTGTCGAGGAATACATTGTGCGCTGGAGGAGCGGCACGCTCGAAGAACTGGTCCGTTACGAGGAGGCAGCCTGATGACGCCCTTAGCCATTGCCCTCATTGTTCTTGTCGCGATGTTTCTGCTGGGTCTGCCCATCTTCATGTCGCTGATCATTTCTTCCGTGGTCGCCATCCTCGCCGGCGGCGATATCCTGCCGCTTTCCGTCATTCACAATTCGCTTTTTGACGGCCTGAACCTGTTCCCCCTGCTGGCGATCCCCTGCTTTGTTGTGGCGGGAACGCTCATGGAGTTCGGCAACATCACGCAACAGATCGTTGATGTGGTCAAGCAGCTCGTGGGCCGTATCTACGGCGGCCTCGGCATCACCACCATCTTAGCCTGCACGTTCTTCGCCGCCATTTCCGGCTCCGGCCCGGGAACCGTCGCTGCGGTGGGAACCATCCTCATCCCGGCGATGGTCCGCAACGGCTACTCCAAGGATTACGCAGCGGCTGCAGCCTCTTCCGGCGGAACCATCGGCATTCTCATTCCGCCGTCCAACCCCATGATCATCTACGCTATTTTGGGCAACCTGTCCGTGACTTCCATGTTTACGGCGGGCTTCATCCCCGGCTTTATCGTGGCCTTCGCCATGATCATGACCTGCTACCTGCTGGCCAGAAAAAACGGCTTTAAGGGCGACGAACATGCCGCACCCTTCAACATGGCGTTTTTCCTGAAAAGCTGCGGCAAATGCGGCTTTGCGCTGGCAACCCCGTTCATCATCCTCGGTTCGATCTATACCGGCTGGGCCACCCCTGTGGAGGCTTCCGTAGTCGCCATCGTGTGGGCGTTGTTTGTCGGCATCGTGATCAACAGAGCCTTGCGCCCCCGACATATCTACAAGGCGTTGCTTGAAGGGGCCATGACCTGCGGCGCGGTTCTGCTCATCGTGGGCGCGTCAACCCTGTTCGGCAAAATCCTGACTTTCGAGGAAGCCCCGCAGCGGCTTACGGCCCTCGTACTCGGCATTTCCGACGATCCCCATCTCGTGCTGCTCATGATTATCGGCGTGCTGTATGTACTTGGCATGTTCATGGAGACCTTGGCGACCATCATCATTCTGGTTCCCGTGCTGCTTCCCATGATCCTCCAGCTCGGCATCGACCCGATCCACTTCGGCATCATTCTCGTGGTTACTAACAATGTCGCCATGCTGACCCCGCCTCTTGGCGTCAACCTCTTCGTCGCCTCCCGGATAGCCGGAATCTCCGTGGAACGGATTTCCGTTTCGGTCATTCCCTATCTGGTTGCCCTGACGCTGTGCATCCTGCTTTTCACCTATGTGCCGGCCATCAGCACATGGCTGCCCAGCCTCATGGGATACGGCCAGTAGCCCCCGCCCTCCTCTCCCGCGCCCGTCCGGCTTTCCGCCGGGCGGGCTTCCTCTATATCCACGGCTGCCGTGGTTTCTTGCCATTTGCCCCGTGATCCGGCATAGCTTCATGACGCCTTGAAAAAGTTCCATAAAATGCGAGCAAATGATGTTGCACGAATATCTTGACCAACTTTTTGACGCCTTCAAAGAAGGAATCTGCATTTCCGACGTGGAAGGGACTGTCGTTCATCTGAACAAGCGTCATGCGGAACTTACGGGTATACCCCGCGAAGAAATGCTTGGCCATTCCGTCAGGGATTTCGTGGAGCGCGGCAGGCTCGATGTCGTGCTCAACCCCGAAGTGATGCGAACCCGCCAGCCAGCTACCCGGGTGCAGACCGTTTCGGACGGCCGCAAACTGATTCTGGAAGCCTTTCCGGTCTTTGACACACAAGGCCGTCTGGTGTTGTGCATCACGTTTCTGCGCGACATAACCATGCTTTCCGAAATGCGGGAACAGCTCAACGTGCAAAAGGAGCTGCTCGAAGCCTTCCAGCAGCTCAGCACCTCGGGCGAGGCACAGGAATTTTCCCGCAAGACTCCAAAAATTTTCACCAGCAACGCCATGCTCAAGCTCTACGGCGAGGTGAACACCATCGCCGAAACGGATGCTACTGTGCTGCTGCTCGGCGAGACAGGGGTGGGAAAGGACGTCATCGCCAGACACATCCACTCGCTCAGCTCACGCAAGGGCAAGGCCTTCATCAAGGTCGACTGCGGAAGCATTCCTGAAAATCTTATTGAAACCGAACTGTTCGGATATGCCGCTGGAACCTTTTCCGGCGGAAACAAGGCCGGAAAGATAGGATTGTTCGAAGCGGCTGCAGGTGGGACGCTCTTTCTTGACGAAATAGGCGAGCTGCCCATGTCCATGCAGACGCGCCTGCTCCGCCTCCTTCAGGACTGGGAGATCATGCGTGTGGGGTCCACAACCCCAAAACAAATCGACGTACGCATCATTGCCGCCACAAACAAGAATCTGGAACGAGCCATTGCGCGCGGGGAGTTCCGCAGCGACCTGTATTACCGCCTCAAGGTCGCGGTCATCACTATTCCACCGCTGCGGGAACGCCAGGCGGACATCCTCCCCCTTGCACGCATGTTCTTGCAATTTTACGCAAACAAGTATCATCGGGCACTGACTTTTTCCACAGAAGCCGAACAGCTTCTGCTTGACTACAAATGGCCGGGCAATGTCCGGGAGCTGGAAAACCTCGTGCAGGGGCTGGCCGTGACCTGCAAAAACCGCATCATCCGGGCTGGAGATATTCCGATTGCCGGTGCGGCAAAAGTCCCCGTTCCGGCATCCAAAGACGGCATGGACATCGATCTTGACGGCAAGACGTTCAAGGAAGTCATGAAGGAACTGGAAAACAAGGTGATTGCAGCAGCCATGCTTCGTTACGGGAGCATCACCGAAGTCGCACGGCACTTTCAGGTGGATCGCAGCACCATCTTCAGAAAGGTCAAAGAATTGGAGAAAGGGGAGAAATAGGGGAGACTGGGGAGCTTATGGAAAGAATTCCCCCTTCCCCTCTCCAAAAACCCCACCCCTTTCCCCTGGAGGCTTCACCTGCACAGGCTCTTGTACACGGCGGCGCAGTCTTCGGCCCCGAACCCTTCGGAACTGGCCTGCCTGAACAGGGAAAGGACCGCTTCCAGAAGCGGGGAAGAGCAATCCCAAGCCGCCGCCATCTCGCAGCCCAGACGTACATCTTTTAGTGCCAAATCCAGCCCAAAACGCGGCGCAAAATCTTGTGAGGCGATCCATGGCCCGCGCACATCCATCTGAAAACTGCGTGCCCCCGTATCCGCCAGCAGCGGCAGCATCGTTTCCGGGGCAAGCCCGGCCTGTTCCCCAATTCTCAACCCGGCGGCGAGTATCGCCAGATTGCCCATCCCGATCAGATTGCTGATAAGCTTGACCGCACAGGCAGCATCGATTGTGCCGACATATTGAGGTATTCCAATCAAGGAAAACAGGGGCTTCAGCCTCTCGACGGCTTCCGGGTTCCCGCCGATGAACAGGGGTTCCTCCGCCCGTTCGGCATGGGCTGGCGTCTTTCCGAGCGTACACTGGACATAGGTGATACCCCGCTTCGCAGCAGCCTCAGCCAGTTCATGTGCCGTCGCGGGATCGATGGTGCTGAGTTCCACATGAACCGTCCCGGGATGCAATACGGCATACGCGCCCCCCTCTCCAAGAACGGCCTGCCTGACGTGTTCGGGCAGAGCAAGGCAGGTAAAAAGCACCTCGCACGGCGCAAAATCCATGAAGTCCCGGACTCTGGACCCGGTTGTTCCGGCCTCAAGAACGGCTTCCGCCTTGTGCTGGCTGCGGCTGTACACAAGGACACGGCACCCAGCCCTGATCAGATTGCGGGCAATAGGGGCACCCATGTTTCCCAATCCAATAAAACCAATGGAATGCATAGTTCCTCCTGCGGCATGAAGCACTCATATGCCTTGTTTTCAAAAAGCAAAGTTCATGCCGGAGCAATGATTCCACGGGCTGTACCGGAGCGTCGCTGTGCTCTTGCTTTTGTTGGCAAAAGCGATGCCATTACATGTGACTATCTTCTCAAGCCTTGAAATCAGTGCTGCACTCTGAAGCGTATTCTCTGTCCGAGCGCACGGCTATCGAAAGGCATAAAGAGTCCTTAAGAAGGAAAGAGGTGGCTAGCCCTACTCCGCACGAAATAGCAGGGTAAAAAACAGGGGATTCCTGTTCGCAGCATCGGCTCCTAGGGCCGTTCGGATCAAGGAAGTCTTCAATGTTTTTCCCTCACAGGAGATTGTCTCTGAAAACAGCTTCCACAAGCGGGAGGACAAGAATCCTGCCACACCGGAACGAACGCCACAGCCCTGCTTTTTTCTCAGCGTCCTGACCATCTGTTCTCAAGGCCTTCTCGATTATTCCGCAAGACGTTTCCAAACGCGCTCTCAAATGTCGCTTTATCTCCGCGGCATATCAAGAAGAAGCCATAGTCGGTTAACAAGCAGCCGTCTTCAGCATGCACCGATCCAGCAGGACATATCTTCCATGCTCCGAAATCGTTTCGGAATGCTCCCAAAGCTGCATCCTGATGCATACACCATACTGTAATCCGCGCATATCACTCAATGAGAAATAGTCTTCTATCCCGTGATACATATTCTTGAAGAGGCGTCCGGCGGAGATTTCTTTCCCTATTGCTTGCATTCTTTATGCCTACTTGTGCATAGGATTTTTTCCCAAAGAGGCCCCGCTCCGTTTCAGCATCTATCTATTATATTAAAATAATTAACCATAGTAAAATATTGATTCATTTTTAAATTATAAGTTGTTTTTGAATTATAGAGTAATATACTTTTTTATATAGATAAAAAATATTGAGCAAGTTGATTATGCATTGATAACAGGGACGGCTATCTCTTCTTATACAAGTGTAAATCTTAATGGACAGGAATAACTGGTGATAAAACGAGAGGCACGCTTACTGCATGTGCTTTTATTAACATGTGCTCGTTTTATAAGGGTAGAGCATGACGACAACCTGCCACCTGTCCCTATCAACCTCATTTATTATAATAAATTTGTTATACCCGGCAGATTTGCACGTCAAATGATACTCCCCTCTCGTGTAAGAAGGCCAGACATGTGATGCATACAGGCCTTTTTGTTATGGAACCGCTCAAGCCACGCACCTTCCGTAGAACGGCAGCGAGGGGTGGCGGACGGTTCACGGCAACGCCAACGTTTTACAGAAGGAGTGCTTATGAAAAACCGTGTGAAGAAGCGTGCGCTGACTTTCGCGGCGGTCATGGCGATGGTTCTTGGTGGCGGCATGCAGCTCTATGCTGCCGACAAACTTGCCGATACGGTCTACCACAACGGTAAAATCTATACCGTGACGGAAACCGCAGCCGAGGCAAGGGAAGCCAAAGAAGCAAGAACGGTTGACGTTGTCGCTACCCTGAACGGCAAAATCATCTTTGCCGGTTCCAAGGCGGACGCGCAGAGCAAGGGGCTTCTTATTTCCGCCAATGTCAACAAAATCGTTGACCTGCGCGGAAAGACTATGCTCCCCGGCTTTGTGGACGGTCACGGACACTTCCCCCAGCAGGGCGAAGCCGACCTGTATAAAGTCAACCTGAACAGTCCGTTGCTTGACGGCACCGTCAACAGCATGGACAAGCTCATTGAGGCTCTTGCCAACAAGGCAAAGGTCACGCCTCCCGGTCAGCCTATCGTCGGCGACAACTACGACGATACCCAGCTTATCGAACAAACCCACCCCACCAGATACGACCTCGACAAGGCCAGCTCCGAACACCCCATTTTGGTCAGACACATTTCCGGCCACATGTCCGTCGCCAACTCCGCGGCATTGGCACTCTACGGAGTTGATAAAAATACACAGCAAGAGGGCTTGGTTAAAGATAAGGACGGAGAACCCACCGGGCTTTTGCTCGAAGGGCCTGCCATGAATCTCGTTCCTCTGAAGGTCAAATCCAATCCGCTCCAGAATGTTTCCCGTGCCGATCAGGTGTATGCGGCAGCTGGTGTTACAACCGGCGATAGCGGCACCACTCCCGTGGTACAGGACGTTCCTGTTTTCCAAAAAGCGTTGCTCAAGAACCGCCTGAACATCCGCCTGGCCTACCATCCCATGGGATACTACGGAACCAGCGTCGATATGTTTGGCTGGATGAACCGCGCAGCCCTGGGCTGGGCCGATGACGGCACCCCGGATCGCTATACGGACGGCTCCAACGCCCTGCCCGGCGGCTCGGATATCACCTCCTTGCCTGTCGTCATGTATTCCAAGCCCGGTCAAGGAATCCCCTACGAACAGATCGATCCTACCTACGCGCCTGTGCGTACGGCGAAACTTCCCGAAAACCATATTTTCTTAGGTGCATGGAAGCTTCTTGAAGACGGTTCCCCGCAGGGATATACCGCATGGATGAAAAAGCCCGGCTTCTATGACTGGGGACAATACACGGAAGCAGACAGCTTTAATAAGGCCGGATATTTTAACGGCTTGCCCGGAACCCGCTACATGACGACCGAGGAGCTTACCCACGGCCTGAGCATCTACCACAAGTATGGCCACAGCACGGAAACCCACACGAACGGCTCCGCCGCCGCCGAAGCATGGGTAACCGCTCTTGAGAACATCGTGTCCATGTATCCCGAAGTCAAGGATACCCGCCACACCTCCATTCACGGCCAGACCGTGGAACGCCAGCAGATCCAGCGTCTGGTGGGCGACTATGCGGGACTCAACGGTACGGCTGGCATGTATGAGGAGCTTGACGGCGCGTTCAAGGATGGCGTCGTCGACACGACCCTCAACGGAAAGCTGCCCAACGGCAACCTCCCCGAGCTGATGGCTGCCCAGCACCACTTCGTCTCGTTCTTTGACAACCACACCTACTTCTACGGCTATCGCCATACCAACAAGTTCTTTGGACCCGGCCGCGCCTACAACATGAGTCCGGCCGGCTGGGCGGAAGCCTATGGCATGCCCTACTCCTTCCACAACGATACGTTCGTGACCCCGATCTCGCCCCTGCGCAGCATCCAGTCCGGCGTAACCCGCGTCTCCGGCGATGCCCTTGAAGTCCTGGGCCAGAAGAACATTGAAGTGAACGGCACGGGCAAGGATGTTGACGCCACCGTTGATTACAAGGAACGGAGCAACAGCACCGAAACCCGCAAGTTCTGGACGTATGACCAGCGCGTCAGTACGCTTCAGGCTCTCCGCGCCGTCACCATCGCTCCGGCCTATCAGAACAAGCTGGAAGACCGCGTCGGCTCCATTGCGGAAGGCAAGCTCGCCGACTTCGTCATCATGGACAAGAACATCTTCGACGTAGCGCAAACGGAACCCTTGACTATCGCGAAGCTGCGTGTTGCCGCCACCATCGTAGGCGACAAGGTCGTCCACGGCGTCCTGCCCGACACGGACTTCTTTGTGAACAGCTTCCGTGTCGCGTATGACCAGCCCGCGCTCGACACCGATGTCACCCTCGCCAACAGCCAGTACATTGACCATGCCACGGCTGAAAAGGACTATGCGGCCCTGAACGACGGTGAAAAGCGTTTCGGTACCGTATCGTTTATGGCAAACGTAGACGCCGGCTCCAGTGCCGTCTTCCAGATGAACCTGCTTGGCAACGGCGAAAAGCTCAGCAGCTTCAAGCTGTACAAGATGACGGCCAACCAGAAGGCCGAATACGCCTATGGCCGTCCGGATTCCGCATCCATGGCTTCTGCCTCTGGCCAGTGGTGGGTTGCGGACTTCACGAATCCGACTGTTGCGCTGAGTCAGGACGCCGTGCTTGAAATGGACAAGCAGTACATCGCGTTCTTCATCATCAAGGACAACGACGCCACCTTTGACGCCGACCAGACTGACGGCGTGATCGTTGACCCCGTGTCTCTGGTGACCACCTCCGGCACCATGCCTTCCAACGGCGGCTCCTACCAGCCCGGCCCGGTCAAGAAGGACGATGGCGGCAGCAGCAGCGGCTGTACCGTCGGTTCCACGCCTTCCTATGACCTCATGGTCCTGTTCCTCGGCTTCACGGCCGTAGCCGCCATCCGCGTGCTGCGGAGGAGAGATTCTGAATAATTGACGCAAGAGAACATGTAGAAAGGTTGCTCGCTCCTCCTCTTTCTGCATCCTCGCAAAGCCCCCTTCCTGAGAAGGGGGCTTTTTTGTTTCAGTCCCCGTTCGCGAAAACCTTCTCCCGCAACACTGAACAGGCTGTCTTGGTTCCGGCTGAAGTCGATGGGCATCGCAGCCGGCCTTGGCTCGCCTGTTCTTCAGGTTGCGCCCTTGGGTTCTACCCTGCGTCTCGCCTTCACCCGCCTCTGCCGCTCCCTTTCAGAAACGCGCCGGATTGCCCACAACCGTGCGGCAGGAGCAACTCTGTAAAAAGCATGTTTCAGACCAAGAAGGATTTTTTGATGAAAATGGACAAAAAAATGAAAACAGCTTATGGGAAAACAGGCCCTTTCCGGCACGACGGTATGACGCTTGCGGGTTGTCTTCCACAGGTTCTTCCTCCCCGTTCCCCCCTTTTTGCCCGGACAAACGAGCCTCCGGCCAACTTCTCAAACTCTCGTTTTCCCTTGAATACCGTTTAAAAACAAGCATATGTCCTATACTGTCAACGGTTCCACCCTGTGTCCGGCAAGCGTTTCGCCGTGACGTAACCGCCGTCTTCTCGGGGAAGCTCACGCTACCGCTATCCCGTCGTCAGGGCACAAAGAAGGGCTTCGAGGCTGCCCGTCATCGTCAGGAGGACGACCCGCCGCTGCCCCGCCTGAAAGATATGGCTGTATGTTAACCACCGCTTCCTGTTCAACGGCTTCCTGCCATACCGCCATGCCAGAATATGCGGGTCCCGCATGGCGGTATGCCTCAAAGGAGGATCAGCAGGCCTGAGGCTGGCTCCACTCCCGCCCGGAGCCATCCGGCATTTGCCCCCACAGAGTCTGTGTCCTTTTCAAGCGGCTCATGTGGACGCATTGTCTGCCGGGAAAACGAGCATACCATCCCTTTACACCTCGGAGCTTCATTATGGTACAAGACGCTGCAAACTTCTTCCGTGCCTTTTACTTCGACGAGGAACAATATCTCTCCAACAAGACGGCCGCTCTCAATACCTTTGACAGTTCAGACAAACACTGGACGGTTGAAGACACACGAGCCGCCATTGCCGGTGCCGGGCTGAGCGCATGGGAGCACTTCTCCCGCTACGGAGCCTTCGAGCAGGCTGCGGACGGCGGTATGGGGATCGATCCCGGAAACCTGTTTGATGTAGACGCGTACTACAACACAAAGTTGCAGGAGTGCCAGAAATCGCTCGGAATCACCTACACGAAGGAAGAACTTGCCGGTATCTTCCGGGATACCGGCCTTGATCCCATCACCCATTATGCGCGTCACGGATACGCCGAATCGATTGTGCCAACTGCGGAAGCCTCTGCGCCTGTGCATGGCCACGCCTCACAGCAGGAACTCTTTCGAGAACTCTATTTCAATCAAGAACAATACCTCGCCAATAAAACAAACGCCTTGAACGCTGAGGGCGCAGAAGGCAAAACGTGGACAACCGAAGATACCGCCGCGGCCTTTGCCAAAGAAGGATTGACCGCATGGGAACACTTTACCCGTTACGGAGCGTTTGAACAGGCGGCGGATGGCAGCATGGGGATCGATCCCAGCCAGTATTTTGACCTCGGGCGTTACTACCAGAGCAAGATCGCCCAGTGCCTGAAAGACGAAGGCACCAGCTATACCACCGAGAGCCTTGTGGGGGCCTTCCGCGAGGCCGGGCTTGATCCCATTACCCACTACGCCCTGCATGGATACCTTGAAGGGGTCGCTCCGGTCATGGAAAACCTGCCAGAGATCGAAGGCGCGGCCCTCGCCGATGTGCCTCTTTCGGGAAACGCGCTCATTGACTCCCTGCTCTTCATGGGCTGGAACGAGCAATCTGAAGAAATCCCCCTCAAAAATTGGAATAAGGTTGGCGCGGAACAGGGCAATGTCCTTTACTACACGCTCCCTGCTACATCCGATGTACAGAACCAATACATCGGCAATGTCGCTCCCAAATTCTCAGCCCTGAACCCGCAGCAGGAAAAAGGCTACAAAGAGGCTCTCGACGCGGCTTCGGATGTGACAGGCATCACCTTTCACTATACGAGCGATGCGTCCAAAGCCAACCTGTACTTCTTTACCGCCGAAGATCCTGATCCCAATCCCGGTGAAGGGATTACCCTCGGCTGGACAGAATTCAGTACCCTGTACGATGATAAGGTCGCCGTTATCCTGACGGCTTCAAGTGCCTATTCCGAAAACGCGAATCCCTCCTTCGGAAACAGCTCGTTTCTCACCATCGTCCATGAATTGGGGCATGCGCTCGGCCTGAAGCATCCCTTTGACAAAGTCGACGAGTTGGTAAACAGCAAGAATTGGGCCACGCTTCCCAATGTGCTGGACAATGAGGCATGGACAAGCATGTCCTATACCAATCCCCAGGAACAGGGAGAGGCATGGTTCGAGGAAGGAAAAAGCTACTACAGCCCGTTTGATCTGCTTGCCCTGAACTATCTGTACGGCACCGACGGACTCAACGGCAGTGAAGGAATCGTCTATAACCAGCCCATGCAGCTGGTGTAAGCGCAACCAAAGGGGTATCCGGCATGGTGTTACCGGATACCCCTTTGGCATTGAGGTCAACAAGCAGCCGAACAGCGGCCCTCCATCATTGTGCGGTAGTAGCCGAAGCCTTCTCTTCAGTTTTGTCCTTGTCGATGTACAAGAGATTGGCTGCCCAAATATTGGGGAAATCTTCCCGAACAGCTTTGAACATGGCTACATTCATCCCGATGCAGATAGCTAAGAGCGGAATGGCGGCGAGCACCACAAGAGCCTGAATGATCTCCAGCCCTCCGACAAGGAGCACACCCAGAACCAGAATGGAAAGGGCGATACACCAGATGTATTTTGAGTAGACGCTCGGTTCCTGATCCGTCCGGATTTCCTTTGACGACATGGCTGCCATCACGCGGGTGGCGGCATCAATGGTCGTGGTCAGGAAGATGGTGCAGC
Organism: uncultured Lawsonia sp.; assembly: GCA_964538355.1. Classification (GTDB taxonomy): domain Bacteria; phylum Desulfobacterota; class Desulfovibrionia; order Desulfovibrionales; family Desulfovibrionaceae; genus Bilophila. The sequence goes on along the minus strand of CAZIFC010000024.1, from coordinate 5,193 downwards.
AGATGAGGAAGGCCGGAGACATGATTTGATGAAGCGGCGTAAGGCTCATGACCTTGCTTACGGTGCTGGGAAGATCATGGGCCAGATAGAAGGCATATACATCAAACTGCCCGGTGTATTGCAGATACAGGGAGAATCCGCCAAAAATGACACTGAACAGAAAGGAGGAAAGACAGCCGAAGAAGTAAACCCCCAGTACCGTTTCGCGGAGCGTCCTGCCCATCGAAATGCCGGTAAAGAAGATAGCCATCATAGGTCCGTAGGCGAGAAACCATGCGCCGTAGAATACGGTCCATTTGGCGGGAAACCCGCTGGCATTGTAAGGATCCGTCCACCCCGAAACGCGAGGAAACATGTCCAGCACCATGCCGAGCGTATTGGTTCCAAGGCTGAAGAAATAGCCGGTGGCTCCACCAAACAAGACGATGCCGAGCAGCGTGAGAGCCAGAATCGAATTCATATCGCTCAAGACACGCATGCCTTTGCTCAATGGCTTGCGAACGCTCCCGAGCGTGATCACCGTGAACAGCCCGAGGACGCCGAGCTGCATGGTCGTAGAAGACGCAAGGCCGAAATAGTTGGCGTACAGGCCGGAAACAAGCTGTACCGCCGTGGCTACGGTTGATCCGACGCCGCCCGCAAGCCCCATGATGATAAAGACATCAAGGAATGTTCCCAGCCAGCCGTTGACAAGCTTCTGGCCGAGCAAAGGAGTGAAGCACTCGCTGACCCGCTGCTTTTTCACCTGACGGACACCCATGAAATAGAAAATAGGAATGCAGGGGATCAAATAAAGGACCCAGTAATACGGTCCCCAGTGGAAAAAGGTATAGGCCGTTGCAACTTCATAGCTGTAGGCGGCATTGGCTCCATGCCCGAGCGGAGCCACATTGTTCGTAATGAGCGGCTCGACCATAGACCAGTTCACCATGCCGATACCGTGCCCCGCAGCGATGATCATACTTCCCCAGTGGAAGTTGCTGAACACCGGTTTTTGATCATGCCCGCCGAGCTTGATCTTTCCATAGGGCGAAAAGGCTATAAAAAAGACAAAAAAACCGCCAAGCAGATAAAGAAGAATATAACCCCACCCAAAACTCTGTGCGGTGAAATCATAAATGGACTGAATCATGTCCTGCAGAGACGAGGCAAAAAAGATGAGTGGTGCAGAGGTCAGGAGTACGATGGCAATCGTCGGAACAAGGATTCTTTTATCAAGGGCGGCGTCTTTCACGGCACTCTCCTTTACGATGAAGAGAAAAAGGTGCGTTCCGACGCCGGAAAAGACGATACTCTGAAACGGCGTCAGACGTCATGGTTCAATCCTGATAGTCCACAAGGCGAATACTTGGGGAACCTCCGCAGGATGTGTTGGCCTTATGCTTTGATATGCACGGTCGCATCCATCTCAACATCCAGATCGGCATAGATTCCGGCACTGGCAACTGTCATGCGTGCGGGATAGGGATGGGTGAAGTATTCACGATACACGGCTTCGAAGTCAGAAAAATGGCGCATGTCAGAGAGAAAGGCCCGGCACTGGACAACATCGTCCATTGTGCATCCGGCCTCTTCGACAATCGCCTTGATGTTTTCCATAATCCGTCTCGTCTGGCTACCCACAGTGTCGCGCTCAAGCTCACCGGTTTCGGGGTTGGCGCATATTTGTCCAGAAAGAAAAAGGAACTCTCCGGCACGGACAGCCTGCGAATAACTACCGACGGCAGCGGGGGCTCCAGTTGCTGCAATAGACTGACGCATGTACATCTCCTCGTGTTAAATCGATTTGGCAATTTCGTTGTTATAAAGGAATGCACTGAATATAGTCTGTTGTCATCGAACAAATATCAAATTCTTCCCATCCGTTTTCATGCATTTGTCGTAAATTGATTTTATGCGATGCCGTCTTGTGAAACAAGTGAACATGGGAGAAAAAAGTTGTTATCATCCTAAAAACATATTGGATATCCTAGTGCTCATATCTCTTTGGACACCCCACACCCCCACTCCGTTCTTTTTTGCACAGAAGAACAGGAAACTATTTTTATTTCTATGTAGTTATACTTAGTTATACCATCATGGCATATGCGTAATACATGCAACACGCTGTTCTCTAACAGCATCTATTTGGCGCAATCTTTTTGGACAAACAGAGAAAAGTTGCAGAACGGATTTGCTCTGGTACAAAAGGTGTTGCTCTATGGAGAGATGCTCCCGTGCATGATATAATCCCGAGAGGTGGGCATGTTTCAAAATCTGATACAGCAGCGCGTGGACGGCCTCGCGCAGACACTCCAGCGTTCCGTGGCCATAGATGACGTAAATATCAACCTTGTCGCCGTATCCAAGCATTTCAATGATGCGGACGAGGCAAGGGTCAGGGCTATTCTGGCGCGAACGCTTGAGGAAGCGTCCTGCCGGTATCTGCTTTCCTTCGATATCGCCATGACGGAAGAAAAAATCGTCCGCATACCGAGCCGTCCCGAACTGGGATTCAAGGAGCGTTCCTGTTACCCTATCCGCTGGGATGGCAACACGCTGGGCTATCTTTGGCTTGTGGGTTCTGTTTCCCCGGCGGAGGACAAGGCGGCTGCGGCGTGCGCGGCGGAACTGGCGGTTCCGATGTTCAGTATGCACCTTGAGGATGAATACCAGTTCAGCAAACATGAGCTTATTGTCAGGGATCTGCTTTCTATGGATGTCCGCAAGACATCAAGGGCGATGTCCATCCTTGCCCATGAGGGCTATGTCCATTCGACGTGTGCCTACCGGGTGCTTTGTGCAGCGGCTGGAAATGAAGAAAGGAGACACGAGGAGCTGATGTTCCTGCGCAGGCAGCTTCGCGAATTTGCCGCTGTCCATGCCGCCAAAGGAAAGCCGGCCCAGCCGCTGTTCACGGAGTCTCAACCGGACTTGTTGATTGTCATTCCAGCGGACTCCCAGCTTGCGGATCCGACGAGGCTCACGGAAATAGCCTGTTCGGGAGCCCAGTCCAGTTTGAAAATCGGCATTGGCCCTGAAGCGGATGTCTTGCATTTGTATGATTCGTATATGCAGGCATCCTCTGTCCTCCAGGTACTGCTGGCCATTCCCAACATGGCCCCCTGTGCAACATGGAGCGGACTAGGTGTCTATGGCAACCTTGCCCTGCTGACGCGCAACCATGAAAATGCCAGCTTTCCCCTGACGCCCAATATCGAGGCATTGCAGGCGGAGGACGCCGGCCTTCTGGAAACGCTGGAACGCTTTCTTGATAATGCGGGAAATATCGCCAAGACCTCCACGGAGCTGTGCATCCATCGTTCTACGCTGTATTATCGCCTCAAACGGATTGAAGATATCACTCAAATGGATCTGGATTCAGGGCTGGACAGGTTTACGCTTCACCTTGAATTGAAGTTTTCTCATCTGACTCATGCGCTTGTAAGCGAACAAGGCTCATGAGGCGAGTGCGTCCGCCGGCCGGTTCAAGGGGAGAGGAACCGGACGGCGGACGGCAAGGGGGGCTAATAGGAAAAACCGTTTGAGGGAGGCAACATATCGGTAAAGAGTTTGCTGTTGATGTCTTCACCGGCGAGGAGTCCCGTCTGGATGGCGGTTTCCGTATACCATGACCCCAGATAGTCCCCGGCGAGATAGATACGCTGCGGTGTACGCATCAGCAGGGGCTGAAGCTTGTTCCGTCCGGGGAAGCAGTAGGCAAGGCCCAAACGGAATTTCTGTACGCTCTGCTCCACAAGAATAGAGTTGAACCCGGGAAATACTTCTTCCAAATCTCTGCGGTATATTTCAAGAATCTGTTCTTCGGGCAAATCAATGAGGTTTCGGGCAAGAGTTGCGGGAGAAAAAACCATAAAAGACGAACCCGGTTGGCGTTCGCTTTCCATCGTGCGAACAAGGTTCGACATGTTGAACGCGATGTTGAAGGATTTCTGCGGAGTGCAGTAGGCATACACATTGTCCCAGGGGCGGCGTCCGGTTTCGTTGGTCAGGAAGGCTGCCGAGACATAATGACCGTACTGGATCTTGCCGAGGGCGTCATGGACAACAGGATCAAGGTTTTTGGTCACGCGATGGGTAATGGTCGCGGGAGTTGTGATCACCGCATACCTGGCGGTTTCGGTAACTTCTTTTCCGTCGCGGGAATAGGTAACTTCCACATGATCGTTGTGCTGGATAACCTCAAGCACTTCGGCTCCGAGCTGAACCTTGTCGCCCAGCGCGTGGGCAATGGCCTGCGGCAGAGTGGCTGCACCGCCCACGATATTGCGGGCAAGGCCAGAACTTTTGTCCCACACGAGCAGAAAATACCCTACGCCCGCACCCGCCGAAATTTCTTCGGGATCGCCTGATGAACGGGAAACCGTGGGTCGGAAAAAGGCGTCGGCGTCCGGAGACAGCGGCCCCGTGAATTCCGAAAAGGTTTGATCCGCCATGAAATCATAGATACGCTGCTGCCGCACACGGTAGTCCTCGCCCTTGCGCGGCTTGTTGATCTTACCGTAATCTTTGACGGCTTTCATGACTTTGAGGCCAGCCCTGATGATATCCCAACGGCTTGACCACGAAATCGGCAGACGGAAAGGATACAGGTTGACGTTGCCGCCATTCAGCACCTTGCCCTTAAAGGCAAGTGCGGAAAAGGAACCCTGAAGATTCAGAGCATCAACGCCGACTTCTTTCAGCAATTTGTCGGCAAAGGAACCTTCCCCCCCGAAAACATGGCCGCCCCAGTTCAGCCAGTAAGCCCCGCGACGTTCGGAGCGTAACCGACCGCCGATGCGGTTGCTGGCCTCAAGAACCAGCACATCACTGTGGCGAAGCCGCCAAGCCGCCGACATCCCTGCAATACCGCCGCCAATAACAATCGCGTCTCTCATAAGACATACCTCTGCATATGGAAATAGCTTTATGTTTTGAGGCATGTTGCATCAGCCTGCACGTTTTGTCTTCGGGCAATCATCAAAAAGATGAATACATTTTTCCTACAGATGTTGGACTGTTCGTGTCCGCAGCATGACCAGCGGACATGCGCCCGGAACCTGCTTGCAGAATGTACACCTACGGGCCGGGGGCAGGTGTACATTCTGGGCACAAAAAAAGGGCCTACGCCATCAGCATAAACCCTTGAATTATCTTGGTACCGGGAGCGAGACTTGAACTCGCAAGGTGTTGCCACCGGCGGATTTTGAG
>CAZIFC010000023.1:0-36671 GCA_964538355.1 uncultured Lawsonia sp. | reverse complement strand
TACAGCATGGTGAAGACCACGACCTTCAACGGGCTGCGCCTGCCCTCCATCGTGCGCTGGAACCCGGACACCGACGAGTCCCGCCTTGTCCGCGCATTCGGCTACGAAGACTTCAAAATGCGGTTGTCCTGATGGCAAAAGAAAAATTGTCCTACGCACAGCAGGTCTGCGTCAAAAGCGCGGGAAAGGCCATGCAGCGCACCGAAATGGTCGGACCCGGCGCCAAGATCGGCGTTGCGGTGTCGGGTGGGGTCGACAGCTGGGTGCTGCTTGAGGTGCTCCGCCGCCGCCAGCGTATCGTGCCGTTCCGCTTCGATATCATGGCGATCCATCTGAACCCCGGTTTCGATGCCGAAAACCACGCGCCGCTCATCGAATACCTGAGGAAACACGGCGTTGCCGGACACATCGAGGTCACGGATCACGGCCCGCGCGGGCATTCCCCGGAAAACCGCCGCAACTCGGCCTGCTTCTACTGCGCCATGCTGCGCCGGACGCGCCTTTTCGAAGTCTGCCAGAAATACCGCCTGACGCACCTCGCCTTCGGCCACAATGCCGACGATTTGGTCACGACGTTCTTCATGAACCTCGTCCAGAACGGACGCGTGGAAGGCATGGGCATGTCCGACGACTTTTTCAAGGGCGCGCTGAAGGTCATCCGCCCCCTGCTGCTGGTGGAAAAATCGGATATCGTCAAGGCGGCCCGGCGTTGGGAGCTGCCCGTCTGGTCAAACCCCTGCCCCTCGGCAGGAAAGACCAACAGGGCAAACTTTCAGGAAAAAATCAACGCTCTGCACGGCGGGGACAAGATGCTCCGCACCAACCTCTTCAACGGCCTGTGCCGCTGGCAGCTGGCCCAATCCGAAAAGGGGAAGGCATGATCGGCAAAATCCGCAAGGCCGTCGAACAGGGGGTGTCTCTTCAGGACATCCTGTCCTACGCGGCTATCGCCACCCAGCGGCACTGGTCAAAACTGCGGGGGACGCTGGCCCTGCGCCTCAAGGCGGCACTGTTCGGCATCGAGCTTGGTTCCGGAGTCACCGCCTGCGGGCCGGTGATCCTCGGACGCTGGCCCGGAAGCCGCGTCCGCCTCGGTGCCGGATGCGGCCTTGTTTCGTCCTCGCGGCGGGCCACGGCCTCCACGCTGTCCGCCCCTGTCCGGCTCCGCACCTACGCGCCCACGGCCCGCATCGAGCTGGCGGAAGGCGTGCAGCTCAGCGGCACGGCAATAACCGCCCGCTCCTGCACCATTGCCATCGGCAAGGATACGATGGTCGGCCCGAACTGCGTGATCACCGACTCGGACTTCCACGCACACTGGCCCGCCGAAACCCGGCACATCGAGCCGGCCTTCGAGCTGGATCGCGGCGTCACCATCGGCGCGAACGTCTGGATCGGCATGAACAGCCTCATCCTCAAGGGAGTCACCATCGGCGACGGGGCCATCATCGCCGCCGGTTCCGTGGTCATCCGCGACGTGCCGCCACGGGCGGTGGCGGCCGGTGTCCCGGCAAAAATCGTCAAGACGGGGAACTGACGCCCCCTTCCAGCATAGCCACTCAAGATACAGATGCCAGAAGCCTCCCGGTGCTGCCGGGGGGCTTCTGGCGTTCCGCTCCCGCAGCTTTTCTTGCAGGAGAGCCGGGGTGTCCCGGAAGCCATGAAAAAGCGGCGTTCCGCCCGGAGGTGAAACGCCGCTTTTTCATGGGGGCACAGCTAGAAGGGCCAGATCATCGGGATGACAAAGACGCACATCAGCAGGCAGATAATCTGCAACGGCCAGCCTGCCTTGATATAATCCATAAAGGTATAGCGGCCGGGTCCGAGCACGATGGTGTTCGGAGGCGTGGCGATAGGCGTCAGGAAGCAGGCCGAGGCGGACATACAAATGCCCATCATCAGCGGCAGGGGCGAAATGCCGCCGCCCACGGCGATGGGCAGGGCCAGCGGAGCCATCAGGGCCGCCGTCGCCGTGTTGGACATGAAGTTGGTCAGCAGCATGGTCAGCGCGCAGGAAACAAACATCAGCATGGTGGGGCCGGATACGCTGCTGACCACCGTATTGGCGATGAGCGCGGCCGCACCGGACTTCTGCATGGCGGCGGACATGGAGAGCATCCCGGCGAACAGGAAGATGGTCACCCAGTCGATGCAATGGAAGGCTTCCTTCATGCTCATGCAGCGGGAGGCCACCACGAGACAGGCCCCGAGCACGGCGGCGGTCGTCAGCGGCAGAAGCTCGGTCACCATCATGAACACGACGAAGGCAAAAATAATCATGGAGTGAGGCATCTTTTCCGTGCGGCGGATCTTCAGCTCGGAGCCGAAGGAGTGGTCTTCGCCACCCTTGTCCGCAGGCAGGAGACGGTAGCCGAACAGCCAGTAGTACAGCAGGCCCACGCCGAACAGGATGACGCCGAACTTGCCGAATTCGAAGAAGCCGAACTGGGGAATGCCCACCTGATCAAGCATGGAGTTCACGATGCCGTTGGGCGGCGTGCCCACAAGGGTAATCGTACCGCCGAGCGAGGAGGCAAAGGCCACCGGCATGAGAATCTTGCTCGGGGCGACCTTGGCGGAAGCGCACATGCCCATGATCATGGGGACGGCAACGGCGATGGTGCCGGTGTTGGAAAGGATGGTGGAAAGGCCGCCGACGGCAATCATGGAGAAGAGCAGCAGCTTCTTCATATCGCCTTTCGAGAGCTTCAGGGCCACCTCGCCGACCTTGTCGGCAAAGCCGGTGACAAAGGTCGATTCGCCGATGATGAACATCGCCATAAAGAGGACTACCGTATTGTCGCCGAAGTAGCTGAAGGCGACCTTGGAGGTCAGTACGCCCGTGGTCGACAGGGCTACCGGCACCAGCATGGCCGTAATGGGCAGGGGAAGGGCTTCGGTAACGAAAAGCAGCGCGGCAACAACAAGGATGCCCAGCGTAATGTACGCCTGGGTGTGATCGCCCGGAATGGCAGCCCCCGCAGTTCCGGCAGGAGCGGCAAGGCACTCAAGCCCGCCAGTCAGATAGACACCACAAGCCACGACCAGAACAGCCAGCAAACTCCATGCGAACCGTTTCATACGGAACCTCTCCCCACTTGCCAAAAGGCAAAAAAAAGTTAGAGTCTGGAGAGCCATCAACGGCAAAGCCCTTGACGGAACCTCTCCCCAGAGACGGACACGTTCCCCAACGCGCCGCTCCGACAAGGCATTGTGCCCGCCCGCACCGCTGCAACGGTCCGGACGGGCTTCTTTTTTATTCGTATGAGGCGACGAACGCGCGGTTGCGGGCCTGAGAGCTCTTCACACGGCGTTCCAGCTCGGCGGCGTAGGCGTCGAGATCGGCGATGTTCTTGCGGGCGACGCCGGTTTCCATGGCGGCCTTGGCGACGGCGGGAGTGATGCAGGTCAGGATGCGCGGATCGAGCGGCTTCGGAATGATGTAGTCATAGCCGAATTCCAGATTGTCCACGCCGTAGGCGGAGCAGACTTCCGGCAGCACGGGTTCCTTCGCCAGAGCGGCAAGGGCCTTGGCGGCAGCGATCTTCATGGCTTCGTTGATTTCCGTGGCTTCAACGTCAAGCGCACCGCGGAAAATGTAGGGGAAGCCGGAGACGTTGTTGATCTGGTTGGGATAGTCGGAACGGCCGGTTCCCATGATGCAGTCGGCACGGGCGGCCTTGGCGTCTTCGTAGGAGATCTCGGGGTCGGGGTTCGCCATGGCGAACAGCACCGGCTTGTCGGCCATGGAGCGGACCATGTCCTGGGACACGAGATTCTTGGTGGAGAGGCCGAGGAACAGGTCCGCGCCCTTCATGCAGTCGGCGAGGGAGCCAAGGTCTTCTTCCTGCGCGAATTCCAGCTTGTAGGGAGCCAGATTGGTGCGCTGCTTGTGGATAAGGCCCTTGGAATCGAACATGCGGATGTTCTCGCGCTTCACGCCGAGAGCGCAATAGAAGCGGGCGCAGGCCATACCGGCAGCACCGGCACCAACAACCACTACGATCACGTCGCCGATGTTGCGGCCGGTGAGTTCGCAGGCGTTGAGCAGGGCCGCGCCGGAGATGATGGCGGTGCCGTGCTGGTCGTCATGGAACACCGGGATGCCCATTTCCTTCTTCAGCGTTTCTTCGATGATGAAGCACTCGGGGGCTTTGATGTCTTCAAGGTTGATGCCGCCGAAGGTGGGTTCCATCGTCTTTACGGCGGCGATGAACTCATCGGTGCTGGAGGTCTTGAGGCAGAGGTCAAACACATCTACGTCAGCGAAGTTCTTGAAGAGAACGCCCTTGCCTTCCATAACCGGCTTGGCGGCGTAGGGTCCGATGTTGCCGAGGCCGAGAACAGCCGTACCATCGGAAATGACGGCGACAAGGTTGGCGCGGCCCGTGTACTCGGAGACGAGGGACTGATCGGCGGCGATGGCGTTGCAGGCTTCGGCGACACCGGGCGAGTAGGCGAGGGAAAGATCTTTCTGGCTTTCGCAGCGTTTGGTCAGCACGACTTCGGTTTTGCCGTGACGGGGGGAACGATGGTATTCGAGGGCTTCTTCCCGGGTAAACAAGGCCATGAGCTTCTTCCTTTGATGCGTTGATGTGAAAGGCATGCCTCCGGCGGCCGGGGGGAATGATTCCCCCCGAACCCCCTCGGCGGCATGAAGGACGGCGGGGCCGTCCTTGCATGCCTAAAAAGGGGCCAGTTCGGGGTGCGCTGCGGGAGCACCCTCGGAAAGGGATCAGCTGTGGCAGTGCGAGCCGCACCCCTTGAACTTCTCGTACAACGCCTTGGGCAGGATTCCCTTGACCGACTTGAGCGCGAGCATGCGGCGCATGATGCCCAGCTGATCCTGAAGCGGAATCTTCTTGGGGCAGACATCTTCGCAACCCAGCAGGCCCATACAGCCAAAAACGCCCTGATCGTTGCCGATTACTTCATAATATTCTTCCTCGGAACGATTGTCACGAGGATCGATGTAGAAGCGGGCCAACCGGTTGATGGTTGCCGCACCCATGAAGTCCTTGCGCATGCGGGCCGTGCCGCAGGCCGCGATACAGCAGCCGCATTCGATACAGCGGTCAAGCTCGAAGATCTGCTCGGCGCGTTCGTTTTCCATGCGGGCTTCTTCGGCACGGGGGTCAAAGGCCTTGTCCTGCGTATGCACCCAGGCTTCGATCTTGCGGCCCACTTCGCGGAACCATACGCCGGTATCCACGGACAGGTCGCCGATCAGCTTGAAGACCGGCAGGGGATGCAGGACGATATGATCGGGCAGGTCCTTGGTCTGGGTATGGCAGGCAAGACCGGGGCGGCCGTTGATCACCATGCCGCAGGAACCGCAGATGCCTGCGCGGCAGCAAAAGTCAAACTGAAGGCTGGGGTCCTGCTGTTCGCGGATGATGTTCAGCGCGATGAACAGGGTCATGGAGTTGTATTCTTCGACATAAAAAGACTGCATGTGCGGAACGGAGGCGGGATCAAGCGGGTTGTACCGGAAAACCTCGATATGCAATTTGCGACTCATGCTCTTTCCTTATCTTATGAAAATGGTTTCAGGTCTCCCTTCGCGGCCCCTCCCCGCCCGGCAAAAACGTTTGGGGGGATGAGAGGAGGGGTTCCGGGGGAGGGGAGAAGGCGGCCCTTTTCAAAGAGGGCCTTCACCCCTCCCCCGCAGCGTACCCATCTTTACTTGTCAGACTTTTCTATGATCTCTTCCGCCTGTTCCTTGGTCTTGATCTTGTCGGCGGGGATATCGGCGGGGATGATCTTGCCGCCGCCGTAACCGCGCTCGCCCGGAGGCAGCTCGAACCACGGGGAAGCGTCTTCGTAATTGAGGGTCGGCAGGGTGTCGCCTTCCTTCCATGTGGCAAGCGTACGGTTGAGCCACTTGGCGTCATTGCGTTCGGGGAAGTCTTCGCGAGTGTGGGCACCGCGGGATTCCGTACGCTGGAGCGCGCCGTAGGCGGTGCAGAGGGCCAGCTTGATCATGCCGGGAACCCGGAGAGCCATGCTCAGTTCGGGAGTGAAGCCCTTCACGCTGCCGTGAAGCCCGATGTGCTTGGCACGTTCGGAAAGCTCCAGCAGGCGGTCGACGCCGTTCTGCAGGTCCTTGGCGTTACGGAAGATGCCCACGTCGTCCATCATGACATCCTGCATGGCATTGCGAAGCTCGAAACAGTTTTCCTTGCCGTTGCGGCAGGAAATGATGTCGTCGATGTTCCTGGCAACCAGGAGCTGCGCGTCCCGCGCACATTCGGTCTTGAAGGAGGCTTCCGTACCCTTGAGGTATTCGACGACCTTGCTGCCGATGTAGCGGCCCGCGACCACGGTTTCGGCAAGGGAGTTGCCGCCCAGACGGTTGAAGCCGTGCATATCCCAGCAGGCGGCTTCGCCGGCGGCGAACAGGCCCTGAAGACCGTAGGCATGCCCGTCCTTGTTGGTGCGGACGCCGCCCATCGAATAGTGCTGGGTCGGACGCACGGGGATGAGCTGGGTGATGGGGTTCACACCGAGGAAGTGCGTACAGATATCGTAAATTTCGCGCAGCTTCGTCGTGATGTGCTTTTCACCCAGGTGGCGGATATCAAGCCACAGGTGGTCGCCATAGGGGCTTTTCACGCCGAAACCCTTGCGCATGTGCTCGGTCATGCGGCGGGAAACCACGTCACGGGAGGCGAGTTCGGCCTTTTCCGGTTCGTAGTCGGGCATGAAGCGGTATTCGTTCACGTCGAGCAGGGTTCCGCCGTCGCCGCGACAGCCTTCCGTCATCAGAATGTCGGTGGGCACGCTGCCGGTGGGGTGGAACTGGATGGCTTCCATGTTGCCGAGCGGCACAACGCCGGTGTTCAGGGCGCAAATCTGGCCGCCGCCGTCACAGATGATGGCGTTGGTGGTGGCGCGGTAGATGCGGCCGTACCCGCCGGTGGCGATGAGGGTAGCCTTGGCGATGTAGGCGACAAGCTCGCCGTCGCGCAGGGAGCGGACAATCGCGCCCATGCAGCGTTCGCCGTCATGGATAAGGGCTTCGGCCTGCATGCGGTCGTGGATTTCCACACCGTACTGGAGGCATTTGCTGTCAAGGGTGTTGAGCACGGAACGGCCGGTACCGTCGGCGGTGTAGCAGGTGCGCCACTTCGCCGTGCCGCCGAAGGCGCGGGCATGGATAAGGCCGTGCTTGCTTTCTTCCTCTTCGGCTTCAAAGGGCTTGCCGCCCTTGTAGTAGGTGTGCTTGCCGGCAACGACGCGGTTCCACGGCACGCCCCAGTGCGCCATTTCGCGCATGACGATGGGCGCGGTGTCGGCGAAAATACGGGCCACTTCCTGGTCACAGCCCCAGTCCGAACCTTTCACGGTGTCGGCAAAGTGGATGTCGGAATTGTCGCCCTTGCCCATGACGGCGTTGCCGAGGGAAGCCTGCATGCCGCCCTGGGCCGCCGAAGAATGCGAGCGGCGGGGGGGCACGACGGAAAGACAGATGGTGTGGAAGCCTTCCATAGCCGCGGCGAGCGCGACGCGTTCGCCGGCAAGCCCGGCTCCAATGCACAATACGTCGGAATAAATCGTTCTCATCACGCCCTCCTTAGATGGCCATCGTGGCGAAGCTGTAGTGAGTTGCCATGCTCAGCAGGGCCAGACCGATCACGAGGTAGAGGGCATACTTGCGCCACTTCAGCCGGTTTTCACGAGTCAGGATGCCAAACTTCACGCCAATGCGGTACAGCCCGATGGCGATATGCAGATCCATCGCAGCGAACAGCACCAGATAGAAGGGCACCATGCCGCCCTGAATGGAGGCCGCGCTCTTGCTTGCGGAAATGGGGAGATTGGAGAGGATATTGATGACGTGGGCACTTGCCATGACCAGAATGACGATGGCGGTAACCACCTGCACAAGCCACAGCCAGGTATCCATATGATGCATCATCTTGGACTGACGCCAGAATTCGCGCAGCTCCAGAGGGCTGAACGGCATCTTGCGGGCAGCGAGAATAAAGTGCAGCACCATCACAATAAGGATGATGGGACCACCAACCTGCGCCAGATAAGAAGTCTCAAGAAATCCGGCAATGCCGTCCATCAACCTCGGGCTGAGGATGACACTCGAAACAAGAAACATGTGCATCAATACAAAACAGCAAAGAAGCACACCCGTCAGCATTTGAATGACATCAGTGTATCCCGAGATGTGATTACGCAATCTGACATGTGAAGTTATATTCGCCTGAGCCATCTTTAGAATCCCTCCTCAATGATAGATAAACAACATTCAAACGACGGATGCCTTTCCTCTGTTCCTGCTCCTTTCGATAATGCCAAATGAACGGCCCAATACGCCGAATCCTTGTACTTCAATAAAGAAGTATAATGGCTTTTCTCCTTTTTTAAATGATACTTTCCTTTTTCTGTCAACCGGCTCTTATTTGTGCACTCGATCAATATTTTCTTTTGTTCTAAAAAAAACTTTTATGATATATGGACATTGAAACTTTCATATTTAACAAGATTCATTCCTGTTTTTTGTAAAACTAGACTGTTATTGAATTTTTTATTGATCATTTTCTTTTGCGGCAGCTCATGTGCCGAAAAGCAAAAGGCCTCCGCCCGGTTGGGGCGGAGGCCTTTCATGCCAGCAAATACCGCGCTATTTCGCGCGCCATCCGCCATGCTTGTTACAGTAGGCGCGGACGAAAACGACCTGATCGGCGGGGATGGGGAATACCGCCACAGGGGTTTCTCCGGCCTTGAAGTACTTGCGGAGGATCGTGTCATCGGCGGTGCGGATTTCCGCCCATTCGATCAGATGATCCTCATCCATGCCGTGCAGCTTGGAGCCAACGCTCACCTTGCAGCCGTTTTCCGTGGCTTCAAGCACAGGCGTATGGGATTCCTTGGTCCCCACAGGTTCGCGATCGTCAACCAGTTCCATGATCTTGCCGCAGCAAACCATGGCACTGACGCCGTTGTGCACGATTTCCGTTACGGTTCCGCAAATGGGGCATCTATACAGCTGATAACGAGATGTCATTTGGATTTCTCCCGGCGCGATCCGCGCGCCTCCCCTTGTGGAGAGGGATAGAGTTATTTTTAATAGAAACTATTACCATAACCTTTTCCTGTCCAGCAAAAAATGCGGGGTACAAAAAAAGAATCGTCCCCTGCCAGTGCATCCATACAAAAAAAAGAATGGTTCCGATATGATAATCAAGAATAAAACGAGGGCTTCGGTGCAGCAGAGCCTGTCCCCGCACACCGAAGCCCTCCTGCCTGTGCGAAGCCGCCAGAGTGGACGAGCGGTTTCGCGCCGGCGGTTCTTGCGATGGTTGATCCCGGAAAGAAAAGCCCCCGCTCAGGAGGAACAGGGGCTTTCGGAAAGGCTTATCTGGCTACCAGCATCCAGACCGCTCCCGGCCCGTTCAGATGCCCCGCCACATAGGCGGCCTGTTCGCCCTTGCCGCAGAAAAGGTCTACCCGGCGGCCCTTGATGGCTTCCCCCGTATCCTGCGCCAGGCCAAGCCCGAAAAGCGGCTCCGTTGGCGTGGAGCCTGCCGAAACGGGCGCATCCGCATCGGGAATGTTCACGTCAAAGGCCATGACCGCGCCGAGCGGGAACGTCCGGCGATCCACCGCCAGCGACACCATCGGGCTGAGCGGAATGCCCATGCTGCCCTGCGGCCCGGAGGCCAGCGTACCCACAGGGGCCGCCGGGCCTCTGCGGAAGAAGATGTACCGTTCGTTGCGGGCCAGCAGCGCATCACGGGATTCGGGGTGCTCGTCCAGCCATTGGCGGATGGACTGCATGCTTACCTGCCCGGAAGGGATTTCCCCCTGATCGGCCAGATAGCGGCCGATGCTGAGATAGGCCCTGCCGTTGGAGCCGGCAAAGCGCACGGGCATTTCGCCCCCATCCTCAAAACGCAGCCGCCCGGAACCTTGCACATGCAGGAAAAAGGCATCCACCGGATCGGAGAGCCACGCCAGTTCAAGCCCTCTGCCGCGCAGCACGCCGCGCCTGCCGTTCAGACCGTCGATTTCCGCCCGGGTGAAGTAGGGAACGGGGCGTCCCTTCTCAAGCCGGTAGACGATGCGCTGCCCGATAAGCTCGCTCCTGAAGGCTCCCAGAGACAGCTGGCGCAGGTTGGGCGGAACACGGTACAGCGGAACCGTATAGCCGGGCTTGCGGGTACGGCTTGCCTTGATGACCGGCTCATAGTATCCCGAAAAAGCCGCGTCTTCCGACAGCCTTAGCCAATAAAAATGTTCCGCCAGAAGCTGCGGTTCGGCATCGAGCCGGGGAAGAAGCGTTTCCAGAAGGGCCAGCGTACGGGCAACGTCGCCCCACGTTATGGCAATGTCCCCGTGGGCCACGGCAACCTGTCCGGCTTCGCGGGACTCGACATGCACACGGCTGGCACGCAGGGCCGGGGCAAGCTCCTTCCAGGTGCGGAGGTGCTGCCCAAAACGATCCAGCTTCGCCGCCAGCAGCGCGGATTGGCCTTCCGGTTCGGGAACAAACGTGCCCGTCACAGCGTACTCGGGGACGGGCGGAACAGGATGGGGCGCAGCGCATCCCGACGACAGCAGGGCCATGCCGCAAAAGGCCATGCTCCAAAGCAACGCTCCCGCCCCGCGTTTTTGAGGAACCTTCAGCAAAGGACGCTGTGCATGCACGATTTTCCTACTCCCGATGTTTGGCTTGCCCACCGCGTCTCCTACGGGGAGACGGACACGATGGGGTACCTTTATTATGCAGAATACCTGCATCTTTTTGAGCGTTCCCGCAGCGAGTTCATCCGCAACATGGGCATGAGCTACGCGGATGTGGAACGCCTCGGCATCATGCTGCCCGTGCGCGAGGCGCAGTGCCGCTACCGTCGGCCGGCACGCTATGACGATCTCATCTATATCCGCGCCGGAATATCCGAAGTCAGGCGGGCATCCCTCGTTTTTGTGTACAATGTGATGGACGCCGAGCGCAAGGCCCTCCTCGCCGAAGGCATGACCGAACATCCCTGCACCAACCACGAAGGCCGCCCGGTCAGGCCGCCGCAATGGTTCATGGATCTCGTCCGGGGGAACCGCCCGGCCCAGTGAGCCGCCTGTCCATGATTTCGGGAAGGCTTCCCCTGCGGGGCCGCACCCCCGTCCGATCTTGCTGGACAGATGGCCCTTTTGAGGCAGCTCAGGGGCGGGGAGCCGCTTCAAAACGGATGCCCGACATGCCGGGGCTGTCCGCTTCCGCCAGCCTCCCCAGCCCCGCCTCCACCGGCTCCTGGCGGGGGCGGCCTTCCGGCAAGGGCGGCGGGGAGCCAACTGTTCGACCAATCAGCCTTATCATGCAGAAAGGGGTTCCATCTTATAATTTCATCTGATAGTATGTGAAAGTTCACCTTTGCATTGCTCCGGGGGGAATTGGTATTCCGTGCCCCGCACCGGCTGTCAGAGAGGGGATGCTGAAAGGATCTCCTCATTCTTTTATTCAGCCCTGTTGCCCCGTTAGCATGGATATGTTAGATTTTTTCTCGTGAAGAAGGTTTTGGTCTTTGAACCACTATACTGCCGGGAGAACCATGGAAACACTCAATCTTGAAACCACGCGCGACGAAGCGTTTCTTCGCGAAGTGGAAGCAGAAAGCGGTCAGAAAGTGACCTCCTGCTACCAGTGTGGCAACTGCACGGCCGGATGCCCCTGCGGTCCCGAGTACGACCTGCAGGTCAGCCAGGTCATGCGGGCTGTCCAGCTCGGTAACAAGGAGATGGCACTTTCCTGCCGCTCGCTGTGGCTCTGCGTTTCGTGCTCCACCTGCACGTGCCGCTGCCCCAACAACATTGACGTCGCCAAGGTCATGGACGTACTGCGCCACATGGCCTGGAAGGAAGGCAAGACAAACTACGCCATGGCGTCGTTCTGGGAATCCTTCCTGACGACCGTCCGTCACTTCGGGCGCACCTACGAACTGGGCGTGATGGCCATGTTCATGGCCCGCACGGGCCGGATCTTCACTGATGTGGATCTCGCTCCGCGCATCCTGCCCAAGCAGAAGCTGCCCTTCAAACCCCACACCATCGTCGGCAAGGACGCTGTGGCCCGCATCTTCAAGCGTTTTGACGAGCAGCGCAGCGCCGAGGGGGACAAGTAAATGAAACTCGCCTACTACCCCGGCTGTTCCGGCCAGGGAACGTCCGCCGAATACGAACGTTCCACCCGCGCCGTCTGCCGCGCCCTTGAAATCGCCCTCAAGGAAATCCCTGACTGGAGCTGTTGCGGTTCCACGCCGGCCCACGCCTGCGATCATGTGCTCTCCGGTGCGCTGTCCGCCCGCAACCTCGCCCTTGCCGCCGCCGACGGTGCCGAACGCGTGGGCACGCCCTGCCCGAGCTGTCTTGCCAACCTCAAGACCGCCAAGTTCCGCATGCAGGACGAGGCGTTCCGCAGCAAGGTCAACGCCCTTCTCGACGCGCCCTGTCCTGAAGAGCTGCCGGAAACGGTCTCCATCCTTCAGGTGCTCGTGGAAGACTATGGCCTCGAAGCCATCGCCGCGAAGACGAAAAAGCCCCTCGAAGGCATCAAGGTCGCCTGTTACTACGGCTGTCTGATGAGCCGCCCCGCGGACATCATGCAGTTTGACGACCCTGAAAACCCGATGGCTATGGACAACATCATGTCCGCCCTCGGTGCCGAAGTGGTGCCCTTCCCCCTGAAGACGGAATGCTGTGGTGCCGCTATGGGCATTCCCCGCCGCGACATCACCGCCCGCCTCACCGGACGCATCCTTGAACGTGCCCAGGCCTTCGGCGCGGACGCCGTTGTCGTCGCCTGCCCGCTCTGCCACATGAACCTCGACCTGCGCCAGCGTCAGGCCGTGGGTGGCTCCATCAAGATGCCGGTACTGTACTTCACGCAGCTCATGGGGCTGGCCCTTGGCCTGCCTCAGCAGGAACTCGGCTTCGAAAAGCTCTGCGTCAGCCCCGCCGAACTTCTCCGGAAGATCGACGCCGCGCAGGCTGCCAAGGCCGCCGCGGCCAAGGCCAAGGAAGCCACAGAGGAGACTAGCGCATGAAATTAGGCGTTTTTATCTGCCACTGCGGGTCGAACATCGCCGGAACCGTGGACTGCGCCAAGGTTGCCGAGATCGCCAAGACCTACCCTGACGTGGCTTTCTCCACCGACACCATGTACACCTGTTCGGAACCCGGACAGGAGGAAATCGTCGCCGCCATCAAGGAACACCAGCTTGACGGCGTGGTCGTCGCCTCCTGTACCCCGCGCATGCACGAACCGACCTTCCGCCGCACCGTGGAACGCGCCGGCCTGAACAAGTACATGTTCGAAATGGCCAACATCCGCGAACATGTTTCCTGGATCGGCAAGGACAAGGAAGCCAACACCAACAAGGCTGCCGAGCTTGTCCGCATCGCCGTTGAAAAGCTGCGCCGCGACAACCCGCTGTTCTCCAAGTCCTTCGAATCCACCAAGCGCGTGCTCGTCATCGGCGGCGGCGTGGCCGGCATTCAGGCCGCCCTCGACTGTGCCGACGCCGGACTCGACGTGCTCCTCGTGGAACGCGAAAGCCACATCGGCGGCAAGATGGCGAAGCTCGACAAGACCTTCCCCACCGTCGACTGCTCCAGCTGCATTCTCGGCCCCAAGATGGTGGACGTGGCCCAGCACCCCAAAATCACGCTCATGGCCGCTTCCGAAGTGACCAACGTGTCCGGGTATGTGGGCAACTTCACCGTGACCGTGAAGAAGAAGGCCACCTACGTCGACTGGTCGAAGTGCACCGGCTGCGGCGCGTGCATGGACAAGTGCCCCGCCAAGAAGACGCCCGACAAGTTCAACGAATTCGTCGGCCCCACCACGGCCATCAACATTCCCTTCCCGCAGGCCATCCCCAAGAAGGCCTCCATCAATCCTGAACACTGCCGCAAGCTCACCTCGGGCAAGTGCGGCGTGTGCGCCAAGGTGTGCCCCACCGGTGCCATCAACTACGAGATGCAGGACGAGATCGTCACCGAAACCGTGGGTGCCATCGTTGCCGCCACCGGCTACGATCTGATGGACTGGACCGTCTACGGCGAATACGGCGCAGGACAGCTCCCCGACGTCATCACCTCGCTCCAGTACGAACGCATCATGTCCGCTTCCGGCCCGACCGGCGGCCACATCAAGCGTCCGTCCGACGGCAAGGAACCCAAGAGCGTCGTGTTCATCCAGTGCGTCGGCTCGCGCGACAAGTCCATCGGACGCCCCTACTGCTCCGGCTTCTGCTGCATGTACACCGCCAAGCAGGCCGTCCTCACCAAGGACCACATCCCCGATTCGCAGTCGTATGTGTTCTACATGGATATTCGCGCCAACGCGAAGCTCTATGACGAATTCACCCGCCGCGCCATCGAGGAATACGGCACGCAGTACATCCGCGGCCGCGTTTCCGCCATCCAGCCCGACGGCCACGGACAGTACATTGTCCGCGGTGCCGACACCCTGCTCGGCAAGCCCGTTGAAGTGAAGGCCGACATGGTCGTCCTCGCCGTGGGCATCGAAGGTTCCAAGGGCGCGAACAAGCTCGCCGAAACCCTGCACATTTCCTATGACGGCTTCGGGTTCTTCATGGAATCCCACTGCAAGCTCCGTCCCGTGGAAACCAACACCGCCGGCGTGTTCCTCGCCGGTGTCGCCCAGGGCCCAAAGGACATTCCTTCCTCCGTCGCCCAGGGCAGCGGCGCGGCCGCCAAGGTTATCGGCCTGCTCTCCAAGCCGCTCCTTGAAAGCGACCCGCAGATCTCCGTCGTGGACATCAAGCGTTGCGTCGGCTGCGGCAAGTGCATCCAGGTGTGCCCGTTCCAGGCCATCGTCGAAACTGAAATTCGTGGCGAAAAGAAGGCGCAGACCATTGAGGCCGTGTGTCAGGGCTGCGGTCTGTGCACCGCTACCTGTCCTCAGGGCGCCATTCAGCTTTCTCACTTTACTGACAACCAGATCCTTGCGGAGGTAGACGCTTTATGTCGGTGCTGACAGGCAAAGAACTCCGGATCGTAGGCTTCCTCTGCAACTGGTGCTCCTATGGCGGTGCCGACACTGCCGGGGTGGCTCGCTTCACCCAGCCTACGGACCTGCGTATCATCCGCGTCCCCTGCTCGGGCCGCGTCAATCCCCTTTTCCCGCTGAAAGCCCTGCTTTCCGGCGCGGACGGGGTGCTCGTGTCCGGCTGTCACCCGCGTGACTGCCATTACTCGGAAGGCAACTACTACGCCCGCCGCCGCCTCGAAACGCTGAAGGAATTCTTGCCGATCATCGGCATCGATCCCCGCCGCTTCGAGTACACCTGGGTGTCGGCCTCCGAAGGCCAGCGTTGGCAGGCCGTGGTTACGGCGTTCACCGAACGCGTCCACAAGCTCGGACCCGCGCCGAAGTTTGAAGACGCCAAGCCGATGTTCACCATGCCCGATCTCGAGCTGCCCGCTCCCGTCCGTCCGCTCGGCTGCGGCGTCAATCCCGCCGCCATGGGCGAGCTGAAGGATCAGATCAAGGCCGCGCTCGAAGCCAAGGAAGTGGAATTCGTCATGGGCTGGCAGAAGGGCTTTGACGGCCTGCATGCCACCCCGCTGTACATCCGCAAGCCCGAAGACGTCGAAAACCTCATCTGGGGACCGCTCAACGTCCATTCCCTCGCGACCTACCTGCCTCTCTTCAAGGGCAAGAAGGTCGGCATCGTGGTGAAGGGCTGCGACTCCCGCGGCGTTGTGGAACTCCTCCAGGAGAACCTCATCAACCGTGAGGACGTGGTGATCTTCGGCATGGGCTGCAACGGCACGGTGGACGTCAACCGCGTGCTCGCCAAAATCGGCGACGTGACGGAAGTCGAATCCGTGACCGGCACCGGCGCAACCCTCAAGGTCCGCGCCGACGGCAAGGACTACGAGTTCGCCATGCAGGACGTGGCGCAGGACAAGTGTCGCGCCTGTACCGTGCCCAACGCCGTCATCCACGATCACTTCGCGGGTTCGCCCACGAACATCCCGGACGGCGCACAGCCTGCCATGCCCGCCATCATGACCTTCCTCGACGGCCTGAGCCTCGAAGAACGCATGAGCTTCTGGCGCGGCAACATCGAACGCTGCATCCGCTGCTATGCCTGCCGCAACGCCTGCCCCATGTGCGTGTGCCGCGACAACTGCGTGGCCGACAGCCGCGAACCGCATTGGCTGACTCAGGAAGATACGCCCGTGCAGAAGATGTTCTTCCAGCTCATCCACGCGATGCACCTCGCCGGACGCTGCACCGGCTGCGGCGAATGCAACCGTGCCTGTCCCATGGGCATCCCGGTTGGAGCCCTCAAGCTCCAGATGGGCCGCGTCGTGAAGAAGCTGTTCGAATACGCGCCCGGCATGGACGTTGACGCCGTGCCGCCGCTGCTCGGCTTCCAGCTGGAAGAAAAGAACATTCACGAACATCACATCGAGGGAGCATAAACGCATGAGCGCCATACGATTCCTCGCTGCCGACAAGCTGGCCTCCTGGCTGGCTGAAGTGGCGGCATCCCGGCAGGTGCTGGCCCCTCGTCAGGAGGGCAAAGCGGTTGTGTTCCGGCCTCTCGAAGCCGGAGAAACCCCGTCGCTGGCCCGCGCCACCGTTTCCCCCAAGGCTGCCGTGTTCCCCGCCTGTGAAACGCTCATCAGCTTCACCGGCGAAAAGGACCCGGAAAATCCGGCCAAGCTGAGCATGAAGCTCGACGACACCCCCGACGCTCCGGCCCGGATGGTGTTCGGCTGCCGCTCCTGCGACGCCCGCGGCTTTGCCATCCTCGACACGCCCTTCCTTCAGGGCAAGTTCCAGGACAGCTACTACAAGGCCCGCCGTGACAACCTGCTGGTTGTCACCCGCACCTGCGACAACCCGTGCAGCACCTGCTTCTGCCACTGGACCGGCGGCGGCCCCGCCAATCCGGTCGGCTCCGACGTGCTGCTCACCGCGGTGAACGGCGGCTTCGTGCTTGAAGCCGTTTCCGAAAAGGGTGAAGCCTTCCTCGCGGCAGGCAAGCTCCCCGACGGTGCCGACAAGATGGACGAAGCCAAGGCCGTCCGCGCCAAGGCCGAAGCCAGCCTGAAGCCCGCTCCCGATCTGTCCAGGGCGGCCCGCCGCCTCGAACAGCGTTTCACCGACGTGAACTTCTGGGCGGAACAGACGGCGAAGTGCCTTTCCTGCGGCGCGTGCACCTACATGTGCCCGACCTGCCAGTGCTTCAACATCTCCGACGAGGGCGACTCCCTCGGCGGCCGCCGTCTGCGCAGCTGGGACAACTGCATGTCTCCGCTGTTCACCCGCGAAGCCAGCGGTCACAACCCCCGCACCGCCAAGGCTCTGCGTATGCGTAACCGCGTTTCGCACAAGTACTGGTACGCCCCCGACTACAGCGACGGACGTTTCGCCTGTACCGGTTGCGGCCGCTGCATCAAGCAGTGCCCGGTGTCGCTGGACATCCGTGAAATTGTCCTCAACGCCATCGCGGATGACGCGGAAGCCAAATAAGGAGTCTGAACATGGCAGGGACGCACAATCCCCTTCTGCCTGAAATGGCGACCGTCATCGAAACGGTGCAGGAAACGCACAACATCAAAACGTTCCGCGTGCGTTTCGATGATGAAGAAAAAATGAAGAACTTCACCTTCCAGCCCGGACAGGTGGGGCAGCTCTCCGTATTCGGCGTGGGCGAGTCGACCTTTGTTATCAACTCTTCCCCCACCCGGATGGACTACCTTCAGTTCTCCGTGATGAAGGCCGGCGAAAACACCGCCGCTCTTCACAAGATCAATGCCGGCGACAAGATCGGCGTCCGTGCCCCTCTCGGAAACTGGTTCCCCTATGGCCAGTGGAAGGGCAAGAACGTCTTCTTCATCGGCGGCGGCATCGGCATGGCCCCCATCCGTACCATCATGGTGTACCTGCTGGACAACCGCAAGGATTACGGCGACATCAGCCTGCTGTACGGTGCCAAGACCCCTGCCGACCTGTCCTTCAAGTCCGACATGCCCGAGTGGCTGGAACGCAAGGACCTGAATGTCACCCTGACCGTCGACAACCCCGCCGACGGCTGGGAACACAAGGTTGGCCTGATCCCCAACGTGCTGAAAGAAATCGGTCCCAAGCCCAAGGACACCATCGCCGTCCTCTGCGGCCCGCCGATCATGATCAAGTTCACCCTCGCGGCCCTCGTTGAACTGGGCTTCCCGGATGATCAGATCTACACCACGCTTGAAAAGCGCATGAAGTGCGGCATCGGCATCTGCGGACGCTGCAACATCGGCGGCAAGCTTGTTTGCGTGGACGGTCCCGTGTTCTCCAACAAGGAACTCAAGGAACTGCCCCCCGAACTGTAGGCCATCAGCTTTCGGGGAGGCGAAGAGACGGTTCCTCTCTCCCCGAGCCTCCCGACTCCTGCCTAAAGGATGACGGAAGATAACGAAACCGGCCCTGTTTCCTTCATGGAAGCAGGGCCGGTTTTGTTTTCACGCCCAAATCAGACCTTGACCTCCGCCCGCACCTTCCGTATCAGCAGGAAGATAGCGTTCCACACCTGTATCCCGACCGGAGGTTTCCCATGAAACACCTGCTGTTTGCCGGAGTATTGGTTTCCCTGTTTGCCGGAACCGCACTGGCGGAGTGCGATCTCCAACAGAAGAGTGCGGAAGTCCAGCAGGAAATACAGCGGCTGGCTATCAACAATCCTGAAAAAATGGACAGGCTTTCGGAAGATATGGAAAAATGGGGCAACGAAATGTCCGCCCTTGCAGATGAAAAATTCAACGACCCTCAACGGATACAGAGAATCTGCGCCCACTTTGACGCCCTTCTCAAGAAGCTGAAGGAGTAAGGCCCGTCCCGCACGGAAAAAGCCTGTTTCAAGGCACGAGCGGCAAGGGGACAGGATGCAGCCCTATTCCCCTTGCCGACAGCTCCGCCAGATGCGGGTATAGCTCCACGCCCGCCGCGGCTGCCTCGCGCAGGCCCTCGGCATAGGCGGGATCGATCATGTCCGCCGGCCCGAAACAGCAGGCATCCGGCCTCTGGATGCAATAAAACATCGCCGCCCGCTCCCCCGCCGCGACAATCTGCCGCAGGGTGCCCAAGTGCTTGAGGCCCCGCTCGGACACGGCGTCCGGGAACAGCGCGACGTCGTCCTCCGCCATCGTGACATTCTTGCACTCCACCCACAGCCGGGGCTTTCCCGGCCCCTCCAGCAGGCCGTCAAGTCGGCTCTCGCCCCGGGTCTTTTCACGGGAAACAAGGGTGTACCCCGCTGCCCACGGCAGGATTCCAGCCCGGAAAGCCGCCTCCAGTATCCTGTTTGGCGTACTTGTGTTGACGCCTGTCCAGAACCCCTCGTGAGGATAAGGCCCGCCGCACCACACAAGCTCCAGCGTCCAGCGCAGCTTGCGCCCGGGGTTTTGCGCCGGGGACAGCAGCACGGGAGAGCCGGGCCGCAACAGGCCGAGCATGGAGCCGGTATTGTTCGTATGGGCCACATCCGGCTTTCCGTCGATCAGCACATGCACGAAAAAACGCTTTTCCCGCCGCACAAGGCGACCGATCACGCATCCGGGGGGAAAAGGCAAAAGAATGGGCATTGGCTCTGCTCCTCAAGGATAAAAGGCTTCAGGAATGCACTGAAAGGCTTCAGGAACAGCCCTTCGCAATGTTCTTTGGGACTGGCGGCAATTTACAGATGCCCACGAACCTGCTACTGCACGAAAAGAACGTCATGACAGCTCCGCGAGGTATAGCCCATGCAATTCTCCGAAAGAATGGCTCACATCAAGCCTTCCGCCACCCTGACCATCAACGCCAAGGCCCTTGAGCTCAAGGCCCAGGGCGTCAATGTCACCAGCCTCGCCATCGGCGAGCCGAATTTCCCCACTCCCGCCCACGTCTGCGAAGCCGCGAAAAAGGCCATTGACGAGGGCTTCACCCGGTACACCGCCGTTCCCGGCATCCCGCCCCTGCGCGAGGCCATTGCCGGATATTTCGGGCGCGTGTACGGCGTGGAGGTCCCGGCAGACTGCACCATCGTCAGCAACGGCGGCAAGCAGTCCCTGTTCAACCTGTTCACGGCGTTGCTCAATGCCGGGGACGAGGTGCTCATCCCCGCACCCTACTGGGTGAGCTATCCCGACATGGTCTACCTGAACGGCGGCACCCCGGTAGCCGTGACGGCCTCCTCCGCGCAGGGCTTCAAAATCACGGTTGAACAGCTCGAAGCCGCCCTGACCCCGAAGACGAAAATGCTTGTCTTCAACTCGCCCTCCAACCCCACCGGCGCATGCTATTCCGTTGAAGAGCGCGACGCCATCATCAAGTGGGCACTGGAGCGCGGCCTGTTCATCATTGCCGACGAAATCTATGACCAGCTGGTCTACGAACCGAACAAGCCCGCCAGCATCATCGGCTGGTGGAAGCAGTACCCGGACCGCATCGCCGTCGTCAACGGCCTTGCCAAGAGCTTTGCCATGACCGGGTGGCGTCTGGGCTACACAGTAACACATCCCGATCTGATCAAGAAGCTCAGCCAGATCACCGGGCAGGCCACCGGCAACATCTGTTCCGTCTCCCAGAAGGCCGCCATCGCCGCCCTCACCGGGCCGTATGACTGCGTGGAAACCATGCGGCAGGCCTTCCAGAAACGCCGTGACATGGCGTGGCAGGAAGTTTCCTCGTGGCCCAACGTCGTCTGCCCGAAACCGGACGGCGCGTTTTACCTGTTTGCGGATATTTCCGCCCTGTACAACGACGACATGCCCGACGCCACCGCCGCCTGCACCCGCCTGCTCGAAGAGGCTGGCGTGGCACTGGTTCCCGGCGATGCCTTCGGCGCACCGGACTGTGTCCGTTTCTCCTATGCGGTGGCGGATGACGTCCTGATGGACGCCCTTGCCCGCGTCCGCAAGGTTCTTATCGGCAAATAGTGACCGCCCGGTTTCGGGCCTTCCCGAAACCGGGAACCTTGCCGCCTCCGGGCGGCTCCTTTTTCAGGAGTTCTTATGCATACGCTGGACTGGAAGCACGCCTGGACCGGACGCCTGCTCACGACGGCCTCGACGCGCCCACAGGCGCTCAAACGGCTGGAGCCGCAGCTTGACGGCTGCACCGCCCGACTCATCGGCGAGGTGACATCGGGCAAGCTCCCGTTCCTCAACCTTCCCTTCCGCAACAGCCTGACGGCACGCCTGAAGGCTCTTACGCCGCACCTGCGGCGGTTCCGGCACATGGTGCTGCTCGGTATCGGGGGTTCCGCACTGGGGACGCGCGCGCTCCAGAAGGCTTTTTTCCCCCAGCAGGATCGCCCAAACCACAACGGCCCGTGGCTGTGGATCATGGACAATGTCGATGCCGACGAGCTTGAGGCGCAGCTTTCCGCCCTCGACCCTGAAGAAACCATTGTCGTTTCCATCAGCAAGTCGGGCGGAACCATCGAAACGCTGGCGCAGTATTTCTTTTTCAAGGACTGGCTCCAGAAGGCCCTGCCGGACACATGGAACGAGCATCTGCTGATCGTCACCGACGAAAAAAAGGGCTTTCTCCGGGAAGAGGCGGATCAGTACAATCTCGCATCGCTCCCCGTCCCCGATCATCTCGGGGGCCGCTATTCGGTCCTGTCTGCGGTCGGGCTTGTTCCTGCGGCCTTTCTCGGCCTGCCGTGGGAGGCATTTCTTGAAGGCGCGGCCGAGGTCAACGCTCCGCTCGTCAATGGGCTGGGAAAGCCGGAAATCCTCCGCGAGCATCCCGCGTGGTCGCTGGCGAACTGGTGTTTCGAACTGGCCCGGCATGACTACAGCCAGTTAATATTCTTTACCTATATTCCAGCATGGGGCTGTTTTGGGCAGTGGTTCGCCCAGCTCTGGGCAGAAAGCCTTGGCAAGAACGGCAAGGGAACCATGCCCCTGCCTGCCGTGGGCGTAACCGATCAGCACTCCATCCAGCAGATGTTTCTCGACGGCCCGGCGGACAAGGGATGCATCCAGCTCCATTGCCCGAACCT
Source organism: uncultured Lawsonia sp. (assembly GCA_964538355.1). GTDB lineage: Bacteria > Desulfobacterota > Desulfovibrionia > Desulfovibrionales > Desulfovibrionaceae > Bilophila. Next base: position 14,640 of record CAZIFC010000023.1, on the reverse strand, counting down.
TTCCCGCGGCCCCAAATTTCCGAACGATGTGCCGGAAAACTGGGCATGGCTGCGCGGCAAGCCTTTCGGCGATCTTTTGAATGCGGAAACCCTCGGTTCCGCGGCGGCCCTTGCACACAACGGCGTCCCGCTCACCCGGCTGGAAACGGCCGATGCCTCCATGCGGACAGCCGGTGAAGTCATGGGCCTGCTCATGACCACAACGGTGCTGACCGGCTGGCTTCTGGACATCAATCCTCTGGATCAGCCTGCGGTGGAGCTGGGCAAGCGTCTGGCCTATTCCCGGCTCGGCTCGGACAGCTATCCCGAGGAAGCCGCCATGCTGAAAGTCTTTTTGGGGTAACTCGTTGGGAATGGGGAGAGGGTCTGCGCCGCAGGCTCCTCCCCATCCGGCTCGGCAACACGCAAAAAAGATTCTGGGCAGGCACGTCAAGAGCAGGAAGAACCCCGGATGAGGGGCAGGTTTCAGGGCCTTTTTGTTTGGGCAAGGCTGACGGCCCTGTTCAAACCAAAAAGCCGTGGCTATCTTCTGGCAGGCTTTCCAGAGCACACATATCCCGCCCGCGCGTCTTGCGGACGGATTCCGGGAGGAATACGGCTTGTTGAAAAAGCCTTTCCTCCTGCCACATCTCCCGATCCCAGAGGCAAACTTGTTCGACAAAAAAGAATCCGTGGACAAGGATCTCCCTTTCGGGCTGACCCGATTTCTATCGTGGATTTCCCTGATTTTGATCCTTGCCTCCAGCGTCATGCTGGCCTTCTTCATCGGCAATTCCGCACGCAATACGCTCCTGCTCCGCCAGCAGCAATACGCCATGCTCATGGCGAGCAACCTCAATCAACAGATTTATCGAAGGTTTACGCTTCCGACCTTTCTTGCGTTCGGGCGCATAGCCCTGCGCCAGAGCATGCAGTACCAGCAGCTTGACGACGTGGTGCAGTCCACGATCCTCGGCCTGCATGTGGAATCGCTCCGCATTTACGGAGCAGACCGGGTCGTCAACTATTCCATTGATCAGATGGAGCTGGGGCGAACCGACCTGACCCCCGCCTCGATGGAACAGGTCATGAGCTCGGGGATTCCCTTCTTTGAAACCCTTTCGAGCGTGAACATGCTTTCCGCCATGTTCATGCTCAAGCTCCCGGACGGCAGCTACTCCCTGCGGACGATGTTTCCCCTCACCGTCGATCTCGGCATCAGCGACACCACAGGCAAGCCGGAATCCCTCGTAACGGGCGTACTGGAAATCACGCAGGACATCACCGACGACTACGACAGCGTCGTCCGTTTCCAGTGGCTGATCCTCGCGACCTGCCTCGGCTCGTCGACCATCCTTTTTGCCATCCTCCAGTTCTTTATTATCAAGGCGGAGCGCACCCTCGCCGAGCGCATGGCCCGAAACCGCAAGCTGGAGACGGAGCTTCACCAGAACGAAAAGCTTGCCAGCATGGGCCGCGTCATCGCCAGCATCGCCCACGAAATCCGCAACCCGCTCGGCATCATCCGGTCGAGTTCCGAGTTTCTGATCCGGCGTACCCCCGAGCAGGAGAAGTCCAGCCCGGCCCAGCGTATCCTGACCGCCATCTACGACGAATCCTGCCGCCTGAGCCAGATCGTCAACGACTTTCTGGACTACGCCCGGCCCCGGGTGCCGCGCCAGGACCGCGTGGATGTCAACGCCCTGCTGAATCAGGCCACGGGATTCCTTGAAGGCGAAATGAAGCGCATCGGCGTGGAATGCATCCGGGAAACGCCCCCGGATCTGACCGTTCTCGGCGACAAGGATCTGCTCTACCGGGCCTTCTACAACATTCTGGTGAACGCCTACCAAGCCATTGAACACGATGGAACCATCCGCATCCACGGCGAAATCCGCGAGGATGGCCTGCTTGCGCTGTCGTTCCGCGACAGCGGGCCGGGCTTCCCGCCCGATCTCCTGCCAAAGCTCCTCGATCCCTTCTTCACCACGAAGGATCACGGCACCGGGCTTGGCCTGCCCATCGTGAACACCATCATCACGGCGCACGGCGGACAGCTCCTCCTGACCAATCCCGAAGGCGGGGGAGCCATGATCACCATCCTCCTTCCGGTTGCCAGCGAGCCGGATATGAGCGACACTCGGGAAACGGACACTCCGGCGGCTTCCCCTGCTGACGACGAACCGATGATCCTGACCGATCCTCTGCCGCACGATGAAAACGACCCCCGGGAAGCCCCGGTTACCACGCAGACACGAGAGACAAGGAACCCCTCATGAACGACAAGGTACACCTGCTGCTGATTGACGACGAGAAAAACTACCTGCTCGTTCTGGAAACGCTGCTGACCGAGGCGGGATACGCCGTAACCGCACTGAACGACCCTGAAACCGCGCTGGCGTTTCTTGAAGAGTCCGAGGTCGACATCGTCATCACCGATATGAAGATGCCCCGCATCTCCGGGCGCGAGGTGCTTGAGCGGGTCAAGAAAAACTGGCCCCACATCCCCGTGCTGATCATGACCGCCTTCGGCTCCATCGAGAGCGCGGTGGAGGCCATGCGCTACGGGGCCTTCAACTATATCACCAAGCCGTTTTCCAACGACGAGCTGCTGCTCTCCATCCAGAACGCCGCGGAGCTTGCCCGCGCCCACCGCCAGTACCAGCTCCTGCGCGAGAGCCTTGAGGAACGGTACGGCAAGCACCAGATCATCGGGCGCAGCCGGGCCATCCGCGACATGCTGGCCCTTGTCGACCGGGCCGGGCCGAGCCGGGCCACCGTGCTCATCACCGGCGAATCCGGCACCGGCAAGGAGCTGGTAGCCCGGGCCATCCACTTCTCCTCTCCGCGCAGCCAGGAGCCTTTCGTCTCCGTCAACTGCATGGCCCTGAATCCCGGCGTACTGGAAAGCGAACTGTTCGGACATGAGAAAGGCTCCTTCACCGGAGCCGTCGCCATGCGCCGGGGCCGCTTCGAGCAGGCCAGCGGCGGTACGCTCTTCCTCGACGAGGTGGGCGAGCTGACGCCCGAGCTTCAGGTCAAGCTGCTCCGAGTGCTTCAGGAACGCCGTTTCGAGCGCGTGGGCGGAAGCGAGGAGATCGAGGTGGATATCCGCATCGTCGCCGCCACCAACAAGGATCTGATGCCGCTGGTTCAGGCGGGGACGTTCCGCGAAGACCTGTATTACAGGCTCAACGTGGTGCATATCCCGATTCCGCCCCTGCGCGAACGCCGGGAGGATATCCCGCTTCTCGTGGCCCACTTTGCGGAAAAGGCCGCCAAGGAAAACGGCATTGCTCCCAAGACGTTTTCCACGGAGGCCCTGAACCACCTTTCCGGCTACGAATGGCCAGGCAACATCCGCCAGCTTCAGAACGTTGTCGAACGCTGCCTCGTGCTCGTGCCCGGCGAAGTGATCACGCTGGAGGATCTGCCCGCCGAAATCCGCGACGAAGAAGCGCAGTTCAAGAGTGCCGTGGACTTGCTCCCCGTCCAGCTTGATCTTGCGGACACCCTCGAGCGTATCGAGGCCGCACTCATCCGGCGCGCGCTTGTCAGGACCGACTTTGTGCAGGCCAAAGCCGCGGAACTGCTTGGCATTTCCAAGAGCCTCATGCAGTACAAGCTGAAAAAGTATAGTATTACCGGGCATTAAAAATATTGGAAAAGGGGAGGGAGAGCCTTTCTGGAGAAAGGTTCTCCTCCTTCCCGCCCATTCCTCCCTCTCCCTAGCCGTTTGGCCCTATTGAATGCCTCTCGTCGGCTGCCTTTGCAAACAAGAGCAAGGCGGGGATAGACCTTTCCTTTTTTATGCAAGGCCGGGAATCGTTCACCAAGGCTACAACACCGCACAGCCCTCAACGGATCATCTTTTCACCACATAAACGGGTTTCACATGAAAAAAAAACAAACGAACACCGAAACGCCTCCGCTCTCGGCGCGCGAAGCGGCACTCCGGGTGCTGGAGCGGGCGGGCATCAACGCCCCCGTCCAGAGCCTTCTGGACACCAAATTGACGGGAGGCGAATTTTCGCGTCAGGAAGCCGCTCTGACGACCGAACTTGTTTATGGGTATCTGAGGTCACAAATCCGTCTTTCGTGGCTTCTGGGGCTGTTTATGAAGGCTCCGGAGAAGCTCCCGCAGACCATGCGGATCATTCTCGGCATGGCCGCCTATGAATTGCTGTATCTCGACCGCATCCCGCCCCATGCCAGCGTCAGCGCAGCCGTGGACGCGGTGCGCTCCCGGTTCGGGCAGGGGCTGTCCCGGGTAGCCAACGGCGTCCTGCGCTCTCTGCTGCGCCTCATGGACAAGGAAGACCCCCGCCAGCCGGAGTTTTACACCCGGCGCATCCCGGACGCCGTACAGCGGCTCTCTGTGCAGTACAGCGTGCCGCACTGGATGCTTCAGCTGTGGATCGACGGCTACGGCCTTGAGCGGGCCACCGTCTTCGCGCAGTCGGTATCGCTCGTGCCGTACCCTTGCGTGCGCGTGAACACCGCCCGCGACGAATGGGAGAGCCTGCGCGAAATCCTGTGCGCGGCAGGCGGTGAACGGCTCGGCATCTCGGGTGTCCGCTTCCAGCCCGGGGAACAGCCGGAATATATGCGGGCCTATCTGGGACAGGGCCGCCTCTCGATTCAGGGCGCGGGCAGCCAGCTCGTGCTGGAGGCTCTCGACGCCCCGCACTGGCAAGGCCCGATATGGGACGCCTGCGCCGGACGCGGCGGCAAGACGCTGGCCCTTGTGGAGCTTGGGCTTTCCGTCCTCGCCGCCAGCGACACCTACCGCCCCCGTCTGCGCGGCCTGCGGGACGACGCCAAACGCCTTGTGCTGAAGACGCCCCCCCTGTTCTGCGCCTCCGCCGCCGAACCGGCCCTGCGCGGTACGCCCCGCACTATTCTCCTCGACGTTCCGTGCAGCGGACTGGGCACGCTGGCCCGCCACCCCGATCTCCGCACTCTCCGCACCCCGGAGCAGGTTGCCGGGCTCGTCGCCCTGCAACGCCGGATACTCGACGCGGTATGGCCCTTCCTGCCTTCCGGCGGTCAGCTGGCCTACATCACCTGCACCATGAATCCTGACGAGAACGAACGCCAGGTTGAGTCCTTTCTTGGGCGCACTCCCGAGGCTTCCCTTGAGAAGCAGTGGCAGAGCACCCCTGACGCCTTTGGCAGCGATTTGATGTTCGGCGCGTTGATCAGGAAAAAATAGGGAGGCTATTGGAGAGGGGAAAGGAGAAACTTTCTGGAGAAAGGTTTCTCCTTTCCCCTCCCCAAACCCCACCCCTTTCCTCTTCAAAGACTTTTGGCCTTATCGAATCCCGGTTCGGGATGTTTCCGGATTATCGTATACGGGGTGAGAAAAGCATAAAAGGCTGAACGGTTGTTCAGCCTTTTATGCTTTATGCGGGAGGCAAGGCTCCCAAACGGGCCTTGCACGGGTCTGTCTCTTTATTCTGCTACCACCTTGAGATCTCCACCGGCAGCTCCCGGATGGCCTCGCGCAGGGCCTTGGGAGAGGCCACGGCCGCCCCGACCTGCGCCACGACAAGGCCGGCGGCGTAGTTTGCCAGCACGCAGGACGCCAGAAGCGGAAGCCCGGCGGCAAGCCCAAGGCCAAGCGTGGCAATGACGGTATCCCCCGCGCCGGTCACGTCGAACACGTCTTGCGCCATCGTGGGCACATGCCAAACCTCGGACTCGCCGGAGAACAGGGCCATACCGTCCGGGCCAAGCGTCGTCAGCAGATGGGGGCACCCGACCCTGGCAAGGATGGCCCGCCCTGCGGCGAGGATTTCCTCGCGGTTCCGCACCGGAAGCCCGGCACATTCGCCCGTCTCCTTGGTGTTCGGAGTCAGCAGGAACGAACCGCCGTACAATCCGACGTTGCTCGGCTTGGGGTCGATGAGCACCTTCACGGGGTGCGGGCAGGAAGCAATCAAGGCCCGCAGGCGCGCCATGAACGCCGCCGACACCAGCCCCTTGCTGTAGTCCGAAAGGATGATCACTTCATGGCCGGAAATCTGCTCCGCAACCACGGCAAGCACCGCATCCAGCTCCGCCGCGGAAAAAAGCCCGGCGTTCTCCTGATCCAGCCTCAACATCTGCTGACGCCGGGCCATAACCCTCGTCTTGACCGTTGTCGGGCGAGACGGCAGGGCCACAAGAGCACCGCAAATGCCTTCGTCCGAAATGAGAGCCTGAATCCGTTCCGCGGAAACATCCCTCCCCACGGAACCTATCAGCGTTGCCTCCCCTCCGAGGGAAACGATATTGCGGGCAACGTTTCCGGCTCCGCCCAACAGATAGCGTTCGCTCTCAATCCGCACCACGGGGACGGGTGCTTCGGGAGAAATGCGGTCGGCATCCCCCATCAAATAGGCATCCAGCATCAGATCGCCGACGACCAGAACGCGCTTCCCCGCCAGCGAATCGACAACCGAAGGCGTCAGAACCGGAGCATCAGGCATGGTTTTCCCCATCATCGGGCCGGGAAACGGTTTCTGCCGAAAGCCCCAGCTTTTGCAGCAACGCCGCAAGCTGTTCTTCCGATTCGTAGGGAAGCGTAATCCGCCCCGCGCTATCCGTCCCGGAAATCGACGCCTTGGGAGCAACGCTTTCCCGAAGCTGCCGGATAGCCAGCTTGATGCTTTCGGGCTTGGGTGCGCGGCGGCTCCGAGGTGCGGGCATATCCGCAGAGAGTATGGCAGCTGGGAATTGCCCGTGCCGCTTCCAGTGGACCACGGCTTCCTCTGCCTCGCGCACGGAAAGGCGGTGCGTCTGAATAGCCTCGAACAAAAGGGTCCGCATTTCGCCCTCAGGCAGGGCCAGCACGGCGCGGGCGTGCCCGGCGGTAAAAAGGCCCTCTTTCAAGGCTGCCTGCATGGGCTGCGAAAGCTGAAGCAGCCGCAAGGCATTGGCAATGGCGGAACGGCTTTTCCCAAGCCGCTGGGCCAGCTCCTCCTGATTGTAGGGCAGCCGATCCCGCAGCATCTGAATGGCCTGCGCCTCTTCAAGGGGGTTGAGATCTTCGCGCTGAAGGTTCTCGATCAGGGCGGCGGTCAGGGCGTCCTCGTCCGACATTTCGCGGAGAAAGACCGGAACCTCCGTCAGGCCCGCCCGCTGTGCGGCACGCCAGCGGCGTTCGCCCGCCACAATCTCGTACACCGTGGAGGTTTCCGTACGGAGGGGGCGCACCAGCAGCGGCTGAATGACGCCCTGGCTGCGGATGGATGCCGCCAGCTCGTCCAGGGCGGACTCGTCAAAATGCTTGCGGGGCTGATTCCGGCAGGGAGTCAGGGCCGCAATGGGCAACGCCGTGGCGTGCTTCGGGGTTGTCGAAGCGGAAGATTCCACAGAAACCGGAACCGGCTTTTCCTCTTCCACCGGAGGCACATTGCGAAACAGCGCGTCCAATCCGCGCCCCAGACCTCGTTCAGTCGCAGACATGGGCAAACCTCCCGTTCAGGCAAGGCAACGCTTGCCCTGTTTTCACGTGAAACATTATTCCGTCTTTGCCGTAAGCCGAGGCCCCGGCTTGCGTCTGGCAACTTCCTTGGCAAGGCTCAAATAGGCTTCCGCCCCCTTCGACTTGATGTCGTAGTGCAGGATGGATTTGCCGAAGCTCGGAGCCTCAGAGAGACGCACGGTGCGGGGAATGACCGTCTTGAACAGCTGATCTGCAAAACACCGCCTGACCTCATCCTGCACCTGCTTGGTGAGCCTGTTGCGCCCGTCGTACATGGTGAGCACGACGCCGAGCAGGGCGAGCTTGGGATTGAGGCGTTTCTTGACCTGTTCGTAGGTTTGCAGCAGCTTCACAATGCCTTCCAGAGCAAAGAATTCGCACTGGAGCGGAACCAGAATCTCCCGTGCCGCGCACAGGGCGTTGAGCGTCAGGAGACCAAGGGACGGCGGGCAATCAAGAATAATAAAATCAAACCGCTTTTCCAGCGGTTCCAGCAAATCGGAAAGATAAAACTCCCGCCCTATCTTGTCCACCAATTCCAGCTCCGCCCCTGCCAGATCGGTTCCCGAAGGCAGGAGAAAGAGAAACGGAGAAACCGTGGACAAGATGGCCTCGTTCACTTTTTCTGGCTGAAAAAGCGAGGTGTACAGGTTACACGGCAAGGCGTCTTGTCCAAAGCCGAGGCCGCTGGTCGTATTCGCCTGCGGATCGCAGTCCACAAGCAACACCTTTTTTTCCATAATCGCCAGCGACGCGGCAAGATTGATGGCTGTGGTGGTCTTCCCTACGCCACCTTTCTGATTGGCAACGGCAATGATTCGAGCCATAATTTCCCTCTTTTGCAATAGGCAAAACGTGTTACCGTAAAAACTCGATGGAGGTGCGTGAAACGTCGCCGCTTCAACTGTGCAAACGTTTCACGGGAAACACGCTTTATTGCCATTTCTCTAGAAGATGTACCGCGCCGCGTCAAGGGCAAGAAGGGCAAAAACAGAGAAGGATGCGCCTAAAAAAAGCCGACCCGTATCAACCGGATCGGCTTTCCCAAGGCAGGATGCAACGCTAGCACGATTCAAGGGAGCACGGCTCTTCCACCAGCACCTTCCATCGCTCCAGAAAGGCGGCACGGCTTTCCGATTCCCACGAGTCCATCTCGCGGACAAAGGCAAGGGCTGCGGAACGCAACTCCGCTTCGGTTCCTGAATTTTGGATAACCCGATCGCAGGCTGCCATCTTGCGCTCCTGCGTCCACTGGAGGCTGTCCATGCGGGAAAGAAAGGCATCCGACCACCCGCGGACTTCCAGCAAACGGCGGCAGCGTTCTGCCTGTTCGCAGGCAATCCCCACAACACAGGGGCGGCGTCCTTCCTCAAAGGCCCGGCTCCAGCCGGATTCAAACCACAGTGGAATTTCCGCCACGGCGTAGCCCTTCCCCGCCTCTTCCTGAGAGGCCCAAAACCGTTCAAGATCATCCCGCACCAGCGGATGCAAAAGGTTTTCCAGTTCACGCACATCCACGCCCTGTTCCGCCGAAGGCAGCAACGCCGCCGCCAGAGCCTTGCGATCCACCGGAGCGCGATCATCGGGTACGAATCGCTCGCCATACCTCTGGCGCAAGGCCTTCCATGCCTCCTGCCCCGGCTCATACAGGCGCACGACAGCCGCGTCCGCACTCCAGGTTGGAACTCCGGCTTCGGACAGCATCTTCACGAACGAAGACTTCCCCGAACCGGCAACGCCCGTCACCACAACCCGGCGCATATGGCGTTCCAGAGTCAGCGCGGTCTGCACAAAATCTTCCGGCGGCGGGCAGGTAAAGACCATCGGTTTTCCGGTAAAGGGATGGGCAAAGGCCAGATGCCACGCATGGAGCATCTGGCGCGGGGCGGGATCGTGTTTGAGCAGCACGCCCGAAACCGGCGGCTGCAAGGCCTGTCCGCCCTTTCCGTACAGCTTGTCGCCCCAGAGCGGATAGCCTGCGTGCGTCAAATGTACGCGAATCTGGTGGGTCCGTCCGGTAAAAATCCGGACTCCCAGCAGGCTGAAACCCTGCCCCCGGTAGAGCACCCGCCATGCACTGCGGGCCTCCTTGCCGTTTTTCACGACCGCGACCTTGACTTTTATGGAGGGATGCCTGCCGAGCGGCGCGTCCACCTCTCCAGTCGGAGCCGGTGCCCCCTGCACGAGAGCGAGGTATTCCTTGCGGACTTCCCGCTCCGCGAAGGCCTCGGACAGACGAAGCCGGGCTTCTTCGGTCAACGCCACGCAAATCAGCCCGGACGTGTCCTTGTCCAGACGGTGGACGATGCCGGGGCGAAACCCCTCCTGCGCCCGCAAAGACGGAAACCGTGCGACCAGACGATGCACCAGCGTTCCTTCGGGGCAGCTCGGGGCCGGATGCACCGTCATGCCCGCTGGCTTGTTGAGCACGGCAAGCCATTCATCCTGATAGACAATCTCCAGTTCACCCTCTTCCGGTTCAACCGAAGTCGGTTCCGTTTCCATCCGCAGCGCAATAACCTGTCCGTTGCCAACCCTGGCGGAAACATCCGTGCATACGTTCCCGTCAACAAGGCAACCGCCATCCTTGATAGCCCGTTTCACTTTTTCACGTGAAACATCCTGCTCCCGCAACGCCTCGCCAAGAAATCTGTCAAGGCGTGTACGCCCTTCTTCAACTGTAAACGTGTAGTTTTTCATAGAGAGAATGGGTTAGATGTGACGGGAGGCGGGGTGGCTGCACAACAGAAATCCGTTCCGGCGACGGGTTGAAAACACTTGTGCCGCTATCGGCGGAGGAAGCCGGGGAGTTTGAAATAGAGCTGGGAGAGCGGATCGAAGAGACTGCCCGGCAGCCACGAGGCCAGCCAGAACAGGCGAACCTTGGGGGAAGAAACAAGGTCCTTCACCAGTTCGCGGGCCTCCGCCCCCTTGCCCTCGCGCCACAGGGCCACGGCCTTCTGGAAGGCGGCGCGACGCGTAAGGATGCCCACCAGATCCGGATAGTCCCGGTCGTATCCGGGATACAGCTTCCGGTGCTTGTCGAGGATGCGGAGTGTCTCGTCGGCAAATTGCCCGAATTTGCGGAACGTCGTGTTGACCCCGTGGACACGCCAGCGGGTCAGGGGAGCGTCCACATGATCCAGCTCCCATGTCTTGGCGATGCGGTAAAAGACATCCGCCTCTTCGCACACGTTGAGAGATTCGTCGAACCACTCCCCGAGGCTGTCCAGCGCGGACTTGCGGATCATGGCCGAGGACATGGAAATCCACTGTCTGGTCATCAGTTCCCGAAAAACCATACCGCGTGCCGGGTGCGTCGATTCGAACATCCGGGACAGCGTGCCCTTTTCGCCGAACATTTCCGTATCCGTGGACACAAGGCCCAGACCCGGATTTTCTTCAAACAGGGCCACCTGCCGTTCCAGCTTCGTGGGCAGCCATTCGTCGTCACAGTCGAGGAACGCCAGCAGTTCCCCCTCGGCCCTTGCAAGGGCCAGATTCCTCGCCGCACCCAGCGGAACCGTCCTTTCGGCCAGAAAATAACGCACCTTCGGGCCGTAGCTCTGGGCAATCGCCGCACTGTCGTCAGAAGAACAGTTGTCCCAGAACACGATTTCCCAGTCTTGCCATGTCTGGCTAAAAACCGAGTCCATCGCTTCGCGCAGGTGCTCAGCACTGTTGTAGCAATTCATGATGACCGTAACTTTCGGCATGGCGAACCCTCGTGAGGATGATGTAGAGGGAGGGGAAGAAGAGGCTGGGGAGAAGGCGGAGACCCGTTCTTCAGAAAGGACTCTCTCCCCACACCCCTCCCCTTCCTCTCCAAACACTTTTGTATATGGAACGGATGAAAGGCCGGGCATCTTGGCCCGTTCTGAAAGACAGCTTCCCGGCGGCTTCTCCTTCAGGAAACGCCTGCCCCGCCAGAACCGCCGTCTTTCGTGCAGGCCAAGCCTGTGCGGGCCTGAGGGCATCATACCCCCAGCCCGCCGAAAGGCTCCTGCCTTTTCCCCTACTTCACCGCTTCGAGAATGCCGGAGCACACGGCCTCGACATCCTCACGGCTCAAACCGGGATGCAGCGGCAGCGTCAACAGCTCGCCGTGCAGCTGCTCCGTCACGGGCAGCGACGGCATGCCCCCGCCGTACAGCGACAGCAGATGGTTGGGCTTGTAATGCTGGCCCGTGGGAATGCCCACGGCCTCCAGCGCAGCAATGACCCGGTGCTGCAACCCGTTCACAATACGCACCGGGAAAATATGCGGAATGATCCACGCCTCCGGTTCGGCATGCAGCAGGGCCACGCCGGGTTTCCCCGACAGCCGCTCCCGATACAGAGCCGCAAGCTCACGGCGTTTCGGAGCAAATTCCGTATCCAGCCGGGAAAGCTGTACCCGGCCGATAGCCGCCATGATGTTGCTCATGTGATACCGCCACCCCTGACGCGCCACATCAAACTCCCAGCTCCGCTGTCCGGAGAACCGCTTTTCGGTATCCTTCTCCACCGAGAGCAGCCGTCCGTCGCGGGCGGCATCGGCAACAGCCTGATCCGACGTGACCAGACAGCCGCCCTCGCCGCAGGTAATATTCTTGATACCGTCAAAGCTGAAACAGGCCACGTCTCCGAAACTGCCGATCTTGCGTCCCTTATACAGGCAGCCGAAGGCGTGGGCGGCGTCTTCGATGACCCGAAGCCCGTGCTTTTCCGCAAACGCATACACGCCATCCAGATTCACCGGATTGCTCGCATAATGCACCGGCATAATCGCCTTTGTGCGCTCCGTGAGCCGCCGCTCGGCGTCTTCGAGATCGAGAGTTGCCGTATCGAGGCGGGCATCGCAGGCCACCGGAACCGCTCCAGCCGCGCTGATGGCCTGAAACGAAGCGACAAACGTCAGCGAAGGAACCAGCACTTCCGCACCGCTTCCGTGTCCGAGCACACCCTCGACCGCCAGATGCAGGGCCGCGGTTCCGGTGTTGGCGGAAACCACCCAGCTGGCGGGCACGCCGAGATACTCGGCCACTTCAGATTCAAACTGCTGAACTTCTTTGCCAATCCCCAAATAACTGTCTTCACAGATAACGCGATGCACGGCGGCGGCTTCGGCCTCGCCAACAATGGAACGGGAAAGTCTCATGCTCATGGCTGTCTCCGGGGGAATCCCCCTGCCCCACCTTCCGGCGGGCGGACAAATCGGCGTCACAAAGGGAACACCAGAAAAAGGGGCAGGGAAAACCCCGCCCTGACGTTGTTACCAATGATAGGGAATATCCTGCGAATCCGCATTTTTTCGGAGTCCTTCCGTCGGATCGTGCGGGATGTCCGGGCAGTTGCAGATCACCGCCGGGACATCGCCCACGGCAGTAAAGCCATACCACACCAGCGGCGGAATCCGCAGCAGCGCATAGCTGTCCGGCCTGCCGAGCACGACTTCCATGACCTGCCCCTGCGATGGGGAGTCCGGGCGGCCGTCATACAGCACAACCTTGAGCCGCCCTACCGGAACGGCGAAACGCTGCGTCTGGCGCGTGTGGCACTTCCATGCCTTCACGCAGCCCGGCTCGACCTCGGAAAAGTACACCTCGCCAATCTCCCCGAACAGCGGGGAGGCGGGGCGCATCATGTGCATGACCGGTCCCCCGTCTGTGGGGATCACGGAAAGCTCCTGCACGGCAACGCCGTTAATAGCGGATGTCATCGGAACTCCACGGCAGGCCCATCTCGGCGGCCTTGCGGCAGTACTCTGCAATCTGCTCCTGCGTGAACGCGAATATGTCCGCGCCCTGCTCTTGATAAAACACTTCATACCACTTCGCGGTAAAGCGCATGGTCGTTTCAAAATCCAGCGTCGCCCGCCAGTTCAGGCAGGCCAGAGCCTTGTCGCAGCACAGCTTGAGCAGGGTGCATTCCTTCATGCCCGCCTGCCCGGCAAGATCCATCTTGCTGCCGAAGCCCCGCCACTGGCTTTCGAGAGACTGCACCACGTCGCCCACGGTATGGCTGGCGTCGGAGGAAGGCCCGAAGTTGAAGGCTTCACCATCAAGGCGGAACCCCTCATGGCAGCCGTCTCCCTTGCCGGATCTCACGGCGTCGCGGTGGGCGGCGAAGAGCTTTGCGCCGAGCCACAAATACCCGGAAAGCGGTTCCAGCACATGCTGCCACGGGCGGGTGGCGTGCGGGCTGCGGATTTCCACTGCCCTGCCCTCGCTCCACGCGCGGGCGCAGTCGGGCACGATGCGGTCCGCTGCCCAGTCTCCGCCGCCGATGACGTTCCCGGCGCGGGTGGTGGCACAGTACGGAGCCTTGACCGGATCTCCGAAAAAGGACTTGAAATACGAATGGGCGATGATTTCAGCGCAGCCCTTGGACGCGCTGTAGGGATCGTAGCCGCCCAGATGGTCCGTCTCGCGGTAGCCCCACACCCACTCGTCGTTGCGGTAGGCCTTGTCGCTGGTGATGCTGACCACAGCTTCGACGGAAGGCGTCAGGCGGACGGCCTCAAGCACGTTCAGCGTGCCCATCGCATTGACTTCGATAGTGTCGGCGGGATTGTCGTAGGAGGCGCGGACAAGAGCCTGGGCCGCCAGATGGAAGACGATTTCCGGCTTGAAATCCTGCATCGCGTCCACAAGGGCCTTGCGGTCGCGCACGTCGCCCCGGTAGTCACGGATGCGGGAGCCGAGGCCGATGACATCGAAATGGGACGGCGCAGTCGGCACGGCATCGGAAAAACCGGCGACTTCCGCGCCCATCTGGAGCAGCCACGCCGTCAGCCATGAACCCTTGAAACCGGTATGCCCGGTGACGAACACCCGGCGGCCTGCATAGATATGACCAAACATAGAGCGTATCCTTGGGGGGAGAGTGTGTCTCCGGCGGACTGGGGGGAATCCGGGGCCTCATTTTCTAGATGCCGCCCCTTCCCGCCCTGCACGGAAGGCCCCCTTCCGTGCCGCCGCACCCGCACAGGCTCCGCCTGCAAGGGAATACGGCGGTTCTACAGGCGTCGAACATTCTTTTCGGAGTGCCGCAACAGAGCCGCCGGGAAACTGTTTTTCAAAGCAAGGCGTATCGGAATCCCCGCATCCGCCATCTGCCCCGTTTACAAACGTCTTGGGAGGGAGAGGGATGGGGGTGTGGGGGAAGGGAGAGGGAAGCCCTTCTTCAGAAGGGTTCCCTCTCCCTTC
>CAZIFC010000022.1:34495-36814 GCA_964538355.1 uncultured Lawsonia sp. | reverse complement strand
CGCTTCCCCCGTCACACTGGGGAACATAGAGCTTTGCGCCGGTATCGGTGGCCTCTCCGGTATGGCCCTTGCGTTTGGCTTTGACGGCGACGCCGGCAGCCGTGAGGGGTTCGGATTCAAGGAAGAATTCGCCGAAGAGGTTACCGTTCTCGTTGGCATCAGCCAGTTTGCCGAGGTCGTTGACTTCCGGTATGGCTTTTTCGCAGGTGTAGCCCTGCAAGAGCAGTTGCCCGAAACGCAGATGGATGCGGGCTTGGGCTTCGGCAACGGAGGCGAGGGCGGCCTTTTTTTCGGACTCTGCCTGAAGATCGTAGTATTTGGGAACGGCAACAGCCGCGAGAATACCGAGAATCACTAAAACGGAAATGAGTTCGATAAGCGTAAAGCCTTGTCTCGCGGAACGGGATAGTGACATGCTTTTCTTCTCCTCAAGGTTTCTCTGTGCTTCTTTTGAGTAGCGTATCTCATTGGTATTGTCATCTTTTCGTGCCTTCATCCTCTGCCGGAGGCCCGTCTTGACCACTTGTAACCGCCGATGGTAGCTTTTTGTTTTGTGCAACCTCTAGCCGAAAGGTTCTCCTCATGCTCACAGCTGATCGCATGGCGCACCTCGCGAGACTTGCCCGCCTCGCTCCCGAAGAAGGCACACTCGCCAAATTCGGAGAACAATGCGCCGATATTATTGCGTATATGGATATCCTTGCCGAAGTGGATACGGCGTCCGTCGAACCTCTCTACAGCCCTGTGGAGCATTCTACCCCTTACCGTGCCGACGAACCGGTCCAGAAAAATATGCATGCGGACGTTCTTGCCAACGCCCCTGAAACCGACGGGCAGTTTTTTGTCGTGCCCCGTATTGTCTAGGAGCGTTCCATGTCCGATTTGATCCAAGCCTCTCTTGCGGATATCCGGGCGCGGCTGGCTGCCGGGGATGTTTCCGCCGAAGCCGTGACCAAGGCCTGCCTTGACCGTATCGCCGAGACGGAGCCTTCCATCCATGCCCTGATCACTGTCCGGGAGCAGGCTCTTGAAGACGCCCGCGCCCTCGACGCACAAGGCCCGGATGTCTCCAGGCCGCTCTGGGGCGTACCCGTTACGGTCAAGGACGCCATCGTTACCAAGGGAACCCGCACCACTGCCGGCTCTAAAATCCTTGGCAATTTCAACCCGTTTTATGATGCGTTTGTCGTCGAACGCCTCAAGGCGGCGGGTGCGGTCATTGTGGGCAAGAACAACATGGACGAATTCGCCATGGGTTCGTCTACCGAAAATTCCGCCTTCGGGCCGACCCGCAACCCTCGCGATCCCGAGCGCATCCCCGGCGGGTCCAGCGGTGGTTCCGCCGCCAGCGTCGCCGCGAACCAGTGCTACGCCTCGTTGGGGACGGATACCGGCGGCTCCATCCGCCAGCCTGCCGCCCTGTGCGGCTGCGTGGGCCTCAAGCCCACCTACGGGCGCGTCTCCCGTTACGGTGTCATCGCCTACGGATCTTCGCTCGATCAGGTTGGCCCGCTGACCCGGACCGTGGAAGACGCCGCCATCGTGCTTTCCGTCATTGCGGGGCACGACAAGCGCGACTCCACCTCTTCGCCGCGGGCCGTGGATGCCTTCCCCGACTTTTCCCGCACGGATCTCAAGGGCGTGCGCCTTGGCGTGCCCCGTGAATTCATGAGCGAAGGGCTTGACGGCCCGGTCGCCGAGGTGTGCCGGAACGCGCTCGATCGCGCCCGCGATCTCGGTGCGACCCTTGTTGATGTCTCCCTCCCCCACGCAACGCGGCATGCCATTGCCGCCTATTATATCGTGGCGATGGCGGAAGCCAGCTCCAACCTGTCGCGTTTTGACGGCGTCCGCTACGGCTACCGCGCCGCCGATCCCAAGAATCTCGATGACCTGTACTGCCGCTCCCGCAGCGAGGGCTTTGGGCAGGAAGTGCAGCGGCGTATTCTCCTCGGGACCTATGTGCTCTCCGCCGGGTATTACGACGCCTACTACAAGAAGGCCGCGCAGGTTCGCCGCCTGATTCGTCAGGATTATCTGAATGCCCTCGGCTCCTGCGATGCGCTGTTCGGCCCGGTGTCTCCGGTTACGGCGTGGAAGCTCGGCTCCATCATTGATGATCCGCTCAAGATGTACCTGATGGACATCTACACCGTGTCCCTGAATCTCGCCGGCTTGCCCGGACTGGCCTTCCCGGTGGGCGAAGCCGACGGCCTGCCCGTCGGGATGCAGCTTATCGGCAGGGATTTTGACGAGGCCGGGATCCTTGGCATCGGCAATGTGTTGAGCAAGTAACCATATTGGGGAGGGGGAGGAGAA
>CAZIFC010000022.1:8976-34395 GCA_964538355.1 uncultured Lawsonia sp. | reverse complement strand
CTCCCCCTCCCCAAACCCCGCCCTCTCCTCTCCAAAGACTTTTACAAATGGGGCAAGCCACGGTTCGGGTGGCTCGGTTGCCGTCCCGGTGCCGGAGTTTCCCGGGGCGATCTTTTCACCTATACGTTTTCAACAAGGGGCGCGTCTGACTCGCTTGGAACGGCTCCGCAGGGTGTGCCGAAAAAACGAAGTGTTTCGGCACACCCTGCGGAGCCGTTTCGAGGGGGTCTGGGGGGAATCATTCCCCCCAGCCCGCCGGGAGGCATCTGCTTATGGCTATCGTAATGGGAACGGCGGGTCATATCGACCACGGCAAGACCTCGCTCGTCCGCAAGCTGACGGGCATTGACTGCGACCGCCTCGAAGAAGAAAAACGCCGGGGCATTACCATAGAACTGGGCTTTGCCTTCTGTGAGCTTCCCGGCGGCGGCCGCCTTGGGATTGTGGATGTCCCCGGGCATGAAAAATTCGTGAAAAACATGGTGGCTGGCGCGTCGGGCATCGATTTCGTGATGCTTGTCGTGGCGGCGGACGAAGGGGTCATGCCGCAGACGCGGGAACATCTCGAAATCTGCGCCCTGCTCGGCATCCGGCACGGGCTTGTTGCCGTCACCAAGATCGACATGGTCGATCCGGAACTGCTGGAGCTGGCCATTGAGGACATTTCCGAGTTCTTGAAGGGAACGTTCCTTGAGGGCGCGCCGCTGTTTCCTGTTTCGTCGCAGACGGGAGAGGGCGTGGACAAGCTCCGCGACCATATCGTCGCGCAGGAAAAGGAGCTGGCTCCCCGCCGGAGGACGGATCTGTTCCGCCTGCCCGTGGATCGCGTCTTCACGCTGAAGGGGCACGGAACCATCGTTACCGGAACCATGATTTCCGGTTCGGTGAAGGTCGGGGACGCGCTGGAACTGCTTCCCAAGAAACTTGGCACCCGTGCCCGCAGCCTGCAAAGCCACGGCGAAACCGTGGATGTGGCTGTGTCCGGACACCGCACGGCTGTGAACCTTCAGGGGCTGGATGTCTCGGACGTGGAGCGCGGTGACGTGCTGGCCCTGCCGGGAACCCTGTTCCCGTCGGATCGCTGGCTGGTACGGCTCACCTGCCTTGGCTCCTCGCCCCGCGCCCTGCGCCACAGGACAGAGATACACTTCCACCACGAGGCCCGCGAAGTTGCCGCCCGGCTGTATTTCCTCGATCGCGACAGGCTCGCTCCCGGCGAAACCGCGCTGTGCGACATTCGCCTTGACGAGCCTCTGGTGGGCGTATTCGGCGATCATTGCGTGGTGCGGGCGTTTTCGCCTCTGCGGACGGTGGCTGGCGGCGTCGTGCTCGATCCGATCAGCACGGGGCTGCGCCGCCGGGACGCTTCCGCCGAGTGCGTTGCTTCCCTGCTGGGGCTTGAGGACGCTTCCGACGAGAACCGCGTGCTGGCCCAGATAGCCCTTGCGGGCAGGCGCGGTGTTGTGCTGGCCCGGCTTTCCGTATTGACGAACCTTGACTCCAGGCGGCTGGACAAGGTCTTGCAGGGGCTTTCCGGCAAGGGAAGGATTTTTTGTTTCGACCGCGAGGAAAAGGGATACGTTGCTGCCGAAACCGCCGCCGAGCTGTCGAAGCGTTGCCTTGCCGTTGCCGAGGCATTCCACAGGAAGGAGCCGCTCAAGCAGGGCATGGCCCGGGGCGCGCTGCTTTCCGGCGGGACAGGGCGCGAGGCGTGGAGCCGGGACATTCCGCCCAAGCTGGCCTTTTTTGTGGTGGAGCGGCTGCTGCGTTCCGGGGAGCTGGTCTCTGAGGGGGATGTCCTGCGTATGGCCTCGCACACCGTTTCGCTCAAGTCGGATGAGGCCGGATTGCGGGACGCCCTGTATAAGGCCCATGCCGACGCCGGATGTACGCCGCCGAACCTCAAAGACGTGCTCGAAGGGCTGGCAGTGGATGCCAAGGCTGCCGCGCCGGTTCTCAAGCTCCTGTGCGAGGATGGCTCGCTTGTGAAGGTCAAGGACGGACTCTACTTCCACGGGCCGGTCATTCAGGAGCTGAAGGAGCGGATGAAAACGTGGTTCACGAGCCACGACGATCTGGATCCGGCGGGCTTCAAGGAGCTTTCCGGCGGGCTTTCCCGCAAATACGTCATTCCGCTTCTCGAATATTTCGACCGCGAGCGGGTCACGATACGGGTGGGCGACAAACGCCAGTTCCGAGGCAGGGGATAAGCTGCCCCGGAGGTTCCGGGGAACACAAAAAGGGCTGCATCTTTACGATGCAGCCCTTATGTATTCACTGGCGTCACCAAGGGGATTTGAACCCCTCTTAGCGACGTGAGAGGCCGCCGTCCTAACCGGATAGACGATGGTGACATTGAAGCTGTTCTTGTCTGTAGTCAGATCGGCTTTCGCTGTCAAGCACGGAGCTTGTCACGCGGCAATCTTTTTCAGTATCCGGCTTTCCGCTCGTTTCATGCGGGCCGGGCGCGGCATCCGTACTGTTTCCGGGCGGAGCCGTTAGGCAATCCCGAGCACGCGGGCGGCGTTGTTGTACCGCACGTTTTCCAGTACGTCAGGCTTGAAGCCAAGGGTTTCATACAGTTTGGCCCGCTCCCAGCTGTCATAGAAGGGGTGCGCGCTGGCAAAGATAAGCTTGTCGGGGATGAGTTCGTTGCCTGCCTTGACGTAGCCGTCCGCGAAGGGCCACGTTTCGTATTCCGACCACTCCATGTAGACGTTGGCGTTGCGGTGGCAGACCATGCAGGCTTCCTGGACATAGGGGTATCCGCCATGGCTCATGACGATGGTCAGATCCGGGAAGTCGCGGGCCACCTCGTCCACGCGGGCAGGGGAGGCATCGCCCATGATCGCGCCGGGAACGCGGGTTCCCGGCCCGGTGCTGATGACGACGGGCACCTTCAGTTCGCAGCACTTGGCGTAAATGGGGTAGAATTTGCGGTGGTCCGCGGGGAGTTTGGCAAGATAGGGATCGACGGATGCTCCCTTCATGCCGAATTCGTTCACCATGCGGGAGAGTTCGTCAATGGCCTGCATCCCCTTGTGCGGGTCAAGCCCCGCCATGCCGTAAAACTTGTGGGGATAGGCCTTCATCATCTCCACAACCCCCCTGTTGGAACAGGGGCAGCCGTAGGTCGTTTCCACATCGCGCCCGGTAATCACGCCGGTGATTTCGTGCTGATCCATGAGTTCGACGATTGTATCGAGCGAGGCCGACCATGCGCGGTCAGGGTAGTTGAAAAAGGCGCACATATCCCCAAAAAACGGGCTGTGGATCAGGCCGTCCACGGCATCGGGGGTATTCGGGCGGAAACGGAAGTCGATGGCTTTCATCAGAGAGGCTCCTTGTCTTGTATGAAGACGCCGTACGGCGTCGGACGTAATCAGAGGACCCCGTCTAACTGTCCTTATGCGGGTAAAAAAGCAAGACGCAGAGGGACGCCGCCGGAAAACGCAACGGCCCGCCTTGCGGAAGGCGGGCCGTCGCGGGGAGCGGGGAGTGAGGGGGAACTCCCCGCGGCAAGGAGCACAAGGAGGGGCGGGGAGGGCGGTATTCGGGACGTATGGCAAAGGAGCGGGGGCACGGGCGAGGCCCGGATGCTTACCCCTGTTCTCTGGGAAGCCGCCGCTTGCCGGTCAGGGTTTCGACATCGATGCGGACGATGCCCACATGGCGCAGGGTGTTTTCCGGTGTCGGAACCGGACAGGCCGCGTGGTAGCGGCGGGCAATGGCATCCAGAGCCTTGCCCTTTTCCTGAAGATCCTCCACAGGCTGGGCCAGCCCTGTCCCGCAGACGGACTTGTAGTAGGAGGTAGATTTTTCCTGCGAAACAAGAATGTCCGACGCTGCGTGGAATCCTACCCGCCCATCACGGGCAATCAGATCCATTTTCATTCCCTTGAGTGAAGAGTGAAAATACAGCTTTCCGTCCAGATAGACGAAATTGACCGGAATCGCGTAGGGGAAGCCGTCTTCTTTGTTGATGGCAAGGGACAGTACCTCTGCCTGAGAAAAGACTTCCTGAAAAAAAGCGGGATCGTTGCATTCCCATTGACTCTGGCGCATGAGCGTTCCTCCCGGGGTGCTGGTATGTTCCGAGACTATTCCAAAGGGGGCGGCGAGGCAGTGATCAGGATCACAAAAGGGCCGAAAGGAGAGGAAAAACCGCGTTTTCGGGCAATTTATTTTTGTGAAATATCTATTTGTATTTATTCAAAATATAATTAATCGGTTGCCTTTCGTCGCTGGACAGCGTAGTGAGACATATTATTTAGGAATGTCTTCAGCCCACTCTTGTCCTGGAGGCTCCCCGCCCGCACTGTTCTACGGACGGATTGCAACGGTGCGTCCCCCGTCCGGATACGGAGGTGCGCGTTCCTCATGGCCTTCGCTTCCACAGGCCGAACCATTTGAGAGAGTCCATGCAAGAATTTCTTCGCTCCTGCAGGTACTTTTTTGGATACGCCTTTTTTTTCAGTATGTTTGTCAACGTGCTTCAGCTCACGTTTTCGATCTACATGCTGCAGGTGTACGATAAGGTACTGACCAGCTACAATCTGTCTACTCTGGCCGTCATCACCATTGCCGCCGTCATTGCTCTTGTTGTGCTGGCAATGCTGGAATGGATCCGTTCACGCCTTCTGGTACGGGCAGGCATCGAATTCGATCGTATGCTGAGCCTTCCCGTCCTGAATGAAAACCTCAAGAATGCGACAGTCCCCGCAGGCGGTTCGGCATCCAAGCAGGGGAACCTGCGCGATGTGCAGATGCTCCGCAACTTCCTCGGCGGCAACGCGGTGTTCGCCTTTTTTGACGTGCCGTGGATGCCCATTTACTTCGCGCTGATTTTTATCCTGCACCCTGATTTGGGTCTGGTGGCGGTCTTCGGCGGCGTGATGGTGTTCATCCTTGGCATGCTGACCGAAAAGCTCACGCGCAAACGCCTTGAATCCGCGACCATGCTCAACGCCCATGCCGGGAACTTCTTGAGCGCGACCATGCGCAATGCAAGCATCGTCCGTTCAATGGGCATGATAGGCAATGTCGCGGGCCGCTGGGCCAAGATGAACGATATCGTCATTGAGCTTCAGACTCGGGCCAGCCGCAGCGCGGGGCTGCTGCATTCCGTCAGCAAGTCGCTTCGGGTAGGCCTTCAGGTGCTTATCTATGCCGTGGGTGCGTATCTGGCTGTGACCCACCAGTCCACGGCGGGGGTCATGATCGCGGCGTCCATCGTCATGGGCCGTGCGCTTGCCCCTATCGATCAGGCCATGGCAACCTACAAGCAGTCGCTGGAAGCCCATGCCGCCTACAAGCGGCTCAAGGAAATGCTTGATCAGCCGAAGATGCCGCCTTCAATGGATCTTCCCGATCCTGTCGGCGAGCTTTCCACCGAAAACCTTGTTTTCGCCGCCAACGGCCGGCATATCATCAAGGGCGTGTCCTTCAGGCTTCCTGCCGGGCAGTCTCTTGCCATCATCGGGCCAAGTGCCGCGGGCAAGTCCACGCTGTGCAAGCTCCTGCTCGGCATCTGGACGCCTACGGGAGGCAAGGTACGCATAGACCGCGCCGATATCTCCACATGGGATTCTGAAAAGCTTGGGCCGTTTATTGGCTATCTCCCGCAGGATGTGGAGCTGTTCTCCGGCAGCATTGCCGAGAACATCGCCCGGCTCGGTACGGTGGATTCCGAAAAGGTCATTTTTGCCGCCCGCCTTGCCGGTGTGCACAACATGATCCTTTCCCTTCCCAAGGGCTACGACACCCAGATCGGGGATCAGGGGGCGGTTCTTTCCGGCGGCCAGCGTCAGCGTATCGGGCTGGCCCGGGCACTGTACAACAACCCCAGGGTTGTTGTTCTTGATGAACCCAACTCCAACCTTGACGAGGAAGGGGAAGCCTGTCTGCTTCAGGCTGTCCAGAACCTCAAGCAGCTTCACGCTACGGTCGTACTGGTCACGCATAAGCCAAACATTCTTTCCATCGTTGACAACATCATGCTGGTGCAGGACGGGCAGATAGCCCTGTGCGGCCCGCGTCAGGAAGTGCTGGCCAAGCTTGCCAACCTTCAGCAGCAACAGCAGGAACAGGCTGCCAAGGCCCGTCTCCAGCACGAGGAACTCGAAAGGAAGAAGCAAGAGGCCTTGAAGGATGCCGAAGGAAATGCCCATGAATAAGCCTGAAGGAGCCAAGATCGCCACTATTGAAACAAAGTCCCTCCCGGCGCACGAAACCAAGCCTGGCCATCATGGGCATCCTCAACGTGACAGTATTGAGAACCCCCGCGCAATCATCATGCAGGGGATGGTTATCGTCTTTCTGTTTTTCGGGGTTCTGGGGCTGTGGTCCGTGTTTGGGGAAATCAGCGGAGCCGTGGTCGCCCCCGGCAAGGTCAAGATCGAGACGGAACGCAAGACGGTGCAGCACCTTGAAGGGGGCATTGTCGAATCCATTCTGGTCCGCGAAGGCGATGAAGTGCAGGAAGGCCAGCCCCTCATCATCCTTGAGGGCGTACAGGTAGACGCTTCCGCCACGATGCTGCAAAAGCAGCTTGTGGCCATGCTTGCCGCGCAGGTGCGCTCCTCGGCGGAAAAAGATCTCAAGCAGGACTTTGTTTGGCCTGAAGATCTTGTCCGGCTTGCCGCCAGCGTCCACAGCGAGGATGTGCTGGAAAACGAAAAGAAGATCTTTTCTGCCCGCAAGGACGCCATGCAGGGGCAGATTTCCCTGCTCAAGACGCAGATTGCCCAGATCAACGCGCAGATAGTCGGCTATCAGGATCAGATTCAGGCCGAACAGACCATTATCGGCACGCTCAACGAAGAGCTGAAGGCCAAACGTCAGCTTTACGAGCAGCGGTATCTGGAAAAATCGCAGATACTGGAGCTTGAGCGTATGCTTGCCAGCCATGAGGGCAGCCGTGGGCACATGCGGCAGGCCATTGCCGAGGCGCGGCAGAAAGCCACAGAGCTGCGTTTGCGTATTGAAGATGTCAAGAACCGGTTCATTGAGGAAGCCACGGGGCAGCTCGGCAAGCTCGACAACGAAATACTCCAGACCCGCGAACGCATCCGTCCGCTCAAGGACGCCAAGAAGCGGCTTCAGGTCGTGGCTCCGGTGAGTGGTCGGGTGGTCGACCTCAAGGTGCATTCCAAGGGTGGCGTTGTGCGTCCCGGCGAGCCGCTGATGGACATCGTGCCGAAGGATAACCCCCTGATTGTCCAGATTCAGGTGCCGGTCAACAAGATAACCGAGGTCTTCATAGGGCAGGATGCACTGGTGCAGCTGGATGCCTTCGATACCCGCATTACGCCGCACATCCCCGCCAAGGTTACCTATATCTCGGCGGACCGTCTGGAAGAGCGGACCAGCGCGGGGGCGATGCCCTATTACCTCTGCTATGTGGAGATCGATCCCGCCTCGCTCAAGGATTCCAAGCTGTATCTCTCGCCGGGGATGCCCGCGACCGTATTCATCACGACGAAGAAACGCACGGTTCTCTATTACATGATGGAGCCTCTGCTGAAAAACTGGGATCGTGCCCTGCGTGAGTAATCATGCGTATCCTTTTGCTGTTTATCCTGTTTTTATGTGCGGTCGTCCCTTCGCAGGCGGCCGCTTTTCCTGTTCTTCGCGCCCCGGCAAGCTATACCGGGAGCGTTGAGGCGGAAGGCAGGCGGTATACCGTCGCCCTCCGGCTCAAGGCGGATCACCGCTTTGTCCTGAGCGAAGAAATCAATGGGAAAGCCCGCACCCTTACGGGAAAATGGGTTCAGGCCGACGGCGGAGCCATTCTCCATCTGGTCAACAGGAACGGACTGGACAAGGTTCTCAATGTCGGCGGTACCGGGAAACTGTACTCCGGTGTGCAGGCTCCTTTTGAGAAATACCGCAATGTTGTTCTTGAGCAGGCCCCTGAGGCGGCGTTTCCGTATGCGATCATGGGGACGCTGTCTCTGGGGGCGTCCGGAGCCATCCTGACGGATTCGGCTACCGGGCTGCCTGCGCCCATGACACCCGATCCACAGCTGGATTCCCTGCTGTCCCGCGGCTCCCCCCTTTTTGCGGATATGGATGTGGAGGAGGACGGCGGTTTCCTGCGCCTTGTCAGGATCAGGAGTGCGGTAAAGGAGTTCCCGCCGCTGCAGGAAAATACGCCGAATCTTTTTTTGCAGCAGATTATGCCGTTCCGGTGGCAGTTGTCCTTTGGGGGCTATTCCCTGCAATGCGCTTTCAAGGACGGGCTGTTGACGGCAACGGATGGCAGCCTCAGAGTTGAAATTCCCTATACGCTTGAGGGAGACAGGATTCTTTTCTCTCCTTCACCCAAAAGTGCCGCCGTCTGGGATGCCTTCGGCCTTTCCGGGGCCGGGAGTATCCTCAAGGGGAGCTTTGTCTGGGATTTTTATGATAAAATACTTTTATTACAGGGCGATGAAACGGATTTGTGCGTTTTGGAAAAAATAGGCTAAAAGAATCTACCCGGGCGTTTGTGCTCGTTTTGCCCAACATGGAGTCTGTGTATGCGTCGTTCCCTTTACGGATGGGTTTTTCTCATGGCATTGTCGCTGTGCACTCCGGCTCTGGCGCAGGAATACACGCTGGAGCAGGCTGTCGATCACGCCTTGAAAGTAAATCCCAGTGTCGAATCCAAGCTGCTTACGCTGGAACAGGCCAAGATGAATGTAGGCGTGGCCCAAAGCTATTTCTGGCCCCGTGTTTCGCTGGTAGCCAACTACAACAAGCTGGAAAACTCCGGTGCGGTGGGTTCTACGGATGACCTTTCCAGCAAGTCGCGCACCCGGGGCCTGCGGGCAAGCCTTTCCCTGTTCGCGGGGTTTGCACACCTGAGCAATCTCCAGAAGTCTCGCCTTTCCGTCGACATGGAGGAGGCCAGGCACCGCGAAATCAAGATGGAGCTTATAGCCAACGTTCAGCTTCAGTTCCTCCAGCTCCTCAAGGCCCGGGAGGATCTCAAAAGCGCGCAGGAATCCATTGTCCGTATCGAGGAGCAGCTCAAGGCTGCGGAAGCCTTCGTCAAGGTGGGGATGGCTCCCTACCTGAACGTCCTTCAGAATCAGGTGGAGCTTTCCAAGGCAAAGCAGCAGGAAATACGGGTACGGAATACGATTCGCAATGCGGAAGTGCAGCTCAATAAGTATCTGAACTATTCCCCCGATGCCGCCGTTGCCTACAAGGGAGATCTTCGCGATTTTTCGGGTGTGGTGGGCTATACCGAGGAGCAGGCCATCAAGACGGCTCTCTTCAGCCGTCCTGACCTGATTATCGCGCAGAAGTCCGTCGCCATCGCCTTCAAGGATGTGGACATCACGCTGAGCGAATATATGCCCCGCGTGGACGCCACATACGATAACATGAAGTATCACAAGGACTACAAGGAAGACCGCTATAAGGACTATACCCGCCGTTATTGGGCTGTCGGCATGAACATTTCGTGGGATCTGTTCACGGGCGGCAGCACGACCTTCTCGTATCTCGGGGACAAGAAGCGTGCCGCGGCACTCCAGAAAGACTACGAGGATGCCATGTCTGGAGCCAAGACCGACGTCATCCGTTCTCTGCTGGACATCAACGCGGCAAAAGAGCTCATCAACGTTTCCCGTAAGGGCGTGGACGCAGCCAAGGAAAGCTATGCCATGGCCAACAAGCGGTACATGACGCATACGGGGACGATCACGGATCTGCTTGATGCCCAGCTCAAGCTGACGCAGGCGGAAACCGACGCCAGCCAGGCCCTGATGGAATACCACAGTGCCCGGGCCCGCTTCTTCTACAATATAGGCCGCGAAAACATTGCCCTGAACTAGGGGGAGTTCTCGTTCCTGCGTTCACTGCGCCGTTGTCTTTCCCAGCCGTTTCCCTTGGGTCATATTGAAGAAAAAACGGCGTTGCGGATGTTCGGTTAACGCAGACAGGCCAGTTTCGTGAACATGTTGCTTCAACCGACTATAGGAAGGGTTTGCCGTTGCTGAATCTCTTCAATCCCTTGTTGGGCGTGCGTCTTTTTGTCCGCCATCGCGATTTGCTGATGCAGCTGCTCCGGCGCAATATCAGCATCCGGTACCGTGGGGCCGCACTGGGCTTTGTCTGGAGCTTTGCCCAGCCGCTGATGATGCTGGCCGTGTATACCTTTGTTTTTGGGATAGTCTTTAAATCCCGCTGGGGTGGGACATCCTTTGATGACAACAGTGCCGCCTTTCCGATGATCATGTTTTGCGGTATGGCTGTCTTCAATATCTTTTCTGAGAGCGTGAATTCCAGCGCGGGGCTTATCGTAGGCAATCCAAGCTACGTCAAGAAGGTTATCTTCCCGCTGGAAATCCTGCCTATTGGCAATGTACTGACTTCCTTCGTTTTTGGGCTTGCCTGGTTTGCGTTGCTGCTGGTTGGCACCGTGCTGTTGCTCGGGCAGCTGTCATGGACCATGCTCCTTCTGCCAGTCATGCTTGTCCCGCTTTTGCTGATTTCTTCCGGGGTTTCGTTGTTCGTCTCCTCGCTTGGGGTCTACTTGCGGGATATTCAGCAGATTATCGGTATCTTGACGCAGATGCTTTTTTTCATGACGCCGATTTTTTATCCCATTTCCATTGTTCCTGAAAAACTGCGCTGGATACTGGAATTCAACCCCCTTTCCCCCATTGTGGAAGAAACCCGCAAGGTTCTTCTTTACGGGCAGCTTCCTGATCTGCACACCTGCGTGTTTTCATATCTGCTTTCCGCGGTGGTCTTCCAGTTGGGACTTGCCTGGTTCCTCAAAACCAAGAAGGGTTTTTCGGATGTCTTGTAGAGAGCGTCATTTTTTGAGCTGAAACAGAAAAAGCCCCTCATGCGAATATGAGGGGCTTTTCTTTATTGCTTTATATTTTTATATTTTTTAAATCGTTGAATGGGTTTTTCGATGTATATAATAACAAAATGCGAGAGTGCCATAGTAGCGAGGAAGGATATGAGAAAGAACAGGAAGGAACGCTCTCCAAAAAGAAAATAGAAAAACATTCCTACCGTCGTATGCAGCAAATACACGGGGTAGGAGAGATCTCCCAACCACTTGTCTGTGTTTGAAGACTTGATATGAAAAAGGGAAACAACCACCCATCCCGACAGAAGCATCGAAACATAGAGTCCGTAATTCCACGGATAATATACATTAAAAAGCCACAGAACGCCGTGTACGCACCAGATGGCAACGCTGGTCAGTGGCATGGCAAACCGTTTCAATGTTTCGTAATAATGGAGCACCAGCGATCCTGTAGCGAAAGCCAGCAGCCCGGTGGCGAATCCGGCATACCTTTGAGGAAAACTCTCTGGAAAAATACCGTATTGGAGATTAGCCGCCAAGGTAATGAGGAAGGCGAGAATAGCGGCATGCTTGCTCCGTGCCATAAATGGCATGAGGGCGTAAGCCCATACCTCAACAAACAACGCACTGGCAACGGGAACATAGAGGCCACCCGTAAAAAAAGGAATCATCAGAAAGTTATCGATGATTTCATATGTGGTACGAGGAAAAAAGAAGGCTGGGTTCAGTGCAGTAGATGGTAGGGAAAACCTTCCCAGAATCACTAGGGTAACAATGCCAAGAAGCACGGAAAATATGTAACCTGGGTAGATACGCAAGATACGGTTGGTTGCGTAGTCTCGTAAGCCTTGAGAAGAAAAGCCGTATTTTTTAGTAAGAATCAAGGTCATCAAGAAGCCGCTCAAGACAAAGAAACCCCATACGGCGTAGGCGGCAGGCCCATGAATCATATTCCCATAAAGATGAGATATGGCGACAAGAAAAGAAAGAAAAAATCGCCAAGTCCCGATACCTATCATGCCTGTTTTCATTAATGCTCCATTGCAGTGAAAGAATAATAAAAAGTGCATGTATAGAATAGATATTCTCACATGCACTTTTTATTGTTTTTTATCTACTGATTCCTTCCATAGATATCGTCAATCCGGACAATGTCGTCCTCTCCAAGATAGGAACCCGACTGGATTTCTATGATGACGAGGGGAATCGTTCCCGGGTTTTTCAGGCGATGGACCGTTCCGAGAGGGATATAGGTGGATTGGTTTTCCGTATACAAGCGGGTTTCGGTATCGTTGGTGATTTCCGCCGTACCGCTGACCACGACCCAGTGCTCGGCCCGGTGATAGTGCATTTGCAGGGAAAGCTGCGCGCCCGGGTTGACGCTGATTCGCTTGACCTGAAAACGCGGCCCCATAGCCAGAGTCTCGTAACTGCCCCACGGACGAAACACTCTGGGGTGCTGCCTGTATTCCGGGCGGTGCTTGCTTTTCAGTTCCGCAACGATTTTTTTTACGTTCTGAAGTTCCGAACGCTTGCCCACAAGAACGGCGTCACGAGTTTCCACGATGGCGAGATCCTCCACGCCGAGAGCCGCTACAAGCCTGCTGGTTCCGTGGAGGTAGCAGTTGTGGACATCCTGCACCAGAACGTCTCCGGTGCAGACGTTGCCTTCGCTGTTCTTGATGCCTTCGTCATAAAAGGCCTCCCATGATCCCATATCATTCCAGCATATGGAAATGGGCATGACAGCGGCCTTGTCCGTATGCTCCATGACGGCGTAGTCGATGGAGTCGGAAGGGGATTCAAGAAACGGTTCCTTGGCGGGCCGGATAAAGTCATGATCAAGGGTATGCCCTTGCCACGCCTGCTCGCACGCCGAATGGATTGCCGGGGCATAGCGTTTCAACTCTTCCAGATAAACGGAAGCCCTGAACAGGAACATCCCGCTGTTCCATGAATAGCCCCCTTCCTCCAGCATTTTCTCGGCTGTTTCCGCATTCGGCTTTTCCACGAACCGATCCACGGCAAGGATGCCCGGGGCCAGTTCTTTGCCCTGGCGGATATAGCCAAAGCCCGTTTCCGGCCCGTCAGGCTTGATGCCAAACGTGATGATGTGGCCCTGTTCGGCGAGGCTGCACGCCGAGCGGACGGACTCCGCAAAGGCAGCATTGTCTTTCAAAATATGATCGGAGGGCAGGACAAGCAGAAGGGGATCGCCCTCTTCCCTTGCGGCAAAGGCGGCAAGGGCAATAGCGGGAGCCGTGTTGCGCGGAGCGGGTTCCAGAAGGATGCGCCCCTCTTCGCTGTTTTCCTGCAACGAGGCACCGACGTAGAACCGGTGTTCCTGATTGCAGACGATGAAGATCGTATCGGAGGAAATCTGGCGTGCCCGCATGAAGGTATTCTTGAACAAGCTGGTCCCGTCACCCAAATCAACGAATTGTTTCGGATACATATCCCGGGAAAGGGGCCAGAGACGGGTTCCGCTGCCACCACAGAGAATAACAGGGCAAAGTTTTTCCATAAGTAGAGGCCTCCGGGCCTTTTTGCAGAATGTAAGGGCACGCCCCCCCAATCCTTGGGAGGGCGTCTGTTGCCTAGGCTGTAACCAGCTTGGAGTGTTCCAAAATCGTTTTGAATGACTCATCGGGAATCATGGCGGCTTCCCGTCCCAGCGATTCATTGAGTGCGTTTGCCTCGTCGGGACTGTCCACCAGCAGAATATCGGCAAGCTGCAGCAATCTGCGTTCGCCTGTAGAGACGGGTTGGCCTCTCAGATCTATCACCTTCAGCAGGTTATCCGGGATATAGCGCAGCATCTCCGCCTGGAAGAGGTAGGGGCAGAAGACAATATCGCTTTTTTGTTCCCCGCACAGGGAGAGGATCTGCTTTCCCGTGTCCGGCTTGAGCCAGCTCTGGACATTACGGATATCCTTTTCCGCAGGGAGCTGGCGATAAGGATAAATCATGCTGCTGGGCCATGCGGCACGCAGTTTGGCGCGTTCCGGCTCGTCATGCAGGCCGCTGTCCAGCAGGGCGTAATGCACATGGTGCCCCAGCTCCTTGAGGTGTTCAAGCAGCTCCGTATGGCGCGTTTCGTTCATTTTGAGCGGATACGGGCTGAGGAACAGCACATTCATATGGCCACTCTTGCGTCGTTCCAGCATGGAGGGCAGAACGGAACGGCAGGCATGGCAAATATTGATGTGCGGAACCGTTTCAGGCGGCATGTGATCGCGGGCCAACGTTTCCTTCCACTTTTCATACAGAATACGGGAATTGATTTTCTGAAGCTCGTTTTGCGACGCGGCATCCGCATCGGCATAGCTCTGGTGTTCGAAGTGGATGATTGTGGATGCAGGCTGATAGAGGACACGCAGCCCGTGCGCGCGGACTTCCATGGCGAGGTCGCAGTCTTCGCAGTAGGCCGTCTTGTAACGCTGGTCAAAGCCCCCCATTTCCCGCCACAGGCTGCCTCGGATGAGGATGGAAGCACCGCTGATGTAGTCGGCTTCGCGAATGAAGCTGCAATGCCCGCAGCGGTTGTAGGGATCGCCGTGTCCGTAGTTGAGGGCTGACGCATCGTTCCAGATAACGCCTCCGGCTTCCTGAATCTCTCCGCTGGGATAGATGAGCTTTGAACCGACAAGGCCAGCCTTCTCGTCCGATTCCATCAGGTCATAGAGGGCGGAGAGCCAATTGGGGAAGACGATGGTGTCGTTGTTGAGCAAGAGGATATGCCGCCCTGTGGCGTGCTCCGCGGCATTGTTGCAGTTACGCAGGAATCCCATGTTCTGGGGGGTTCTGACGATACGCACACCGGGGAAAAGGATGTCTCCCTTGGTGGTTTCGTCTTTGGAACCGTCGTCGGCAAGGATGATTTCGTAGCTTATGCTGCCGTCGCAGGTTTCCAAAATGGAATTGATGCAGGCACGGGTCAGGTGCCACTTGTTGTAGACAGGGATGATGATTGAAACGTCGATAGCTTCGCGCATGGCGGGAACCGGGCGCGGGAAGAGCCTGGCGCAGTAGTCTGCCCACAGGGTAATGGGCAGGGCGTCCTCTTCCCAAAGCAGCGTCGTCAGGCGGTGGCGGTTGGCTTCCTCGCTGAAGAGGCGGCGTACCTGCTCCCGGCTTTCTGCGGACATCTGCTTCCAGACGGTTTCATCGGTATAGGCCTTGATGACCGCATCGGCGAAGGCCTGAGGTTCGTCGACGATAAACGTGTGGAAGCCGTCTTTCAGGTTCATGCCTTCCGCGGCGATTTCGGTGCAGATGCAGGGTACCCCGGCTCCAAACGTCATGGCGACTTTGCCCTTGATGCCGGCCCCGAAGCGCAGGGGCGCGACGCCGAGGCGGATTGACTGAAGAAGGGGGTTGAGATCCTTGACGAAACCGTCAACGATGATGCCGTCCTGTTCGGCAAGGGCCTTGATTTCCCCGGTCGCCTCACTGCCGACGATATGGAAGGAGACATCAGGCAGCTCCTTATGGATCAAGGGCCAGATTTCCTGGGCAAACCAGAGTACGGCGTCAATGTTGGGCCGATGTGCGAACCCGCCAAGGAAGAAAATGTCCTTCCTTGCCTCAAAGGGCGCAGGCTCTTCAACAATGGGCGCGTAGAGGCCGGGGAAAACGCCCATAGGGGCTTCAGGGAGATATTCCTGAAGGAGTTTCCGCTCATTTTCACTGATGACGACGGTAAAGTCCACGCGGCGCATGAGATCAAGCTCGCGCTCTTTGGTTTTCATGGCCTGCTGAAGCCGCTGTTCATCGTGCAGCAGTTCCGCTTCGCGGGATTCCCGCAGAAAATAGATGTCCGGCGCGTGGAAAAACACTTTCGAGTCCGGTGCCGCCTGCCGGATCGTGGACAGGATTTCTTCGGCAACATCGACTCGGATAAGGTAGAACAGCCCGAATTCCGAACCATGCTTGGCAACGAATTCGTTAGGCGTGTTGTAGCCCTCGCAGGAGGTAACGACCGTAATCCCTTTACTCTTCAGCTGATCGGCATATTCGGCATCGTAGTACATATTGGACGGCATGAAGGAAACGGCATAGCCGAGAGCCTTCAAGTCCATCAGAATGCCCCATGTGGCGCGCTCTCCGGCAGAGACGTCATGTTTGGGGATACGGTAGTCGACGACCAGAACCTTTGAGGGGGCCGCCCCGGACTGGGACAGGATTTCTGATGCCGCCGGAGCCGGGGCATGCTTGAGAAGCCGCCGCCGTATGCCCATCCAGCCTTCCTGATGGAAAATGCGGTAACCGGACTGGATGACCTGGACGATACCGCCCTTTCCATGAATGAGCAGGGCCAGATTCATGGCGGGGAGCACCAGCATGCGCTTGAACCGGGAAGAGCCGGACAAGGCTTCCGTGATTTTTTGGGGATGATCGAGGATGCTGCCCAGAAAGGCCGTTCCGCCGGAGAGCCTGCGGAGCCAGTCCACAAGGCCGGAGCTTATCAGCAAGGAAGCGGGAAGCAACAGTATCCCGACAAGAATACGGGAGAAGAGCCCGTATCTTGCATCAAGAATATACTGTTTGAGTTTACGGAACGGCATCGTCAATCTCCATGAGTAAGACTGCAGAACGGTATTGAGCTCTGCTTCAACGCAATTGAGTTTGGCCAGAATTTTCTGGTTGTTTTCCTGCTCTCTTTCGATTTCTTTATAGGCTGCGCGGAGATCGGAAAGCAACTTCTCCTGTTTCAGCCTTTCTTCTTCCACATAGGCACAAAGCTGCTTATTCTGCTCGTCCTGAAAGTTGATTTCCTTGAGCATGGCGTCATGCTTTCTTTTTTCCTCTTCCACATAGGCGCACAGCTGCTTGTTCCGTTCGTCCTGAAATTCCAGCTCTTTTTGTTGGCGTTCAACATGCTGCTGGCGGATGGCCACAGCTTCAGAGTCTTCTACAGGGTATTTGAGCAACGAGTTGGGAAGCGAAGGAAGCTCTCCTGCTCCGGCAAGGGCAATGATGTATTTCCCCTCGGGAAGGCCCGGGTGTGCCGCAAAGGTGTTCCCGTCCTGCTCCACATAGACGAAACGGTTTTCTTCTTCTGAAGAAACGAGGGAGCCGTATTCAAGGTTTTGCCTGTAGAGGTGGATAGATGGGAAAAATTGGTGCAGGAGCGCAACAAATTCATCCTCGTACAGTTCCTTGACGTGAAACTCGTTATGGTATTCGGGAATATCGCTGTAGGTTCGCTTGTCTGGAGAAGATATTATCAGCAGACCCTGCGGATGCAGAACCCGACGTATTTCGGACAGCATCGCATCGTGTTCCGTAAGATGCTCGATGGTCTCAAAACTGACGACGACATCTACAGCGTGATCAGGAAGCGGAATTGACGTTACCGATCCGCACAGATATTCGAGATTTTCCTTTTGATACTTGGCACGGGCCGCATCGACGGCCTGTTCGGATATATCCACGCCGGTGACATGCTGTGCCTGTTGCGCAAGAATTGCAGAGCCATACCCTTCACCACTGGCTATATCCAGGACTTTTTTACCGGATACAAGCCCGCGCGCCAAAAAGTAGCGGTGGTAATGCTCAGGACTCCAGTCTCCCGGGTATTCCGGAATGAAGCGTTCTCCCGTAACTTCCATATATTCTCCTGATCAAGCGATGGGCTGCAACGTTATGTTTTCCATAGGAATGCCCATTATTCCCGTAGAACAGCTGGTGGCATGAGACTTAAAAATCAGGGCGTCATGAATCCAGTGGTGCTGGACGTGTTCCTCTTGCGTCCCTTCAGCGACGGCAGGACAAACGCTGTAGTCTCCGTTGGCAAGCACAGGCATGCGGAACAGAAATTCTGCTGAAAAATATTGTTCTGCCTCAATAGACAACGGGTTTTCCCTATACATAAGATAGGTATTGTCTCCAAACAGGTTTTGTCCGTGGCGGTCTTTTATATAAAAACCTATGATAGGCCGGAACAGGGGCTGGTGCGCCAGACAGGTGATACGCAGCTTCACGCGTTCTCCGCCAATGATCCAGCTGAGAGGGCGGTTTTCTTCATCGGTCAGCACGACATCAACAATGCTTGCCCCTCCCTTGCCGAATGAGGCCTCGTCCGGGTTGAAGCGGAAGACCTCAATATCGTTACGCAGGGAGGACGCGTTGATCATGTCCAGCCTGCAATCTCTGAAGTCTTCCTCTTTTCTGGGGGCCGGAGCCTTTTGGGGTTCTTGGGCTTTCAGGGTGTCATGCCCCTGATTGGAGAGGCAGACGTCTTCCAGATACTGTTCGGTAATCTCTTTCGGAGTACCGATTTTTTTGATCTTGCCGTGTTCCAGCATGATGGCGGAGTTGCAAAGCCCGTTTACGGCCGCAGTGTCATGGCTGACGAACAGAACCGTGTTCTTTTCCATAAAATTACGCAAAAAGCGCATGCATTTTTGGGTAAAGAACGCATCGCCAACGGCAAGGGCCTCGTCCACGATGAGGATGTCGGCATCCACATGGGCTACGACGGCGAAGGCAAGGCGTACGGCCATGCCGCTTGAATAGCTTTTGACCGGCTGATCAATAAAGTCGCCAATATCCGCAAAGGCGACGATGTCGTCGTATCGCTCCGCTATTTCCTTGTCCGTCAGTCCAAGGATGGAGGCATTGAGATAGACGTTTTCCCGGCCGGTAAATTCCGGGTTGAAGCCGCTTCCGAGTTCGAGCAGGGCCGCCACGCGCCCTCGGCACTCCACTGTTCCTGAAGAGGGCGAAAGGGTTCCCGTAATGATTTGCAGCAGGGTGCTTTTCCCTGCCCCGTTCCTGCCGATGATTCCGACGCACTCACCGCGTTTTACTTCAAAAGAAATATCCTGCAATGCCCAAAAAGGCCGATAAAACTGCTTTCTCCCATGAAAAAGCATCTGAAGCAGCCTGTGTGACGGCTTTTCATATATTTCAAAGAACTTACCGACATGCTGGACACTGATGACGACATCTTCGGAGGACATCAAAACATTCCTTGTTGCGCTTCACAAACCAGAGGGGAAAAGACTGGAGAATCGGCAGGCTGCATCTTTCAAACGATTCAGCGTGCGCCTTTTTCAAACTCTTTCGCCATGAACTCGGACAGAGCCTCTTCCCAGTGCGGCATGGCAGGCAGGCCGCACAGACGCAGCATCTTCTTTTCAAGCCGGGAATTTGCCGGGCGGCGGGCCGGAGTCTTGTATTCATCCGAGGTGCAGGGAATGACTTTCTGGGGGTTCCCCGCAAGCTCGAAAATCTTGCAGGCGAACTCATACCAGCTGGCTTCGCCTTCGCACGTCAGGTGAAAGGTTCCGACAAGCTCCGGGCGCAGCAGGATTTCCCGCAGGCCCTTTGCCACGGCAAGGGTGCTTGTGGGGTTGCCGCGCTGATCATCCACAACCCGCAGGCTGTCACGGCTGCCGTCGGCAAGCCGCAGCATCGTATGCACGAAGCTGGGACCTCCGGGACCGTACAGCCACGAGATGCGCGTGATGACATGGTTGGGGCAATGGGCACGGATGGCCTGTTCGCCGGCCCATTTGCTCTGTCCGTACACGTTGATGCCGCCGTTCGGGGTATCGAATTCGGTATAGGGGCCTTGCGCGTCGCCGTTGAAGACGTAGTCTGTGGACATGGCGATGAGCCGAATGCCCTGCCGGTGGCAGGCCGCAGCGACATTGGCCGAGCCGACGGCGTTGAGCCGCCACGCCAGTTCCTGATCCGTCTCGCACTTGTCCACGGCGGTCATGGCGGCGCAGTGGATGACCACATCGGGGCGGTGCGACCGGCACACGGCATCAAATCCGGCGGCATCGGTGATGTCCGCTTCCGGGAGATCCGTAGGAATCATCTCAAATTCACGAAGTTCGGAGCACAAGGTACGTCCGAGCATCCCCTTGCCGCCGGTCAGAAGAACTTTCATGGTGCTTCCTTGATCTTTGTTGGGGGCGAGGCCCCCCATCTTTACGCGCCTAGCTGACGCTTCAGCTCCGCAAAAAACGGTGCGGCCTCGTCCTTGGCAGACAGCTTCGGAGCAGAGACGGGCCAGGCCACGTTCAGTTCCGGGTCGTTCCAGCGGATCGAGCCTTCATCTTCCGGGTGGTAAAGCTCGGTACACTTGTAATGGAAGTGGGCCGTTTCGCTGGTGACGACAAAACCGTGGGCCAGCCCCGGGGCAATCCACAGCTGCCACTGGTTTTCCTGCGTCAGCTCAACCCCGTACCACTGGCCGAATGTCGGAGAATCTTTGCGGATGTCCACCGCCACGTCGAAGACACTGCCCAAAGAGACGCTGACCAGCTTTCCCTGAGGGAAATTCCTCTGGAAATGCAGGCCGCGCAGAATGCCGTAGCTGGACTTCGAGTGGTTGTCCTGCACAAAGGGAAAATCAATTCCGGCGGCTTCGTAGCGTTCCTTCTGCCATGTTTCGACAAAGTAGCCGCGGGAGTCTCCCCACACTTTCGGCTTGATGAGCATGACGCCCTGAATCGGCGTTTGGACGACTTCCATGACTACTTCTCCGAATCCACAAGTTCAAGCAGGTACTGCCCATAGCCGTTCTTGGCCATAGGCTGGGCAAGGCGGCGCACATCATCGGACGAAATGTAGCCCTTGCGCCAGGCAATTTCTTCAAGGCAGGCAACCTTCAGCCCCTGCCGGGTTTCCACAGCCTGGACGAAGGAGCTGGCTTCCAGCAGGGAATCGTGGGTGCCGGTGTCAAGCCACGCAATGCCGCGTCCCATCAGTTCCACATGCAGATCGCCGCGGTTCAGGTACAGGTTGTTGACGTCGGTGATTTCCAGCTCTCCGCGGGGGGAGGGCTTCACCTGCTTGGCAATATCCACGATGTCGGCATCGTAGAAGTACAGCCCGGTGACGGCGAAATTGGATTTCGGTTCCTTCGGCTTTTCTTCGATACTGATAACACGCTGATTTTTATTGAACTCAACCACGCCGTAGCGGTGCGGATCGCGGACGTGATAGCCGAAGACGGTTGCTCCGGTGTCCCGCTGCATGGCTGTTTCAAGCAGGTTCCCCATGCCGTGCCCGAAGAAGATATTGTCTCCGAGCACAAGGCAGACGTTGCAGCCGCGGATAAAGTCTTCCGTCAGCAGAAAGGCCTGCGCCAGCCCTTCGGGGCGTTCCTGCACGACGTACTCGAAACGACAGCCCCACTGGGAGCCGTCGCCGAGCAGTTCCTGATACAGGGGCAGGTGTTCGGGCGTCGAAATGATGGCTACCTCCCGGATACCCGCCAGCATCAGCGTGGACAGAGGGTAGTAGACCATCGGCTTGTCGTAGATGGGCATGAGCTGCTTGCTGACGCTGCGCGTCAGCGGATAAAGGCGCGTTCCGGAACCGCCAGCAAGGATAATCCCTTTCCATTGTTTCATGACTAGACCCTGCCCGCGTAGTTGGTCTGCATCCAGTTGCGGTAGTCGCCGCTCTGGACATGCTTTACCCACGTTTCATTGTCGAGGTACCACTGGACGGTGTCCCTCAGCCCTTCCTCGAAGGTATGTGTGGGCTGCCAGCCGAGTTCGGAAGAGAGCTTCGCGCAGTTGATGGCATAGCGGAAGTCGTGTCCGGGGCGGTCCGTCACAAACTTGATCAGATCGGCGTACGGCCCTTCGGCAGAGGGGCGCACGGCGTCAAGCACATTGCAGATGCCGTGCACGACTTCCAGGTTCGTCCGCTCGGAGTTGCCGCCGATGTTGTAGGTCTGCCCGATGCCGCCGGCCTCAAGGACGCGGTGGATCGCGGAACAATGGTCTTCCACATGGAGCCAGTCCCGGATATTGGAGCCGGTTCCGTATACGGGCAGGGTCTTGCGGGCCAGCGCGTTGAGCGTCACCAGCGGGATGAGCTTCTCGGGGAACTGGCGGGGACCGTAGTTGTTGGAGCAGTTGGTGATCAGCGTGGGGAAGCCGTACGTCTCGTGGAAGGCGCGGACAAAGTGGTCGCTGGAGGCTTTCGAGGCGGAGTAGGGGCTGTTGGGGCTATACGGCGTTGTTTCGGTAAAGGCGGGATCGCCGGGCTGAAGCGCACCGAAGACCTCGTCCGTAGAAACATGCAGAAAACGGAAGGCCGCCTTCTTGTCCCCGTCCAGCTCGCTCCACCACGCCTTGGCGGTACGCAAAAGCGTGCAGGTTCCCAGCACATTGGTGCGTACAAAGGCTTCGGGATCGATGATGGAGCGGTCCACATGGCTTTCGGCGGCAAAGTTGACCACGGCGTCGGGCCGATGCGTCTTGAGCAGATGTTCGACAAGCTCGGCGTTGCCGATGTCTCCGTGCACGAAAATGTGGTTCGGGCACCCGTGCAGCGAGGCAAGGTTTTCCAGATTCCCGGAATAGGTCAGCTTGTCCAGATTGACGACGGTATCACCCGCCGCGCAACGGGCAAGAACGTAGCAGGAGCCGATGAATCCGGCTCCTCCGGTCACGAGCAATGTAGCCATGTGAATTCCTACTTATTTATGCGTTGCAGAATGCTTTTGAGCGTTTCAGCCAGGCCTTGTTTCCTGACAATGGCCCGGAAGCGGGCGATAAAAAGCGTCCAGAATGGCGCAGAGAGAAGGCGTGCCTCCCGAGCGGCTCCCTGCCCTCTGTATATTGGAAGCAGGAGACGGCGCAAGCCTGTCCAAAAGGCGG
This sequence comes from uncultured Lawsonia sp., assembly GCA_964538355.1. Classification (GTDB taxonomy): domain Bacteria; phylum Desulfobacterota; class Desulfovibrionia; order Desulfovibrionales; family Desulfovibrionaceae; genus Bilophila. Next base: position 11,940 of record CAZIFC010000022.1, on the reverse strand, counting down.
AAGCATCTTGTATATACTGGCGGACGGAGAGCTTGTGGTTGAAACTCCCGGAGTGAAGCCGCCAAAGTGTACATTTTTCGGGTAAAAATGCAAAGGAGCCGGTTGCCGCCGTCTGGGTCCAAAGCCACCAGTCAAGCCAGCGGGAAACAGGTGTTTCAAAAGAGCATCCGCGCAGTTTTTCCGTTTTGATCATGGCACAGGAAAAGGTCGGAATCTTGTTTTCCTCGAGCATCTCGCGGCGCAGGGAAAATCCGTTCCGATCCCTGGCGGCATGTTCCGCCATGACACGGGGGACGTAGCTTTCGAACCATGCGGTATCCGCTCCGGGCATGGGCAGGGGCGTTATTGCATTGAAGACGACATCGGCCGTGGATTCCTGCGCCCGCTTCATCCGCAGCTCCAGACAATCCGGGGTCCAGATATCGTCGGACTCAAGAAAGGCGATCCATTCACCCCGGGCCTGGGAGAGGCCGAGCTGCAACGTAGCCGCAAGGCCGTGGTTGCCGCCATCCGGGTGCTGCAATACCCGAACGCGGGGGTCCTGTGCGGCGAAAGCGCGGGCCAGTGCCTCCGAGCCGTCTTTGGAGCCATCATCAATGACGAGCAGTTCGAGATCCCGCCATGTCTGGCCCAGAACGCTTCGAATGGCCTCCTCAAGATAGGCTTCATAATTGTAGCTGGCCATCAAGACAGAAATCATGCTGTTCCTTTTTGGGTTGCGCGGCATGGGGCCGTTCGGTACGGAGCTGAAGGGGCCGCACCTTTTGGGGTGAACGGCGAGAGGCAAACGGTTCCTCTGCCGGGTGTCGATTGCCGGGCGGCCTTCAGGCAGAAAAAAATTGCAAAGGCCGTGCCATGCAGGTTATGAATAAAGGCCATGCATATCCATTCTGACAGAAAAAAAGTGACGGAAGAGCCTCTTTCCTGCTCCCATAAGGCGGAAACTGCAAGACAGGCGGCCCGGTATCTTCAGGCATCCATTTTAGGGACACTCTGCAATTTTGCTGCGCGAATAGTCTTTTCGCTGTGGTTTGGCTTTGGGGTCAGTGTCGTTTTGGCAAACTATGTAGGCATGGCAATCGTTTTCCGCCTTTCGTACAGGCGAGCCTTTGCAGCGGGGAAGGCCACGATTCCCATGATGTTGCGGTTTGCGTTTGTCGCTCATTTGGGCCTGCTTGTCGTATGGGCCGTTTCAATCGCTTCGCTCTATGCTATGAACAAAGGTTTGTCTGCCTTTTGGGCGCATATTCCCCTGGATATTATCCCGGAAACGCTTTTGGTTCTGCTCCCCGAGCTGCTGGAAGCTTTTTGTCATGGAGTGGGGATTGTCTCGGGATTTACGGTCAATTTTTTCGGGCATAAATGTTTCAGTTTTGCCAAGAGATTCCAAAACGAATCCGTATGATTCAAGGTTTTTTGCACAGGCATACCCTGGGTGCCGTATTACGCTGTATGCGCTCTTCGAGCTGTATGCGCCGTTGATAGTTGATGGCATCAAGGGTGAACCCCGTTCCCAGAGCAATGCCTCCCAGCAGTCCGAAGGCGACGGAGAGGACGGCAAGGGGGAGGCGGGTCACGAAATGGGTTTCCAGCCATTCGCTGATGACAACGGCTCCGCCCAGTATGGAAAGCGTGACGCAGCAGGCTGCGACGATGGAAAAGAAGGCCAGCGGGCTGCACTGCCTGAACAAGGTAAAGATGGTGGAGAGAACCCGGAAACCGTCCCGAAAGGTGTTCAGCTTTGAGACACTGCCTGCCGGCCTGTCGACGTATCGGATCGGAATGCCGAGAACGCGCAGGCGGGCGTTGGCGGCAAAGAGGCACATGTCGGTTTCAAGCTGAAAGCCTTCAACCATGATGGGGTAGCTTTTGACAAAGGTTCTGCTGAGAGCGCGATACCCGGTCATGATGTCCGTGAAATGTTCCCCGGATACGGTATTGACCAGCCACTGGACGAGGCTGTTGCCGAATCCGTGGAATGAACGCCTGTTTTCCTTGGCGTAATCGCCTTCCGAAAGCCGATCGCCGTACACCATGTCCGCCTCTCCGGCGAGGATGGGCTTGATGAGGGCGGGCAGGGCCTCTGCCGGGTATGTCATGTCCGCGTCGGTAAGGATATAGACATCGGCATCTATTTCCAGAAAGGCCCGGCGGACGGCGTTTCCCTTTCCCTGCCTCCGTTCGTGGAGGATACCACCCGCAGCCCCGAGGCTTTTCAGGGTTTCCTCTGCTATGGCTACGGTATTGTCCGTGGAGTTGTTGTTGATGACATAGAAAAAGGCATCGGGCATGACGGCATGATAATCCCGCAGCGTTCCGGCTATGGTCAGTTCCTCATTATAGGCAGGAAGGATGATGGCAATGGATGCGTCGTTTGTCATGAGATGTCCTTTGGGCTGATCGGATGGGAGCTGTTCTTGATCGTCAGAAGCAGACCGTGGGGCGTTGTTTGTTGTATATCGAAGAAAGGCCGATAGTCTTCCGGATTTATTTTAAAAAGGCTTGTGTTGACAAGGAGCATGCGGCAATCGAGCTTTTGGAGTTTTTTGAGCAGGGCGGCAGGGGGCAGGATCGGCGTTTGTTTCAGAAAGTCAAGGTAGCCTGGGATGTTGAAATCCGGCCCTGTTTCGAGAGGAGCCGCGAGAAAGTCCCTGTAGCGATAGGGCCCGAAATGATCACCGAGAGCCTTTCCGTGAAAGATGTAGATGAGGTTCTCAAACCCCAGCTGGAGCATGGTCGGCCCCTGAGACGGCATGAGCTTGTTGGCGGCCTGTACAAGCGCAATGCCCTCTTTGGGGTAGAGGTGCTGCTCCCATGCCGCGAGGGAAGCCTTTTTGTCATGGCAGATGTAGGCCAGCAGGATGATAAAAAGCCCGAGGGCAACGGCTTCTGTCTTTTGCGCCGTACGGAAAGGGAGCAGGCTCCACCCCAGCCATGCCAGCAGGAACAGGGCTGGCGGCAGGA
>CAZIFC010000022.1:0-8876 GCA_964538355.1 uncultured Lawsonia sp. | reverse complement strand
GCCCCCTGCGGGATGGATCGGATCGCCGGAGATCATCCATGCCCGGACATACCAGAAAGCTCCGGTGAACAGGGCGGGCAGTCCGCAGAGCAGGGCGGTACGGATGTTGCGCGTGAGGATGAGGAAGAGCAGCCCGGAAAAACCGACGGCAACAAGCCCGAAATATTTGGTTCCCATAGCCATGCCCATAAAGATTCCGGCAAGCACGGCAAGGCCGTCTTGCGTGGGTTTGTCGTCGCTGTCCATTGCCAGAGCAAGGGCCAGCAGCGCGGCCCAGCAGAACAGGGTCATGCCGTAATCAATGTAGGCGAAGCCGAGAGTCTCCGCGATGGGCCATAATACCGGCAGAGCCAAGGCTCCGAGGCAGCCGGGCCAGAATGTCCCCGCATAGCGGGCGGCTGCGGCGATGATGCCGAGCATGCACAGCAGCAGGGGGAGCGTTGCCGTCAGCTGGATGAAGACCTCTCCGGGAACGGTATTCGGCCCAAACAGGAGGAACCCCAGGCCGAACAGGAGGTGCATGTTTTGTGGAAAGAGGGGAAAGCGCAGATGCTCCGGGCAGGTGAAGCCGCCTGATTCCACATAGTGCCGGGCAAGGGGCAGATGGTACATCGTGTCATCCCAGATGCCGACGGGATGGCTGGTAACGGCGATGCCGAACGCAAGCAGGGCGCAAAGGATACAAAAGGGGAAGAACGCTTTTGGGTTTGGAACAGCCGGCGGCAGGAGGCGGAGGAGACTCGCGCTGAGTAGCACGGCAAGGCAGCCCATGACCGGCCAGAAAGTGAACAGATTGGCTGCGCCCAAAACCGTCAGGACAAGGATGGTGGCGGAAAGCCCCAGCGTGAGGGCAAGAAACCAGCGCATCCAGATGGTGGTGCGGAGCAGAGTGCCCGGCAGGAGGGAAAGCCCTGCGTATCCGATGCCGCCCAGAGACAGAACAAAGAAAAAGAAAAGACCATACACGGAAAGCATGTCGGCTCCTGAATCCCTCATGTGGAGGATGGTATCCCGCAGGCGGGCACTGTTTCCGGGGTCTTGGCAAACCCATGCTCCCGGGCAGATAGGGAGGCTTTCTATCATATCGATGCGTACGGCTCAATAAAAAGCCCCGCCCCTCCGGTGAAGGAGAGGCGGGGTGAATCAGCTTAGGCCGTCTTCAGGCTGGTGCCTGAGGATGGGTTAGGAGTTAGCGACCGCACCATTCAGGTCGATACCGTCAGCCGTAAGGGTGATGCCAGCCAGTTTGACGACGGCGTCGTCACCGGCAGCATATCCAGCATTAGTAGCATCACCGATCACGACATACACGGCACCGTCGAATTCAAAACTTACAGCCTTGTTAGCTCCGAGTTCGCTAGCATTGGTCGCGCCAGTAGCAAAGGTAGCAAGCACGGCGTTGATATCAGCGAACTGTCCAGAGTCAGTACCCTTGATGAAGGAGGCAGCGGACTTTGTTGCCACCGTAGCCTGCGTACCCGTAAAATAAAGTTCATCAGTTCCAGCGGTAAAGCCGTTCACGGTATCAATACCAGCTGCAGTGACATTACCCAACACTACCTTATCAGCACCAGCACCAAGCGTGATCATGTCAGCACCAGCACCACCGGTGATGGTATTGCCACCGGCTCCAGCAACGATATAGTCCTTGCCATCAGTACCGGTGATAGCTTCGTTGCTAGAAGCAATGTACTTCAGATAAATGTTGGATGCGTTAAGTGTGTCAGCGTCCTTAAAGAAAGTGCCCATATCAACGGTTTTCAGATCCTTCACACCGGTAGCGTCAACAGACACAATGGCATCACCCTTGTTGGTCCATCCGCCTTCCACGGCCTTATCAGCATGGGTGAGGGTGAGGCCGGCAACATCAGCCGTAACGAGATTGCCCTTGATGTCGGCATACTTCACCGTGTTGACAACAGCGGTATCGTCAGCTTTGACCGCAAAGTCGATCTTGGCGAAGGCATTGTCAGCTCCGTTTACCAGACTATCAGCACCTGCAGCAGCGTTGGCGAGAGAGTCGCTGATGTCGTAATTAGCCTTACCATCCTTATCGGTAGAGCCGGTGAGCACGGTCGTGGAGGCACCAGCAAGAGCGGCTACGGTATCAACCAGGTGATACGCAGGGGTACCAGTGGGAGACTTGGTGGCACCGGCAATAAGAGCAGCCATACCAGCCTGCTGATCCACAGTGACGTCTACGGACTTAGCGTCAAAATCAGTGATGGCATACTTATCAGCCAAAGAGCCGCCTTTCTGAGCAGCGAGAGCATCAGAAAGATAGGCATACGTCTTCACGCCGGAGAAGGGATCAAAGGTATCGTCGACCGTAACCTGATTTTCAACCTTTACCTCAATAGCGGCCTTCAGAGCGGCTTCCTTGTCAGCGGCCTTGAATTCGGCCTGACCGAACAGGTTGTAGTGCTCAAGAGCGGAGAGGCCGTTTTCGGCAAGGGCAGCCTTCACTTCGGCGATGCTCCAGTCAGCGCGTCCGCCTTCCTTGGTGGAGTTCATCAGAACGGTCTTGGCGGCAATATAGCCTTCCGCGTTGAAGCCGTTGGAAGGATTCACGCCTTCCTTGGAGCCGAACATATCATAGTGTTCCCAAACGTTCATGCCGTTGCCCTTGATGGCATCATACACGGAAGCGGCGTCCCACGTTTTGCCTTCAATGTTCAGGGCATTCATCTGCTTGGCTTTAGCTACCAGATATTCATTGACATTGAACAGGGCGTTGGGGCTGACGTTTTCGTCCATGCCGAAATCGTTGAAGTGCTTGAAAGCGCCTTCAGCACCCTTGTAGCCGTTTTCTTCCATAGCCTTGGTCAGCTTGTCTTCCGTCCAGGCTCCCGTGGGATCGGTAGCCTGCAGCTGAGCCAGCTTGTTAGCCATGTAAACTTTCGCGTCAAACCAAGTGGGATTAGCCATGTTTGTATCCTCCGGAGGATAACTAAAAAGTTGTTTTGTTCCTGCAATCCCGGCCCTGTGCCGGGAGAGAAACGTCCAGACAGATTCCCCTGAGATTCCGCAAACGGGCTTGCGGAGAGGGGCAGCCCATGTCCAGGTGGTACCCTTGCCGCGTCAGTTGCAAACCGAGCCAAGGCCACCCACGCAGGGGAACGTGTCCCCCTAAACGTCCGAAAAGGAACGCTTAGTGCAAAGTTGTGCCGAACGAGTTCGGCAAGAGCTGGAAAACCGGGTTTTCCCTGCCTTCCGGGGAACTCTTTTCCGTGAAAAAGGGTTCCGTAGGGGCGAGGAAAAGGACGCCTCGGCACCGAGACTCCCCAAAACGGCTCTTTTTATATAACACATTGTTTTATTTGTAATTTGCAGAAAATAGCCGCGCCGAACTTCCTGAAACCAAGGCAGTGATAGCTCCTGAAAAAGGCCATCTCCAAATCGGAAATGGCCTTTTACTAGTTGTTTTCAATTGATTTATTGAACTGCCCAAAGAGACGGATTCATTCTGCCCAGCACTTTATCCAGTAAACGTTGCCTTCTATGCAAAGAAAAATCTTTTCGTTGAGCCGGACGAGACAGGGGCTTTTAGGTTTCTCTATCTTTCTTTGCATTCAGTATCGACAGGTTGTAAAAAAAATGAGCCGACCTTTATTGAAGATCGGCTCAGCTTTTTTTGCCCAGCATTTTATCCAGTTTGCCGGGGATTGCTCATCTCGTTCAGAGCAGTATGTTTCAGACCAATAAGGAATTTTTGATGAAATTACATACCTATTTCCATAAAATCATTATAGACAGCAGCTATCTTACTTATAACAATAGACTTTCAGCTACTCTTTGCTGCCTGTTCGTTCTGCCGCACTCCAAATATCTCCCATGACTGATGCGGCGCGCAGAAGGGCTTCATCTGTTAAATGCGAGTAACGCTGTGTCATATTTGGAGAACTGTGTGTCAAAAGTTTCTGGAGGGTATACAGGTCAACCTTTCCGGAACTCGCCAAGGCAGAGGCAAAGGTATGGCGCAGGCCATGCATACATCTAAAATCATCAGGCAGTTGCGCCGCTTGTTTTGCACGTCTGGCTATCCCGCGAAAGGTAACCTGATGAGAGCCTTTTTTCTTTCCCGGAAAGAGGTAGGGGCTATCCGTGCGCGGTATTTTTTCAAGAATGTCTCTTGCCGGGGGACTCATTGGAATTTTTGATGTTTTTCCACTTTTGGCCACTTCTCCCCGAAGCAAAATAAAACCGTTTGTGAAGTCAAGATCGTCCCACCGCAATGCAGTAATGGCACTATGCCGCATGCCAGTGGCGAGAGCCAAACGAACTCCTGATGCACCTGTTTGATTTTTCTCTTTATCTAATGCCGCAAGAAACGCGTGGATTTGCTCTTGGGTCATCATTTCTGTCTTTTGATTGTCGACGACTGGCATTTCAAAGTGAAGATGAGAAATTGATGATATAAAATTTTTTCTTATAGAAAAGTTCAAGATTCTTTTGATTTGCTCAAGAACATGTTTAACAGTTTGAGGTTTTAATTTCTTGAGCAGTTTGCATTTAAGGCTGTCAATGTCTAAACTGGTCATTTCATCTGGTCTTTTTTTTCCAAAAACGGGCGCGATATAATTATTGTACCTGTATATATCTCCACGGATACTTGGCTTTTCTCCGTTTACTTCCAAATACGCTTCCCACATCTTGTCGATTGTGTATACTTTTGTTTTATCGTTATGGATTCTGACATATCCGCTCTCAATGCGCTCGCCTCTTATCCTGCTTGCGCGTATGGGCGTCATCTTGTCTTTATATTGATGCCCAACCTTCTCTTCAATCTGCCTTCCTTCTTTTCTGTATAAAATATAATAAACCTTTTCCTTGTTCCCAATGCCTTTTCTGCGTGTTTCTATGAAATACACACCGGGATAATCCGTCCATTGCCTTTGGCGGCTTGCCATTCTCTTCTCCTTTTTTGTTTGTTTACGAAGATACTACATATAGTATATTTTTACTACAGATCAATAATATATAGCCGTATCGATAAAGAAATATATTTTACAATATACATGTCCTATCGTATAATATATAATATAAAACACAAAAACAGTATTACTTTATATAGATAGAGCATTATGATAAAATATACATATTTCCTCCATATGATAAAACCAGCATAATATACATAATATACTGGTTTTAATTGACAAACACAAGTTTAGTCACGAAAAGTCCAAAGATGCCACAGCTGAATTTCCTTGATAATTGATGGGGTCTGTATTATTTGACAGTCCGTTCCAGCGAGAAAAAATACTCTGCCTCTTAAGATGTTCAAGCGGACGTTTCTACTTTTCCACGGCTCTTACAGAGTGTCTTAGTAGGAAAAGTTCAGATTTGCATACAAAAGAATAAAGAGGTACAACGTCGCAAAACAGGCTCTAAAAATAAGTAGCGTATTTTTTTTGAATAGGGTAAACTGTACTTGCAAGCTTACTTAGAGATCCCGATTAGAACAGTAAATTAGGGCTGTTCCGAGTTTGGGATTCATCGCCCAAAAGAGGGAGGAGGCTAAAAACAGCTCGTCTCTTGAGCCCAATTCAGGAGCTATCACTGCCTTGGTTTCAGGAAGTTCGGCGCGGCTATTTTCTGCAAATTACAAATAAAACAATGTGTTATATAAAAAGAGCCGTTTTGGGGAGTCTCGGTGCCGAGGCGTCCTTTTCCTCGCCCCTACGGAACCCTTTTTCACGGAAAAGAGTTCCCCGGAAGGCAGGGAAAACCCGGTTTTCCAGCTCTTGCCGAACTCGTTCGGCACAACTTTGCACTAAGCGTTCCTTTTCGGACGTTTAGGGGGACACGTTCCCCTGCGTGGGTGGCCTTGGCTCGGTTTGCAACTGACGCGGCAAGGGTACCACCTGGACATGGGCTGCCCCTCTCCGCAAGCCCGTTTGCGGAATCTCAGGGGAATCTGTCTGGACGTTTCTCTCCCGGCACAGGGCCGGGATTGCAGGAACAAAACAACTTTTTAGTTATCCTCCGGAGGATACAAACATGGCTAATCCCACTTGGTTTGTTGCGAAAGATTACCTGGCTAACAAGCTGGCTCAGCTGCAGGCCTCTGATCCTGAAGGGAACTGGACCGTCTACTCCATGGCCCAGGCTTTTGCCAATGAGGGGTATGAAGGCGAAGAAGGTGCTTATCAGCATTTCATCAATTACGGCATGTCCGAAGACGTTTCCCCCAATGCCCTGTTTGATGTCGATGCCTATTATGCCAACAAGCTTGACGCGCTGAAAAACGATCCCAAAACTGCTGAAGAATGGGCCGACAAGACTGTCAACAACGTGAAGGAAGCCTTTGCCGCCAATGGCCTTTCCGCGTGGGAACACTATCAGCAGTTCGGCACCGCTGAAGGCATCAACCCTTCCGCCGACTTTGATACCGTCAAGTATCTTGAAGCCAAGGCCGCGGCCATGAACGCCCTTGGTGGGGACAAGGTATGGACTGTTGATGACGTTGCTGACGCCTTTGCGGAAAACGGTTGGAGTGCTCTTCAGCACTACGAAATGTTTGGCAAGAGCGGTGCCGAAGGCGAAGTGGCTGAAAACTATGATCCGAAGCCGGTCGTCACGCTGACCTTTGCGGAAGCCCTCGCTGCCGAAACCCTTCCTGCCGAATACTTCCTTGCTGATGGTGCCGCTTCTTTTGAAGGTATTGCCGTCGCTGATCTCGAAGCCGCTCAGGCCAAGGCTCAGGCTATTTTTGAGGGTGCCCTCAACAAGGCCGAGCTGGAATACAGCGTCGATTACACCCTGACCGACACGCTGCAGAACCTGTTCGATAACAAGGGCTTTGTTGATGGTCACGCCTATACCGTGACGGACAGCGCCTACATCTTCGCTGGCGATCCCATGACTGTGGCCGCGGCGAACGAAGCCAAAGCCGCTATCGATGCTTTCGCCAAGGCCGGTGGTGTCGATTTGGCTTCCTACCAGTACGCGCTGAACGATACGCTGGAGAATCTCGTTGCGGCTGACGCCGACTTCGACATGTCTGTAACAAGCTATACTGTGAACGGACAGGATTTCGCTATTGGCGAAAACAAGACGATTGCAGACATTCAGGCTGCTCAGGCCACTGTCGCCGAAGTCCTTGCCAGCGACAAATGCACCAACGGTAGCGAAGTGACGCCGGTGTACACCTATACCGTGTCTGACTCTCTGGCGAACATCATGGCTGCCGATCCCACCATGCTCGAAGGCCATACCTACAGCCTGACCGATGGCGTCGTTGACTTCGGTAACGGTTCCGTTGCAGACATTGCTGCCGCTCAGGCCGCTGCTCAGGCTCTCATCGAAGGTTCCGCCAATGAAGTGAAGCCTGAACTGGCTGCCACCTACACCCTGGCCGATTCTCTGGCGAACATCATGGCTGCCGCCAATGCAGACATCATTGCAGGTGCTGGTAGCTACACCCTGTCTGACACCAAGGCCGACCTCGGTGAAGTGACGGTTGCTGGCGTAGATGATGCCAAGACCGCCGCTCAGGCCGCCGCAAAGGCCTTCATTGATGGTGCTGCGAATGCTAAAGATCTTGGTCCTGTGACCTTTACGTTCGTGTTCAATGATACTGTAACGGCTATTAATGCGTTGAGTGGTGATCTCAAGGGTGCCACTGGTTACATCCTGACCGATAGCGTGGCTAACTTGAAGGGCGCAACCAATGTTCTGTTCAACGGCGCAGACAAGGTCATTGCTAAGGGCGATGTTGCGGCCATTGATGCTGCTGACGCCCAGTTTGTGGACTCCCTTGACGGTATTATCTACCATGATAACTTTGCTGCTTTGCAGAACGCAGACCGTATTGGAAACGCTAATGTTTCCTACACTTTGAGCGATGCACTGAATGGCCACCTTGTTGTGACTAATGTTGCCGTCGCCGATGTAACCACGGAAATCGCTGACGCCAAGGTGTTCGTTGCCGGTGCGACCAATGGCGCGAACTTTGGCGATGCTACCTACGGTTATACCCTTCTCGATACCATCGCCAACATCAAGGCTGCTCCGAATGACGTTCTGGCCAATGCCGAAGATGCCAATGGTGTGAATGTGGCCGACACGCTGGCTGCGTTTAACAATGCCCATGATATTCTGACGAATAAAGCCTATGGTGTTGATAACGCTACCGCTACTGTCGCTGGAGATACGATCATCAGCACGGCTACTATGACGGCAATCGCAGCGTTTGACACCAACACGGGTATCGACATCACCGCTTCGGCTGATTCCGTTGTTACCGTAGACGCCAGCACGGACAAGGCCGGTGCTACGATTGACCTCACCAAGTTCACCGTAACCAATACCGATCCCACTAAGGTGGCCTTGACCTTTAACGCCACCGGTTCCGCTTCTGATGACACCATCACCGCTCACGCCAATGGCGGTACTCTCGTTGGCGGCGAAGGTGCTGACACTCTGACGGGTGCCGCTGGCGTTGACGTGTTCGCTTACACGGCAACCACCTTTGAGGCTTTGCAGCTCGAAGCTGGAGATACCGGGGACACGATCGTTGCTTTCACGACGGCTACGGACTCCATTCAGCTTACCAAGGCTATTGAAGCTCTCCTGACTACGACGGGAGACAAGATAAATCTTGTTGCCAATACTACCGGAACTCTTGCTGCTGGAGATGGTGCGCGTCTTATCATCAATGATGGCAAGCTGATTCTTGACCAGAGTGGTGATACCACCGCTACCGGGGGCACGCTTACAGACGATGCTAGCGATGATATTGTTATTCTGACTGGCATAAGCGATTTGGCCGTAGCCGATATTCATTTTGCCTAACCCCTCCTCAGGCACCTGCCTGAAGACGGTCTAAGCTGATTCACCCCGCCTCTCCTGCACCGGAGGGGCGGGGCTTTTGT
>CAZIFC010000021.1:0-38601 GCA_964538355.1 uncultured Lawsonia sp. | reverse complement strand
CGGGCGGCAGGTAGAAAAAGATACGGAAACGCGCATGAAAAAAGGCCACGGAAAACCGCGGCCCTTGAAGTTCGGAAATGGTAGCCTAGTTGGCGGGCTTTTCAGCCGGAGCCGCCGGAGTCTGGGGCGCAGGGGCAACCGGAGCGGCAGGAGCGGCCGGCTTCGGCGTATCTTCCAGACGGACATCGAGGATGCTGGATTCCTGCGTGTTGCGCGAGCTGGAAACATAGTTGTAGCTCAGGGAAGTGACGATGAACAGCACGGCCATAAATGCGGTCATCTTGGAAAGCAGGCCGCCCGCGCCGGAGCTGCCGAAGACGGAAGCATTTCCGCCGCCGAAGATGACGCCCATTCCTTCTTTGCCCGCCTGGAGCAGGACAAGGATAACCAGGGTTACACACACAATGACATGCAAGGAAAGGATCAGGGTCTGCACGGTGAACTCCTCAGCAGGCCCGGGGGCCTGCGCTGAACCGGCTGCGCCAGTCGAAAGGTAATGGGCACGCGATGGCCAAAGATGCGCCGAGGGATCGGCGGGGAACACGATGTTCCGTTAAAAACAGGATGCGCTTCCGGCTTCAGCCGCGGAAGCGGCTCCTGCGTGTTGCCGCTTTCCTAGGCCAAATCGGCACGGACAATGTCGGCAAAGCTTTGCGCCTGCAAAGATGCGCCACCTACCAGAAGACCGTCGACGTTGTCAAGGGACAGGATGGCCTTGGCGTTGCTCGGTTTCACGCTCCCACCGTACAGAATGCGGGTGGAAATCCCGTTGGAACCAAGGAGGCTGCTCAACAATTCGCGGACCAGCGTATGCACCATACGGATGTCCTCGTCGGAAGCGGTCTGTCCCGTTCCGATGGCCCATACGGGTTCATAGGCCACGGCAAGGCGCGAGAAATCGGTCTGGGGGCCGAGTTCGGCGAGTCCCTTCTCAAGCTGGAGCCACAGGATGCTGTCGAGCTTTCCGGCCTTGCGCTCGGCAAGGGTTTCCCCGATGCAGAGGATGACCGAGAGGCCCTGATTGATGGCGGCCGCCGCCTTCTTTCCTACAAATTCCGGGGTTTCACCCAGCAGGTGACGGCGTTCGGAATGTCCGGCAAGAACCCATCCGGCTCCGGTGTCCTTGATCATGGCAGGGGAAATTTCACCGGTGAAAGCCCCGGATTCGGCAGGATACACATTCTGGGCTCCTGCGGCTATGCCGGAGTCACCGAGTGCTTCAACCGTTTCCGCAAGGTCGGTAAAGGGGGCGAAGACGACGACATCGCGTTTTTCCGGCGCGCTGCCGAGTATGGAAACAAGTTCCTGCGCGGTGGCCTTGGCTTCGGCGCGTGTCTTATTCATTTTCCAGTTGGCGGCAATGAGAGTTCGCATAACGTTCCCTGCAAAAGAGGTTAAGGATGTGGTTGTTCGGCTGGCTCCATGTCCAGAGTCTGAACGAGCGCGTCTTCGCCGGTATCCTGATAGTAGCCGCGCCGGGTGCCGACCGTTTGAAATCCGAAGGAGTGATACAGCGCGATGGCGGGTGCGTTGCCTACCCGCACTTCGAGCACTGCGCGCAGTATGCCCTTTTCCCTTGCATCCTGCAAGGCTGTAGCCATGAGAGTGTGCCCGTAGCCGAGGCGTCTCTTTTCACTCCGCACGGCGATATTCAGGATTTCGACTTCGTCCGGGGTGTGATAGACTGCGATGTAGCCGACAAGCGCGTCGCCTTCGCGGATGCCATAGGCGCGGAAGGTCGTTCCGGAAAACGCTTCCATGAAAGCCTCCTCCGTCCACGGCAAAGCAAAGCAGCGGCTTTCCAGGGCGGACAGGGCGCGGGCGTCTTCCGCTGCAAGCCGGGCGCAGAGGGGGGCGGCACTTTCGTGTAGGTTGGGCATGATGCTTTGCTCGCTGATGTCTAGCATGATAGGCGGTTAACTGGTTCCAGGCCACGCGGTGGGACGCATCACTGCGAAGGCTTCCCCGCTCGGGGACGCCGGAAGCGGGGAAAACCGGTTTTTTGTCCCGAGCTGAACGGGTTCATCCAGCCCCATGACGGGGAGGCCCCCTCTTCCTCAGAGGATGGCCTTGTCCAGCGGAGGCCTCAGCATGAAACGAGAACCTGCCTGTAGTGTTCAGGATCGCCCAGTACAACGCCTGCGCCGCGCAAAACGGTCGTGAGAGGATCGGCATCGACATGAACGGGCAGGCCCGTCGCCCTGGCGATGCGTTCGGGCAGGCCGCGCAGCAGGGAACCGCCTCCGGTCATGAGGATGCCCTGCCGCATGATGTCGTTGCCAAGCTCTGGCGGCGTGCTTTCCAGAATATCGAGAACGGCGTTGATGATTTTGTCCGAAACAAGCTGGAATGCGGCACGGATATCCGAGTCGGAGATTTTCATGGTTCGTGGGCTTGCCGTGGAGAGGGCCTTTCCCGAGATCTCAAGCATCAGCGGTTCAGGCAGGGGATCGATGGAGCCGATGGCCATCTTGATGCGTTCCGCCATGTTTTCCCCAACGACAAGCTGGTGCTTGTCCTGAAGAAAACGCTGCACGCAACTGGTCAGATGATCTCCGGCGAGCCTCAGCGATACGGAGCGGGCCATGCCGCCCATCGCCATGACGGCAATGTCCGTTGTGCCGCCGCCGACATCCACAACCATGCTCCCCACAGGCTCAAGCACCGGCAGCCCCGCACCGATAGCGGCGGCGACAGGCTCCTCGACAAGCTGTACGTTTCGGGCCCCTGATCGCATGGCCGCTTCCGCAACGGCCCGGCGTTCAACATCCGTGATGTTTGTAGGCACGCAGATGACGATGTCGGGCTTGAAGGGCCAGCCTTTGATGATCTTTTTCAAAAAGATGGAGATGAGAGCCTGCGCCGTGTCGAAATCGGCGATGACGCCATCTCTGAGCGGACGGATAGTCGAGATATGCTTCGGGGTTTTGCCTATGAACTGTTTGGCGGCCCTGCCGACGGCGAGGATTTCACCGGTGGTGTTGTCCACGGCGACAACCGAAGGTTCATTGATCACGATACCCTTGGACTGGATGAATACGAGTGTGTTCGCCGTTCCTAAATCCACCGCTATCTGCTTGTGGAGCATGGACTATTCTTCCTCGCTCAAAGGGGCGGACGGTGCGGTGTCGGGATCGTAGGCCATTGCGCCGTCCCGGTGGACTTTTGCGCGGGGCAGCAGGCTTTTGAGCCGATGGCGCAGATACAGCATTTCAAGGTATTGGGCCAAGTGGCCTACCGCGATTTTGGTAAAGGTCCGCAGGTTCTGGGAAAGTTGCCGCGGGGCGATGCCCGCAAGACAAAGCACGCCGCAGGTCGTCTTGTTGAGCTGGACGGGCAGGCACATGACGGCCTGAAAGTCCGGCACACCGGGGATTTTTCCGAAAAGGGGCGTGCTTGGCGCACCATCCGAGCCTTCGGCATGCACGGGAACTTCATTGCGGAACACCCAGCTGACCAGTCCCCCGCTTTCGAGGGGAAGCTCGGGCATGCCTTCTTCGCTGATGAGCAGCGGCGTGTTTTCGCCTTCAACAGTGTAGGTGGAATCCCCCTCTTGGGCGGAGGCGAAGGCGACATATTCAAACTGGGTGCTTTCGGCCATCAGCTTCAGGAAGGTGGAAAGGTAGCCACGCCAGTGCGGGGAGCGTGTGCCAAGCTCGGAAAGCTGATCAAGCCTGCTGAAATAGCGGCGAAGATCTTCGGCATCGCTGGCAAGCCCGGCCGAGTGGACCTGCCGGGCAAGGTGGCGGGCAAAGCGGTGGAGCAGCAGCTGATCTTCTTCGGAGTAGGCTCTGGGCCGCACGCTGTCCACGCACAGCGCACCGCCTTCGGGCATATGGCAGCCCATGAAGGCGGAGATGGCTCCCTCGTCTTCTTCATCATAATAGCCGAGGAAGGTGTGGCGCATATCAAGGTTGTTCACGATGACAGGCTGCTTGTGCCGCAAGATCCATCCCACAAGCCCCTTGCCCGGAGCAATGCTGACTTCCTGCACATACGGCTCGTCGTCAGAGGAGGAAAGGGCGACAGTGTAGTTCCCGGACTGATCCGGCAAAAACAGCACGGCACTGTGCGCGTCGAAGGTGGTTCTTACGAGAGCAAGAAGCGTATTGTCATTATCGTGAAGCATAGCCATGAAAATCTCGTTGTGGATAGGGTCGATATGAAAGTGGGGAAGAAATGCCCTTTCTGTGTTGCAGGGCAAACTCCTCATATAGACACCCCTTTACCATAACAGGGGGAGGGGGGGCATGCAACCGTCTTTTGGGCCTGTCCAACGTGTCGGCAAAACAGGCTTTCTCTCAAAACATTATCATGCCGTAACCAAAAGGGATTATGTCTGTGCCCACACCGTCCGCATGAAGAGCGGCCCTGTTCCCGTTCCGTTTCCGTTCCCGCCCGTTGCGGGACGCGCGCTCTGGGCAGACTGGCGAAAGGCGAACCCCATGACATCTGTTTGCCATAAACCGTTGTTATTCAGTTAGTTTGAGCGGATGGGCCTTTCCAGGGCGGTTTTGTCTTGCCCGCCTTCCGCCGGGTGGGTCCGGGCCAGCCTTTTCATCTTTTTTATTTCAGCGAACTGGCTGACGATCATGGCGACAATGACCAGAGAATACATGTACGCAATGAGCGCAACCAGTATGGTAGCGTTTTTGGCAACCCATGTGTGCGGCGTAATATCCCCGTAACCGATGGTAAGAATTGTCACATAGCTGAAATAAAACAGATCCCTGAGCCCCTCGGTTCCGGGGGCGAGGCCTGAAAAGGAGCCGGGCTGATGGATTTCCACGGCAACGAACACGAAGAAGCCGCAATAGCCGATGAGAAGCAGCCCGCACAAGGCGGCAAGGACACTTTCCCTGTCCACCATCGGAGCCGCGTAGCTTTGGTAAAACACCTCAAGCATGATCCAGCCGAAGAAAAGAACGTAGACGAAAACAAGCACCTCCCGGATATCCAGCAGGGTCAACGCCTCTACCGCCCGGCCGAGGATCAGGACAAGCCCGACGGTACCCACCAGAATGAGCATGAGCCGTTTTTTTCGGGGATTGAAGATGAAAAGCCCGGCAACCATCTGGAAAGGGAGATAGATGGCTTGCGCCATGCCGCCGTAGATATCATCCGGAAACAGGATGTTGAGGATGAGGTTGAAGAAGATTGAGGCGAACAGCAGATCAAAACGGTATTTGTACAGATGCTGGGTTATCCGGTAGGCAAGGTTGGGCATGGGAATACTCCGATACTGTTTGATGACGGCGCATGATATCCAAGCCTCTCCGCTATGGGAATGAGGAAGTGTTGATTTTTTTGCATGAAAGGCCCGGCTCCTGCCCATGCATTGCTTCCGTTTCCTCTTCCTCAGGCGGATCTGTGCCCAGAGGAGGGCTTTTCTCTGCTGAACCGCCTGCCTGTTCTTCCGGGTGGCGTGAAGGTAGGGCGCATACACGGCGGGCATTGTTTTTGTGCCTCGAAAGAATATCTGTGTTTATCCATGGTTATGCGTCAAAGGAAACTTTTTTCGTGGAGAACGTCTTTTTTTGCTTGCCAAACGGAACGCTTTTCCCTATACCTCTTCCTGCGCCGAAGTGGTGGAATTGGTAGACACGCTAGGTTCAGGGTCTAGTGGGGGTTCCCCCGTGGGAGTTCAACTCTCCCCTTCGGCACCATTTTTCAAAGCCGTTGCAGCAATCGCTGTGACGGCTTTTTTATCTAGAGCCTCTTGGAGTACCCAAGGGGTTCTTTTTCTTTGTGGCATTCTGGTTTTCAGTCCGCTCTTTTTTCATATCAGTTCGTTCTTATGAAAACGTTCTGAGCAATATTTTTTAACATAGCGGAATGTATTTAAAGAGCATTACAAAGAGATGGCTGCATCAATCCGTATCCGCCGTCAGGACAGGGCGGGACATGTTTATGTATAAAATATAGATATTTCAATAAAATAACGTTTCTTTGACAATATAAAGTTTTTTCTTGTATCCTTCGGTGGATAAAGGTTTTTCCCAAAAATAGGGCCGATAGCCCGGATGCTTTTTTATATTCTGATAGCCTGATTGTTTGAAAAGGCATTCTTTAGCAGCTGATATATATTTATTAATGTATATAGAAGAAATGTTGCTCCAGAGAGCAAGAGGAAGAGATGGAAGAAGCCCTCTATAAGCAGATCCAGTGTTTTGAAACATTGCCGGTTCCTTTTTTTATTCTGAAAATAGAGCAGGCGCATCCATGTTCTTCTCTTCCTGAGCTTTGCTTCATCAATCCGTGCATGGCCCGGATGGCCCATATTGACGCCTCCTGTCTGGACGCGGAAAAGCTGTTGTCCTTTTTGGGGATAGCCTCCAGCCAGTTGGACGCGGCATGGCATAGCGGCGTCTCCGGGGGCGAGACGAAGACGGCAGTCTACCATAATACACACCTGGGCAGGACTTTTTCTGTGCAAAGCTACCAAGCCGCGCCGGGATACTGCGCTTGCATTGTTGCTGATATGACGGAGCAGGAAGCCGACAACCGGGACAGCATGGAACAGCTCCGGCTTTACCGTTCTCAGGAATGCGTGGGGGTTTTCCGTGTCTTGCTGGATGATCAGTTCTCGCTTCTTTACGGAAATGACAAATATTACCAGCTCCATGAATATACAAAAGAGAGTATGGCCGAGCGCATAGGGAGCCGGTGTGCTGACTATGTGCATCCTGATGATCTTGGCAACGTCCAGAAGAGTATTCGCGAAGCACTGGAGGACGGCAAACGTGACGTCATGTGGATCATGCGTATCGTTACGGGGAATGGAGCCATACGGCATATCAAGACGACGGGGACCTTAAAGACGTTTTGTGGCGAGAGATTCATGGAGGGCATGGTTGTTGACGTGACGGAGGAGGTGAATTTGCAGAAGGCTCTCGATTCCGCACGGGAACGCATGGAAAATATCATCAACGCCATTCCGGGCGGGGTTGCCATCTATCGCGTGTCGGATATTTTTGAAACGCAGTATTTTTCGGAAGGTGTACCGAAGCTTACAGGATATACTGTTGAAGAGTATGGTGAACTGATCAAACAAGATGCGGCAAACATGACGCATCCCGAAGATACGGTCATGGTTGTCCAGAAGCTGAAAGACGCGCTTGCCCAGGATCGGGTCGCTGATTTTGATTTCAGGAAGATCCACCGTGACGGAAGCATCGTGTGGGTGCACTTGCAGGGCAGGAAAATAGGGGAAGACAGGGGTGCGCCACTCCTGCAATGCGTTTTCCACAATATTACCCGGCAGAAGGAGACTGAGTTCGTTCTCCGCGAAAAAGAATTTCTCTACGATATCGCCATGCGGGATACGAAACTTAGTTTGTGGAAGTATGACATCAGGAAGAGGCAGGTCATACAGTACGCGCAGTCCCTGAATATACATGCCGGATTCCCCGACGTCATCGATGATTTTGTGGATACGGTATTGGACAGCGGCTATATCAAGCGGGAAAGCGCAGAGGCCTTTCGGGAACTGCACCGGAAGGTTGAGTCCGGCGAGGAAAACGCCTCTGCGGAAATATGGATCGCCAATGCGGAAAACGATAGCTGGCGATGCGAACGGGTTTCCTATATTCTGATAAAGGACGACCACGGCTCCCCGCTGTACGCAATCGGGGTAGGCCTGGATGTCACCCGGGAAATTGAGGCGGAAGTGGAACGGCAGCAGATAGATCTGGCCCTGTCATCCACCTCCATTGCCATGTGGACCTACGATATCCAAAACAATCGGTATCATGCCCAAAACCACGGCGTGATGGAAAAGCTCATTCCCCCGGCGTTTCTTGGTGGGTATGAAGACGTCCTCAAGACGGGCCACATCCTGCCAGACAGCCGTGAAGAGGTTGCCCGCATGCACCGGGAGCTGGAGAAGGGGGTGAAGAAGGTTTCCGCCGTCGTTCACTACAATCCTGCCAAAATGCCGTGCGAGTGGCAGCGGGTTACCTATTCGACCGTGTTCGGCAAGGACGGAACCCCGCTTATCGGCGTTGCCGTTGGCGAGGACATTTCAGAAGTCATCAACGCCAAGAAGCGGTTTGAAGAGGAACGGCATTATCAGGAAGTCGCGCAGAACGAGAACCTGCTGGTCAAGGTGCGCTGCAATCTGACCCAGAATCTCATAGAAAGCTATATCGCCCAAAAATCCGCCGGGGTATCCTATGATGGCGTGACGTATGAAGAGGGCATCGAGACCATTGCGATGACGGGCTATACGGAGGAGGAACAAAGCCTTATCCGCAAGATGCTGGACACCGAGCGTATCCTGAAGGCCTTTGAGCAGGGCGACACCACCTGTTCGATTGAATACAGAAGAAAGATGCGTGATGGTCAGGTTCTTTGGGTCAATTCAACGGTAAAAACCTATCAGGAACCCGAAACCGGCGACCTCAAGTCCTTTGTCTATACCACGGACATCAACCGTGAAAAGATGATGCAGGCGACTCTCGTCCACATCGCCGACATGGATTACGACTATATCATTTGTCTGGATGCCGAACGGGATGCGTACCATATGTACGCGGGAGGCAATGTCTGGACGCCTTTCCCCGCCGAGGAGGGCGTGTACAGCCGGCACATCATCAAATATGCCCGAGAGCATGTCGTCGAGGAAGACATTGAGCGTATCATCCGTGAGATGTCGCTGGACAATGTGTTTGCCCAACTGGAACGGCATGTGGTGTATACGGTTCTCGTCAAGGTACGGGAAGGCAGTGATATCGCCTACAAGCGCATCCAGTACGCCTATCTGGACAAGGAAAACAAAAAAATCATCATGACCCGCTCTGATGTGACGGAAATAGTACGTCATGAAAACGAACAGCGCGTGATCCTCCAGAACGCGCTGATGCAGGCCGAAGCCGCAAGCGTGGCGAAGAGCGAGTTCCTGTCGCGGATGAGCCATGAAATCCGCACGCCGATGAACGCCATCATCGGGATGGCTGCGCTTGCCGCCCAGAACGCCAGCAACACGGATCAGGTCATAGACTGCATCTCCAAGGTGGGGATTTCCGCCCGTTTTCTGCTGTCGCTCATCAACGACATTCTGGATATGGCCCGAATCGAGAGCGGAAAAATCAGCATCAAGAACGAAGATATTCCTTTTGAGGAGTTCATTTCCGGCATCAATACCATTGCCCACGGTTTGGCCAGCAGCAAACAGGTGGACTACGACTGTATCCTGACCAGCTTTATGGAAGATACCTATGTGGGGGATTCCACCAAGCTGCAGCAGGTGCTGGTCAACCTTATCTCCAATGCCATCAAGTTCACGCCCGCCGGAGGCAAGGTTCAGTTCGTCATCAACCAGAACGGCATCAGCGACGGGAAGGCGTACCTGCGCTTTACCGTCAACGATACGGGCATAGGCATCAGCGAATCATTCCTTCCCAAGGTGTTTGATGCCTTTGAGCAGCAGAGCAGCAGCACGACATCGCCCTACAGCGGGACAGGTCTCGGGCTGGCGATCTGCAAGAGCCTTGTTTCCCTGATGGGCGGCACCATCCGGGTCAACAGCATCGAGGGGGTCGGCACGGAATTCACCGTAGATGTCGTCCTCGGGGTCAGCAAGAAGAAGCTGGCCCTGCACGCACTGAAAACGCAGATAAACTGGAACAGTCTTTCTGCCCTGATTGTGGATGATGAAGTTGCCATCTGCCAGCAGACACAGCGGCTGTTTGAAGAGATGGGCACCAGGGCCGAATGGGTGGAAAGCGGTATCAAGGCCGTGGAATATGTGCGGAAAAAGTGGGACTCCAAGGAACTTTACGACATTATCCTGATTGACTGGAAAATGCCGGAGCAGGACGGCATTGAAACGACCAGAAAGATCCGTTCCATCGTTGGCCCGGACGTGACCATTATCATCATGACGGCGTATGACTGGGCTGCCATCGAGCAGGAAGCCCGGCTTGCCGGCGTCAATATGTTGATTTCCAAGCCGCTGTTCAAGTCCTCCCTCTGTTCCGCGTTTGAGAAGATCTACAATGCGGACGAGCGGAAACAGCAGGTGCAGGCCCCGCACGAATACGATTTTTCCGGCAGGCGGGTGCTGCTGGTGGAAGATCATGTGCTCAATGTCGAAGTGGCGAAACGGCTTCTGACCGCAAAGGGCTTTGATGTTGAAGTCGCAGGAAACGGGCTGCGGGCCATTGAGATGTTTGCCGTTGCTCCGAGCAATCATTATGATGTCATTCTGATGGATATCCGCATGCCGGTGATGGACGGACTCATGTCGGCCCGTTCGATCCGTCACCTTCAGAAGCCGGAGGCGGCGAGCATCCCGATCATCGCCATGAGTGCGAACGCCTTTGAGGAAGATGTGGAAAAATCCAAGATGGCCGGCATGACCTGCCATCTGGCAAAGCCCATTGAGCCGCAGCTCCTGTACTCGACCCTGTATTCGCTGTGGAGCACCGAGCGCAGGGTGTGACGTTTGCCGTGTTTGCCTTTTACGGCTCTGGGCGTAGACGAGAGGCGGGGTAGGGGCCTATAGCAATAAGGCCCTCCTATCCGAACAGCAACTTTTGCCCTGCGTACTGTCCGGGGTGTCCCGCGGGCCTGTTTGAGGGCGCAGCCGCATGAGGACACCCGCAGTCCAGACGCAGCTTGGAGAAGCGAGACAATGAGACCGGACGCGACATTTGCCAGCGACAATACCAGCGGCGTACATCCGAAGATTATGGAAGCCTTGCAGAAGGCCAATGTCGGCGCGGCGGAGCCTTACGGGGATGACCCGTGGACAGCCGAGGCCGAGAAGCGTTTCAGGGCTCTGTTCGGCGATGACATCGAGGTCTTCCTCGTGCCGCTGGGGACGGGAGCCAACACGCTTGGCTTCAACAGGATGGTGCGCTCTTGGCAGTCCGTCCTGTGCAGCGACATGGCCCATACCTGTACGACGGAAAGCGGAGCCATTGAAGCGGTCGTCGGATGCAAGATGACCCCCATTCCGTCCGTTCATGGAAAGATTGCGGCGGAAGCGATTCCCGCCTTTCTGACGGAAATGGGCAACCCCCACCATAATCAGCCCGGCCTGATCGCGCTGACCCAGTCCACTGAAGTCGCCACGGTCTACACTCCCGAAGAAATCCGGGCCATTGTGGAAGTGGCCCACGCCAACGGCCTGTATGTGCATATCGACGGGGCACGGATTGCCAATGCCACGGCTGCGCTCGGCGTCGGCGTCCGGTCGTTCACCCGGGATCTTGGCGTGGACATGATGTCTTTCGGCGGAACCAAGAACGGCCTCATGATGGCGGAATCCGTTGTCGTCTTCAACAAGGATCTGGCCCGCGACATGCCGACGCTCCGCAAGCAGAATCTTCAGCTTGCTTCCAAGATGCGGTTCCTCGCCGCCCAGTATATTGCCTACTTCGAGGATGACCTGTGGATGGAGAACGCCCGCCATGCCAACGGGATGGCCCGGCTTCTCGCCTCGCTGGTCGAGGACATGCCCCATGTCCGGCTGGCGCACCCGGTGGACAGCAACGGGGTTTTTGTGAATATGGAACCCGAGCATATCGCCGCGTTGCAGCAGGAGTACCTTTTCCACGAAGTAGATCCGGCTGCACACACCGTCCGCTGGATGCTGAGCTTCAATACGACGGAAGCGCAGGTGCGTACCTTTGCCCAAGCCGTCGGCAGGCTGGCCCGCTAAGCTCCTTTTCCGGGCCAAAGCCTTGGCTGTTGGCTTGGCGGGACGAACCTGTTTTTACATGTGCGGAGATGTGCGAGGTGGAAGCTGTTCCGCCTCGTCATCGAGCCGGGAGAGCAGGACGGCCCCGTCCGTCAGTTCGGTCAGGGCGGCTTCAAGCGCGGGAATGTTCTGCTCCGGAAGCAGAAGCTCGTAGGTTGCATCGACGCCGAAGGATTCGGCCCCGATGGTGGCCCGGTAGTCGGGGAGCAGGCGTCTGAACACGGTGATATGCGGATAGTCCAGCACAACCTCGACGCGGGCGGGAATCATGTGCTCCCGGGTGGGAAGCGTCTCAAGGCCCAGTTTGACCATGCCCTGATAGGCCCGGACGAGTCCTCCCGTACCGAGCTTGATGCCGCCGAAATAGCGGGTTACGACGGCGGAAAGCTCCCCGATGCCGCCGTGCAGGAGCATGGTGAGCATGGGGCGTCCGGCGGTGCCGTGCGGTTCGCCGTCGTCGCTGTAGCCGACCTTTCCGGTCTGCCCCGGAGCACCGGCGGCATAGGCCCAGCAGTTGTGGGTGGCGTCGGGGAATTCTTGCTTGATGCGATCGACAAAGGCCTTCGCGCTTTCCGGGGTGGGGGTGTGTGCGAGGCTGACGATGAAGCGGCTGCGGCGTATGATTTCTTCACAGCGGTAGAAATCGTCCTGTTCCAGATCGGGAATGAGGTATGAGGCGGACATAGGGAAGGTGTAGCGTTGGAAGACCGGCTGGTCAAGACTCTCATCCTCTTTTATTTCCTTGTGTTTTTAAAAAAGAGTGCTTTTTTTCAAAAAAAATGCGGATAACGCTTTACAAGCGGGGGCGATTTCTATAAATAGGAATTGTTCCTGATTGAACGCAAAACATACCAAGAAAAACCTTTACATAACCGACAACCAGAACAAAGGAGAACTCCCATGAGCAAGACCGAAAAGAATTTGATGGATGCTTTCGCTGGTGAATCTCAGGCCAACCGCAAATATCTCGCTTTCGCCAAGCAGGCCGACAAGGAAGGCCTGCCTCAGGTTGCCAAGCTGTTCCGCGCCGCCGCCGAAGCCGAAACCATCCATGCCCACGCCCATCTCCGCAACGCCGGAAAGATCGGCGACACCATGGCGAATCTGAAGTCCGCCATCGAAGGTGAAACCTACGAATTTACCAAGATGTATCCCGAAATGATCGCCGACGCCAAGGAAGAAGGCCAGGAACGCATCGCAAAGTATTTCGACATGGTCAATAAGGTTGAAGAAGTGCATGCCAACCTGTACAAGAAGGCCCTTGCCGATCCTTCCTCCATGCAGGGCGATTTCTACATCTGCACCGTGTGCGGCTACACGCAGGAAGGCCCCTGTGACAAGTGCCCCATCTGTGGAGCCGTTGCTGCCGCGTTCACGAAGATCGACTAGTTTCTCCGAGAGTCGGGAACTGCCTTCCCGCTCCTCTGTATAGGTTCTGGTCAGACGGGGAGAACGTCTGACGGGTGTCCCGTCAGGCGGGAGTGAAAATCGTTCGTCGCATACTCTCCATCTGCACAAGGAAGCCCTCTTTCCCGGCCGGGAAAGAGGGCTTCCTTCGTTTGCTTTTTCCCCAAAAAAACCAGTACGGGCAAAGGATCTGATTTTTCCGCTCCGCCTGAGCAGGGACTTGCAAACGCAAACGTCCTTGAAAAGGAAGTGGCGGAGGGAGAACGGTTCTAAGGTTTCTCCCCGTATCCTAAAAATCCTTCCGGTGCTTCAGGCTGACGCCTTCAACCATGAAGTAGGCATGCTCGGCAATGTTTTCGGCGCGGCGGCAGATCCGGTCCAGCGCACGGGTGATCAGGATGATGTGCATGGAATCCCACGGCTCAAGCGTCCGATCTCCCACGGCCTGCATCAGCTTTTGGAAGATGTTCACCATGAGCTGGGCGGTTTCGTCATCGTAGCGGCTGACGGCAAGCGCACTTGGGGCATCGCTGTTCTGAAAGGCGAGCAGGGCGTTGCGGAGCATCGTCGACGTGCGGGAGCAAAGAGCGTGCATGTCTTTTTCAATCATGGGCGGGATCGGCTTTTCCGAGAGCGTTACCTGCTCGGCTACCGTAACGGCTTCGTCCCCGATCCGTTCCAGATCCAGCACCATGCGGACCACGCTCATGATGAAACGCAGGTCGCGGGCCACGGGCTGTGTCCTGGCCAGCGTGTTGAGCGTGGCCTCGTCAATCTGGTTTTCAAGGTCGTCGATATCCGTATCGCCGTCCAGCACGGCGGCGGCGCGGGGCAGATCGTGGTTGACGACCGCAAGCCCGGCGTCATCAATGGCCTGCTGCGTCTTGCTTCCCATGACAAGCAGCTTGGAGCGGAGATTGTCCAGAAGCTGCTGGGTGTAGTGTTCCTGAATGGGCATAACGAGTCTCCTTGGCTGAAATCGTGCAGGATGCGCGGGGTGGCCTAGCCGAAACGTCCGGTAATGTAGTCCTCGGTCTGCTTCAGCGAAGGATTGGTAAAGATCTTCTCCGTCAGGTCGCATTCGATGAGCTTGCCCATGTAGAAGAAGGCCGTGATGTCCGAGACGCGGGCGGCCTGCTGCATGCTGTGGGTGACGATGACGATGCTGAGCTGGCTTTTCAGTTCGTGGATGCCTTCCTCGATACGCTGCGTTGCGATGGGATCGAGCGCGCTCGCCGGCTCGTCCATGAGCAGCACTTCCGGTTCCACGGCAAGGGCGCGGGCAATGCACAGGCGTTGCTGCTGCCCACCGGAAAGGCCAAGGGCCGAAGTGTGCAGCCGGTCCTTCACTTCATCAAAGATGGCGGCGCGGCGCAGGCTTTCCTCAACCTTGTCGGCGATGAGGCTTTCGTCGCGCTCGCCGTTGACCCGCAGGCCGTAGGCCACATTTTCAAAAATGGTCTTCGGAAACGGGGTAGGCTTCTGGAACACCATTCCCACGCGGCGGCGCAGGTTGACCACATCGAAGCCCGGCTCGTTGATGTCTTCGCCGTCCAGCGAGATCAGGCCCTCGGTACGCGTACCGGGGATGAGATCGTTCATGCGGTTGAGGCAGCGGAGAAACGTGCTCTTGCCGCACCCGGACGGGCCGATGAGCGCGGTAACCTGCTTCTCGGGAAAGGACAGACTGACATCAAACAGGGCCTGACTGCTGCCGTAGAAAAAGTTGACATGATGCGCCGCCATTTTCGGAGATCCGGAAAGCCCTCCAGCGGGCATGTGAGAGGCGGCAACAGACGATGCAAGAACTTGCGACATGGTTTTCTCCATGAGTCGTTCGGAAATCTGTGCTCCTCCCGCAGGCAGGTGCGGGAGAAGCCTTGTTTTCCCTTGCGGGACAGCAACCGACGGGTAATCGGCCGGAAAACCCTTTGTTATTGTTCTTCCACGAGCGGAAGCGTGAAGCGCAGGCAGCCGCCCGGCCCCGGCTCGGCCCAGATGCGCCCGCCGTGCCGATCCACGATGTGCTTGCAGATGGCCAGCCCCAGCCCCGTCGAGGCGGGACTGCTGCGGTGTTTTTCCACCCGGTAGAAGCGTTCGAAGACGCGCGCCGTATCGGTGGACGGAATGCCTGGGCCGTCGTCGTGTACGGTAAACAGTGCCTCGCGCAGCCCGTTTTCTGCGGGGCGGGCCTCGCCGGAGACGAGGATGGAAGACCCCTCCGGCGCATAGCGGCAGGCGTTTTCTATAAGGTTTCTAAATACCTGAGCGATGAAATGCGGATCAGCGCGGACAACCAGATCCGGTGCAACCTTCGCTTCAAGCTTCAGCTCGTGTGCGGCCGTCTGCGGCTGGCAGGCCGTGAAGACATCGGCAAGCACTCCGGCGGCTTTGACCGGTTCCATTTCCATCGGCAGGGCACCGCTTTCAATCCGGGACAGCTTCAGCAGATCTTCAACCATCGTGCCCATATGCCGGGCATTGCGGAGGATGGTGTCCGCAAACCGGGTACAGACGGACGGATCGTCTTCCGCAGCATCCCGAAGGGTTTCGGCGTATCCCGTGATGGCGGTCAGCGGCGTCCGCAGCTCGTGGGAGACATTGGCGACAAATTCTTTCCGCACCCGCATGAGCCGGGCCATTTCGCTGATGTCATGGAAGACGGCCACGGCAAGCACGTCATGGATGGCTTCCTTGGGCCTGATGATCTGCACGCTCAACACCATGTCGGGGCGAGGTTCCAGCTCCAGCGTGACAATGCGGGAACTGTCCTGCGGAGCGGAAAGCAGCTCATCGAGAGCCTGCTGGATTTCCGCCGCCGGGATGACCTCGACAGGGAGTTTGCCCTCGGCGTTTTTCGCCTGCGGGAACAGCCGGGCAAGGGTGGGGTTCACCAGCCGGATGCGTCCCTTTTCGCCGATGACCAGAACGCCTTCGTTCATCACGTCAAGAATGGTCTTGAGCTGTGCCTTGTTTTCCGCAATGGTTCTGACATGTTCCTCGGTGCGATCCGCCATGTCGTTGACGGCGCGGGCCAGCCTCCGGAACTCCTTGCCCGGCAGGATGTGGAGGCGGCGGCGATTCCCCTGTCCGCCCGGCCCGGTGGCGATGCCTTCCACCACCCGGATCATCTCCTTGAGCGACCGCTCCAGATGGGCCGAGAGGATGTAGGCGAGGAGCAGGGCGAGCACGGTTGCAAACCCGATGATGGCGAGCCACTGGCGTTCGGAGTGGGCGATGCTTTCCTCGACCCGCTTGAGCGGGACGGCAACCCGGATATAACCCGCAGGCAGATCCCCAATGGCACTGAAGGGCAGGGCCGCGTAGACCAGATCCGTGTTCAGCGTGTTGCTGTGCCGGATGCTGACCCCGAAACCTTCTTTTTGCGCCGTGCCGATTTCCTGCCGATCCGCGTGGTTGTCGAGTTCTTGCAGATTGATTTGCCCACGGTTGGATTCGAGAAGGACCGTACCGCCCGCACTGATGAAGGTGATGCGGATGCCAAGCTCCGTTCCGATGCGATCGAAAATGGAGGAAAGCCCCTCAACACCGCCCGCGGCGGCAGTCTGCATCTGTATCCCGATGAGGACGGCCTCGCGCCGGGCGTTGCGGACGGTTTCCTCGATGCCGTCTTCCTTGATGTTCTGGCGGACGTACAGCCCCGGAAGCACCAGCGTCATGATGATGACGGCCAGAAAGCAGAGGAAGAGGCGCGTCCTGAATTGGGTATCGCGCATGTTACTCCTTGTAGCGGTAGCCTACGCCGCGCACGGTTTCGATGAGTTCGGCAGCCTCCCCGAGCTTGTTTCTCAGGCGGCGGATATGCGTATCCACGGTACGGGCATAGCCCTCGAACTGGTAGCCCCAGACGGCGGCAAGCAGTTCCTCGCGAGTGCGGACACGTCCGGCATTGCGAAGCAAATCCTCGATGAGGCGAAATTCCGTAGCCGTAAGCTCGATTTCCTGCCCGAGCACCGAAGCCTTGTGCGCGGAAGGGTCCACACTGACCCCGTGCCGGGACAGTACGGGGTTGTTTTCCACCATGACCTGACGCCGGAGGATGGCCCGGATGCGGAGCAGCAGCTCACGGATGTTGAACGGCTTTACCACATAGTCGTCCGCGCCCAGCTCGAAGCCGAGAATGCGGTCCACATCCTCGCCGCGGGCCGTCAGCATGATGATGGGAATGTGCACCGTTCCGGAATGCCGCTCCAGCTCGCGGCAGACGGCAAGCCCGTCCATCTTGGGCAGCATGAGATCGAGCAGGATGAGATCCGGCTTGCGGGAACGTGCCAGCTCCAGCCCTTCCTTGCCGTCGGCGGCCTGAAGGGTTCCGTAGCCTTCCTTTTCCAGATTGTAGGCGAGCAGCTCGCGGATGTCCTGCTCGTCTTCAACGATGAGAATGGTGGCGGAGTCACTGATCATGATTGCTTCCTTGTTACAGTCTCGGTGCATGGTTCTAGAGCCGGAGGGTGACGGGAGAATGAAGCGGTTGTGACAATTGTGTGGCAAAGGAGATGTGTTTCGTCACGAGCGTTTCTGCTTTCCGTCATCGTTTTGACACGAACCCGCTCTATTTTCCAGTTTGTCCGGGCGGTCGTCCGGATTGTCGCGAAAACGAAAAAACGGAGTTCTTCAGATGAAACGCATTGTACTGGCTTCCCTCTTTGCCCTGTCCTGCCTTCTTCCCGTTCAGGCGAAGGCCGCCGATGAAATCAGCGTCAACGGCTCCACGACCGTGCTTCCCATCATGCAGAAGGTATCCGAAGCGTACATGGCCGCCAACCCCGGTGTGCAGATTGCCCTCTCCGGCGGCGGCTCCGGCAACGGGATCAAGGCGTTGATCGACGGCCTTACCGACATTGCCATGTCTTCCCGTGACATCAAGGGCAGCGAAAAGGAACTGGCCGAAAAGAAGGGCATCA
Organism: uncultured Lawsonia sp.; assembly: GCA_964538355.1. Lineage (GTDB taxonomy): Bacteria > Desulfobacterota > Desulfovibrionia > Desulfovibrionales > Desulfovibrionaceae > Bilophila. Next base: position 20,562 of record CAZIFC010000021.1, on the reverse strand, counting down.
AGCCCTTCCGTATCGCCATCGCGGTTGACGCGCTCGTTCCCGTCGTGAACCCCAAGAATCCCGTTTCCGAACTGAGCCTTGAACAGCTCAAGGGCATCTATACCGGCGAAATTTCCAACTGGAAGGAACTGGGCGGCGCGGACGCCAACATCGTGGTCATTTCCCGCGACACGTCTTCCGGAACCTATGAAACGTGGGAAGAAATGGTCATGAAGAAGGCCAAGGTCATGCCCAGGGCGTTGCTTCAGGCTTCCAACGGCGCGGTTGAACAGGCCGTTTCCAAGAACCCCAACGCCATCGGCTATGTTGGCCTTGGCTACCTTTCCGCCAACATCAAGGGCCTGCACATCAACAAGGTTGCCGCTTCCGCCGAAACCGCCCTTTCCAACCAGTGGCCCCTCAGCCGCGAACTGTACGTCTTCACCAACGGTGAACCGGCCGGAGCCGCCGGCGCGTTCCTGAAGTATGTGCTTGACCCCGCCAAGGGTCAGAAGGCCGTCAAGGAAGTGGGCTTTGTTCCGCTGGCGAAGAAGTAGCACCTTTGGATCTGCGGGGGAGGGGAGCCTCCTCTTCCCTCTCCCGAAACCTTTCCCCCCATCCCCCTCAAGTTGTGCCGCAGGTGTGCGGCGACGCGGACGCTCCGGCTTGTGGCCCGGGGCGGCCTGACCGAAGACAACAGGGCGGAGGCCCAGAAGATCGGAGATTCCATGACCAGAGAAACGAAGGAAAAGGCGATTCGGACTTTGCTGACGGGCATTGCCTTTATCTCGCTGCTTTCCCTTGCCTGCATCATGCTCTTCCTGTTCATGGAAGGGCTGCCTTTGTTTGCAGACTATCCCCTGTGGGATTTTCTGACGGGGAGCCTGTGGTATCCCACATCCGAACCTCCCGAGTTCGGGATTTTCCCGCTGATTGCCGGCTCGCTGGCGGTGACGCTGGTGGCCTCGTGCATCGCTGTCCCGCTGGGAATCATGACGGCGGCCTACCTTGCCGAAATCGCCGCCAGCCGGACGCGCCGCATCGTCAAGCCGTTCATTGAGCTTTTGGCCGCGCTGCCTTCGGTCGTCATCGGCTTTTTCGGCATGGTCATCGTCGCGCCGGCCCTTCAGCAGTGGCTTGGCGTGGATACCGGGCTGAATCTGCTGAATGCGGCTCTGATGCTGGCTTTCATGAGTGTGCCGACCATCTGCTCGGTAGCGGAAGACGCCCTGTTTGCGGTTCCCCGCACCCTGCGCGAGGCGTCTCTGGCTCTCGGCGCGACGCGCTGGGAAACGCTGCTCCGCGTCGTGCTGCCCTCGGCCCTCTCCGGCATCGGCACCGCGGTCATGCTCGGCATGTCCCGGGCCATCGGCGAAACCATGGTCGTGCTCATGGTTGCGGGTGGGGCTGCCATCATGCCGCTGTCCATCTTCGATCCCGTGCGGCCCATGCCCGCGTCCATTGCTGCGGAAATGGCGGAGGCTCCCTTCCGGGGCGATCACTATTTCGCGCTGTTTGCAACAGGCATCATGCTGTTCCTGTTTACCTTCCTGTTCAACGCGCTGGCCTTCCGCATTGCGGAGAAGCACAAGCAAACCGGTTCTTCCAGCCTGTAGGGATACCTCATGACGACGATCGCCTTTCACAGCAAGAACGCCTCGCGGCAGCGCAGGCAGACCCTCATGTTCGGGCTGCTGCGGGCAGCTGCGGGCGTCAACATCCTGGCACTGCTCGGCGTGTGCGCGTTTCTGCTTTGGAACGGAAGCCCCGCGATCAGCTGGGAATTTTTGACGGAACCGCCGCGCCGGATGATGACGGCGGGCGGCGTATGGCCCTGCATCGTGGGCACGTTTCTGCTTTCGGTGGGAGCCATGCTGATAGCCTTCCCGCTCGGGGTGGCCTCCGCCGTCTACCTCAACGAGTACGGCTCGCGGGGACGCTATACCCGGTATCTGCGCCTCGGCATCAGCAACCTTGCCGGGGTTCCCTCGGTGGTGTTCGGCCTGTTCGGGCTGGCCTTTTTCGTGACCTTCCTCGGCATGGGCGTAAGCCTGATGGCGGGTGTGCTGACGCTGGCGGTGCTGACGCTGCCCGTCATCATCAACACCACCGAAGAGGCGTTGCGGCAGGTTCCCGACTCGTGGCGTGAGGCCTCCCTTGCGCTCGGGGCGACCCGGAGCCAGACCATCGCCCGCGTGGTGCTCCCCGCCGCCATTCCCGGCATGCTGACCGGGGCCATTCTCGGTTTGGCCCGGGCCGCCGGGGAAACCGCCGCCATCATGTTCACCGCCGCCGTCTTCTATACGCCGAAGATGCCGGACTCCGTTTTCAGCGCAGTGATGTCCCTGCCGTACCATATGTATGTACTGGCCACCGCCGGAACGGAAATCGAAAAGACCCGCCCCCTCCAGTACGGGACGGCCCTGATTCTGCTGGTACTCGTCCTCGGCATGAACTTTGTGGCGATCGTTATCCGCGACCGCATGCAGAAGAAACGCTGAACAGACCTCTCTTCCCCAACACGAAAAAAGGCGGCTGCAATGCAGTCGCCTTTTCTATAGGAGGGATCTCCCCTACCCCCTAGCGAGGGGGCCGGAGGGGGGAAGCATTCCCCCCCCGGTGGGGCACGAGGCAACGCCCCGATCCCTTATACTTCAAACAGCATTTCCAAGTCTTCCTTGGTGAGGGACTTCCAGGTGTCCTGACCCGGGATGACGGCCTCGGCGACGCCGCGTTTCATTTCCTGAAGCTTCAGGATTTTTTCTTCCACGGTATTCTGGCAGATCAGCTTGTAGGAGAAGACCTGCCGCGTCTGCCCGATACGGTGCGTGCGGTCGGTGGCCTGGCTTTCCACGGCGGGGTTCCACCACGGATCGTAGTGGATGACGTAGTCTGCCGAGGTCAGGTTGATGCCCGTGCCGCCCGCCTTCAACGAGATCAGGAAGATCGGGATGTCCGGGCTGTTGTTGAAGCGGTCCACCTGATCGAGGCGGTCCTTGCTGGTTCCGTCCAGATAGCAGAAGGGGATGTCCGTCAGCTGGAGCCAGCCGCGGATGATTTGCAGCATCTGCACGAACTGGGAGAAGACCAGCACCTTGTGCCCGCCGTCCACCACGTCGAAAATCATGTCCTTGAAGGCCTCGAACTTGCCGGAGGGGAGGCTGCCGGTCGAGAAGCCGGGCATGTCCACCTTGAGCAGGCGCGGATGGCAACAGATCTGGCGGAGCTTGAGCAGGGCGTCGAGAATGGACATCTGGCTTTTCGCCATGCCCTTGCTCTCCACGTCGGCAAGAACCTGATCGCGGAGCTTGCGGGTCAGGGCCGCGTAGAGTTCGGCCTGTTCGTCCGTCATGTTGCAGTACGTCACGTTCTCGATCTTCGGCGGCAGATCCTTCGCCACCTCCGCCTTGGTACGGCGCAGGATGAACGGCTTCACGCGGGAGCGCAGGTATTCGAGGCTTTCCCCGTCTCCGTCGCGGATGGGCTTGACCACCCCGCGCTGGAAGGCGTGCTGCGAGCCGAGGAAGCCCGGCATGAGGAATTCGAACAGGGACCACAGCTCGAACAGGTTGTTTTCAATGGGCGTACCCGACAGGCACAGACGCATCCGGGCCTTGATGGAACGCACCGAACGGGCCGTGATGGTGTTCGGGTTCTTGATGTTCTGCGCCTCGTCGAGGATGATCGAGTTGAAGTAGTGCTTTTCCAGCTCTTCAAGGTCGCGGCGGAGCAGGGCGTAGGTCGTGACCACGATGTCGGAATCCGCCACCTTGCGGAACATCCCCTCGCGGCGGGTTCCGTAGATGATCAGGCGTTTCAGGTGGGGTACGAACTTTTCGGATTCGCGTTCCCAGTTGGGCAGCACCGAGGTGGGCACGACGATGAGGTTGGGACCGTCGTGACCGTGGTTGATCATGTGCTGGATGAATGAAAGCGTCTGGATGGTCTTGCCGAGGCCCATTTCGTCGGCAAGGATGCCGCCGAAGCCGTATTCGCTGAGGAAGTTCAGATACGACACACCCTGCAACTGGTAGTTGCGGAGCGTCGCGTTGAGTCCCTTGGGCGTTTCGACCGGGGTAACTTCCGTAAAGTTCCGCACCTTTTCGCGCAGCGAGTTCCAGAAGGAGTCCGTTTCCGCGTTGGGCAAATCCTCCAGCAGGTTGTCGAGCACGGGGGCTTCGAACTGCTTGAACTGGTGCTTGGGCGGCTTGGTCGGATCAAAGCCGAGGGCCTGCAGCTTGTGGGCCAGCTTTTCCAGCCACGATTCCGGCAGGCTGGTGTAGGAGCCGTCCTTGAGCTGCACATAGCGGCGGCCGCGTACCCATGCCTTCCAGATGCGTTCGAGCGGCAGATGCTGGCCGTCGTATTCCACATCGATATCGAGGCTGAACCACTTTTCCTTTTCGTTGCTCTCCACCTTGGCGGAAATGATCGGCTGCGACATCCGCACCTTGTAGCGGGTGAGGGCCTTTTCTCCGTACACGCGCCAGTTTTCCACCAGCGTGGGGTAGGAGTCGAGCAGGAAGGCGATGGCTTCTTCCGGTTCCATGAACCACAGCCTGTTGCTTCTGGGCTGGAAATGCATTTCCGCCAGCTGCGCCATGAGCGCGGCCTCTTCGGTCTGATCGCGGCGGACCAGGAAGGTATGCCCTTCAAAAACATAGCTGCCGGTCTGGAAATCCGGGTTCGGCCCGGGCAGAATGAATTCGCCGTGCACCGTCTCGTAGGTATTCTGGACCTCGAGCGTGAGGAGGCTCCCTTCCTCGTCGAGGAAGAGCTTGGGATCATAGGTTGCGGGCTGGAAGATCGGCCCCATGATCTTGAGGAATTCGTCCGGTTCGTAAAGCTCGGAGGCGGGCAGGCGTGCCCACACCCGGTCAAGGAATTCGGAGATGTTGTCCTGCGGAACCATGGGATGGTTGGCGACAAGCTGCTTCACCAGCGAAGGCGACAGGCTCGTCTGGACCGGATAAAAGCTCTGGTTCCAGCAGACCCACAGCGGCATCTGCCCGTGGAAGGTGATCTCGCTGTCTTCTTCTGTAATGGAGAAGGGCTTTTTGTCGCCGCGCTGGAGCATCACGTCAAAGCGCAGGCCGTCCTCGTCGAGGCTCGGGCGGAGCTTGACGGTCAGCGGCGTGCCCACGATGGTGCACGGGATGTCGGTATCCTTCCAGAACATGTAGTATTCACGGCGGATAGACCAGAAAAACCACGAGACAAGCCCTTCGGGGATCTCGATCCGGTGGCCATAATAGTCAAGATAGTGCCCGATCTGCCGGGCAACCTGCAGGAGCTGGGGGGACTGATCGCACCATTCGGGGTTTCGCAGGATCTGTTCCAGCGAGGTTTCCTGATGCACGGTGGAGAGTCCGGTCTTGTTCTGCCGTGCCCGGAAAAGCGCGACAATCAGGCGGCCCGGCTCGGGATAGAACCTGAAAATAAAGTAATGGCGACCTGTTTCCGGCTCAAGCGAGCTGGAAAAGAAACTGCGGAAGCTCTGCCTCCATTCGGTGTTGAGCCGCTGCTGAGGCTCTTCGGGTGCGCCATAGTCCTTGTCGAGATCGGCAAACATCTTCAGGGCGGTAGCCGCGACATGACGGCAGACCCCCATGAACGCTTCGTGGCAGTTGCAGTTGTAGGATGTCTGCGAATCGGTCAGATTTAGCAGTAAATGGGAAGAATAATTTTGAAAGTCCTCACCCTGGACGATGCCTTCCACGTCCCAGCTGTCCCCTTCCTTTTGGATAGTCAGCTTGTGGACGCCGCCGCTGTTCAGAATTTCCTGCCCCGTGTCCTGGATATATTCGGGGACGGAGTCTTTCAGAAATCCCTGGAGCAGGGCGCGGGCGGCACTTTCCTCGCGTACGTTCATTTTTTCAGTTGTCCTTGCTTCTGTCATGGCGCGGCAACAGCCTGTGTCCTTGTTCAATGCACATAAGTTATCCACGGCTTCCCGCCGGAAGCCCTCAGTGTTTGGATTCTTTCGGCATTACAGGAAAAAAATCAAGTTTCCAAGCGAAACCGGATGGTTTCAGGGATGCGGTGGCATGCGCGATCTGTATAAACGATGAGTCTTATATTATCGTTGTATGCCAAGAATCGTCTGTTTTCAAGGGTAGGCAAGTATGTTATGACTATTTTCGAGAAATTTTTTACAAGTAGCCCGGAATCCGTATGAAAAAAATTGAGATAATTCTGTTTTTTGTTTGTTGGGCCGTTTTGTCGACAATCGTTCCTTCCCGGGAGCTTTTTGCGGCGGAGGATGCCGGCGAGCCTGTCACCGGCGGGCGCATCCTTATGGGAACCATAGGCGAACCGGCGAACCTCATTCCGTATATGGCGTCGGATTCCGCTTCCGGCGAGATCTCCGGGATGCTGTATATCGCTCCTCTCAAATACGACAAGGACTTGCAGATTGTTCCCTGGGCGGCGGCTTCCTATGAGGTGCTTGAAGAGGGCAGGCTTCTCAAGTTCGTGCTCCGTGACGACCTCCGCTGGGAAGACGGCGTGCCGCTGACGGCGGATGATGTCGAATTCACCTACAAGCTGATGATCGATCCCAAGACGCCTACGGCCTATGCCGGAGATTTTTTGGCGATCCAGTCGTTTACAAAGACAGGCCCGCTTTCTTTCGAGGTGCGTTACGAAAAGCCCTTTGCCCGGTCGCTGATGACGTGGATGGGGGCCATCCTGCCCAGGCATGTGCTGGAAGGGCAGGATCTCATGACGACGCCCGTGGCCCGCAAGCCCATCGGGGCTGGCCCGTTCCGGCTTGCCGAGTGGAGTGCGGGGTCTTTGCTCAGGCTGGAGGCTTCCGAAACCTATTTTGAGGGACGCCCCAATCTGGACGAGGTGGTCTACCGGATCATCCCCGATCCCTCCACCATGTTTCTGGAGCTGAAAGCCGGAAAACTTGACATGATGTCGCTTTCCCCCCAGCAGTACCTGCGCCAGACGCAGGGCCGGCAATGGGATGAAAACTGGAAAAAGTACCGCTACCTTTCCTTCAGCTATACCTTTTTGGGCTTTAACCTGTCGCATCCCTTCTTTCAGGATGTGCGGGTGCGCCGGGCCGTTTCCATGTCCATTGATCGCCAGTCGCTCATCGATGGCGTCCTGCTCGGGCAGGGCGTGCCCACGGTCGGGCCGTACAAGCCCGGAACGTGGGCCTATAACGACAGGCTCACGCCCATGCGGCAGAACATGGACGAGGCCCGCAGGCTTCTGGCCGAGGCCGGATGGCAAAAAAACGGGGATGGCATGCTGGAGCGTGACGGCACGCCCTTTGCCTTCACCATACTGGTCAATCAGGGGAACGATGCGCGCATCAAGACCGCGATCATCATTCAGAGCCAGCTCAAGGAGCTGGGCATCAGCGTCCGCATCCGCACGGTGGAGTGGGCGGCCTTTATCAAGGAATTCGTCAACAAGGGGCGGTTTGACGCGCTGATCCTCGCATGGACCATCACCCTCGATCCCGATATCTATGACGTATGGCACTCTTCCCGCGCCCAGCCCGGCGGCCTGAACTTTACGGGCTATCGCAACGCCGAGGTGGATGCGCTCCTCGTTGAGGCCCGGAGCCTGGCGGATCAGGACAGGCGCAAGGTGCTGTATGACCGCATCCAGGAGATTCTTGATGCCGAGCAGCCGTACTGTTTCCTGTATGTGCCGTATGCGCTGCCCATCGTTCAGGCGCGCTTTCAGGGGATCAAGCCCGCCCTGAACGGCATCATGTACAATTTTGATCGCTGGTGGGTGCCCAAAGACTTGCAGAGGAACCGTGTTCGGCCTTAGAGTTTGTGCACCGTCGCACAATTACGGAACGGCGACGAACACGCACCTTTCAGATCATAGGACGCGCCCATGAGTACAGTTGAAGCTCCCGCCTCCCACCTTCCTCTGCCGATGCAGAACATCCTGAGCCGGTTGGCCGCCAATTCCACGGAAGCGGAACAGGCACTGGTCCGCAAGGCCTACGCCTATGCCGCCGCAGCCCATGCCGGTCAGGTACGGCTGTCCGGCGAACCGTATCTGTCGCATCCGCTTGCCGTTGCCGAACTTCTTGCCGAGATCGGGTTTGATGCCCATTCCGTGGCGGCGGGGCTGCTGCACGACACGGTTGAAGATACGAAAGTGACGCTTGAGGAAGTCGATGCCGAGTTTGGCGAGCAGGTCGCCGACATCGTGGACGGCGTGACCAAGATCAGCATGATGTCCTTTGACAGCAAGGAAGAGCAGCAGGCGGAAAACATCCGCAAAATGATCCTTGCGATGTCCCATGATATCCGCGTGCCCATCGTCAAGCTTGCCGACCGTGTGCACAACATGCGGACGCTCGATTTCCAGAAGCCCCATAAGCGGCAGCGCATCGCACAGGAGACGATGGATATCTATGTGCCGCTTGCCAACCGCCTTGGCCTGCACCGCATCAAGCTGGAGCTTGAGGGGCTGAGCTTCAAATATATCCACCCCGACGTGTACGCCCAGATTTCCGACTGGCTGGAAAGCAATCAGGTGGTGGAACGCCAGATCATCGCCAAGATCATCGCCAAGCTGGAAGGCATCCTCAGCACCAACGCCATCGACGGCACCGTCTGGGGCCGGATCAAGCATATCTACAGCATCTACAAGAAGATGACCGAGCAGAACCTGACGCTCGACGATATGCACGATATTCTGGCCTTTCGCGTCATCGTCAAGGACGTGCGCGACTGTTACGCCGTGCTCGGGCTGGTCCACGCGCAGTGGAAGCCCGTGCCGGGCCGTTTCAAAGACTACATTTCCATGCCCAAGGCCAACGGCTACCAGAGCCTGCACACTACGGTCATCGGGCCGGAGGGCGAGCGCATCGAGATCCAGATCCGCACCGAGGAGATGCATCGGCTGGCGGAACACGGCGTGGCCTCGCACTGGCTGTACAAGGAACGCCACCACGCGGTGAACGTCAAGGACGCTCCCGAGTTCGAATGGCTGCGCGAGATCGTCAACCGGCAGGGGCAGGAAGCCGACTCCAAGGAATTCATGCACACGCTGCGCATGGATCTCTTCAAGGATGAGGTCTATGTGTTCACGCCTGCCGGCGATGTGAAGGAGCTGCCGGAAGGGGCTACGCCGCTGGACTTTGCCTTTCTTATCCATACGCAGGTGGGCAGCCAGTGCGTGGGCGCAAAGGTCAACGGCAAGCTGGTTCCGCTGAATTCCGTGCTCAAGAGCGGCGATACGGTGGAAATCATCACCGACAAGAACCGCCGCCCCAGCCGCGACTGGCTCAAGATTGTCAAGACAGCCAAGGCGCGCAGCCGCATCCAGCAGTACCTCCGCACCGAGGAACGCGCGGCAGCGGTGGGCCTTGGACGCGAAATGCTGGAGAAGGAAGCCCGAAAGGCGGGCATCAATCTGGGCAAGGCCGAAAAGGACGGACATTTGGTCACGCTGGTCAATGCGCTTGCCGCCGGATCGGTGGATGAGCTGATGGCCTCCGTGGGGTATGCCCGCTTTACGACCAAGCAGGTGGTCAAGCGGCTGCAATCCATTGTCGCCCCGCCGGAAATCCTCGAAACGCCCGACGCCGTGGATACGGTCGTCTCGCACCGCAAGCGCAAGGATCAGGCTCCCCAGCCCGCGCTCAAGACAGGCGGCATTTCCGTGCGCGGCATCGACGATACCATGGTTCGCATCGCCCACTGCTGCAACCCTGTTCCGGGCGACGCCATCGTGGGCTTTGTCAGCCGGGGGCGCGGCGTCATCGTCCATACGGCGACCTGTCCGAATATTCAGGAAATGGAGCCTGATCGCCTCATTTCCGTGCAGTGGGACGGGCACGAAACCCAGCCCTTCCCGGTCCGCATCCACATCATGGCCCGCAACCAGAAGGGATCGCTGGCGGATATCGCCATCGTCCTGCGCGACGAGGACGTCAATATCGACGGCTGCCTGCTTCAGGCTCTGGTGGACGGACGCTCCGAAATGGAAATGGTGGTTCAGGTACGCGACGTGGCGCACCTGTACCACGTCATCGATCGGCTGCGCCATCTGCCTTCGGTCATGGAAGTCCTGCGTAAGACGGCGGATGAGGAGTAGGCTGTGGAAGTCCTGTTTCCGACCCTGTTTCTGCTGGTGCTCGGTTTCGTGCTGCTGTTGAACATCATCACGCTGCCGGCGAACTGGATCATGCTTGGCCTTGTCGGGCTGTGGCGTTTTTCTTACCCTTCGCCCGGAGACATGGGCGTCGTGTTCTTCGGCATGCTGATCGGCCTTGCCGTTTTCGGGGAGATTGTGGAGTACATCGCGCAAGGGTGGGGGAGCAAGAAATACGGCTCCAGCACCAGCGGGATGTGGGCCGGGCTGCTCGGCGCGCTGGTGGGCGCGCTGGCGGGGCTTCCGCTGCTCTTCGGGCTTGGCGCGTTCATCGGCGCGCTGGTGGGCGCGTGGGTCGGGTGCTATCTCATGGAGCGGGCAAAGGGCCGCGACGACTATGAGGCACGGCAGGCCGCCAAGGGTGCGCTGGTCGGACGCTTTCTCGGTATTGTCGTAAAGTGCGGCATCGGGGCGGTCATGCTTGGCCTGACCTATCACGCCATGTTCCAGATGTCCCCCTATCCCGATGTCCTGACGCTGTAGCATGCCGCAGCACCCTGCTTGGTGCGGGGCCTGAACCCGGCCTTGGCAGCAACAAAAAGAAGTACAGCCTGTACGGCAACACAGCGGAAGGCGGGGCGTTTTCCCCCGCCTTCCGCTGTTTCTTCAGTCGGTTTTTGGGAGCTGAGCGGGCTGCGGATTCCGTGCGCTCCTCATCGAATCCGAGGGGGAGACGGGGGGCGGATTCCCGTATCTTGCGAGCACACTTCCTCTTGTGTCTGCGGATGCCCCGCTGCAACCCCGTATTCCGTTCAAACAGGAACAGGCACAGAACGGCGGTCATCGGCTACGCGCTGGCAAAACGCACGGGTGCCGATGCCGGGCGCACCGTCATGCTGTGCCTTGCGCGGGTTTGCTATCCGGCCCTGCTGACAAGCAGCACGTCGTTGAGGCGGATGACGGTCTGGCCGTTGGGGATGACGACCTCATTTTTCCGCTGGATGGCTATGATAAGCCGTTCATCATCGGCGGGTATGTCTCGCAAGGTGCTGCCAATCCATGTATTGTCCTTGTCGATGGGGATTTCGGCAAGGTGGAGTTCTTCCTTGTCCCCGGTGGAGAGAGCCGTGATGAACACGGTGTCTCCCGGGAGGAGCAGGGTATCCCCGTGCGGGATAAGCCGCTCTTTGTCGCGCAGGATCATGGCGAGCAGCATTCCCGGCGTCGAACAGATATCCCTGACCCGGATATTGGCCCAAGGATGCGCTTCTCCCACGGTTATTTTGATGCACTGGAGAGGGACCTCTTCCGTGTAGTCGCTGAACGTCTTCATGACATTGGCGTTGTCGTCGATCATGTGGAGCCTGCGGGCCATGAACGGCAGGAGGGAACCCTGCAGGAAAATGGAGAAGAGCACGATGAAAAACGTGATATGGAAGACATCGTTGTTGGTGTGGGCGGGATCTACGGTCGCCATGATGGCGAAGACGATGGAGGCCGCACCGCGAAGCCCTGTCCATGAAACCAGCAGTTGCTGGTTCAGCGGGCAGCGGAAGGGGGTAAGGATGGCGAAGACTGAAAGCGGACGCGCCACAAAGGTCAGGAAGAGTGCTATGCCGAGAGCGGGCAGGCAGATGTGGAGCAGCTGTGACGGAAAGGAAAGCAGGCCCATCAAAAAGAAGATGAGGATCTGCATAAGCCCGGTTAGGCCGTTGAAAAAATGAACCAGCGTTTTTTTGTTTTTCAGCGGGGAGTTTCCCAGAACGATACCAAAGAGATATACGCTCAGATAGCCGTTCCCGCCCAGTGAGTCCGCCCCGGCGTAGGCGATGAGGGCCATCCCGAAGACAAGCACGGTATCAAACCCTTCCACCGTCAGCTTGAAACGGCGCAATGCCCACGCGGAAACCGCACCGGTTCCCGCACCGCAGGCCGCGCCCAGAAGGACTTGCTGCACCAGCATGAGCGGCAGGGCCTGGCTGTCAAAACTGCCTTTCATGACGGAAAGAACCAGCAGCGTCAGCATGTAGGCGAAGGGGTCGTTGCTGCCGCTTTCGATTTCGAGCATGGAGGCGGTGCCGTTTTTCAGGCCCAGCCTTTTGGAACGCAGGATGCTGAAGACCGAAGCCGCGTCGGTCGAGCTGATGATGGCCCCGATGAGCATGCTTTCCCAAAAGGCGAAGCCCATCGCGTAATGGCAGAAAGCCCCCGTCAGCCCCGCCGTGAGCAGGACGCCCAGGGAAGAGAGCAGCCCCGCTTTGAGTGCCACGGGGCGCGCCTGACGCCATGATGTGTCGAATCCACCATAAAAAATGATGAAAATCAGGGCGACGGTGCAGATGCGTTCCGTCGTGACGTAGTCGTCAAAGTGGATTTTGAGCAGGCCATCCGATCCGAAGAGCATACCCAGCAGGATGAACAGGGCAAGCGTGGGGACGCCGAGCTTGCCGGACAGCTTGTTGAGCATGAGACAAAGCAGAATAATGGCGGCGGCAGTAAGGATATAGATGGACATGCGGTTTTCTTTCCGTCAGTGAAAGGGACAGTGATTATTGTCTTTATAGCCGATTTTACGCCTACCGTCAAAGGGAGCGGAGGCGGTGCGGCCTGTTGCGCCCGGCAACGGGCCTGTTCGTTTTTCGCCTTCGCATGTTGCATAGCCCATGCCAGCGGGCATCCGTGTACTGGATTTTTGTGCGGGAACCGTTTAATCTGATCTCCTGCAAGAGCTGTTTTCTGTTTTCGGACGGAAAATACCTCTTTGGGGGATTGTGCGGCGGAGCGTTTCTTTTCAAACGAATCATGCCCTCAGGGTACTGGACCAAAGAGACGCTTCACCATTACAGAGGAAATCAAATGAAAGGGTATCTCCGATACATGGCCTTGGCGTTGCTGCCCGTGGCCCTCATGCTTCTTTGGGGCACGCTGGATTCAGCGCATGCAGAATATACCGGACCGAGAGTTCGCTTTCGGCTGGCCCATCCCTGTCCGCCGGGGCATCATACAACGCGGGCTTTCGAGAGGTTTGCCGAACTGGTCGCGCAGAAATCGAAGGGCAAAATCAAGGTGCACGTCTTTCCCAACGCCGTTTTGGGAAGTGACGAGGTTATGCTCAAGGGCGCGCAGAACGGCGGTCTGGAAATGGCCGTCAGCTCCAGCCCCAACCTGACGCCCGAAGTGCCTTCGCTGATGGTTTTCGATTTGCCGTACATCACCAGCCCGGAACACCAGCAGAAGCTGTATGAGGCCATTGATCACGGCGAGCTTAACCGTTTCCTGAAAGGAAAGTTCAATGAGGCCAGACTGGAGCCGATCATGTATGCCGAATATGGCTACCGTGATTTCTTCACAGTCAAAAAGCCCATGCGTTCGCTGGAAGATCTGAAGGGTATCCAGATCCGCACCACCGCGTCACTCGTAGAGATAGAGGTGGCAAAGGCCCTTGGCATGAAGCCCAAGTTCCTGGCATGGGGCGAAACCCGCACCGGGCTGAGTGAAGGGATCGTGGAAGGGGAAGGCAATACGTTTTCTTTTCTGCTGGGGGCTGAACACAAGGATGTGCTCCGGCATGCCTTTGTAACCCACCACAACTACAGTATGCAGATCCTGTGTGCCAACCTGAAGTGGTGGAACGGGCTGCACCCGCAAGTCAGGACTATTATCAGGGAATCTGCTGAAGAGGCGTTGAAGTATCAGCGCGAAGTGCTGGCTCCCCAGTCCGAGGAGGAGGCCCGCAAGGAATTTCTGGATGCGGGCATCGTTGTTGTCGAACCCACGGAAGAACAGCTTGCCGAGCTGAAGGAAAAAACCCGTCCCGTCTGGGAACGGTTCCGGTTCACCCTGCCGCAGGAGCTGGTCGATCTCGTGGTTGCGACCCAACAGTGACAGGCGGAGTCGGGTGCGTTACAACAGCCCGTGCCTGAGGCCGTTTTCCGCCTCCGCCGCCGGATGGCTTCGGGCGGATGGCTGTTGCCGGTTTTCCCGGGCGGGCAGGCCCTTTCCGCGCTGTTTTGAAAAGCTGACAAAAAGGTAAGACAATTTTTTGTATTTACAGTAAATAACTAGATATTTCCATTTTTGTCCTGCTGTTTTCAAAAATGGATGACAAAAATAGCTTGGCAGAGCCGCCGTCCATCGTGTGCTTCCCCCTTACAGGAACCGTGACGGCCGCTTTCGCCATAACCTTGGAGTCTCTGTGAGAAAAGGCATTGTTGACCCGTCAGTGGGAAGTTCTGCGGAACAGGGCGTCTGGCCTTCGGATGCTCGAGCAGTGTGGTCGTTGCTCGGCACGGTCCTTCTGTCAGCACTGTTCTTTTCGTGGCTGTGGCAGGCTTTCCGCCTGTACAGCTCTCCCGGCCTGATCCCCTACAATGACGAAGCGGGGCAGCTTTTTCATATGCCGCTCTTTGCGGGGGTTGGCCTTGTCGCCTATGGCCTGCGGCTGCATTTTTTGGGGGGCAGGACGGAAGCGGGCCAGGAGTATGGCCCAACGGCCCCGGGCGGTACGCCGCTGAACCTCCGCCTCCTGACGCTGGCCCTGATGTGGACGCCGGTCCTGCTCATGGTCGTGCCGGTTTCTGAAGAGTACGGGAAGTGGATCCGGGTATGGGGCTGGGCCATCAGTGCGTTTGCCGGAATCGGAGCCGGGATGGCAGGGTGCCGCATCGGGCTGGCCCTGTCGGGCTTTTCCGGGGGGCGGCTGGTATTGGCTCTTGGCCTGACCAGCATCATGACGCCTGTGCTCAACTATCTGGTGCTGCTGTGCCCGGGACGATACTGGGTGTTCTTTGCGATTCTTTTGCCTGCATTGCTTGTCCTGCTTCCGCAAAGCCAGGCGGCTGAAGAGGGCGACGAAACGCGGCAGTATCCTTTTGCCCGAATCCCGTTGTTCTTTTGGAGCGGCTGGTTGTTCACGGCGTTTAGCGAAAGTGCCTATTACAACCTTTACGGCGCGTTGGAGCCTGTTTTCCCCGAGCCGAGCCTGAGCGTCCTCTTGCTGGTGGCCCTTGGGGGGCTATCGGCCCTGCTTGTCCTTGGGCAAGCCCATCGCTCGCCGATCTGGTACGCCTTTTTGTTGGTCATCCCTGTGCTTGTGGTCGGCTATACGGCGTGGCCCCTGCTGCACCGGGAGTCGCCGGGGCTTTCCCTCGGAGGGTTGCTGTTCGGGTATACGTTGCTGAACGTCTATATGATGACGGCTTTTTTCCATACGGCCTCCTGTTATCGTGGAGTGGAAAGGGTGCGGCTGCTGGTCTTTGGGCTGGGCGGCCTGGCCTTGGCTTCGTGGCTGGGCAGCCACAACAGCGGCCTGATAGCGGAAAGCATCGCGCGGGGCGATTCGCTCAACTCGCTGTTCGCTTTTCAGGCCTTCGCGATTCTGGCGGGTAGTTTCGTGTTTGTCGTTTATCTGGAGAAGGTTGGCTTTTTCAGAATGGCAAAGGGCGAATCAGCCGTGGAACGGAGCGCGTTGGCCCAGCCCGGCACGACCCCGCATTCGCTGATGGAGTGGCCGCTTGAGGAGCTGGAATCCCATTTCCGAGAGCTGGGACTGACCCGCCAGCAGGCGATGATCGCGGCGTTGCTGGCCCGGAAGACCCCGGACACGACGATTTGCGATAACCTGAATATTTCGCCGAGTACGCTGAAAACCCATATCCGGAATATCCACCGCCGTCTCGGGATCAGCAGCCGCCACGAGCTGGCGTGGCTGGTGACGGCAACGCCGGCTGGCGTGGCGGAAGTGCAAAACCCCACGAGTAATCGGTAGATTCCGAGTGCAGGGATGCCCCTGATCTGATTCGGGAACAGGAAAGGCATCCATGAACGGGCAGGGCAGTTCTTTTTCCCGGCATCAGGATACGTTTCACCGGGGTGTTTCCCTTTCGAATACCCGGCGGCCTTTCCAGACCGCACCTTTGCCTGGCCTCCTTTTTTCGGGCCGTACTGTTCCGGGGTGAGCCGAAGACCGGTAAGGCGTTGCTGGTCGGGGCGGTCATCTGTCGCAGGCTCTCCAGTCTGAAGAGGGCGGTACTCCGTTATCGTGAGCCGAGAGGCCAAGCCATCCGGGACAGCGCGGCCTGAGGAGAAAACATGCGGATAGAAGAAATGGTTACGCAGGCGGAACAGGGAGCCTTGATGACGCGCTCGGGCTATGGCGACGACTTTGTCACGCGTGCCGGGGGGCGGCTGGTCCGGGGGCATTTTATCGGTGAAACCGGCTTTTCCGATGTGCGGGCCTACAGCTTTACGGAAGAGGATCGGGCTGCGGAGGACTGGCGGCCTTTTGTCCGTGTTCTGCCGGAAGCGTGGGAAGGGTGCGACATGCCGAATGCCTAGGCTGTCCCTTTGCTGAACGATAAACAACTCTCCGCAGTGCCCTGGGGCCGTGCGGAGAGTTGTCGTATGGAAGGCACAGCGGCTCTTGTGGGAGGGGAGGTTGCTCCACAAGCGGGGGCCTGAGCCTTTCCGTTTACTTGGCGGGGTGTTGTGGCCTGGCAAGTTTCAGAAACTTGTCGGTGACATAGTGGCTGTCTTCTATCTGTTTCAGCTCATCCTGATTCAGTCTGCCGATGGCGGCAAAGAACTGGGCCAGTTCGCTCTGCCAGTTCTGGATCTGGCTCGGGCCGCTGGCGGAGTCGAACATCTGGATCTGTTCGTCCAGCGTGAACACGGGATGGTTCTTCAGATCCATCTCGGCAAGCTCCCTGCTGTAGTCGCTTCCGGCCCAGTCCACATAGAAGCGCATGTATTCGGGCAGGAGCTGTTCCAGAGTCGCGTTGCGCATCATGTCGATGGCCCGCATGTAGATGCTGAGAAATTTGGCGGTGACTTCGGGGTTCTTGTCCGCATATTCGCGATCCGCCACAATCAGGACGGGCAGGCCCTGATAGCAGGCCTTCGGCGTGCTGGCGACCTTCCAGCCGCTTTTTTCGCCGACGTAGGTGAGCGGGGCCCACAGGGTCACGATGTCGCCGATGCCGTATTCAAAGGCGGCGAGCGCGGAAGCCTGATCCATGTTCTTGATGGTTACGTCCTTTTCGGTGAGGCCGAGGGCCTTGAGCCATGAGCTCAGCGCGAAATGGGCGGAGGATACCGTCGTGCAGAGCACCGTTTTCCCCTTCACGGTTTCGGGCGTACCGTACACGTTGGGGTAGCTCTTGTTGTAGCCCTTCGTTTTCATGATCGGGCTGTCGCCGCGCACCATGACCGCGTTGACCAGAGCCTCGTCGTTGCAGGCCGCAATGACGGTCGTATCATAGCGCAACGCGCCGAGCATGGCGGGGATGGCTCCCATGCCGCCGAAAACCCAGGTTTTGGCGGGGAGGGTGTTGAGGGCATCCATGCCGGAGCTGAAGTAGAGCAGCTGGACATCAAGCCCGACTTCCTTGTCCCATCCCTTCTGTTTGGCGTACCAGATGGGGAAGGTTTCCTGTGCGCCCATCCATGCGGTCGGGACTTTCTGGAGCGTAGCGGCGTCCGCCGTGCCCACCGAGGCTACGCAGAGCAGAGCGGCGCAGAGACCACGAAGCCATTTTTTGACGTTCATGAGGGGTACTCCTGTAAAACTTGTAGGGAAGAGGGGGAAAGGAGGCAAGAGGGGGCGGGGCAGAAAGCCGAGGCTCTCTGCCCCGCGGCATTGGCTTATGGCTTACTTGTAGCTGGGGATGGGGGTCTGGACCAGCTTCAGGTACTTGTCGGTAGCGTAAGCACCGTTTTCAACCTTCTTCAGCTCGTCCTTGTTGATGCTGCCCACACCGGCGAAGAACTTCGCGATGTCGCTCTGCCACTTCTGAGCGGTGCTCATGCCCTTGGACGTATCGAACAGGGCGAGCTGTTCTTCCAGGTTGTAGACGGGGTGCGTCTTCAGGTCGGTGAGGGACAGTTCGGGGGAATAGTTCTTGCCGGCCCATTCGAGGAAGAATCGCTGATATTCGGGAACGAGGGATTCCAGCGGTTCCTTCTGGAGCATGTTGACGGCGCGCAAGTAGATGCCGAGGAACTTGGCGGTGATTTCAGGGTTCTTTTCAGCGTACTTGGTGTCGGCGATCAGGACGATGGGGTTACCGACCTTGCACATGTTCAGGTCGCCGGCGATCTTCCAGCCCTTTTCCTGTCCGGCGTACATGTGGGGAGCCCACAGGGCCACGCCGTCGCCGATGTTGTTGTCAAACGCGGCCAGAGCCTGCGCCTGATCCATGTTCTTGATGGTGATGTCCTTGTCGGACAGGCCCAGAACCTTGAGCCAGGAACTCAGGGCATAGTGGGCGGAGGAAACGGTGGTGGTCAGGAAGGTCTTGCCCTTCACGGTGTCGGGGCTGCCGAGGATTTCGGGGAAGTTCTTGTTATAGCCCTTCACCTTGGCGATCGGGTTGTCGGGGCGGACGAGCACGGAGTTGGTCATGGATTCGTCATTGCCGATGGCGATGACGGAAGTGCCGTAGCGCAGGTTGCCCATCATGGCGGGAACCGCGCCCATGCCGGCGAAGACCCACGAGCCGGACGGAAGGGCATTCAGGATATCCATGCCGGAACCGAAGTACTGGATGTCGATATCAAGGCCGGCTTCCTTGTCCCAGCCCTTTTCCTTCGCGTACCACATGAGGAAGGTCTCGTGTTCGTCCATCCACGCGGTGGGAACCTTGGTCAGCTTCTCGGCAAAGGCCATTCCAGCCAATGAAACGCACATGGCGGCGGCGAGAAACGCACTGATGAGCTTCTTGAAACGCATACCAGTTCCTCCAAGTTGAAATTGTCCTGAGGAAAATCCCTCTACCCTGTATCACGAGCATGCTTGGCATGCCATGACGTCTCTTGCGGCCCTAGCGGGCCTCTTTCTGTTCTTCGGCAAGGGCCGCCCGGCGGACGGCCTGCACATGCCGGGTGCGGATGCGGTAGGCCGCGAATTGCAGCAGGCATCCGGCTCCGGCGATGAGGACGGCGAACACCGTACCCATGCGGAGGTAGAGAACGGCTGCGGCGAGCAGGCACAGGCACAGGCTTGCGAGCCTGAGATACAGGAGCTTCCTGTATACGGACTCCGTATGTTCCCACGGAGCGTCATCCCCTGGCTGCGTATTGCCGCGTTCCCGCACGGGTTCGCCCGGAACGCGCCGGACGAATGCGCGGATGGCCCACCAGATCAGCCCTGCGGACAGGCATCCGATGAGAAGGCTGATCGTGGCGGTATCCATATTACAGTACCAGTGCCGTGTTGTCGGTGATAATGGAGCGCAGCTTCAGCAGTTCCATGCTGGTATGCTCGCGGGGCCGGGGCAGGTCGATGATGTATTCGGTCTTGATGGTTCCGGGAAGTTTCCCTTCCATAAGGACGATGCGGTCACCGAGGAACAGGGCTTCGTCGATATTGTTGGTGACGAAGATGACCGTGCGCTTTTCCTGTTCCCAGATGCGGGCCGTTTCCTTCTGCATGAACATGCGGGTCTGGGCGTCCAGCTGTCCGAAGGGTTCGTCCAGCAGCATGATGTTGGGGGAGTTTGCATAGGCGCGGGCAATGCCCACACGCTGCTTCATGCCGCCGGAGAGCTGATGCGGATAGTGCTTTTCAAACCCGGTAAGTCCAACCATGTCAATATAATGCTGGGCGATCTCGTGGCGTTCGTTTGCCGGGACATTGCGGAGCTTAAGACCTAGCTCAACATTATCACGAACGTTTTTCCATGCAAAGAGCATATAGCCCTGGAAAACGATGCCTCGGTCTGGGCCGGGGCCGACAATGGGCTGCCCGTCGAGTGTCACGAATCCGGTATCGGGCTGCTCCAGTCCGGCAAAGATCTTCAGCAGGGTGGACTTGCCGCACTGTCCGGGGCCGAGGACGACCAGAAATTCGTTTTCATACACGTCAAGCGTTACGTTGCGGATTACGGGAACTTCCTGATTGCCCTTCTGGATGAAGGTCTTGCTGACGTTTTCACAGCGGAGTTTGAGCTTCGGTTCGCAGTCGCAGATGGTCATATGCTTTCCTTTCTCAAGCTGTGATTAAAGGTTTTCGATGCTGCGCTTCCAGGGGCAGAGCCTGCCTTCAAGAAGCGTGACCAGCAGGGAGGTTCCATAGGCTGCCGCCGCGATGAGGATCATGCCGCCCAGAACCAGAGTCGGCTGGTGGGTATCCATACCGCGCTTGATGAGGAAGCCCATGCCGTCGCGGGAGTTCATCAGTTCGGCGGCCAGAACGCAGGTCCATGCGGAGCTGAGGGAGATCTGGAGTCCGGCGAACACGGCGGGGAAGGAGGCCGGGAAACACACATGGAAGATTTCATCCCGGCGGTTGCCGCCGAGGACGCGGATGACGTCATAGAGTTCGGGGTCTACGAGGCGGACGCCGTTGTATGCGTTGAGCAGACAGGGGACGAACGTACCGATGATGATGATGAACACCTTGGACATTTCGCCGATGCCGAACCACAGGATGGCGATGGATACCCACGCGATGGGCGGCATGGGCTTGAACAGGTCGAACAACGGCTTCACGATGGCGTTGACGTA
>CAZIFC010000020.1:35963-39111 GCA_964538355.1 uncultured Lawsonia sp. | reverse complement strand
TGGTACCGGGAGCGAGACTTGAACTCGCAAGGTGTTGCCACCGGCGGATTTTGAGTCCGCTGCGTCTACCAATTCCACCATCCCGGCAGGTGATTCCGTCTTATGCCACAAGCCGATTTCAGGGTCAAGCTCCAACAGCAGGAGTTTTTATTGCCTTCGGCAAAGGACAGGGGGAGCAAGGGATCTGCCCCTTGCGTCCGGCAGGATTCTCTGAGACAACAGGTTCGTTTCCAACACTTTTCCCTGATGAGGTACCGCATGTTCCAATCTCTTGGCGCAAAGACGTTCATCCTTCCCGCCCCCTTGTTTCTCGTAGGCACCTACGATCACACCGGCCGCCCCAATATCATGGCTGCCGCGTGGGGAGGCATCTGCGCCTCCCAGCCGCCGAGCGTCGCCGTGTCCATCCGCAAGAGCCGCTGGACGTACGACGCCATTCTCGAGCGCAAATCCTTCACCATCAATATTCCTTCCCGCAAGCTCGCCGCTCAGGCCGATTTCGCGGGCATGCACTCCGGCCGGGATACGGACAAGTTTACGGCCCTCAACCTGACGCCCGTGCCCGCCGAGCACGTTGACGCGCCCGGCATTGCGGAATGCCCCCTCATTGTGGAGCTGACGCTGTCGCACACAGTGGATCTTGGCTCGCATATCCAGATTATCGGGGAAATCATGGACGTGAAGGTAGAATCCTCCTGCATGCGCGAGGACGGGCTGCCGGACCCCGCGCTCATCGATCCTCTCCTGTTCGCCCCGGTGGTTCAGGAGTATTGGGGCATCGGCACGTTTGAGGCCCGGGCCTTTTCCGCCGGGCACGCCCTGACGCATTCCGCCGTCTTGGGCTAGCCGTCTTCGCAGTGCTATGAAAAGAGCCTTCTCCTGTGCGGGGAAGGCTCTTCTTGTTCTCGGGAAGGGAGCGGCCTACAGATCCAGAATCACCTTGCAGGCCACGGCAACCTGATACAGCACCTGCGAGATGTCCTTGACCGCCTGCAGGTTCTTGGATTCCACCCGAGGCAGAACAAGAACCTGATCGCCGGGGAGCACGTCCCGAGCGTGCGGGATGACTTCCCCGCTCGGACGGATGACGATGAGGTTTGAGGTGTCGGCCCGGTTGCTGAACCCTCCGGCCCCCCTGATGTAATCTTCCATCTCCTTGTCTTTGTTCCAGACAATGGCCTGCGGCATCATGACTTCGCCGCTGATGAGCACCACATCCGTCTTTTCCGGGATGACGATGATGTCGCCGTCCTCAAGGGCCAGATCCGAGATGTCGCCGCGGTTGCTGACCACGACGGTCCCCTCCGGCTGCACTTCCTTGGCGCGCGAAATAAAATTGGAAAGCATCTCCGCTTCCTTGGAACGGATCTGCGCTTCATCGGAGCTGGCGGACGTGGCGGTATAGGCGTTCTGCTCCAGACGGCGCAGGGCGTCTTCGATGGCCTTTTTCTGGCGCACGGCAACGCTCTTGCGCTTGATGTACAGTCCGCCGAGGTTGGCGCGTCCCGGCTCCACCGCGATATAGCTCATGATTTCATGCAGCCTTGCATTGCGGCGCACCGGGAAGCGGGAAGCCCCCCGGATAGCCCCCTGAGCTTCCACCATGATGGTATCGCCCGGACGGTCGGCGAGAAAGCGGATCCGATCTCCGCTCTCAAGGCGCAACACCTTAAAATCATTCATGGGAAGATACAGGTTGTACGGGCTTCCGCCACGCGATCCGTTCAGGCTGACATGAGTGGCCTGCGGCTGGGGGTCGGCAAGCTCGATCAGTCTGGCTCCGGTCAGCTCGCCGCTCTTGAACTCAAAGCGTGCCGTGTTGCGGATTTCTCCCGAGGCGATGACGGCGGGGCCTTTTTCGCCCACGACAATCGTGTCCCCGTCCTGCAGGCGGATATGCGGCATGGAGCCTTTCAGCGCAAACGGGTAGAGGTCAAAAACGCCGACCTCCTGCCCTTGGCGGAGGACACGGATGTTCCGGTAACTGCCGCGCTTGGGATCAATACCGCCCGCCTTGTCGAGAAAGGCCAGAATGGTGTCGGAGGGGGTTCCCGCGTAATTGCCCGGGCGCGGCACAAAGCCGGTAACGAAAATCGAAACCGGCTGCGTATCCATTGGGCGGACATACATTTCCACATTCACCACGCCCGCGGCACTGAGCTTGCTCCTGATGGCCTGCTCCAGCGGCTCCCTGGTCTCGATGGGCAGCCCGGCAACGGGCACGCGGCCCACGTCGGGAATGGAGATCATGCCTTCCGGGTCTACGGTCAGGATATCGTCCAGATTGTGATCGCCCCAGAAACGGACGATCAGCCGATCGCCGCTCTGGATGACCTTGCTTGCCGAACTCTGGGAAAAATGCCCCTGAAACAGGTTGCTTCCGAAAGGCGCAGCTTCCACCGCCGAGACCGCAGGTGCGGCAGCCTGTGCGGGCTGCGCCGCGGCTGCCTGACCGAATGCGGGCGCGTCAGCCGCCTGCGCCGGGAGTCCGGCCGTCAGCGCGATGACGCAGAACAGCAACAGGATTCTATAAAAAAACAAGGGGTGCCTCCATAGGGATGGACAAAAAAGATGACGCCCGGTGCAGGGCGTCGGGAATCTTTCCTCAATAAGGATAAAGGGATCAGGGCGTGCTGATGCCCTTGCCCCACACGCGGGGCATCATGCGCCACTCGCCGGGGTTGCTCTCATCGCCGCCCTGCCCGTTGTGGCAAATGATGACGATCTCCGCCTCATGCTGTGCGGAAAGCACCGTCGCACGCCGGCAGGTTTCGCCCGCGGCAGAAAGGAAGCTGCCCTCAAGAGTCACGCGGACTTCGCCGCCGAAGGCTTCATCCTGGATCATGGCAGTGGTTCCGGCGGGATTCGCGACCATAAACTGGGCCACGGGGGAAAGCGGTTCCGGTTCAGGTTCCGGCGGGAGGGGTGCGCTCTGCCAGAAGCAGCCGCCAAGGCCGAGAAGCAGGGGCAGACAAGAAAGGTGAAGAAATCGCATAGTTCCTCCGAAACATAGTGTCTCGTTCTTTTTATAAGAGTACGCTGTTTTCATCAAGCGGCGGCATGGGGGAGAGATGCGAAGCCCCCCCTGCCGCTCTTCGCTTCCATACCCGTGTTTCATGGCTTTCCCCGCGTTTGCGGAGTGGCGCGG
>CAZIFC010000020.1:0-35863 GCA_964538355.1 uncultured Lawsonia sp. | reverse complement strand
GCGCGGATGTGATCGGATACGGTTTCCCATACCGGGACGGCCCAACCTTCCTCAAGCGTCTGGCTATCCAATACGCCAACATGCCCCGGGACGGAAGCCGTATAAAGCGGGGCAAAACGGCTTCAGCAGCTTTTTTTCATCATGGACACCCCTTTTGCATAAAAAGGCGTTATCCCCTACTCTGGGAAACAAGACCGGGGATGCCGCCTTTCCGGAAACCCTGCGCCGCGCCTCTCCCCCGTACCGGTTCCGACATCTGGAAACAGCGAGGCCGCGCCCAAAAAACCGGCCCGCGGACGGCATCGGGCGGCCTTTGAACAAAGGGGCGGCGGCTTTTCCGCTTCCGGCACGGCGGCTTCCGGCCCGCCCTCCAGCAGGGGAAGAAGGTTGCACTTTGTATCAAAACATCGTAGAGCGGTTTTCATACAGATAGAACCCGCCCCAAAGCGGGAGGACATGCTGGTGGCATTCGCGTCTGCCTTTTCCATATCCGAACAGTCCGCCCGCCGAACGGCTCCGCTCTACCGAAGGAATTGGCCCACGCCGATTCAGGGACTTCTGCCATGAACAAAAACGCTCTCTGCTGCGCGCTGGCTTTGGTCGGGACGCTTGCCTTTTCGCCGCTTCCGGCCTTCTCGGGAAATCTCGAGCACTTTTCCGACGCGCTGTACAATCTGGCCGATATGACCCGTTCCGCCGACCGCGCATACGAGGCCCTGAAAAACGCCAGAGACGAGGACGCCTATTCCCGTTATGACAGGGATTGGCGCAATGCCGAATCCCGCCTTGAGCGGGAGCGTGTCCGCACGATGGCCCGCATCGCCGGCGTGAGCGAAGCCCGCATCCGCGCCCTGCGCAACGACGGGTACAGATGGGATCAAATAGCCCGCAAGTATCATATCGATCCCGAGCGGTTCGGATACGGACGCTCCCGTTACGACAGCCAACGCGACACATGGAAAGGCGTTCCTCCCGGACTTGCCAAAAAGGGCGGCATGCCTCCCGGACAGGCAAAAAAGGCCAACCGCCACAAAAAGCATCACGACGACTGATTCCTACAGATTTTGGAACCCAGCGGTTCCATGCCCCGTTTGGAGAAAAACGTTTATGCGCCTGCTTATCGCTTCCGATCTTCACGGCTCCCCCGAAGCCGCCGCGTTCCTGCGCCGGCGTTGCGAAGAGCTTGCCCCGGACATGCTGGTTCTGCTGGGGGACTATCTCTACCACGGCCCCCGCAACCCCCTTCCCTCCAGTTACGGCCCTGCCGGCGTGGTATCCGCCATGTCGGAGCTTGAAACGCCCATCGTGGCCGTCCGCGGCAATTGCGACGCCGAAGTGGACTTGATGCTTCTTCCCTTCCTCGTGGAGGATCGGGCCGTCATCGCGGCGGATGGCCTGCGTATTGTCGCACAGCACGGACACCACCTGCCGGGCTGTCCGCCCATTCCCGGCGTCCGTCCCGGCGATGTCGTCCTGAGCGGGCATACCCATATTCCGAGGGGAGAAACCCTCGACGGAGTCCATTTCTGGAACCCCGGCAGCACAACCCTGCCCAAGGGGGGCTTCCCGCCTTCCTACGGCCTTTTTGAAAACGGCCTCTTCCGGGTTCTCTCTCTGGAAGGACAAACCCTGTTGCAACATCGACCGGTTCCAGTCTGCTAACGTCAAGGGCGTCCTGAAAAAGGACGCCCTTTTCCCTGCGCGCCTCCTGCCTTCCTCCCGGACGCCCGTTGCCCCGTGCGTCAGGCCCACTCGCATCTTTCAGCCTACCGCATATTCAACGAGGTTCCCATGAGCGACACCACCGCAACAGATCTTCTCAGAAACGAGCCTATAGGACGGCTGCTGATCCGCTACTCCCTCCCGGCTATAGCCGCTATGGTCGTCTTTTCCCTGTACAATATCGTGGACAGCATCTTTATCGGGCATGGCGTCGGCTCCTTGGCCCTTTCTGGCCTTGCCATCACCTTTCCCGTCATGAACCTGACCTTTGCGCTGGTACTGCTTGTCGGCATCGGCGGAGCGTCCATCTGCTCCATCCGGCTGGGGCAGGAAAACATTGACGGGGCTTCCCATGTACTCGGCAACGTACTGGTGCTCGGCCTTATCAACGGCGTCGTGTTCGGGGGGCTGATGCAAGTGACGCTTGATCCTATCCTGAAGGCCTTCGGAGCCAGCGCACAGACGCTCCCCTACGCCCGCGACTTTATGGAAGTCATGCTGTACGGGCTGCCGATCACCTGTACGATGTTTGGCCTCAACCACGTCATCCGGGCCACGGGCTACCCGAAAAAGGCCATGTTTTCGGCGGTGTTTACCGTAGGCGTCAACATCGTGCTGGCCCCGATTTTCATCTTCGGGCTGCATTGGGGCATCCGGGGGGCGGCTCTGGCCACCGTGATGTCGCAGGTCGTCGGCATGATCTGGGTGCTGAACCATTTCCGCAACCCCGACAGCACCGTCCATTTCCGGCGCGGCTTTTTCCACCTCCAGCGCGACATCATCATGAGCATCTTTTCCATCGGGATGGCTCCGTTCCTGCTTCAGGTCTGCGCCTGTATGGTGACGGTGCTCATCAACATCGGACTGAACAGGTACGGCGGGGATATGGCGGTCGGCGCGTTCGGCATCCTGAACCGCTTCCTGCTGCTGTTCGTCATGATCGTCATGGGGCTGACGCAAGGCATGCAGCCCATTGTCGGCTACAATTACGGGGCACAGCAATTGGGCCGTGTCCGGCAGACCCTGAAATACGGCATCATCGGAGGCGGGCTGATCACCACGGCGGGCTTTCTCGGAGGCCAGCTCATCCCGGAGGCCATCGGAAAGGTCTTTACGGACGACGTGACCCTCCTCGCCATTGCAACCGACGGAATGCATCTGACGACACTGGCGTTTCCTCTGGTCGGCATCCAGATTGTCATCGGCAATTTTTTCCAGTCCATCGGCAGGGCCAAGCTGTCGATATTCCTTTCCCTGACCCGCCAGATGCTTTTTCTCGCGCCCTGCCTGCTCCTGCTGCCGGGCTGGTTCGGGGTCAGGGGGGTCTGGATCAGCCTTCCCGTCGCCGATGCCCTGTCGTTCGTGACGACCATGGCAATCCTGTTTTTCTTCATGAGGGAAATGCGCCACAGGCATTGTGAACACCCCTCCCCGCCCTCTTCTGATTGATATTCTCATCCTCTGGCGGATTGTTTCCATTCTGCTAGACTTGACTCGGCCGCATACGGCTTTTCCCCAATAAAGGAGTACGCCATGAGTGACTTTCTCA
This sequence comes from uncultured Lawsonia sp., assembly GCA_964538355.1. Lineage (GTDB taxonomy): Bacteria > Desulfobacterota > Desulfovibrionia > Desulfovibrionales > Desulfovibrionaceae > Bilophila. The sequence continues at coordinate 32,592 of CAZIFC010000020.1, read as the reverse complement.
AACAGATAGGCAATGGATTGAACGGAATGGGAGGTTTGGGCGGCTTGGGCGACAAGCTCGGTGAAGCCCTTGGCGGACAGCGTAAGCCGGAAGGCTCCGCGCAGGGTTCAGGCAACGCCATCGGGGATCTGGTCAAGTCCGCCGGTGGGCTGGGCGGGCTGCTGGGTTCGGCTGCGCTGGGCGGGCTGCTGGGCACGCTGATGTCCGGGAAGACCGCCCGCAAGGTGGCAAAGGGTGCGCTGGTTGTCGGCGGAACCGCCGCCGTCGGCGCGCTGGCCTGGAACTTCTACCAGAAATGGGCGGGGAATGCGGGCGGCAACGCCACGCCGCAGGCTGCGCCCGAGACGGCAACGCCCGTACCCTCCGGCTGGCCCGAGGCCCTTTCCCAGCCGGCACAGACTCCCGCTGTCTCCGCCGACCAGACCGCGCTCCTGCTGCTGGAGGCCATGGTCTTTGCGGCCCGGGCCGATGGGCATATCGACGACAAGGAACGGGAAAACATCCGCAATGCCGTGGAATCCCTGTTTCCGGGTCGGGATATGGGAGCCGTGCTGGAGAGCATGCTCGACAAGCCCCTTGATCCCGCCGCTCTCGCCGCCCGGATCAACAACCACGACGAAGCCCGCGATCTTTATCGGATTTCCGCTATGATCATCGATGCGGATCACTTTATGGAACGCAGCTATCTTGAAGGGCTGGCCTCCGCGCTTGCCCTCTCTCCCGCTGAAAAGTCCGCACTGGATGCCGAGGTTTCCGCCGCCAAGGAGAACGGGCAAGCCTGAGCCGCTTTCCGCAGCCCCAAATGAAAACCGCCCGAAGCCATTGGTTTCGGGCGGTCTGTCTTTCAGCGAGTTCCAGAAGCCTAGTGCCGGTCGCGGAGTTTGCGCTGTACCTCTTCATCGCGGTACAGCTTGTACACCACGGAATCCACAAGGGCCTGCCAGCTGGCTTCGATGATGTCGTGCGAGACGCCCACGGTCACCCATGTGCTGTCGGCGTCGCCCGATTCAATGAGCACGCGCACAACGGACGCCGTGCCGCCCGAACCGTCATCGGCGGACAGCACGCGGACCTTGAAGTCCAGCAGGCGCATTTCCTTGAGCCGCGGATAGAACGGCAGCAGGGCCTTGCGGAGGGCGGTATCCAGCGCGTTCACCGGGCCGTTGCCCGTAGCGGCGGTATGCTCCACCGTGCCCTCGACCTCGACCATCACGGAAGCCTCTTCCATGGGCATGTCGTGGTTGGTGTCGCGCAGCGCGCTGATATGGTACTGCACAAGCTTGAAGAAGTCCCGCACCCCGCGCCGGGCCAGCTTTCGCAGGATCAGCAGCTCGACGCTGGCTTCGGCCGAGGCATAGTCGTATCCGAGGCTGGCCTTCTTCTTCAGCTCGTTGAACAGCCCCTTCACCACCGGCTCGTCCTTGTCCAGATGGAAACCGAAACGCCGGGCCAGCGAAACGATGTTGCTCCGCCCGCCAAGCTCGGTGATCAGGATGCGCTGTCCGTTGCCGACCTTTTCCGGCTCCATGTGCTCATAGAGCGAGGAGCAGCGGTTGATCGCGCTCACATGCACCCCGCCCTTGTGGGCGAAGGCGGAGTTCCCGACAAAGGGCTGGCGGCTGAACGGCTTCATGTTGGCGACTTCGGCAACATAGGCCGAGAGCTTGGTCAGCTCGCGCAGCCGGAGATCGGCAGGCTCGGGCAGGCACTCCAGCCCGCATTTCAGAGCCAGCACCGGAATGATGGAACACAGGTTGGCGTTGCCGCAGCGTTCCCCTACCCCGTTGATCGTGCCCTGCACCATTTCCGCCCCGGCCTGGACCGCAACAACGGCGTTGGCGACGGCCATCTCGCAATCGTTGTGTGAGTGGATGCCCAGCCGGACTTCCGGCAGCGCGACGCGCAGATCGGAAACGATCTGATGGATTTCTCCGGGGAGCGTGCCGCCGTTGGTGTCGCACAGGTTGAGGATCAACGCCCCGGACTCGTGCGCCGCACGCAGCACCGCCAGCGAATACTCGGCATTGCGCTTGTATCCGTCAAAGAAGTGCTCCGCGTCGAAATAGACTTCCGGCATGGAGCGTTTCAGAAACGCCACGGAATTTCTGATGATCTCCAGATTCTTTTGAGGGTCCAGACGCAGGGCCTCTCTGGCGTGGACCTCGCACGACTTGCCGAAAATCGTTCCCGCCGTAGCACCGGAAGCCACCAGAGCCTTCAGGTTGGGATCGTTTTCCGCCGTATTTCCCGGATGGTGCGTGCTTCCGAAGGCCGCAATGCGCGAATGCTTCAGATGGTAGTTGGCGATTTCCTTGAAAAACGCCACATCTACCGGATTGGAGCCGGGCCACCCGCCTTCGATATAGTCAATCCCGAATTCATCAAGGCGCAGGGCGATCTTGATCTTATCCGAGGTCGAAAGGTTGACGTCTTCAGACTGGGTTCCATCGCGGAGCGTCGTATCGTACAGGACAATCTTCTGCGTCATGGGTAATCTTTCCAGTGGTTACTCTGCGGAACCGCAACAGGAGCACTGTCCGCCGCACGCAACCGGGTAGTCACCATTGAAGCAGGCCAGACAGTACTTGTCCGGTTCGGAAACGGACTTCAGCAGGCCCTCGATGGTGAGATAATGAAGCGAATCCAGATTCAACAGGCCGGGCAAGGCTTCCAGCGGATGGTTTGCAGCCACCAGCTCGCCACGGGACGAGAAGTTGATCCCGTAAAAACAGGGATGGCGCAGCGGCGGGCAGCTCACGCGAAAATGCACTTCGCGGGCACCGAGTTCGCGCAGCTTGACCACGCGGGTGCGGACCGTCGTACCGCGCACGATGGAGTCGTCCACGATGCAGATGCGGCGGTTCTTGATCATGGAACGCACAGGGTTGAGCTTCACGCGCACACCAAAGTTGCGCATGGTCTGGGAAGGCTGGATGAAGGTACGGCCCACATAGTGGTTACGGATATAGGCCTGCTCGTAAGGCACGTTCGCGGCCTGGGAAAAGCCGATGGCGGCATACACGCCGGAGTCGGGGAACGGCATGACCAGTTCGGCGTCGGTGGGAGCTTCCTTGGCCATTTCAAAGCCCATGTGCTTGCGGCACTGGTACACGTCCTCGCCGAACACGATGGAGTCGGGGCGGGCGAAGTAGACCAGCTCGAAAATGCACTGCCGGACCGGCACGCTGCCCGCGTTATTGAGCGGATGGGCCGTCACCCTGTCTCCGTCCACGATGACCATTTCACCGGGAGCCACATCGCGGATATACTCGGCTTCCAGCAGGTCGAAAGCGCAGGTTTCGGAGGCGAACACATAGGCGTCGTTCACCTTGCCCATCGCGAGCGGATGGAAACCGTGCGGATCGCGCAGGGCGATGAGGCGGCCCTCGGAAAGGATGACCAGAGAATAGGCACCGCGAACGCGATCGCAGGCGTTGAGGATGGCGTCCTCAAGATCACGCTTTTTGGCAAGGCTGCGGGCGATGAGGTGCACGAAAATTTCACTGTCGCTGCTGGTCTGGAAGATAGCTCCGCTGTTTTCCAGCTCTTCGCGCAGTTGCGCCGCATTGGTCAGGTTGCCGTTATGCGCCAGCGCGATTTCGATGCCGCAAACCCGCACGACCAGCGGCTGGGCGTTTTTGCGTACCGACACGCCGGACGTGGAGTAGCGCACATGCCCGATGGCCTTGTCGCCCTGCAGTTCCTGCCCAAGCGTGGACTCGTCATAAACATCCGGCACAAGGCCCATGCCCGCGTGAAGGCGGAGATGCTTTCCGTCATAACTTGCGATGCCGGTGCTTTCCTGTCCGCGGTGCTGGAGGGCATAGAGGCCGAAATAGGCCATTCTAGCAGCTTCGGGATGCCCAGAAATACCAAAAATTCCGCACATAATAACCTTCTCGTTGCGAAGAGGGCGGAAAAGGCCCCTGAAGAAAGGCTTTTTCCGCCCTCATCAGGCTTTCTCTCGCCACTCCGCCGACTTTGTTGTGGTCCAGGTGGATATGCCCCCGCGGAGGCAGGCGTTGTCTGCTCTATCGGGAAACGGCAGACTCCCGGCCCGACCAGCGGGACGGGAACGGGCCGCCGTTCCTTCAAAAAAGAAGCGTGGATGATAGAGCATATCCCCACTTCCTGCAAGCCGGGACAGCCCTTGCCGGGGCAGGAAAAACAGGGAAGGGCATTGCAGGAATGCCCTTCCCCTTCGAGTTATTCGCCCTTGTAGTATTCCTGAAGGCTCTTCACGCGGACTTCGGTTGTCCGGGCCGCACCGATGGCGCGGGCGATGGCCTTGGCCCCGGACAGCGTGGTGCTGTAGGGCACGCCGTAATGCAGCGTCGCCTGACGGATGGCCTTGGAGTCGTGCGCCGTGCGCTTGCCCGAGGCGGTGTTGATGACCAGAGCCACCTCGCCGTTCTTGATGAGGTCAACGATGTTCGGGCGGCCTTCATACACCTTGAGCACGCGGGTGGACGGGATGCCCTGTCCGGCAAGCAGGCCGGCGGTACCGGACGTGGCGAGCAGCTCAAAGCCAAGCTCGACGTACTGGCGGGCGACTTCCGCCACGAAACGCTTGTCGCGGTCGTTGACGGACAGGAAGATCTTGCCGCCTTCCGGCAGCTTCTGCCCTGCTCCCCACTGGCCCTTCAGGAAGGCTTCCTCGAAGGTCGGGGCGATGCCCATGACCTCGCCGGTAGAGCGCATTTCGGGTCCGAGCAGGATGTCCACGCCGGGGAAGCGGCGGAACGGGAACACGGATTCCTTCACCGAAACGTATCCGGAGCGGCGCAGGGACCAGGGGTCCAGTTCCTTCAGGGTCTTGCCGAGCATGACCTGCGTGGCGAGACGGGGGAGCGGCACGCCGGTGGCCTTGGAAACAAAGGGCGCGGTACGCGAGGCGCGGGGGTTCACTTCCAGAATGAACACCACGCCGTCCTTCACCGCGAACTGGATGTTCATGAGGCCGACCACGCGCAGTTCCTTGGCAAGGGCTACGGTCTGGCGTTCGATTTCAGCCACAAGCTCCGCAGGCAGCGAATAGGGGGGCAGCACGCAGGACGAGTCACCCGAGTGGATGCCCGCTTCCTCAATGTGCTCCATGACGCCGGCGACGTAGACATCCTCTCCGTCGGACAGCGCGTCCACGTCCACCTCAATGGCGTTTTCAAGGAACTTGTCGATGAGCACGGGGTGTTCAAGCTTCTGCTTGCCGACATGCATGGCGAAGTATTCCGCCATTTCCTCATCGTCGTACACAATCATCATGGCGCGTCCGCCAAGCACATAGCTCGGGCGGATCACGATGGGGTATCCGATGCGGTGGGCGATTTCGCGGGATTCCTCCAGCGTGGTCGCCGTGCCGTTGGCGGGCTGGAGCAGCGACAGCTTCTGGAGCAGGGCCTGAAAACGCTCGCGGTCTTCGGCGCGGTCGATGGCGTCGGGGCTGGTGCCGAGGATCGGCACTCCGGCGCGGAGCAGGGGAACGGCAAGGTTCAGCGGCGTCTGCCCGCCGAACTGCACGATCACGCCGTCAGGACGTTCCTTTTCCACGATGTGCATCACGTCTTCAAAGGTCAGCGGCTCGAAATAGAGGCGGTCGGACGTGTCGTAGTCGGTGGATACGGTTTCCGGGTTGGAGTTGACCATGATGGCCTGCACCCCGGCATCCCTGAGCGCGAAGGAGGCGTGGCAGCAGCAGTAGTCGAATTCGATGCCCTGGCCGATACGGTTGGGACCGCCGCCGAGGATGATGACCTTCTTGCGGTCGGCGGGCACGACTTCCTGCCCGGTCTCGTAGGTCGAGTAGAAATAGGGGGTGTAGGCTTCAAATTCCGCGGCGCAGGTGTCCACCAGATAATAGGTGGGCATGATGCCGGTTTCACGGCGCAGGGCGCGGATGTCGCCTTCCGGCTTCTTCCACATTTCGGCAAGCTGGCGGTCGGAGAAGCCAAATTCCTTGGCCTTGCGAAGCACGGCAACCATTTCCGGGTTATCCGGGGTCATGGAGTTTGCCAGCGCAAAGTCGCGGATCTGGGCTTCCATGTCCACGATTTCCTTGATCTGGCGCAGGAACCACGGGTCGATCAGCGTGATCTCGTGAAGCTCTTCCAGCGAGAACCCGGCAAGCATGGCCTGACGGACGGCGAACAGGCGGCGGGAATTGGGCGTGCGGAGCTTGCTCATAAGCTCTTCACGGGCAGGCAATTCGGCACGGAACTGGCTGCCGAGGCCGATGGCTCCGATTTCCAGCGAGCGCAGGCCCTTCTGGAGCGATTCCTTGAAGGTGCGGCCGATGGCCATGGTTTCGCCGACGCTCTTCATGGACGTGGTCAGCTCGTCCTTGGAGCCGGGGAACTTCTCGAAGGTGAAGCGGGGAATCTTGACCACGCAGTAGTCGATGGTGGGTTCGAAAGAGGCGGAGGTTTCGCGGGTGATGTCGTTGCGCAGCTCATCGAGCGTGTAGCCGACGGCAAGCTTTGCCGCAATCTTGGCGATGGGGAAGCCGGTTGCCTTGGAAGCCAGCGCGGAGGAACGGGAGACGCGGGGATTCATTTCAATGATCACGAGGTCGCCATTGGCGGGATTGACGCCGAACTGGACATTCGATCCGCCGGTTTCCACGCCGATTTCGCGCATGATGGCGAGCGAGGCGTCGCGCATCTTCTGGTATTCGCGGTCCGTGAGCGTCTGGGCCGGAGCCACGGTGATGGAGTCGCCCGTGTGCACGCCCATGGCATCCACGTTTTCGATGGAGCAGACGATCACGCAGTTGTCCGCGGTATCGCGCATGACTTCCATCTCGAACTCTTTCCAGCCGATGACCGACTGCTCGATCATGACTTCGTTCACCGGGCTGGCGGTGAGGCCGTCCCCGGCGATGGCTTCAAGGTCTTCCATATTGTAGGCGATGCCGCCGCCCGTACCGCCAAGGGTAAAGGCGGGCCGGATGATCATCGGGAAAGGCATGGAAGAACCGATCCGGCGCACATCATCCATCGTGTGGGCGATGGCACTCTGGGGCACCTTCAGGCCGATGTTTTCCATGGCCTGCCGGAACAGCTCGCGGCTTTCGGCCTTCTCGATGACATCGGCACGGGCACCGATAAGTTCCGTACCGCACTCTTCCAGAACACCAGACTTGGCCAGCGCAAGAGCCGTATTCAGGCCCGTCTGTCCGCCGAGCGTGGGCAGAATGGCGCAGGGACGTTCCTTGCGCACGATGGCGGCAACCGTTTCCGGCTCAATGGGTTCGATGTAGGTGCGATCGGCAAGGCCGGGGTCGGTCATGATGGTCGCAGGGTTGGAGTTGACCAACACGACCTCATAGCCTTCTTCCTTCAGGGCCTTGATACCCTGAGTTCCCGAATAGTCGAATTCGCACGCCTGGCCGATAACAATCGGACCAGAACCGATTACCATGATCTTTTTGAGATCTGTACGCTTGGGCATATCGCTCCCCGCTGGGCAAGGGTGGATTTTTTTGTCCGCAACCGACCCTTCCGTCGGCTGGCGCCAATGGTCACACGCCGAAACAGACGGCGCACCGTAAAAAAAGGGAGAAAGTTGAATCCCTCAGTTCCTACACGCCATCGTCTCCGCTGGCAAGAGGCAGACGCCTCCTTTTCCGAAATAGCCCCGCACCCTCCCCGCGCCCGGCCGGTGCGGGCAGCCGCACGAAAAACCCTGCCAAACAGCTTGCACTTTCCAGAAAGAAGGTATATGTAACCTGTCTTTGGTGCGGACAGTCCGTACCCTGAGCAAGATTTCTTCGGGCGACCGTCCGAATATATGGAGGATGCCATGTCCAAGCAGTGTGCATTTTGCGGCAAAAAGCCCCAGACCGGCAACTATGTGAGCCATTCCAACATCAAGACCAAGCGCGTCTTCAACCCCAATCTCCAGAACGTGCGTCACCAGTTCGCCAACGGCGAAGTGCGCACCATCTCCGTGTGCACCCGTTGCCTGCGTACCGGTCTGGTCACGAAGCCTGTCGTCCGCAAGGCCGACTAGTTCCGTGTCTGCGGTTCGTTTTTCCGAGATCCCCGGCTGAGTACAGCCGGGGATTTTTTGCCTTTTGCAAAACAGGCCTTATTTCCGGTTCATGACACCGCCAGCACGCCCCTCTGCCTCCTCCCGTCCGCGTCCGCCCGTTTCTCCGAAGCGCGCCGCCCGCCGTTCTCCCCGCACCCGCTTTCGCCTGCGCCCCCAAAACGTCCCGCCGTACTGGAGGCTGGTCGACGACGGGGAAAAACGCCCTTCCCTGCCCTCATGGCCCCTTGTGGATCTCTGGGTTACCGTGCTCGCCTCCCGGGGCATCCCCTGCCTGCTCGCCGGGCGCGGCAACAGGCTCCGGATCTACGTCCCGCCCCTGCTGGAGCGGCAGGCCCGGTTCGAGCTCAGGGCCGTACAGGACGAAAGCCAAAAGCCCAGCCCGCCCTATGTGGAGCCTCCCGTCCACAACAACGCCCACTGGGTTCTGTTCCTGCTCCTGCTCCTCGTACTCTGGCACGGCGTCAGAATGCACTGGGGCTTTCTGCCGACGCTGGGCCTGCCGAACCTCTCTTCCGAAATATGGTCGGCGCGGGGGGAACTGGATGTGTTCCGCGTGCGTGCGCTCGGGGAATGGTACCGGTGCGTCACAGCCCTGACGCTGCACGCCGACAGCCAGCACCTGTTTGGGAATGTCCTTTTCGGCGCGCCGTTCCTTATCCTGCTCTGCCGCCGCCTCGGGCTTGGGTTCGGGCTGTTCCTCATCCTGCTCGCCGGAAGCCTCGGCAATGCGCTCAACGCGCTGTACCGCCCCCTCGGACACATCAGCCTGGGCTTTTCCACCGCGCTGTTCGCCACTGTCGGCGTGCTTTCGGGGTTCATGGCCCTTCAGGGCTGGGGCAGCCGCACGCACGACGCGGGCAAGCTGTCCTGGCGCAGGGGCATTCTGCTGCTCGCCGCCGGAACCGGGGTGCTCGCCATGCTCGGCACGGAAGGGAGCAATACCGACTACGCGGCGCACCTGTTCGGGCTGCTGTCGGGCTTCATGGTAGGAGGGGCAGCCAGCGGGGTTACCCGCCGCACCGGACAGCCCTCACGCCGCACGGACACCCTGCTCGGATTCGCTGCCGCCGCGCTGCTCGTTCTGTGCTGGAGGCTGGCCCTCTGACCCAGCCTCTCCCAGGCTCTGCGGCAGGCCGCCTCACCGGATCAGCCGGCTTTTCCCCCTGTGCCCTGCCCGGCGGGACACGGAGCGGCTTTCCCCGCGCCGCAAAAGGATACGGGCGATCCGAGCGACTCGAGGACAACCCTGCCGTAAGCCAGACCCAACGGGAAAAAGAGCATGACTATGCCGTCCGGCCTGTCCAGCGGAAACTCAAACAAGCCGAATACGACATAAAAAAGCAGCGTTGCGGGGAAAAACCGGTCCCCGCGAACCCACGCAAGCCGCAATCCCACAGCAACCGCTCCCACAAACAACGCCGTTCCCGTAATACCGTACATGAACAGCACCCCCAGAAACATGTTGTGGGGATGGAAGACGTCCTTTTCCACCTCGGCATACCGCTGTTCGAGGCTTGCCGCGTGCTCCCTGACATACGCTCCGTGAAACGCCCTGAAGCCGCCAATGGAGTTGCCGAGCACCGGCGCGTGCCCGATGCCTGAAAGCGCGGCTTCCCAGATGGGCTTGCGCGTTTCCAGCGTCCTGTCGCTGAGGGGCGAAAAGACGGCGGAATGAAGCCGCTCGAGCTGGTTCTGCGGCAGGGCAAGCGTTGTTCCCGACACAACCAGCACGGCAACGGCAGCGATCGCCCAAAAGTAGTTTTTCAGCACGGGAAGCAACAAAAAGCCCATGCCGACAACGGCCCCCAGATACGCCGCACGGCTGGCGGACAACGCAAGCACGAGCACGGACAAGGCCCCGGTCGCCAATGCCGCATACCGCAGCGGGCCTCGCCATTGTTCCCTGTAGGCCGCCAGCATCACCAGCCCCCACGCCGCTACGCCTCCAAGGATGTTCGGATGGCTGTGAAACAGCATCAGCCGATGCTCTTCAGTCGTCATCTCCCTGGAAAACAGCCCGAGCACATCGCCCAGATAGGTGAGTGACAGGGCCGCGGGGAGTGCCAGCAATGCCAGCCAGTAGTTTTTCTTGGCAAAAAGGATGGCGGAAACGCCCACAAGATACATCATGAGCATCTGCACGCCATCCCGGAAATCCATGAACCACTGCCCCGGCGACAGCATGGTATAAAAGGCCGCCAGCACGGGCAGGGCCGCCACGGGAGGAAGTTTTTTCAGGGATCGGGCAAAGCCCGCCTGCCAGAAGCACCACCCGGCGAAAACAAGCGGTATCCCCATTCGCCGCCACGTCAGGGAGCTGGTCCCCAGCCACCAGAACAGCACGCACAGCGACAACAGAAAGACAAGCGGAGCCTTATCGAGGGAAGCCCACTGCTTCCGCAACATTGCACAATCCAGCATGGCACCTTCCCGGCACAGGCAAAACGATCTCGTGGAAATACGCGGCGGTCATGGGCCGGCAAGCCCTGGCCCGCCGACCGCGAAAAGACGCTTTTTCCAATATGGCTAGTCAGATAAAAAAGAGCAACGGAGGAGCAGTGCCGCATTACGATGGCCTGCTTTGCGGTGCAGCCTGCCGGAAAAGACAGGGCTGCACCAAGTGCCTGACGAGGGGCTGGCCTGCACCACGGAAAGCAGGGCCAGAAAACAGGGAGCCTCCCCGCTTTCCGGGCACATCCACAAAACGCTCCGGGACAAGGCTACAGCGTGCGGCAGCCTTCTTCCGTAACCAGCACCATATGTTCCCAACGGATACCGCCCCATTCGGGATAATACAGTCCCGGTTCCACGGTCACGATCATGCCGGGTTCCAGCTCGGTGGTATTGCGGGCGTTGAGACTCGGCCCTTCATGGGTTTCCAGCCCCACGCCATGCCCGAGGCCGTGCGTGAAGGCTGCCGCGACCCCCAGTGCTTCAAAGGACTCGCGCGCGACCTTGTACACGTCGCAGGCCCGTACCCCCGGATGGATGGCACGGATGGCCCGAAGCTGCGCTTCCTGTACCGCATCAAGGGTCCGGCGAAAGCGATCCGAGGGGTGCTCGCCTATCCAGAAGGTCCGGGTCTGATCAGAGCAGTACTCGTCCAGACGGCAACCCACATCGATGAGCACCAGATTTTCGTTCTCCAGCAGCACATCCTGCGAGGGCAGATAGTGCGGCAGTGCGGCATTGACGCCATGCCCCACGATGCTGGCAAAGGCCAGCTCGGTTGCCCCGTGATGGCGGAAAAACATCTCGATATCCCAAGCGACCGCGGCCTCGCTGCGCCCGGGGACAAGCACGCCGGGAAGCCATTCCATCAGCCGCTCGTTGAGGCGGCAGGAGGCTTCCATCCGGCGGATTTCTTCCGCATCCTTGATCATCCGCAGCCGCTCGACGAGTCCGTCCGCCTTCACCAGACGGCAGCCGGAGCCAGCCAGCGTTTCCGCAAACGCCTCATAAAAGTCCAGCGTGACCGCCCGGGCCTCAAAGCCTATGTTTTTTCCAGAAACGAGCTTCCGCAGGAGAGTGGCCATGTCCTGCGCCGCATCCGCTCCATAAATCAAAATCCGATCCTGCTCCCAGATCCGTTTTGCCGCATCCAGATAGCGGGAATCCGTGGCGATCCAGTCTTTGCCGTCCGCCATGACGATGAGCCTGCCGGAACTTTCATTCAGCTGGGCGTCATGCAGCTCAAAGGCAGAAAGATAATAACGGTTTGCGGCATGGCTGACCAAAAGGGCCTCTATTCCCTGTTCACGCATAAGCGCGCGAAGACGCTCACGGCGTTGCTCACACACATTCACGGACATACCTGCATCCATAGAGTAACAGAGTAACGGGAGATGGGTATCGACGAACCGAACACGCCCAAAATATACGGGGAACTTCCCCTTGTCCAGCAAGGCAGGCCCTATGTGCGCGGCTCCGGCTCTTCGTCAAAAAGGGCCCCCAGGATGCTGTTGGAAACGAGCATTCCGCTGTCCGTCAGCCGAAACGCCTCCGCATCGATCCGGGCCAGCCCCTCACGGCAGAGGCGGCGGCAGAGCGAACCGTGATCGTCTGTAAAGGCTCTTCCCGTCAGCGACTTGTAGGCGGCAAGCGGCAGCCCGTCCGCCGTCCGCAGGCGGAGCATCATCAGTTCCAGTGCCCGCGTGCTCCGATCCAGCTGTTCACGTTCCGCACGGCGTTCCCCTGCCCTGACCTGCCCGATCCATTCCGCCTCCCCGGGATTCGTCCACCGCTCGCCGCCAAGGGTCGATGTCGCGGCCGGGCCAAGCCCCAGATAGTCCCTTCCTTCCCAGTAGCCCAGATTATGCCGGCAGCGGAAGCCTTCCCGCGCAAAATTGGAAATCTCGTAATGGGCCAGCCCCGCCTCACGGAAGAGCCGGATGCCCTCCCGGTACATGGAACACTGCACCTCTTCCGAAGGCAGATCCTCCTCTCCGTACCGCTCCGCCATCGGCGTGCCCGGCTCAAGCGACAGCCCATAGGCGGAAACGTGATCCGGGCCAAGGGCAATGGCGGCCTGCACGTCGTGAATCCACTGCTCCAGCGTCTGGCCCGGAAGCCCCCACATCAGATCAAGGCTGAGGTTCCGGCAGCCCGCCTCCCGGATGGCCCGAAACGCCTCCCGTGCGGACTCCGCCCGGTGCAGGCGTCCGAGCGTTTCCAGCATCCCGTCATCCAGCGACTGCACCCCGAGGGAAAGGCGGTTGATGCCCGCATCCAGAAAGCCCCGCGCCTTCTCCACCGTGTGCAAGGAATCGGGGTTGGCCTCCATGCCGATCTCGGCATCAGGCGTGACCGCAAACAGCGTTCTGGCCCGCTCAAGCACCGCCGCCACCTGCTCCGGCTCCAGAAGGCTGGGCGTACCGCCGCCGAAAAACACGCTTTCTACGGGAACCCTGCCGAGGCGTCCGCCCCACTGCTCCATCTCCGCAAGCAGGGTTTCCAGATAACGGGAAAGGCCATCTTCAGGCAACATATTGGAATAAAACGCGCAGTAGCGGCATTTGCGGCGGCAGAACGGAACATGGATATACAAGAGCACGGCACAACTCCGGGAAAAGCATTGCGGAAAAGCTCTCTTACCTTCTTTTTTGCGGCGGCACAAACAGCCCGCAAAAAAGCCTTTACATCAGGATGCCGTCCGCATATCATAACGTGTGGACATACGCCCAAAAAACGTCAATATCTTGAGAAGCCGAATGCCAACACTGCACCGCCACCATCGTCGCGAAGACTCCCGAAACGGCATATTACCGGCCTCTTGTTATTCCCCGTTGTTCCAGCGGGGTTTTTTTTGAGCTTTTCCGGTTTCCGCTGTTAATCCGCCGATATACCGAAACTCCAGGCTCCAACATCAACCTCCGAGAAGCAGCCATGCAACAGGAAAACTTCCATTGGCCCCACAAGGACTTGCTGGACGTGGACCAGTTGACGCAGGATGAACTCTTCCACCTGCTCGACACTGCCGCGAACCTGCATGAAATCAATGCCCGCCCGGTAAAAAAAGTCCCCATCCTCAAGGGGAAAAGCATCATCCTGTTCTTTGCCGAGCCGAGCACCCGCACCAAGACCTCCTTTGACGTGGCGGGCAAACGCCTTTCCGCCGACACCTTCGGGCTGGCGAAATCCGGCTCCAGCCTCCAGAAGGGCGAAAGCATGAAGGACACGGCCCTGACCCTTCAGGCCATGAATCCCGATGTTATCGTCATCCGCCACTCCAGCAGCGGCGCGGCCCAGTTTCTTGCCGAACGCCTGCACTGCGGCGTGGTCAACGCCGGAGACGGCTGGCACGCGCATCCCACGCAGGCCCTGCTTGACGCCTTCTCGCTGCGTCAGGCATGGGGCAACGAACGCGATGCCTTCAGGGGCAGAAACCTGCTTATCCTCGGAGACTGCGCGCATAGCCGCGTCTGCCGCTCCAACGTCCACCTGCTCAACAAGCTCGGCGTGAACGTCAGCCTCTGCGCTCCGCGCACGCTCCTGCCCGCAGGGGTGGAAAACTGGCCCGTAACCGTCTATACCGACGCCAAGAAAGCCGTGCGCGACATGGACGCCGTCATGTGCCTGCGCCTCCAGCTGGAGCGTCAGGAAGCGGGCCTGCTTCCTGATCTGCGCGAATATTCCCGCCGCTTCTGCCTGACCTCGGAGCATATGGAGCTGGCCAAGCCCGAGGCCCGCATCATGCACCCCGGCCCCATCCTGCGCGGCCTTGATGTCTCCGACACGCTGGCGGACTCCGCCCAGTCGCTGATTCTGGATCAGGTTTCCGCCGGGGTTTCCGTCCGCATGGCGGTCCTCTACCTCCTCGCCACCCGGCCCGACATCAAGGACAACCTCTAAATCGCGCGGAGCTCGCCAATGTCTACTCTTCTTGTCAAAAACGCCCGCTATCAAGGCGATCCTGTGGATCTGCTCATCGTCGACGGCAAGGTTCAGGCCCTGTCCCCCTCCATTGAAGCCCCGGAAGACGCGGAAATCGTGGATGCGTCCGGGAAGGTGCTGTTCCCCAGCTTCATCGACGTGCACACCCACCTGCGCGAACCCGGCTACGAATGGAAGGAAAGCGTCGCCTCCGGACTCAGCGCGGCGGCGCACGGCGGCTTCGGAGCCGTCCTCTGCATGGCGAACACCAGCCCCGTCAACGACGATGCCGCAGTAACCGAACAGATCCTCGATGCGGCCCGCCGCTCGTGGCCCGACGGTCCCCGTGTCCACCCCATCGGAGCGGCAACGGTCGGACTCAGGGGTGAGGAGCTGGCCCGCATGGCGGAATTGAAGGAAGCCGGATGCGTCGCCATTTCCAACGACGGACGCCCGGTAGGGAATACGGAACTCTTCCGCCGCATCATGGAATACGCAGCGGATCTCGACATGATCGTCATCGACCACTGCGAAGATCCCTATCTTGCCGCCAAGTCGCACATGAACGAAGGCGTGACCAGCGGGCGGCTCGGCATCAAGGGGCAGCCGGATGTCGCGGAAACCATTCAGGCCTCGCGCAGCATTCTGCTTGCAGAGTATCTGAATGTCCCCGTCCACATCGCGCATGTTTCCGCCAGGCGCACGGTCGATGTCATCGCGTGGGGCAAGGCTCGCGGCGTCAAGGTGACCGCCGAGACGACCCCGCATTATCTGACGCTCGACGACGCGGCGGTGGAAGGCTACAACACGCTCGCCAAGGTCAACCCGCCGCTCCGCACGCCCGCCGATGTCATGGCCCTGCGCGAGGCCGTACAGACCGGAGTGATCGACATGCTCGCCACCGACCACGCGCCCCACGCCGCCCACGAGAAGGAAACGCCTTTCGACGAGGCTCCCAACGGCTTCACCGGCATGGATCTGGCCCTGACCGTCACCTACTATCTGGTGCGCGAAGGCACGCTCAGCGAAGCGGATCTGATCCGTCTCTGGGCCACCGAGCCGGGCCGCGTGTTCAAGCTCCCCGTGAACGACTTCCAGCCCGGTGCGCCTGCCGACTTTTTCCTGTTCGATCCGGATCTGGAGTGGAAGGTTACGCCCGAGTCACTGTTCTCCAAGAGCCACAATACCCCGTGGCTGGGCAAGAACCTGCGCGGTCGCGTAACCGATCACTGGATCGGCGGCGTGAAGGTTGTGTAGGGGGAAGAGATAGCGGTACTGGGGAGGGGAGAGGGAACTTTTCTGAAGAAAAGCTTCCCTCTCCCCTCCCCAGGCTCCTCCCCTCTCCCTCCAAAGACCTTTGCGCTTATCGAATCCCCGCTGCCGTTTTTCCATGAACAAGAAAGCCGCCTGAACACCAACCGTTCATGCGGCTTTTTCCCTGGCGGAAAGCTCCCTCCATTCAGGAAACGTCGTTGATGCCTTTCGGAGGCATTCCGCCGATCTCCCGACAGCAGGCATCCTGTTGAGGGGGCTTCCCCCCGACATTCCGACAGCACTCCTCAAGATCCTAAAAAAACTTCCCAAAAACTCCCGCCGGAACGAACTCCCCGCCCCCTCCAGCATAAATAACCACGCAGAATCCCCCCTACTGCAAGCAGCTCTCTCCCAGGCCGGGGCCTTCCACCGTATTGGAAAGCGTGCCGATGCCCTCAATGGAAACCTGCACCACATCATCGGCGCGAAGGGGCGAAATGCCGGGCGGCGTCCCGGTCAGAATCACGTCTCCGGGCATGAGCGTCATGACACGGGAAAGGAAACAGAGCAGCTCAAAAGGCCGGAAAATCATGTCGCCGGTATTGGCGGACTGTCGCACCTCGCCGTTGACGATGCAGCGGATGGACAAATCGTCCAGCGGTTCCAGATCCGTCTCGATCCACGGCCCGATGGGGCAAAACGTATCATAGGACTTGCAGTGCCCGATCAGCGGATCGGCCTTCTGCACTTCGCGGGCGGTCACGTCGTTGGCGCAGGTAAACCCGAACAGGCTGTTTGCCGCATCCTCCGGGGCAAGGTTGCGGCATTGCCTGCCCACAACCATGGCAAGTTCGGCCTCGTGCTCAATGCGCCCCATGCCGACCGGCAAAACGATGGCCCCGCCGTTGCCGATGATGCTGCTCGGGGGCTTCAGAAAAAAGCTCGGCATACTGGGAAGGGGGTAGCCCAGCTCTTCGGCGTGCGCCCGGTAGTTCAGGCCGACGCAGATAACCTTCGACGGCGTAACCAGCGGGAGGATATTCACGTCGGAAACAGGCACAGGCTCCATATGCCCGGGCTGCCTGTGCAGCCGAAACACCAGCCCGTCTTCGAGAATGCCGTAATAGGCCACGCCGTCACGCTCTACCCGTATGACCCGCATACCGCGCTCCTTGTTTCTGGGTTGCTCAGGAACAGGAAGGATACCCCGCCGCCCGCCCGAACGCAACGCGCCGGGGTTGCACAGCGTGGCGGTATACCGTATTCACATCCCCCTCACCCCAACAATTCCGCGATACCCGCGATCAATGGAGCACCTCCCGATGGCGCAAGGCACATACCATATCATCACATTCGGCTGCCAGATGAACGTCAACGATTCGTTCTGGCTTGCAAGATCCCTGCAACGCCGGGGATTTGTGGAGTCACCCCTCGAACAGGCGGAAATCGTCATCCTCAACACCTGCTCGGTCCGCGACAAACCCGAACAGAAGGTGTATGCGGCCCTCGGAAGGATCAAGCATGAAACCCGCCGCGTACCGGGTTCTTTTGCCGTGGTGGCGGGGTGCGTGGCGCAGCAGATCGGTGCGGGCTTTTTCGAACGGTTCCCGCAGGTTCGGCTGGTTGTCGGCGGCGACGGGCTTGCCATGGCTCCCGACGCCATCGAACGCCTGCACGGGAACCCTGCCCTGCGCCTGAACCTGACCGATTTTTCCGAAGTCTACCCGGAACGCGATCCCGCCCTCCCCGCGCAGGGAGAAGGGGAAATACCGCCGGTAGCGTACGTCAACATCATGCAGGGGTGCGACAACTTCTGCACCTACTGCATCGTCCCCTTTACGCGCGGACGCCAGAAGTCGCGCAGCCCCGAAGCCATCATCGACGAATGCCGCGCGCTCATCGGCAACGGCGCGAAGGAAATCACCCTGCTCGGGCAGAACGTCAACGCCTACGGACTCGACAAGCACGCTTCCGGGGACACGTCCTTTGCCCAGCTCCTGCGCCGGGTGGCGGAGCTTCCCGGGCTGGCCCGCCTGCGCTTCGTGACGCCGCACCCCAAGGATCTTTCCCCCGAGGTCATCGCCATGTTCGGAGAACTGCCGAACCTTTGCCCGCGCCTGCACCTGCCCCTTCAGGCGGGATCGGATCGCGTGCTGGCCCGCATGAACCGCAAATACGACATGGCCCGCTATATGGAGCTGGTCAACGGGCTTCGTGCCGCGCGGCCCGACATCGCGCTGTCCACCGACCTCATCGTCGGCTTCCCCGGCGAAACGACGGAACAGTTTGAAGAAACCCTGTCCGCTGTCCGGGCGGTCAACTTCATGTCGAGCTTCTCCTTCTGCTACTCCGACCGTCCGGGAACCGCCGCCAGCCGTCACGAGGAAAAGGTGGACCAGCCCGAAAAGCTCCGCCGCCTTGAACGGCTGCAAGCCTTGCAGGAAGAACTTTCCGCCGGCTGGCTCAAGGCCCGCGAAGGCTGCGAAACCGATATTCTGCTGGAAGGAACCAGCCGCAAGCAGGACGGCGAAGACGCCGGGACAGAAAGCTGGCAGGGGCGCGATCCGTGGGGCGACGCCGTCAACGTCTCCCTTCCCGCCGGACGGGGCAAGGCGGGGCTTATCCTTCCTGTCCGAATTGTTACCGCAAAGAAACATTCTCTCGTCGGCGAAGTGAAGAGCTGACGGAACCGGGAAAGGGGCGTTACCCATGTTTGATTTCCACATCCATGTAAGCTGTTCCGGCGGACGGGACGGCCTGCTGCCTTCCGAGGCCATGCGGCTGGCGAAATGCGCCGGGTTCCGGGCTGTCGGGCTGGTTGTCCGGGCCGACGCCTCCACCCTGCCCCTCCTGCTCCCGCGGCTCGTCCCGCTGGTCAAAACCTGTTCCCTGTATGCCGATGTCGAAGCGTTTGCGGGCGTGGAACTGGTCCATGTCCCTCCCGCCCTGCTTCCCGACACCGTGGAGCTGGCCCGGGAACAGGGGGCCTCGCTCGTGCTCGCTCACGGGGAAAGCATCCCCCGCCAGCTTGTGGATGTGGTGGAAACGGGAACCAACCTTGCCGCCATTCGCGCCGGAGTGGATATTCTGGCCCACCCGGGGCTGATCACCCCGGAAGACGCCGAACTTGCCGCCGAACGCGGCGTGCTGCTGGAACTGAACACCGCACCCCGCCATTGCCTTGCCAACGGGCATATCGTCCGCATGGCGGAACGCTTCGGCTGCGGACTCGTCCTTGGCTCCGACGCCACGCACGTTTCCGATTTCGAATCCCCCGAAGTCACTCAGGCCCTCCGCAAGGCCGCCGCTCTCGGGGCCGGGCTGGATACGGAGGGGCTTTCCCGCCTGCACGCTGCCGAACGGACGCTCGTGCAGCGGCTGCTCAAATCCTGATGCCGCAATGCGTGAAGGCCGCCTGAATCCAACGTTCAGGCGGCCTTCCTTTCAGCAAAAAGATCGTTCAAGAGACGCGCGGCGCAGGACGGGCGGAAAGGCTTCCCCCGTTCCCGCGGCTTATCCGCCCAGATGCTGCCACGCGGAACGCACGGTGTTCTTCATGAGCATGGCGATGGTCATGGGACCGACGCCGCCGGGTACGGGCGTAATCTTTCCCGCCACCTTGCAGGCTTCGGCAAAGTCCACGTCGCCGGACAGAATGGGCTTGCCCGTCTTCTCGTTGAACCCAACCCGATTGACGCCCACGTCGATCACGGTGGCTCCGGGCTTGATCCAGCCGGGCTTCACCAGCCCGGGAACCCCGGCGGCAACGATGAGGATATCCGCACGGCGGCAATGCGCGGCAAGATCCTGCGTCCGGGTGTGGACAAGCGTCACCGTGCCGTTCGCACCCGGTCCCTTCTGCCCGAGCATGACGGAAATGGGCTTGCCCACGATATTGGACCGCCCCACCACCACAATCTCGGCCCCTGCCGTCTCGACGCCGGAACGCACCAGCATCTCCTGAATGCCCGCCGGGGTGCAGGGCAGGAAACGCACCGCATCGCCGCCGATGACCATGCGCCCGAGGTTCACCGGATGGAAGCCGTCCACATCCTTGTCGGGATCAATGGCGTAGATGACCTTGTTCTCATCAATATGCCTGGGCAGGGGGAGCTGTACGAGGATGCCGTGGATGGACGGGTCCCGGTTATACTTGTCGATCAGCGCGAGGAGATCCTCCTCGCCGATGTCTTCGGGCTGGTTGTCCTGTATTTCGTGAAACCCCAGTGAAAGGGCCGTCTTGACCTTCAGGGTCACATAACTGACCGAAGCCGGATTCTCCCCGACCAAGATGGTCACAAGTCCCGGAACCGTGCCGTGCTTTGCACGGATAGCCTCGACTTCCAGTCGCAACTCGTCGAGGATCGCCGTCCGCATCTCCGTACCGCTGATGATTTCCGCCATAGTGTCCCTCGTAAAAATGTCCGTCAGCCCTGTTGGACCTGTTCCCGCCTCATAAGATAGTCGGTCTGAAAGGTGCACATCCGCAACGCATTGCGGTACTCTCCATTGCTGAAGAACTCGTGCTTCAGTTCGCCTTCCACTTCAAACCCCAGCTTGCTGTAGACATGGATGGCCTTCTTGTTTTCGGTATCCACGATAAGATAGAGCTTGTAGAGATTCAGCACGGTAAACGCGTAATCCATGACCAGCAGTACGGCTTTTGCCGCATAGCCCAGCCCCTGGTGCGCCGGTGCGATGATGATCTGAAATTCCGCCCTGCGGTGGATATAGTCGATCTCCACAAGCTCGACCAGACCGACCTTGGCCTTGTCATGCTCCACGATAAAGCGGCGTTCGCTCTGATCATGAATGTGCTTGTCGTACAGATCCGTCAGCTCGACAAACGCCTCATACGGTTCCTCGAACCAGTAGCGCATGACGCTGGCGTTGTTGTCCAGCTGATGGATGAAGGGCAAATCTTCCCGCTCGAGCGGGCGTAACCGAATTTGTGGGTCAGCGACCATGATGTGCCTGGAAGATGGCTTCCGCAATAAAAAGGTGAATAGGCTTTCCGCGGCGCAGCCCTGAAGCCGCGCCCCGGAAACTCTTCATATAGAGCCAACCAAAAGAAAAGCAAGCATACTTGGCGGTAACAAGCAAATAGATATTAAATTCCCAAGCGGGGCATCCGTAAGGAACCCTTGGAGAAGAAGCGGAACCGCCGACGCAAAGACGCTTCTGCGGCGCAAAACGCAGAGGGGAGGCTCCGTTGCGGAAGCCTCCCCGTTGCAGAAACTAGAAGATGCCCTTGACCTTGCCGGTTTCGACATCCACATCCACCCTGCGGAAGGCGGGGTTGGAGCCTGTTCCGGGCATGAGGGTGATGGAGCCGGAAACCGGAACCACAAAGCCCGCACCGCCGAAGATCAGCACGTCGCGGATATGCAGACGCCAGTCCTTGGGTGCGCCCTTCACGGTCGGATCGTCAGACAGGGACAGGTGGGTCTTCACCATGCACAGGCCCAGCTCATGGGCATCGTCGCGCTTTTGCAGCTCGCCCAGCTTGCGGGTCGCCTCGGCGGAGAAGTCCACGCCTTCGGCACCGTACACTTCGCGGGCCACCAGTTCGATGCGCTCCTTGAACGGCATTTCCCAGTCGTAGAGAGGCTTGAATTCGGTCTTGTCGTTGCAGGCGTCCATGACGGCGTCGGCAAGCTCCAGCGCACCTTCTCCGCCGTGTTCCCAGTGGGTGGAGAGGGCCACGCGCGCGCCGGCGGATTCGCACAGTTCGCGGATCTTGGCGATTTCGGCCTTGGTGTCGGTCACAAAGGCATTGATGCAGACAACCGGGGACACGCCGGACTTCTTCACCGTTTCGATGTGGTGCAGGAGGTTGCAGCAGCCAGCCTCGACGAAGCCCACGTTTTCGGTGCGGTATTCCTCGGGCAGCGGGCGGCCCGGAACCGGAACGGGAGCACCGCCGTGGCTCTTGAGCGCACGGACGGTCGCCACGACAACCGCGGCATCGGGCGTCAGGCCGCTGTAGTGGCACTTGAGGTTCCAGAACTTTTCGTAGCCGATATCCGCGCCGAAGCCGGATTCCGTCACATGGTAGTCGCTGAGCTTGAGACCAATGCG
This sequence comes from uncultured Lawsonia sp., assembly GCA_964538355.1. Lineage (GTDB taxonomy): Bacteria > Desulfobacterota > Desulfovibrionia > Desulfovibrionales > Desulfovibrionaceae > Bilophila. Next base: position 10,836 of record CAZIFC010000020.1, on the reverse strand, counting down.
GTCCGCGATGACCGAGCTTTGGCCGATGGCGATGTTGGCAAAAGGCCCGGCGTGCACGAACACGGGCTGGCCTTCGATGGTCTGGATGAGGTTGGGGTTCACGGCCTCGACCATCCACGCGGTCATCGCGCCGTCCACCTGAAGATCGGCGGTGGTCACGGGCTTGCCGTCACGGTCGTAGGCTACGATGATCTTCCCCATGCGGCGGCGCAGGTCTTTCAGATCCTTGGCGATGGCAAGGATAGCCATCACTTCGGAAGACACCGCGATGTCGAAGCGGGAACGCATCATGAAGCCGTCGGAACGTCCGTTGACGCCGTCCATGCCGATGATGATGTTACGCAGGGACTGGCAGCAGAAGTCCATCACCCAGCCCATGTTCACGTTGGTGGGGTCGATGTTCAGGCGGGGCATCCCGGACATCTTGAGCAGCTTTTCGTCGTTGTAGTTGCGTTCGTGCTGCATGCGGGAGGTCAGGGCCACCATCGCGAGGTTATGCGCGTTCATGACCGCGTTGATGTCGCCGGTGAAGCCAAGGGAGTACTGGGTCAGGGGGATGCACTGCGAAAGGCCGCCGCCGGCGGCGGAACCCTTCACGCCCATGGTGGGGCCGCCCGAAGGCTGGCGAATGGCGGCGGAACAACGCTTTCCGCGCCGTCCAAGGCCCTGCACAAGGCCGATGGTGGTGGTAGACTTGCCTTCGCCAAGCGGAGTGGGGGTAATGGCGGTCACGTCGATATACTTGCCGTTGGGCTTGTCGCCGAGACGATCAAGCACGGCACGGTAATCGACCTTGCCCATCGTATGACCGTAGGGCAACAGCTCCTTTTCGAGAAGGCCGAGATCCCGGCCCAGCTCATACACGGTTTTCATGCGGGTTTCAGCGTCCTGGGCGATTTCCCAGTCCGCATGCTTCTTCGGATCGAGAGCCATCACGGCCTCCTTTGGCTTTGGCAAAAAAAACAGGAAAAGATCGACACCATCGTCAGGATTGCCTCCTCTTATAATCTTTTTGGGAGAGTTTCCAGCGAAAAATCCCTTTGCCGGGAAAGCTCTCCGCCCCCCTGCCGCATTGGGACATGCCGTTTTTGATCAAACTTTTTGCTTGCTAACAGCAGGGGATGGCTGGCAAAAGGAGGGGACGGAGACGCTCCGCCGGCTTTCTCTGCCGCCATGCCGCGCATTTCGGGAAAGCAAAGACTTTTTGAAGAGGTATCTGTGAGCAAAATCGTCGTTTCGGTCATCGGTCTGGACTCTCCCGGCGTCGTATACGCCGTATCCAGCACCCTTTCGACCCTTGAGTGCAATATTGAAGAAGTGAGCCAGACCATCCTCAAAAACCAGTTTGCGGCCATTTTTGTAGCCAACAAACCGGCAAGTCTGGATAACGAAATCATCCACAACAGCCTGTCCGACGCCATCGAAAAGCGCGGCATGCACCTTTCCGTGACGATCCGCGACTTCGAACGGGGCGACGATCGTGCGGACATCGAAAGCGAGCCTTTCGTTGTTACCGTGGACGGCGAAGACCGCTTCGAAATCATTTCCGCCTTTTCCAAGATCTTTGCCGATCAGCAGGTCAACATTGAAAATCTCAAGGCCCTCATGCCGGAAGACGAACGCCGCGCCCTGCTGGTCTTTGAAATCGCCCTGCCGATGGAGATCGACCGCAACGCCTTGCGCCGCACCCTCAAGGACAAGGCCCGCACTCTCGGCCTCCAGCTGAGCATGCAGCACCGCGACATCTTCGAGGCCCTGCACCGCGTGCAGCCTGTTTAGCGCACAGAGATTTCATACGGATTTCTCCCGGTTCCCGGCAAGCGGCCCTGTGAGGCCGCCCGCCGGGCCGGTTTCCCCGGTCAACGCCCTGTGCCGGACGCACACCTGCCGCGCTTCGCGGCGGTCCCTGCTCCCGCACGGCATGGCCAGGCTCAAGGGGCAGATGTCCGCAGGCTCCCGCCGCTTCTTCAAAACAAAACTTCCCGGAGGAAGTTTCCATGCTTACAGATCGCGAAGTCCTCAGCACCATCAACATGCTGCGTAACGAACACCTCGACGTGCGTACGGTCACGCTGGGCATCAGCCTTTTCGACTGCGCCAGCCACGACTTTGACGTGTTCGCCTACCGCGTGCGCGCCAAGATCGCGAAATACGCCGCCAAGCTTGTCTCCACCTGCAACGAGGTCGGCGACAAGTTCGGCATCCCCGTCGTCAACAAGCGCATCAGCGTCAGCCCCATTGGCGTGGTGGGCGCGTCCTTTACCCGCGACCAGATGGTCCGCGCCTGCCAGGTTCTCGACGAGTCCGCCAAGGACGCGGGCGTCGACTTCCTCGGCGGTTTCGGCGCGCTGGTGGAAAAAGGCATCACCCCCGGCGAACGCAACCTCATCGACGCCCTGCCGGAAGCCCTTGCCACCACCGACCGCATCTGCTCCTCCATCAACGTGGCCTCGACCCGCTCCGGCATCAACATGGACGCCGTGGCCCTGCTTGGGCAGCGCATCCTTGATGTGGCCGAAGCCACCCGCGACCGTGACGGACTCGGCTGCGCCAAGCTGGTGATCTTTGCCAACATCCCGCAGGACGTGCCCTTCATGGCCGGTGCCTATCTCGGCGTAGGCGAACCGGATGTCGTCATCAACGTGGGCGTTTCCGGCCCCGGCGTGGTCAAGAAGGCCATCGACCGCGCCATCCAGAACGCCAAGCCCGGACAGTTCACCCTGAGCGACGCCGCCGAGGTCATCAAGCGCACGGCCTACAAGGTCACCCGCGTCGGCGAAATCATCGGCGAGGAAGTGGCCCAGCGGCTCAACCTGCCCTTTGGCGTTGCGGACCTTTCCCTGGCCCCCACGCCTGCCGTGGGCGACTCCGTGGGTGAAATCTTCCAGAGCATGGGCCTTTCCTCCATCGGCGCACCCGGCACCACCGCAGTGCTCGCCATGCTCAACGACGCCGTCAAAAAGGGCGGCGCGTTCGCCTCGTCCCATGTGGGCGGGCTGTCCGGCGCGTTCATCCCCGTTTCCGAAGACTCCAGCATCGAGGCGGCCACCCGTTCCGGCGCGCTGACTCTCGAAAAGCTCGAAGCCATGACCAGCGTCTGCTCCGTGGGACTCGACATGATCGCCATCCCCGGAGACACCTCCGCCTCCACCATTTCCGGCATCATCGCCGACGAAATGGCCATCGGGATGATCAACTCCAAGACCACCGCCGTGCGCGTCATCCCCGTGCCCGGCAAGGGCGTCGGCGAAAAGGCCTGCTTCGGCGGCTTGCTCGGCGAGGCGGACATCATCCCCGTCCCCGGCGGCGACGCCAGCGGATTCATCAGCTTTGGCGGGCGCATCCCCGCACCGATCCACAGCCTCAAGAACTAGGCCGTTCCAGACCTCAGGGGTGTGCGGTTCGTCCGCATGCCCCTTTTCTACAGGCACTTCCGGCAGTTCCGACTGGACAGGAGGCCTGTTCATGAATACAGTGGTTGAGTATCGCTTGAGGAAAGACAGATGAGGAGTCCTTTTTATGGCCGATCAAGGTGAATTGCTGGAAATGCTTCCCTGCTCCCATTGCAAGAATGAAAAGCCCCATCTTGTTTCATGCAGGCCGGAAGGACGGATCACGGATTTGTGGCGGGTGGAGTGCCCGTGCGAAAAGGCCCCTACCCAGTGGTCCGTCTCGCAGATTGCGGCCGTCAGGCTCTGGAACAGATACATGACAAACCTGAAGGAATAGGCTTGCCTGCTCCCAAAGGCATCTGAAGAGCAAAAATCCCCCATGACCTTCCGGGTCACAGGGGATTTCGTATATCATGCCGCCGCAAGAGCTTCGGCATACGGACTAGAGGGAACAGCTTCCCCCGCGGGTGGTGAAGATGGACAGCGGCCTTTCCGTGTAGATGCGGAAACTTCCGGTGGGATCGCAGTCAATGAATACGTCCCCGACCTGCTCCATCAGCTTCTTGTTCATGCAAAAATGGAACTCTCCGACATCAGCGGTTACGTCGTCGTCTTCCGGCTCATCCAGAGCCAGCTCGAAATTCGTGCTGTGTCAGCCGCTGGAGCCGGGTTCTATGCGGATCGTGCGAGCCGCATTGCGCCCTCGAAACGTTCTCAAGTCATCAAGAACGGCATCAGATAGAGTAATCATTGTTAAGCCTCGCTATTGGGTTGATGACGAAAGGCTCTCCGCCCTCGCCGCCAGCATATACGGAACACTCCCGGTTGGGAAGCCGATTGGAGCACATTTGGCTGAGAGAATGGGCGGGGAGGAAACGAACAGGACAGAACGACATGATCCAACACGCGACAAGGCTGGCCCACGGCATCTGTACGGAGTTGCCGGATGCCCAAGAGTCAGCCGGAATCAAAGACGGAATAGTATGGCTGGATATCCAGGGAACCAATGACGAACTGGCCCATTTCCTGAAAAAGAGGCAGATTCCGCTGTTTCTGCGGCGGCGCACCCTCTCCTCGCAGCGGTTTCCCTCCGTGTTCTCCAGCGGAGAATATGTGCTGCTGAGTGTCCCCACACGGAGGAGCTGGTCGCAGAAATACGCTGTTTCCGTAACCTTCATCCTGTTTGAGCATGAGGTGATTACCCTGCGCCGCGAGGATGGCTACAGCTTCTCCGAAGAACGCAAGCACCTCGCGGAAGGGGAAATAGCCGGTATTGAGACGGCCCCGGATCTGTTCGTCTATCTGCTGGACAACCTTGTGGAAACCAATATCTGCAACTTCATCGAGGCCCGCTCCCATACGGAGGAGCTTTCCTCGCAGATAGACAGCAATGTCGGACGGTTTTCCGAACAGAACATCCTCAGTGTCCGGCGGCAGATCAACCACCTCGTCAACCAGTTCGAGGACAGCTTTTACGGGCTTGCGGCCCTGCACGCGCTGACGCCCCACCCCATGCTCTCCGATACGGTACGCGAAAAGCTCAGGGATATCAGGGACGCACAAAACCATCTTGCCAAAAGTGCGCTGCGGCTGGTGTCCCGGCTTTCGGAGCTGCTCCAGCATTGCCAGTTTCTGCTTCAGCAGCAGACCGATCAGCGTCTGCGCCAGCTTACGGTGCTTTCCGCCATCTTTATGCCGCTGACGCTCATCACCGGCATCTACGGCATGAACTTCAGTTACATGCCGGTAACAACATGGCGTTACGGCTACTACTTCACCCTGGCTGGCATGATCTGGCTGGCGGTCTTCCTGTGGGTCATCCTCAAACGCAAGGGCTGGTTCCGCTAGGCCCCCGCATTCCAGAAACAGGAACGGCTCGGCATCCCAACAAAAAGCCTGCGGAACGGAACCCGCAACACGGCAACACGCATCCCCGCCAAGCCAAAAGAACGCCCCGAACATCGCTGTCCGGGGCGTTTTCGGCTTAGGCGTTTTCGTTGAGCCAGGCCTTCATTTTTTCAAGCTGGCGGGCAACGGAAAGCGGCCCGGTTCCGCCGGGAGCGTTCCGGCGGGCCACGGCGGCACGGTATTCCAGCACTTCAAACACATCGGGACCGATGCGGTCGCACAGGCCCTGAAGCGCATTCAGGGGCAGGGCTTCCAGAGAAAGCCCCTGCTCTTCCGCCAGAGCCACGGCGGAGCCGGTAATGTGGTGGGCTTCGCGGAAAGGGATGCCCTTTGTTACCAGATAGTCAGCAAGTTCGGTCGCGTTCAGGAACCCGGAGGTCAGGGCGCGGGCCATGCGGGCCTCATCGAAACGCAAGGCCTTGAGCATGCCCGCCATCAGCTCCAGCGAGGTGCTGAGGGTGTGGCTGGCATCGAGGAAAGGTTCCTTGTCTTCCTGAAGGTCGCGGTTGTAGGTCAGGGGAAGGCCCTTCAGGATGGTCAGCATGGCGGTAAGATCGCCGTATACGCGCCCGACCTTGCCGCGCATGATCTCGGCAACGTCGGGGTTCTTCTTCTGGGGCATGATGGAAGAGCCGGTCGCGTAGGCGTCGGGAAGCTTCACGAAGCCGAAGGCGGGGTTGGACCACAGGATGATTTCTTCGCAGAAGCGGGAGAGGTGCATCATGGTCGTGCTCGCGCAGAACAGGGCTTCGATCACGAAGTCGCGGTCGGACACGGCGTCCATGCTGTTGTCGAACGTGCCGTACATGTCCAGTTCGCGGGCCACGGAAGCGGGGTCGAGCGGATAGGTCGTCCCGGCAAGGGCCGCCGCACCAAGGGGGCTGATGCGGGCGCGCTTCTCGCAGTCGGCCATGCGCTGCACGTCGCGGCGGAGCATCCACGCATAGGCAAGCAGGTGATGGGCAAGGCTGACGGGCTGGGCGGGCTGGAGGTGGGTGCAGCCGGGGAGGATGGTGTCCTGATGCTCCTCGGCGCGGGCCATGTACACGGCGGCAAGTTCGCGGGCAAGACGCTGCCATTCGCGGAGGGTATCGGAGACGAACAGGCGGAAATCCAGCGCGACCTGATCGTTGCGGCTGCGGCCCGTGTGGAGCTTCTTGCCCACGTCGCCCACCAGCTCGGTAAGGCGGCTTTCGATGTTCATGTGGACGTCTTCCAGTTCCTTCTTCCACTGGAAGGTGCCGTCTTCAATTTCGGCGCGCACGGCGGCAAGGCCGGCGACGAGGCAGTCCGCCTCTTCCGCACTGATGACGCCCTGGCGGGCCAGCATCCGGGCATGGGCGCAGGAACCTGCGATATCCTGCCTGTACAAGGCCCAGTCGTAGGAAATGGATTGCGTGTAGGCTTCGACGGATGCGGCGGTGCCTTCGTGGAAGCGTCCGCCCCAGAGTTTTTCTTTCGCCATGTGTCTCTCCTGAAAGGTGGAAGAATGCCTCCCGGCAGGTTGGGGGGCATGATGCCCCCCAAACCCCCTCGGTGCGGAACGGCTCCCCGCACGGCTTCGCCGTTCAGGGAGCCGTTCCGCTTGAGAGGCTTCGAGAGACACCCCAACGAGTTTCCCAAAAAGAGACTGCCCGGGGACGTATGCTCGTGTCTGCGTATCCAAGCCCGCCCCGCCCTTTCGCCGACCTTTGCGAAAGTCTTTGGAAGGGGTGGGGAGGGTTTGGGAGGGGCGGGGAGAACCTTTCTCCAGAAAGGTTTCCCCGCCCCTCCCAATCGTTACAATCAACTCACCTTACTTGATGAGGTCCTTGCGGTAGCCACGGATGCGGAGGCTGTTCAGCTTGATGAAGCCGGCGGCGTCCTTGTGATCGTAGGTGGCGCATTCTTCAAAGGTGGCGAGGTCGGCGCAGTACAGGGTATTCTTGGACTCGCGGCCCACGGGCCAGGCGTTGCCCTTGTAGAGCTTCAGGCGAACGGTGCCGGATACGCGTTCCTGCGCCTTGTCGATGAAGGCCTGCATGGCTTCGCGTTCGGGCGAATACCAGAACCCGTTGTAGATGGCTCCGGCGTAGGCGGGCATCAGCATGTCGCGGACATGCATGGTTTCGCGTTCCAGCGTGATGCCTTCGAGGTCCTTGTGGGCCACATAGATGATGGTTCCGCCGGGGGTTTCGTACACGCCGCGGGACTTGATGCCCACGAAGCGGTTTTCGACCATGTCGACGCGGCCGATGCCGTGCTTGCGGCCAAGGGCGTTGAGGGTCACCATGATCTGCGCGGGCGTCATGGCTTCGCCGTTCACCGCCACGGGATCACCGTGTTCGAAGGTGATGGTGACGTATTCGGCTTCATCGGGAGCCTTCTCGAACGGGACAGCCATGATGTGCGAGGCTTCCAGCGGTTCTTCCCACGGATCTTCCAGCTCGCCGCCCTCAAAGCTGCAATGCAGCATGTTGCGGTCCATGCTGTAGTGCTTCGCGCCGGAAGAGATCGGGATATTGTGCTGCTCGGCAAAGAAGTTCAGGGCGGTACGGGACATCAGATCCCATTCGCGCCACGGGGCGATGATCCGCAGATCGGGAGCCAGCGCAGCGGCGGACAGCTCGAAACGCACCTGATCGTTGCCCTTGCCGGTCGCGCCGTGCGCGAGGGCGTCGGCACCTTCGGCGCGGGCGATCTCGACAAGACGCTTGGTGATGAGCGGACGGGCCACGGACGTGCCCAGCAGATAACGGCCTTCGTACAAGGCACCGGAACGCAGCATGGGGAAAATGAAGTCCTTCGCAAATTCTTCGCGCAGGTCTTCAATGTACGCCTTGGTCGCGCCGGTCTTGAGAGCCTTTTCGTCCACGCCGTTCAGATCGTCTTCCTGCCCCACGTCGGCGGTCATGGTGATGACTTCACAGCCGTAGTTCACCTGAAGCCACTTGAGGATAACGGAGGTGTCCAGCCCGCCGGAATAGGCGAGCACCACTTTCTTGATGTTTCTCTGCTGAGCCATTTGGATCTCTCCAGTGAGATTGAGGAATATGCCTTCGGAGCCGAAAAGCCGCAACGCCCGACGGTTCCGCTAGAGCCAGAGATAAGGATTGTTGGCGATTTCTTCGCCTACGCTGGTGTTCGGCCCGTGGCCCGGGTACACCACCGTTTCCTGAGGCAGGCTGAAAATCTTCTTGTGCAGGGACTTGCGCAGGGCTTCCTGGCTGCCTCCGGGGAAGTCTGTCCGGCCCACGGAGTGGTAAAACAGCAGGTCGCCGGTCATGACGCAATGCTGATCCGGGAAATAGATGGAAAGGCTGCCGGGCGTGTGGCCGGGCGTGCCCATCACCTCGCACTGGATGGAGCCAAAGGTGTGCGCGCCTTCCTTCAGCGGTTCCCACTTGAAGGGCGAAACAGGCGGAAAGCCCCAGGCTCCGCTGCCGCCAAGATCGGTATCCAGCAGCGCGGCGTCTCCGGCGGCTCCGTAAACCGGGGCCTGAGTCGCTTCGTTCAGGGCGGCCACGCCATAAAGATGGTCAAAGTGGAAATGGGTACACAGGATGGCGCGGAGCGTGAGCTGCCTGTCCTTGAGCAGCGCAAGCACTTCGCCGAGGCCGCCTTCCAGATCCCCGCCCGGATCGACCACTACGGCGTCAGAGCCGTTGATGACGACATGGCAATTGGTTTCAAGCGGCCCGATGGGAAAGGTTTCGATGGGCATTTGAAATCTCCCTCTATGACAAACGGTACTCCTCGCCGCCCCTTTCGGAGCTGTCTTGCGGGACCGGTTGATCTGTTGGTTCGGATATCCCTGATGGAACAGGATACGCTGATCGACTATAGCCTGAACCCGCCATTCCTGCAAATACCTCAAAAACGCGGGAAAAGCCCGGAAACGGCATGGCCCGGGCAGGCGTATCAAAAATGAAAAGAGCCTGTTAGGGCCAGCCACCGTCATGGAAGAGAAAAACCTCCGTAAAGGCCAGCTTCCCAAGCCCGCCACTTTCCAGAAATGTTTCCGCATCAACGGGACGGAACGGGAAATCCCCCACTCCGTCCCGGCAGGCTATTCGTCGTTTTCGTCGCCGCCGTCCCCGAGCGGACGGGTATATTTGCAGGTCTTTTCGGGGCAGGCGATGAACCGGCCCCTTGCCTTGGTGTTTTTCAGCACCAGCAGGGGAGATCCGCAGTCGGGGCAGGCTTCCGCAAGGGGCCAGTCCCACAGGGCGTAGTCGCACTGGGGGTAATTGCTGCACGAATAGAACAGCTTGCCACGCTTGGAGCTTTTTTCCACGAGCATCCCGTCGCAGCCTTCGCGGGGGCAGGGAACACCGGTGGAATACGGTTCCGCGTGCTTGCAGTCCGGATAGCCGGAACAGGCAATGAACCGGCTCCCCGTGCGCGACCGCTTGAGCACGAGATCCTTGCCGCAATCCGGGCAGGTTCCGACCTTTTCGAATTCGGGCTTGACCTTTTCCTGAAGATGGATCCTGCCCTGCTCGTCGCGGGTGTAGTTCGAGGTGTAGCGGCAGGCAGGATAGCCGGTACAGGCAAGAAACTGCCCGGTCTTGCCGAATTTCACCGCCAGCGGCTTGCCGCACTCGGGGCAGGGGATATCCGTTACGGTATCCGCCTTGGCCTTGCCCATGTTCTTGGAGGCTTCGGTCAGCGTGGGATTGAAATCCTCGTTGAAGTTGCGGAGCAGGGCCACCCAGTCCTGTTCGCCCACCGCCACCTTGTCGAGCAGTTCCTCCATGTGCGCGGTAAAGCCCACGTCCATGAGGGTCTTGAAGTGTTCGCGCAGGCTGTCGCAGACCACCCGGCCCAAATCGGTGGGGGCGAAATGCTTCTCTTCCAGCGTGACGTAGTCGCGATCCTGAAGCGTAGAGATGATCGAGGCATAGGTGGAAGGCCGCCCGATGCCCAGCTCTTCCAGTTCGCGCACGAGCGACGCTTCGGTAAAGCGGGGGGAGGGCTGGGTGAACTTCTGTTCCTTGGTCAGCGTGTCGAGCCTGAGGGTTTCGCCCTGGGCCAGTGCGGGCAGCTCCACGCTTTCCTCGTCCTTGCTGCGGGGCATGGCGGCGAGAAAACCGGGGAACAGCATCCGTTCGCCCTTGGAACGCCACTGAACCGGCCCGTTGTCGATGGTCACCACCGTGTCGTGGAACCGGGCCGCCGCCATCTGCGAAGCCACAAAGCGCGACCAGATGAGGCGGTAGACCTGATACTGATCGGATTCGAGATAGGGCTTGGCGTCCTCGGGAGTCAGGGTCACATCGACAGGGCGGATCGCTTCGTGGGCGTCCTGCGCGTCGGACTTGGTCTTGAAGTTCCGCTTGCCACCGGGGGCGAGATAATCCTTGCCGAAACGCTCCTCGATGAAGCCGGCGGCGGCCTGCTGCGCTTCGTCGGCAATACGCACGGAGTCGGTACGCATGTAGGTGATCAGGGCCACCGTGCCGCGATCGCCAAGCTCCAGACCTTCATAGAGACGCTGGGCGATGTTCATGGTGCGCTTGGCGGGGTAGCCGAGACGCTGGTTGGCGGCCTGCTG
>CAZIFC010000019.1:0-40173 GCA_964538355.1 uncultured Lawsonia sp. | reverse complement strand
AGAGAGAGAGAGAGAGAGAGAGAGAGAGAGAGAGAGAGAGAGAGAGAGAGAGAGTCCATCCCAGATTGGCTAACTAGAGCCCATAAGGACACTTTTTCTTTAATTTCTTATAGATATAAGAAGGAACCCGATCCGGATTCGGATAGTGATTTTCCTCTTTTTTCCGGAACTACTTATCCATTTACTTATCCATTTTCCGAATCTTTCTTCTCTTTTTATAATCAATTCCATACAGTTACAGAAAGCAGAATTACATCCAAAAAAATTTGTGTTTTTTTGGATGTAATTCTGCTTTTTATTTACAACGGACACCTCTTGACCATGCCCATTGCATGGCCGGAAGGCTTTCCCTGTCTGTTCAGTCTTTTCCCGCGTCATCCCCTTCCAAGCTCATTTCCTGCAATCCGCGCCCCTCCAATGCCTTCATGACATCGGAAGCCTTTCCGTGTTGCCGCTGCGTAATACCCACAAGCCAATTTTTGTAGGCAGTTACACACGACCAGCCTCAAATTCTTGGGGAAAGAAACAAGGCTCCGGAAAAAACAAAAGAGCCGTCGAGCGGTAACTCAACGGCTTCTTGCAGAACACTGTTCTTACTACAAGCAATGTAGGGACAATGTAAACCAAGACGGTTCTCGTTGTCAATAAACGAGTCTGCTATCTTTTGTCTTTTTCCCTGCCTGGGAGAAGGAAAAAATGGAGACATTTGCACCAAAAGGGAAGATTTGTGGCCCTATTTTGCCGCAATTTGTTTTGGAAAAGCCCATCACGCTTGGAGCGAAAGTTATGTACGCACTGTTATGCAATTATGCCTCGGAAAAAGACCATTGCTGGCCTTCCCACGCCACTCTTGCGGCACGGCTTTCTTGCAGTGTGAGCAGCGTAAAGAATTACCTGACGGAACTTGTTCGGGAAAACCTTATTGCCATTCGCCGAGAAAAGTACCGTTCTTCCGTCTATTACCTGCTTTGCCCGCAAACGCTTCGCAGCATGCGGAAGGTAGAAAGTGGCTGCAACCAGCCAGAAATTGCCCATGATGAGACAAAATCTGGCTATATAAATACTCTTAACAAGAAAAATAAAGAAAAAAACTCCCCCCTTCCCCCCGTTGCGACCAAACAGCCACAATGCTCCTCATCTTCAGCGCCTGCGGCGGGGGGTGTGTCTTCTCCTGCTCAGGACTTTGAAAGTATCTGGAACATCTACCCCAAAAGGGAAGCCAAGGGCTTTGCCAGATCGGCTTGGCTCCAGCTTCTACGGAGCGGACAGCTCCCCCCTCTCGCGGAAATTCACAGCGCAATCCAACGCTTCGCGGCTTCTGAAAGCTGGCAACGCGAACAAGGCCGTTTTGTCCCGCAAATGGGGAACTGGCTGCGTGGTCAACGCTGGCTTGATTCGTCTCCGACTACAGAACAGGTGGAGGAACGGCACGACGTGGCGTTGCGCCACAAGATGCAGGCACGGGAGAAACAAGAACGGCATATTCAGGATCAGCAAAACGAACGAAAAGAACGCTTGCGGCCTCTCTTTGAAGCCTTCGCAGCGAAATTTCCACCTCTCAGCAATGGTGCGATGACCTTTGGGCTGTGGCTGCATCTGCATTCACAGGGCATCGCCCCGTCAGCGTCCGATGTTCCCCCGGAGAACACCTTAGAAATTGTCGAGTTCATGAACGAATTCAAGCGAAAAGCTCAACACACTGCCTACCGAGAAAAGTACGCCACGGCGCGGGCCATCCGAGACGAAAGCAAGACTTCTGAATGCCGTCCTCTGAGCGAACGTCTGAAGACACTGCCTTCCCTCTTTCTTTCAGACTGGAAACGGAGCCTTCAGATTGCCGAATCCCCTGTAACCGCTTGTGCATAGCAAAGGAACTGTTGTGAATCGATTGAGTACATTTTGCCTTTTGGCATTGACCGTTTTGTCCGGCGTGTCCGTGGCTTGGGCGAACGACGCACAAAATGCGCCGTCAACGCCTCCAGCTTCGGCGGAAAAGCGCAATACCGTCCTCGGACAACCGGAAACGTCTCCGTCAGTCGCTACTGGCGCGGCACAACGGCAGGAACAACCAGCCTCTCCCGCAGGGGTGGACACCCGCAAAGCGCAAGAAGCCCAAGCCTTGTTTGAAGAAAGTCTGCGCCAGATGATGCCGCTGGATCAGGGACACATTCAGGAATATCGGGAACGCTCGGATCAGCGCGAGCGAGCCTTGCTGCCCGTATCTCCCGACTTGCGGACGCGCACGGTGCGTGTGGCTCTGGAACCGGGGCATTCGCCAGTTCCGGTCTACACTACGGCCAACATCGCAACTTCGCTGGTTTTTCATGACTCTACAGGCCAGCCGTGGCCGATTACGTCCGTGACCAACGGCGGGCCGTCCCATTTTCAGGTACTTCGCCCCGAGCTGCCGGACGGGAATCTTCTCAACGTCATGCCGACACAGGGCTACGCCACGTCAACCATCGTGGTTACGCTGGAAAGTCGTGATGTCCCGCTGGTTATCCGACTGGAATCCGATTCCGTCCGATCTCCTGAGCGCAAGGCCGACGCGCTGGTGCTGTTCCAGCTCGCCCATCACGGCCCGAAAGCCAGTGTTCCCATCATCAAGGACATCAAGGAAACGGCAGATTCCACCCTGTTAGCCCTTCTGGATCGTGTTCCCCCAGATGAGGCCGTGCGCGTCCGTATGGAACCCAATACCGATGACGTACACATCTGGAAATACAACGGAAAGCATTACGTCAGGACGATTCATACGCTGATGTGGCCTGCATGGATTGCTGTGGTCAATGGGGCTGGCAACACCAAATGCTATGAAATTCCGGTCACGTCACGAGTGATGCTCTCCAACAACGGGCAACTCCAGACGCTTCTCCTGAAGCCTTCCAAGTAAGGGCGCACCATGAGCGACATTACAAGCACAGAAAAAAAGCGACGCTTCATCGTGTTCTGCCTGTTGGGACTGGCTCTCGTTGCCATCCTGATTTTTGCGTCCTTTCTCCTGTTCGCCCCGGAAAAGCCGTCCGCCACGGCCAGCCTGACCACCGCACGAGCCGATGCCATCAGCGGCAAGGCAGGAGGCGAAGGCTCTGCCGAGTATAACAAAAAATTGGGAGAATACGACGCCAGACAAGCAAACGAGGCACTCAGGGCGGGCGAAAGTTTTGTTCCCACGCCTGTGGGGCAAAGAAAGCCCGTGGTGGGAAAAAAAGAAGATACTCCCCCGGCTCCGCCGCCAGTCGCCCCGGTTCGCACTGTCCCGACCCAAGCCCCCAGAACGGACAACACCATGCTCAAGCGCATGATGGACGATTTGGCCGCGCTGGATACCCGACTGTCAGCCGTCTCCGCTGGAGAAGGAAAAATAGCCTACCTGCGTGACTTTTCTGACAGGGAACGAACGGCTCCGGTCGAAAAAGCGACGGATACCCCGCAAACGTCTAACACGTCGCCCCTTATGGAAATCAAGCCGGGTGATCTGCTGTACGCCATCATTGATACCGGCGTGAACTCCGATGTGCCGTCCGCTGTGCTGGCGACCATCGCGTCTGGTAAATACAAGAATACCCGCTTGCTGGGTGCGTTCCAGCGTCACGACGAACGTCTTGTACTGGCGTTCAACCGCGCAATGCTGCCCAGCGGCGAGAGCGTCCAGCTGGAAGCCTATGCCGTTGATCCGGGTACGTCTGAAGCCTCGGTAGCCAGTTCCGTGGATACGCATTTTTTCAGCCGATGGGGCGGGCTTGTGGCCTCAGCCTTTCTTGAGGGCCTGGGATCGGCCAAACGCTACAGTGGAGCGCAAAGCACCATCTATGGCAACTCCAACGGCGAAAGCACGGATCAGATGGTCTGGAATACCTACAATCCTGCGGATCAGGCATGGATAGCCGCTGGAAAGGTGGGGGAAAGAGTCGGAAAAATCTTTGAAAAGGGATTTGAGCGACCGCCTACCGTCCGTCTTGAAAGCGGAACGGCCGTCGGTGTGCTCGTCCTGAACGTCAAGGGCAGGTGATGACATGGATAATTACATCGCCAACGTCATCCCACACTTACAGCAATGGTGGCCGGTCATCATTCGGCTGGTCTACCTGATCGGCGTCAGCTTTGCCGTCGTTTCTCTTACACAGGCCGTCAGCCGGAAGCAACGCTTCAACCGCTCCACGGCGGTCTGGGCCTTTGTCTGCGCAGTCCTGTTGCTGAATCTCCCCGCGCTCATGGATTCCCTGTCCATGACCGTCTTCAACCAATCCTCGGAGCAGGCGTTGAGCTACAGCCCTCCGTCCTCTCCCGGTTCTGTCTACATCCAGTTCGCCGTGTACGCCATCGCTACGGTCGGCCTCATTGGGATCGCACGAGGGCTGTGTCTCATACGCGACACGCCCAATCAGGCCATGAATTTCAACCGTGGCCTTGTCCATTTGTTCGGAGGCATCATTGCCGTCAACCTCGTCACCTTCCTGCGCGGCATTGGGGCCACGCTGGGTGGAGACGTGCAAACCTATATTGCCAAAATCCTTGGCTGATTAGAGGAAATCCGCATGAACAACATTCTTTCCACAAATTCCCTTTCTCCCCTGCGCTGGAGCATCGCCTGTCTCGGTATCGCCGCCGTCTGGCTGTTCAGCCCTGAAGTTGTCCATGCCGCCGTCACCTTCGGGGAAATAGGCCAGAACGTGGCCGAGAATGCCAAGGGTGTCGCCAAAGGCATCACTCTTGCCGGATATACCGCCGGAGCAGGCATGGGTGTGTGGGGCACTGTGGATATGTACAAGGCCACGAAAAATCAGGGACAAAGCACCTACGCCGGGGGCCTGACCAAGGTGGTCATCGGTGCTCTTGCCCTTGGCCTCGGAGAATTTCTTGGTTCCGGTTCCGCCACACTGTTCGGCTCCGATCAGACTTCCGGTTTGGGCGAACTCGGCCTGTAAGCCGGAGGTGATGCGCCATGAACATTTTCAAAAAGAAAAACATCCCCTTACCAGAGATTCGGACGGAAACACCTTCACCGGGCATACAGGAAGAACATTCCTTGCCACCGGCCCAGAATGCCGAAGCCGTGCTCGGTGGGCTTGGCTGGTACAGAACGCAATTCCGCCGAGCTATGAAGCTCTCCTTGGGGCTGGTGGTGACGCTGGTCATCTGCCTGACCGCCATTGCGTTGCTGCTCCTGAATCAGCCCAAGCCGCAATACTTTGCGGCCACGCCTGACTTGCGGCTCGCGCCCATGATTCCGCTGGATCAGCCACTGCTCACGCAAGAGGGTTTACTGACCTGGGCGTCGGACACCATCGCCGGCGCCATGTCGCTGGACTTTCTCGAATGGCGCAAAAAGCTGGAAACCATGCGGCCCCACTTTGATGACGACGCCTACAAGTCCTTCCTTACCTCCCTGCAAAGCTCCGGCGTGCTGGATATGATTCGGGACAAGCGGCTTTCCGCGTCAGCCATTGCCACACGCGCACCGGTTATTATCGCTTCCGGTTTGATGGGCGGCAAGGCTACTTGGCGAATTGAGTTCCCGCTGGTTGTTTCCTACGAATCCAGTCAGGGCGTCGAAAGCACCCAAAGACTCATGGCAACCGTGCTGGTCTGCCGTGCATCCACGGCCAAAACGCCGCGCGGTGTGGTCATTCAACAAGTTGTACTCAAAAGGGATTCGTAATGCTTGATACTCTCGTCAACGGAATGGAACGCGGCGTGTATGCCTTGTCCGAGGCCTTTTCTGGGCCGGTTCACAGCTATTGCCGACTGGAAACGGTAGATAACGATGCTCTGGTGGCCGATGACGGCAGCCTGATAACGCTGCTGCGTCTGGAAGGCTCCCTAAAACACGTCGGCGTGGAAGAATATGGCAGCATTGTTTCCGGGCTGACGGAAAAACTGCAATCCACGCTATCCAAGCCAGGACACTTGCTTCAGGTGGTCTTTGAGTACGACCCGGAAAGCAGTGCGACGCGCATCACTGAATTGCTCCAGCCTTCCCGCTTGACGGCCCAGAATCTTGGTCTGCACATAGGCCCGCTGCTGGATGATTGGGGCAAGGCTTTGCAACGGTATTGCTCCTTAGAAACGTGCTGGCTCGTCCTCTGGACGCGTCCGACCGTGCTGCCGGACTCGCTGCGGAAAACGGCTCTGAAAGAACGGGATGTTTCCATGTCCAAAGTGCCGACAATTCCGGGCTGCCAACAGATTTCC
Organism: uncultured Lawsonia sp.; assembly: GCA_964538355.1. Classification (GTDB taxonomy): domain Bacteria; phylum Desulfobacterota; class Desulfovibrionia; order Desulfovibrionales; family Desulfovibrionaceae; genus Bilophila. Next base: position 33,978 of record CAZIFC010000019.1, on the reverse strand, counting down.
CGTGCCGTTGCCGCCCTGCATGACGCGCACAATGGCTTTCTGACCGGCGTATTGGATGCCTTCCGGCAGGTGGATTTGTTGGTCTATCCGCTTCCGGCGCATGAGGCGTTACGAGACATTCGTATGTGTATCGCACCGGAATGCACCAGTCAGAACTGGCGGGCACTTATCCCCGGCGATCCCTTGCCGATCCGGCTGCCCGATCCGGACACGAGCAAGGCTGACCTCGCGCACAATGCGCTGTACCCGGATTTCCATAGCCAACTCTGGCCGTGCGAAGGCCAGATGCTTTCCCGCAGTGCCATACGCATCGGTGATCGCCTGTATGGACCGCTGATCATGACCCTCATGCCGCAGACTCCCAAGCCCTTTCAGGATTTCTTCCGAGTGCTGGCGCGCCGGGATGAACGTCTCCCGTACCGAATGTCCTTTTTATTGGAGGACGGTGGACTGAACATGGGCCTTAAGCCCCTGCTGTCCACCATTCTGGCCTTCGGCTCCTCGGACAACAAACGCTTCAACAAGGCTGTGGAGACACTGAAAGAACTGGATTTGGCAGGTGTGTGCTGCGTGAAATTCCGCATCTGTCTCTGCACCTGGGCCTGTGTGAACGGAACGGATCACGATGCCCATTTGCTGCTCAGAAGACGTGTCGCGGAACTTTCCAAGGCGGTTCAGGGCTGGGGAACAACGGACGTATCAGAAGCCGTGGGTGATCCGCTGCTTGGTTTTACCGCCACCGTACCCGCTATGATGCCCGCAAGTCCGGCTCCGGTCACAGCCGCACCCTTGCAGGACGCCATCGGTATGTTGCCTCTGCGTTCGGCTTCGCCGTGGAAAGAGGGGAGTCTCCTGTTCCGCACACAGGACGGCAAAATCATGCCGTATGCGGCCAATTCTTCGGAACAGGCTGCGTGGATCGACCTTGGTGTTGCACCGATGGGGGGCGGCAAATCCGTTTTCCTCAATGCCATGAACTTCGCCTTCGTAACCCAGAGCGGCCTGTCCCGTCTGCCCTGGCTGTCCATCGTGGACGTGGGGCCGTCCTCTTCCGGGCTGATTACCCTTCTGAAAGAGAACCTGCCCGATGAGAAAAAACATCTGGCCGCCTACCATCGTCTCAGAATGACGCCCGATTATGCGATCAATCCGTTCGATACACCACTGGGCAATAGAAAGCCTCTGCCGTCGCACAAAGCTTTTCTGGTTAATCTGTTGTCGCTACTGGCCACACCTCTGGACGCTACAGCTCCGGCGGACGGCGTACCGGGCATCATTGGTCGGGCCGTTGACATTGCCTATGAAGACCTTTCCGATGCCAATCATCCCCGATTGTACCAGCCGAATATTCTGCCGGAACTGAACGAGCGTATCGCCGAGGAAGAGGTTCATTTGGACGCTTCAACAAGCTGGTGGGAGATTGTGGACGAACTTTTCAAGCGGGGATACGTCCACGAAGCCTTGCAGGCCCAGCGTTATGCCGTGCCGCTGCTGGCGGACGTGGCCACACAGCTCAGACAGAACAAGGGCATTCAGAATACCTATGAGGAACACACAGTTCTCAACGTATGGCGTTCGCTGCTGGACGCCATCGACGCCTACGTCATCCTGAAAGAACCTACCCAGTTTGATTTGGGGGATGCCCAGATCGTCAGTCTCGATTTGGATGAAGTGGCTCCGCGCGGCGGCTCCACGGCGGATCGCCAGTCAGCGGTCATGTACATGCTGGCGCGGCATGTGCTCGGCTCACGGTTCTTTCTGATGCCCGCCGACGTACAACTCATGCCTGAAGAGTATCAAGGCCACCATGCCACGCGCATTGAAGCGATCCGCGAAGACCCTAAAAGATTGTGCTACGACGAAGCCCATCGCGTGACGGGCAACACTTCGGTAGCGGGACAGCTCCAGGCCGACATGACCACAATGGCGCGAGAATCGCGCAAGTGGAACCTGAGCATCGGCCTGTACACGCAGTCCATCGACGACATTCCCAAAATCATCACAGACGAACTGGCCACCACGGTTGTCATTCTCGGTTCCGGTACGGAAAAAAGCATCGAAAATCTGACGCAACGCTTCGGGCTGAACGGGGCGTGCCGCTATGCGCTGTCGCGTCTGGGCAAGCCCGGCAAGGCCGGAGCCAATCTGGTCGCCCTGTTTCGCACAGGATCAGGTATGTCGCAGCTTGTCCTCAGCCTGACTATAGGGCCGCAATCCCTGTGGGCCTTTTCCACCACCACGGAAGATGTGGCCATCCGCAATAATCTCTACCAGCATCTTGGGCCGTCTGAAGCCTTGCGACGCTTAGCCGCGCGTTTCCCGGGTGGTTCAGCCAAGTCCGAAGTGGAACGCCGCAGAAGACAGGTTACGGATCAGCGTGACGCCGACGAGGCTCTGGTCAACGTCACGCAGAAAATCGCCCATGAAATAGCGAGGGAACAATGAAAAAAGTGCTTCTGGCTTTGCTGTTAACAGCTTTTCCGGCTCAGGGCTGGGCCGCAGGCTGCGGCTGCGGTTCCATCAGTGCCATGCTCACGGCGACAAAAACGCAAACTATTCAGGCCGTCAACGCCTATACCGCTGCGGAAGCGCAGGCCATCCGCTCAGAAATTTTGCTGGCCGCACAAAACATCATTGGAACCCTCAAAGCGGAATCAGCAACCATCGTTCGAGCACTTGTGGCCCTCAAGGAAAGCAATGCGGCATCCATCAAAGGACAGGCCGTGGCTGGCGAAGCCATGAAGACGGAAGATATGTACGGAAAAGCCGCGCAGCCTGCCGGATTATGCGGAACCAGCGCGTTGGGCGCGGGCATCCAGCTTGGTGCTCAGGCCGGACAGGAAGTCCATGCTACCATGCGGGAAAAGCAGCTTGCGTATGCCAACACGGCGGGCGTCAAGCCTGTCGAATTTTTGAATCGGGTTCTGGCGGAAGACCATCCCACAGAGAAGGAAACCTTAGATGCGCTGTTCCCGCTGCAAGACACCTTAACAGAGGATCAGGTGGCACAGGCGCATGAATCCGTCAAGACGCTGGCCAATCCCCGTCCTTTGCCGGTGCTGACGGACGAGCAGAAAAATACGCCCGCCGGACAGACCTACACGGCTGCCCGAAAAATTCATGAGGGGCGTATGGCCGCCGTAACGGAATCATTGAACAATCACGTCGTCTATCACGCGCCGACATTGCCGGAGGATGTGACCACTTGGGCACAAAACCAGTGGTCGGAGGCGGGCGGGAGCGGTACGCCTCCCGGTATCGTGGACGGCAAGCTCTCCGAAGCCGGTCTGTACAAGCTGCTCTCCCAGATGCGCGTGGGCAATCCCAACTGGTTTGCGCAGATCGCCACGGCCACGGATGCGGGCCTGTTGCGGGAAATGGTGGTTATGCAGGCGTTCCAGATGGAACTGACGCGCAAAAATACCGAATTGCTCGACCGTATGACCGTCATCGCCTCTCTGGACTACCTTACTCGTATGGAAGGCACGACCGGCAAGGATATGGACGATCTCTACACGCGCATGGTCGGCGCACAGCAGTAGGGTATCTGTATGCAACAGTTACAGGGAAAAGAGGTCTGCGTGAGTGCCGGTACGTGCAAAAAAGCATTCATCTCCATCCAGAGAATAGACCAACAACCAATCTGGTTCGATATGCAGTTCTCTATGCGGTTTCCAGCGTCCTTTCAGGGCATGGTCTTTATATCGTGCAGGAAAAGGTTTTTCCTCACGCAACAGCAAGTCCATTACCAGCTTGAGTTTTTGCACATCATAGCCACGTTGCGTGATACGCTTCACGTCACGCCTAAACGGTGTGGTATAGACAGGCTTCAACATCTATATGCCCAATTGCTTGAACAGATCGTCGGCGTCCTTTGCGTAGTGAAGCCCCTCACGCCGTTCAATCGCTTCCAAAGCCTGGCGCGTTTCCTCATTAGGGATTTCCGAGCCGAAGGGCAGCCGTTTTTCGTGGGCGATCTTGGTCAGCATCATGCGGCAGGCATCGGAAACCGTCAGTCCCATTCCCGCGAGTACGGTTGCTGCTTCATGCTTGATAAGCGGATCGATTCTAGCGCGAACATAATCATTGGCAGGCATACATATTCTCCTTGTTCTTATAAATGTAGCTCAATTGAGCACAAAGTCAAGACCATATTCAACTCTCGCAAGGGGGAATGCCATGCCCACATCTGAAATTCCCGCCACCTCGGAAGTTCTCCTCAAAACCGACGGCAGTAAGCAGATACTTGACGCCCTGCTCGGTCAAGGATGGGACGTTTGGGGGACGAATCTCGGCGGTTCCGGCGCGTCGGAGCTGATGTTGCAGCTTTTCAGTGCCTTCAACCTGATTGCTTTGGCCGTGATTTCCGCCCTGTTCATCTGGGTGTTGTCCGTAGCGGTAGCCGGAACAGCGCATGAGGGTACGCCCTTTGGAAAACGCTTCAGTTCGTTATGGATGCCTCTGCGTTTCGTGGGTGCAATGGGAGCTCTTGCGCCGATTTTCAAGGGTTTGAGTCTGTTTCAGGTGGCGATCTTGGCCTGCATCGGCTTTTCCGTCAATTTGGGTAACTCTATCTGGGAATTGGGAACGGACTACTTTGTGGAACACGGTGGGCAGCTCACTGTACAGGCTCCAGATCAGAACGTCACGCACTATGCGGCCATTACCAATGGCGCGTTGGAATCGCTAACGCTCCAGTATTACTTGAACGAACGGCGAGGTCTGAATATCGAACCGGGCGGCGAGTGGGACTACAGCGGCAACTGGTTCCAGTCCGGTGGGGAATACAGATTTGTTTTCAACGGCAACGCGGGAAGTATCACAGTCAGCTGTGTGGATGAAAACGACGCGCTGTGCCGTGGCAAAGTCAATGCCGTGGGTACGGCCATTTCCGCGCTCTCGCCGGTAGCGCAGCAGCTTGCCAATCCTGAGACTGCGGCTTCCGCCATTGATCCCCGCGCCTTGTACAACACGGCCAATCAGGTCAACACGACCATTCTTTCAGGCTTGCAAAGCTACGCGCAACAAGGCCAGCTGCAAAGCAAGCTCAACGAGTTCAAAGAAAACTCCAAACAGTACGGTTGGATTATCGCCGGTTCGTCGTACTGGTCGATTTCATGGATCAATCAGGAAGCCCGTGAGGCCATGTACTCCGGCATCACATACAGCCCCCACGAATATACAGTTTCGGAACTGTATGCGTTGACGCACGGTCTGCATGACTATGAAGCCTCAAAAGAGCGTGTGGCGAATTATATCAAGACCGCTTACGCCAGCCGGAGGGGCATTTCTGCTGCCACGGCCACGCCTTCCGTCACGGACGAAGGCCGAGCCTTCGAGGAACTCTGCAACTGGCTGCGGGCCACGCTCAATCAGTTGGTAGCCGGAAACATTTTGCCCATCGCCATTGAAAAGCTCTCCACGCAAGACCCGATTATGGCGGTATCCACTGTCGGGGATTATCTCATCGGCACGGCCTGGGGGCTGGCCTCAGCCCTCGGCGTCGTAGATGTGGCGCACTCGATGGGCAAAGCCCTGCCCTTTGTTGGCAAGGCCATCCCCAATCTGGATAAATACATTTCCTTCGCGCTGTTCACAGTTTTTCTGCCCTTGCTTTTGTACGGGCTGGCCTTGGCTTATTACCTTCCGGCCATTCCTTTCATTCGCTGGATTTCCGCGCTGGTCGGCTGGATCATCCTGATTATGGAAGCCCTAGTCGCGGCTCCGCTCTGGCTCTGCGCCCATGCCTTACCGGAAGGCGAGGGGGCAGCGGGCCAGCACGGAAAACGAGGCTACTTTCTGCTGCTTGGTATCCTGATTCGTCCACCGCTCATGGTGGCGGGCTTCTTCGCTGCCGTCATCTTGATGAACGTGGTGGGCAGGTTACTCGGCGCGGGCTTTGAAACCTTCATCGCCGGAACCTCACAGACCAAAATCATCGGCATCACCGGTACGTTCTCCATGCTCGTTATCCTCGGCATTGTCGTGATTATGACGGCCAACAAGTTCTTTTCCCTGATTCACTATCTGCCGGAGCATGTGACCAACTGGATAGGGCAACAGTTCCACGGCCTTGGCGAAAAAGAAGATCAAGCCGGAGTCAAGAATGTGTTCCTCGGTTCTACCAACGCGGTCAGTTCAGGGGCGCACGGAGCGCGGGAATTGCGTGGTGAAATGTCGCGCCAATGGAATAGCACCGCTCCCGCCGGAGGCAATACTGCACCGTCCTCACCGCAGGGGCAGGCTGCCGCTGCGAATGCAGGGCCAAGCGTGTCGCAAAGAAATTTTAGGAGTTAAGGGGGGATTATGTTCACGCGCATCAAAAACAATCTGGCTTCTCGGGTTTCTCCGACTGGTGAACATCTGTCGGAGCTTCGGGATTCCTTTCATTCTCGTTTGGGGAGTTTCCGGCATCACCGCTCGGCCTCGGAACAACAAGAGCTGATGGAAAATTTCAGCCGGGTACTTGAGGCTTGGGGTATTGCCGACGCGGATATTCCCAGCGTGATCCGTCTGTTACGCCTACGGCTGCTGATTTTTGCCGTTCCGGTGTCTACCTGTGTGCTTCCAAGCACCGCCGCTGTGCTGGTCTTTGCCCTTATCGTTCCACCCTGTCTGCTTGGTTTCGTCACAACCCTCTGGCGTATCTTCATTCTGAAAAACCGCCGTTTTCTGCCGCTGTCCCGTTGGCTGTGGCATGTCGTCGGTTTCCCCGAAAAACGCCCGTAGAGATCATGACGTGTCTGCCTCAATCCTTCAACCATAAAGGAGTGTTCCCCCATGTTTCCCAAGATGCTGTTGTTGCTCTGTTGCTTGTCTCTGGCTGCCTGTGCCCCCAAGGCCAGCCCTCCGGTTCCGAACACTGTTGATTTCGTAACGGCCACACTCGGTCAGGCTGCGGAACAGGCCCACGGTGAACTGGCTTTGGTGGCAAAATTGCGTGGGCAAGGGCTACAACCACTGTTGCCGCCTCCTGATCCGTCGCTGAACCTGCCGGTCACAATCTCGTGGACTGGCCCGGCGGACGGCGCACTCAAGGAAATCTGCCTCCAGCTCGGTTACCGCTACAAAGAAGTGGGGACGCCCTCCGCGCAGGTGGTAACAGTCGTGGTACGCGGCCTGAACCGGCCTGCCCATGAACTGTTGGAAGACATCGCCTGGCAAGTCCAGCCGCAGGTCGTGCTGCGTGTTGATCCCGTCAATCGCGTGCTCACGCTGGCCAGAACTCTGGAGGCACGGTCATGAGTCATTCTTTCAATATTACTCAGTTATTATTGACTTTTTCGATCTGCATCAGTCTGCTCGGCTGTACGGGAAAACAGGTGGACATCGTTAATCCTGCGCCCGTGCCGCCGGAGACGGTCAACGCGCCTGCTCCCGCCGACAGTGCCGACAACGGTACGGGAAAAGTCACACCCCATGACGCTTCCTATGCTGAAGACAACACAGGGCAATACCTCTCCCTATCCATCCCCGTCGATCCCGCGTCCGGGCCGCACAAGGGAGAACCCGGAGCCTTGGCGGAATTGTTGGAAATGAAGGGGCTGGACACCAAAGAGAAAACTGCCGTTCAGCTCATGCGGCCTTCGGCCATTCAGGAAGCGGCCCAGCTTGTCACCTTTCAGACGGCCATCGCGTGGCGTTACAGGCAACTCGTCGCGCAAACGGAAAACTACCGCGCCGTCATGGATACGGCCTTCAACTTCGGGCCGCTCATGCTGACACAGGGCCATGCCCTGATCATGCCCCCCTTGCTGACGCGAGCGGGTGCATCCATGCGTATTGAGGAATCTGCAACCGCCACCAGCGCGAAAACCACCTATGAATTGCTGGAACCGGCACGATACATCGCGGTTGTACCCACCTGGCGAGAATTTCTGATGATGGACGATTTCCCCGAACCGGAAAAGCCCAACCCCGCCGTGTTGCCGAAAAACGCTGAGGAACGCGCCATCTGGCGGGCCGCCGTGCGTGAAGCCTGGGCACAGGGCTTGACGGAAGCGGATCAGCTCTATGCGGACAATGTATCCCGCATGGCACGAAACTATCGCGGCGTCATGCTCTACCACCTGCTCACAGCGCAACACTTGTTGAGCCGAGTCAGCACGGCCTCCTCAGATTTGGGAATCCGCACCTCGGACAACGGCAATAAGCTGAACATCGGCCAACAGGTTTACCGGATCACCAGCCCCTCTGCCTTCAGGGTCACGATTCCTACAAAGCAAAGGGAGAGAAAGTAACCATGCCGGAGCTTGCCTTGTATCCAAAAGAACCGCGTATCCGCTGGGATTATGCGGCCATCAACGAACTGCTGTTGTGGGCCACCCATTGTGGAATGTCGGATCTGTGTCTGCGTTCCGGCCTGCCCGCATGGATGCGGCTGAACGGCCTGTGGCAAAAAGTCACACAACGGGCGATCACCACAGACGAGCTATTGGCGGCTCTGGAACGCCTGACGAAAAATAATTCTGTGGCCGCGCTCATCAAGTCCGGGCAATCGGATTACGACTTTGCCCATGAAATCGAGGAAACTCGCGGTCTGCGCCGCCGTTTTCGCGGCAACGCCACACCTGTGGCGGACGGCTATTCCACCGGAGTCAAAATCGTCTTCCGGGCTATTCCTTCCGCGCCTCCCGCGCTGGAAGACCTGCATGTGGAACAGACTATTCTGAATCACGCCATGCCGCCCAATGGGTTGGTGCTGGTCACTGGCGTCATGGGAAGCGGAAAATCCACGCTGCTGGCCGCCATTCTTCGGCGCATCATTGAAAACGGCGGACGCAACGTCAGTACCTATGAAGCACCCATCGAGTTTGACTTTGACGCTGTGCCCAACCCCGGCGGGCCTGTTTCGCAGAGTACGGTTCCCGAACATCTGAAATCCTTTCTGACGGCTACCCGTAACTCCACGCGCACAGCACCGGACGTGGTGCTCATCGGCGAAAGCCGCGATCCCGACACACTCCGGGGCATGATTGAGAGCGCGGAAATCGGCGTGGCCGCCTATTCTACCGTGCACACCCGTTCTGTACCGGAGACACTTTCCCGCATCATCAACGTCTTTCCCGTTGAGGAACGGCTTCAGGTGACAGCCACGCTACTCTCCAGCCTCCGTCTGATCATCTCGCAACGTCTTGTCCCCTTGCCGGACAACAGCGGGCGTATCGCGCTGCGCGAGTATCTGGCCTTCACCCCGAATATCCGAGAAACGCTGCTGGATATGCCTCTGGAGCGTTTGATTCTGAAAACTGAGGAACTGCTGGCCGCATCCGGTCAGCGGATTCAGGACGCCGCCGAAGTCGCCTTCGCGGAAGGCAAGCTCGCCAAAGACAAATACATGTCCATTCTGGCGGAACGCAAACAAAAAGGAGGCACATCGTATGGCGCAAACGCATGATTTCAGCATCTTATTGGGGGTGCTGTGATGGCCAGCGACGTTCTCTGGCGGGATACCGGCCTCACCCCGAAAATACTCATTCTGGATGCCCGCGCCGTTTTTCCGCTGGCGCTGTGGCTGTTCCATTGGGCGTGGTGGACGGCTGGCCTTGCCTTTATGGCCATGCTCGTCCTTTTTCTGGTGCAGCGCACCGGCATGACACCCGTTGCCTGTTTCCGAGCCATCCGTGTGGCCTGCATGGGGCGACGACGCGAAACAAGACTCAATGAAGGCCAATGGCGCAAACGCTGCCGCTGGTGAACCTCCTCAAAAGTATGGTGAACACCATGAACACAGAACAACCCAACCGTTTCGGCCTTTTTGATGCCCCTGTCCGGCCTACCGAAAAAGAGCGTGTCGTGCTTACGCGAGCGGACATCGAGGGACAAATTGAAGCCGGAGCCTTCATCATGGATTACGAAGAAGCCATCGCGGCGGGTTTCATCAACCCGCATGATGAGCCGGATACCGTCATTATTGACGTTGTGAGGGAGGACGCATGAGCCAGATTCCAGAAAGAAAGAGCCGTTTCCAACTCAGTCAGGACATTCAGGAAGAGTTCGTCAACGGCATTGCCCAAACCATGCTGTCCCTGACCCAAAAGGCCCAGTCCTCTACCGAGGCTCTGGTGGGAACACCCTTTTGTCCGACCACAGGCAGAGAGTACGGCGGCCCCAATATGCTCCGGCTCATGCTGACCAGCATCGAAAAGGGCTATCGGGATGACCGCTGGCTGACCTTCAAACAAATCCAGCAGTATCAGGACGAACACCCGGAGCAGAACGTAGGGATCAAAAAGGGACTGCACGGTGTCAGGCTTCTGCGCCCGGAAGAACTCTTCTTCACCGTCGCCAAAGATGGAAAATGGAAATTCCATTCTCAGGATGAAGCGAGAGACATTGAGACGCAACGGAAACAGGGGGCCGACCTTCTGCCCGTACAGCATAAGACGCTGTTTTATCCCTTCACAGTATTCAACGCCGAACAGCTTTACGGACTGCCCGTCAAAGAGCAGCCCGCCAAAACCCTGTCGGAAAGTGAGCGTAACGCTTTTTTAGAACGCTTCATCTCCGCTTCTGGCATTGCGATCAAACACCATATCGGCCCAGCCTCGTACAGTCCTGCCGAGGATATGGTGAAGATGCCCTTCCCGGACAGCTTCGCCAGTTCGGGTGATTACTACGCCGCAAAACTGCGCGAATACTATTCGGCTACCGGGCACAGTTCGCGGGAAAACCGCCAGAACGGTTCAGAAACGCTCAAAAGTTGCGCCTTTGAAGAGATGCGCGGCGAAATGTTTTCCCTGCTGGCCGGGGCAAGGTTTCATCTGCCCATGCCGGAAAACAGTGCGGCTTCCCAGATTGCCCACTGGAACCAGAAGTTTTCCGGTGGGGACGCCAAAGAGCTTTTTCAGGCGGCGACGGATGCGGCCAAGATACTGACTGCGCTCCGTCAATTCGAAGCTGGCGAGAAGCCAACAATGTGGTGGTTCCCCAAGGCCGAAGCATGGCCGGAATTGATGGAGATTCAGCAACAGCGGGATGCCGTTTCCGGTGTCTCCTTCCGTGTAGACGCTTTTCCCGGTGCGCCACGTCTCACCCCCGCCAGCTCCAAGCATGCCTCTCTGGTCGAGTCAACCAAAGCCTTTGATGCGACAGACGACCTGACCTGCAAGGCTCGTTTGATTCTCCAGAATCCCGATTTCCTGAACATGGCACTCAGACAAGACCCCGAAGCAATTAAAGACCTTGCCTCGCTCTGTGAGCAGGTGTCGCGGGTTCTTAAAGCATTGGATGAAAGATTCCAGCCCGCACAGGGGACTGTGGAGAATGCCTCGCCCTTTAACGAGCAAAAAGCTGCTTCCGCGCAGCGCATGAGGATGTAATATGCGACTTTTCATTGCCGAAAAACCGAATTTGGGAAAGGCCATCGCCAATGGTCTGGGAAATGGCCACAAGGACAATGGCTGCATCCGTTGCGGCAACGATGTGGTGACATGGTGCTTTGGACACATGCTCGAACCCGCGTACCCGCAGGACTACAAACCGGAATACGCGCAATGGCGGCGGGAACATCTGCCCATCATCCCCGCTTCATGGAAATATACGGTCAAACGCTCTGCGGCGACACAGCTCAAGCTCATCGGCAAGCTGCTGGGCGAGGCCGCCTCGGTTGTCAACGCAGGGGATCCCGATCGAGAAGGCCAGCTTCTCGTTGATGAAGTGCTGGAGCATTTCAACTATCGCGGCCCGGTAACCCGTATCTGGCTGCCTTCTCTGGACGACCGTTCCGTTCAGCTTGCCCTGAAGAATATCACAGACAACGCGCCCAATGCGCCTTTACGCGACGCCGCCCGCGCCCGGATGCTGGCCGATTGGCTGGTGGGCATGAACGCCACGCGGGCCTTAACCATAGCGGGGCGAGAAGCTGGTCGTGGGGAAGTGCTTTCCCTCGGTCGGGTTCAAACACCCACACTGGCACTGGTGGTTGCCCGTGACAGGGGAATCGCCTCCTTCAAATCCATTGATTACTTAGTGTTGCGTGTCTATCTCGTTCACGCCGCTGGAGCCTTTACAGCCACGTTTGTTCCTTCCGACACGCAAGTCGGGCTGGACAGTTCCGGTCGTCTGACCGATGCCGCCGTAGCCGATGCCCTGATTGCGGGCGTTAAAGATACGGACGGTGTTGTGACGGAAGCCGCGCGAGAGAACAAAAGTAAGGCTGCACCTCTGCCGCACTGCCTATCTTCCCTGCAAAAAGCGGCCTCCTCCAAGCTCGGCATGTCGGCCAAGCAGGTTTTGGATACCGCGCAATCTTTATACGAAAAAAAGCTGACCACCTATCCCCGCACGGATTGCCGCTATCTGCCAGAAGAACAATTCGACGGAGCAGCCTCCGTACTGACCGCCCTCGCCGCCGTATCCAGCCTGCAAGACATGGCGAAGCAGGCAGATGCCAGCCTGAAAAACGCCGTCTGGAACACCAAAAAAATCACGGCGCATCACGCCATTGTGCCTACGGGCGAAGCTCCGGGAACGCTTTCCGGCGCGGAACGCTCCCTGTACGAGCTGATCGCCACGGCCTACTGCCTACAATTCTTTCCGTCCATGCGCTACGAGGCGCAAAAAATCAGCCTAACCCTCGGCGATACCCGCTGGGAAGCCACCGGACAGCGAGTTCTTGACGCTGGCTGGACACGATTCACGGGTAACGACACGGACGAACAGGATGAAGAGCAAGCCCTTCCTCTGGTCGAACAGGGCGATGCCGTGCAGTGCCGGGATGTTCAGGCTGTGCGAAAAAAGACTTCTCCGCCTTCCAAATTTTCTGAAGGTTCTCTGATTGAGGCTATGGCCAACGTCCATCTTTTTGTGGGCGACGCACAGGCCAAGGCTACACTCAAAGAAAGCAAGGGGATAGGAACCGAAGCCACCCGTGCCAACATCATCGAAACGCTCAAAGAACGCGGCTATTTGATCGCTGAAAAGAAAGCCCTCGTCTCCACGCCACTAGGTCGGGAAGTCATTGATCTCACGCCGCCGTCTCTGAAAGACCCCATTACTACGGCAGCATGGGAGGATCGGCTTGAAGCCATAGCGCAAGGCAAGGAAAGCCTTGACGCTTTTCTGGCGGAACAAATCCGCGTCTTGCCGGGTCTGCTGACCCCCATCCTTGGTGACGGAAAACCCGCTTTCCCCTGTCCAGACTGCGGCGCGGCCCTGAACCGCCGCAAGAGCAAAAAGGACGGCTCGTGGTTCTGGGGCTGTTCCGCCTATCCGAACTGTAAAACCATTCTGCCCGATGATAACGGCAAACCCGGAAAGCCACGCCCCAAGGCCGTACTCTCCACGCATATCTGCAAAGCCTGTGGCAAGCCGCTTATCCAGCGTACCGGCGCAAAAGCCGAATTCTACGGCTGTTCTGGCTACCCCAATTGCAAGAAAACCTACCCTGTCGGCCCTAACGGTGCGCCGGACTTTAACGCCAAATCTGGAGGGAAAAAATGAGGTGGTTCTTTCTGTTCCTTCTCTGTGCTGCTTGCGCCACCCCGTCTTTCGCGGCCTCCTGCCAAGATATGCAGGACGCCGTAAGCAGGGCGGTGCAGGAACGTAACGGTCGCGTATCTGATAGTCACAACGTGCTTTTGCCTGATCCTGAATCGGAACGCGACGCGCTTTCCGGCTGTCTGGGTTCCGTCAACGCCATCGGCGATGCCTTCAGCCTGGGCGTGACTCTGCCAAGCATGGATCAGATTGTCGCGGGCATGTGCAGCCAGGTCGATTCCCTGATCCAACAGAAAATCAACGATACCCACAATCAGGTGCTCAATACCGTAAACGGACTCGGTGAATACAATCCCTTCAAAGTGTATGGCACGAGCGGAGATTACATCGTCAAAATTACGGGGAAACTCAAATGAAGACGGCCTGTTTTCTTGCTCTGATCGCTCTGTGCTTGCTGCCGGATGCCGCCTTGGCCATTGAACGCACAAGGGTTGCACTCCCACCGACACGACCTCTGACGCTCTCCTGCGTTGTAGATGCCGCCCGCGCCAGAGGTCTGCCTCTGGCCGCACTTTTGGGTATTCTTGCTACTGAAAACGGCAGGATGGGCGAGGCGTTGGACAACAAAAATGGCACATGGGACTTGGGCTGTTTTCAGCTCAACACGGTACACCTCAATGAGTTGGCTGCAATGGGCATTGCACCGGAGGCCGTGCTGTGCGACGGACGGGTCAATGCCCATGCTGCGGCTTGGCTGCTGCACAAGGAATACCAGCGTACCGGCGATCTCTGGCAGGCCATCGGCGCATATCATTCCCGCACGCCCCATCGGCGGGACGCCTACATCCGACGGGTCAAAAACAATCTGGCGAGACTGGAACGCGAGGGGATTTTTACACTGCCGCCCTTCGTTGCAAACAGGGAGAGCAGACCATGAACGACGTGCGAGACGACAGGGACGACCGCCTGTTCTTGTGGGTCGCCTTTCTACTCATTGTCTTCATCGGCGTACCTCTGTTGTATGCAAGGCACTCAGAAGCCGTGAACGGCCTGCTCCTGTCGTTGGCACAGGCGCAGCTCAAGGCGTTCGTGCCTTTTTCCGAGGAGGCACATACCGCGTGGGCACGCATTGCTGAAGCTAATCCCGGCTCCCTGCCTTGGGAAACCGTGCAAAAGGTCTTGCACTATACCGGTGCATGGATTCGTTGGCCTTTCGTACTGCTGCTCCTTTTGTTGGGCGTCGCCTCCATCTTTATGGGTCGCGTGGCCGGGCTTATCCGGCACTTCAATATGGAAAGCCTGCTGCGTAACAATGCGGACTCCTTTCCTTGCCTACGGCCTATTGTCGGGAGCGGAAAGTATCTGCTTTCGCCGGAATCCTACGATTCCGGCCCGTGGCGGCTTGCCCGGACGCCGGTTCAGTTTGCGCTGGAGCATGGTCTGCTGGTCAACGAGGCCGGAGACCCCTTTGCCCCAGAACAGGCATTGCATCACGGTCTGCCCTCCACGGAACTTCCTGCCTACGGCCATGCCCGTCTGGATGAGACAAAGGCCCTTGCTGTGCTGACGGAACAGCTCGGCACATGGTTTGAAGGATATGAGGGCTTTTCTCCCTGTCGTCGTGCGCTGGCTGTCGCTTTTCTGGCCTACGCGGGCGGGGACAAGAAGGGCTGCGTCGCTCTTCTCGATGACGTATCCCGCTCCTACCGTGAGGAAAACGGACAGGCAGTATGCCCCGTTTTGGAAACAGAGGTTTTTACCGCCCGTCTGAACACCATGTGGAAGCAGCACAAAAATATCCTGCGGGAAAAAAGTCTCCTCAATCATGTCGCCTTTGAGCTTCCGTGGTTCATGGCCCTGCTGTACCGTGCGCGAAGAAAGGGCGTTCTGGCGACTTCACAGTTTCTGTGGCTCCGCCCGTTGGATCGTCCGCTCTGGTACGCGCTCAACCAGTGCGGCGGGCGAGCGGCCTGGGCGGAAGGCTTTGCCCCGTGGGCGCACTACGCGGCGGAAGAACAGGCTGGTCAGCCCCTGTCTGAACCATGTCTGGATGCTGCCATTGCAAGTTTACGCGGGGCGTTGGCCGCTCAGGGTTGGCTGACGGAAATATTCGTTCCCCCCATGCCTGAGGCCCCATCAATAGCATCGCCCAGTGAACCGACGCCAAACGCAGACAGGATTTACGCGAAAGCGGAAGATGATCCCGAATACGATGCCAATGACGATTCAGACTTGGCGCAAGAATATTATTGAGGTCTGCACATATGGAAAGACACATCCGAGGTCTGGAAGACCATGAAACACAAGAACGCAAACGCCTGCACCGAGACGTGCGTTCCCCGTCCCAACGCCTTGCGGATACACTCAAACTCGGACACGTCCAGACGGGCGGCATGTTTGCGGCGGGGGTGTGTCTGTTTCTTTTTCCCGCTTTGGCTACACCCTTGTTTTTGATTGGTGTAGTCCTGTTTGCCGCTCGCTGCGCCTGCGTCAGCAAGGAACGCCTGCCGTTTCGGATGCCGCTGGGTCTCTCCGGCACAGACAAGGGCGATCCTCTGCCGGGACGACGCGGCTTTGCTAAACCCGAAGGCGTCTTTTTTCTGGGGAACCGCCTTCAGGACGGGCATGAATTGTGGCTGAAAGCCAAGGATATTCTCACGCATTGCCTGCTGTTTGGAACAACCGGCTCCGGTAAAACAGAAACGCTGGTTTCCCTGTCCTACAACGCATTGGCGACGGCAAGTGGGTTATTTTACATTGACCCAAAGGCCAGCCCAAAGCTGGCGGTTCAAATCTGGCAGATGGCGCGATTTCTGGGGCGGGATGACGACTTCAGAGTGCTGAATTACGGCACATCCGGCAAGGTCAAAGGAAAAAGTCCGCGTCGTTTATCCAATACCAACAACCCATTCACCTTCGGAAGCGCGGAAGCCCTGACGCAGCTTCTGGTATCGCTCATGCCGGCCTCTGATGGTGCGAACAGCATCTTCGCCGACAAGGCACAGGCACTCATTTCCGGCGTTATGTATGCGCTGGTGGATTTGCGCGACAAGGGCTTGCTCAAACTCTCCACCGGCATCATCCGCGACTCGCTGGCACTGGAAAAATGTGTCGCTCTGGCTTTGCACCCTGAACTGGATGAAGAATCCCGTGCGTCCATTCAGGCCGCCCTCGGAACGTCCGGCTGGATCGCTGGGCGGGAAATGAAAGACCAGCCCCCGTCCTTCGCAGAACAGTTCGGCTACGCGCAATCCTACTTCGGCAAAGCCCTGTCCAGCCTGACCGACACCTATTCCCATATCTACGGCGCAGAAGACGGCGAGGTGGACTTCGCTGACGCCATCATGCAGCGCAGAATCCTCGTTGTCCTCCTGCCGTCACTGGAAAAAGCACCTGCGGAACTGGTCAGCCTTGGAAAAATCAGTCTCTCGGCCATCCGCAACGCCTGCGCAGTCGGCCTTGGCGCACACATTGAGGGCGACGCGGCGGACGTGCTGGAAGCCCTACCCACGGATACCGTGGGCATCGGCCCCTATCTCTGCATTGTGGACGAGTATGCGGCCATCGTCACGCCGGGCTTTGAGGTCGTGCTGACGCAGGGGCGCGGTCTGGGCATCGCGGCCATCGTCGCCTCCCAGGACTATGCCGGTATTTTGGAAGCCGACAAGAAAGGCGCTCAACAGATGGTGGCGAACACAAGTATCAAGATTTTCATGAAAATACAGGATGCCGAAAAAACGTGGGAACTGATACGCGGTCAGGCAGGGCAAAGTACCGTCCTCCGCACCACAGGCTACACCATCAACGAAAAAATCAGTCCCGACTACCGCGACGCCATGAACACCACGGTGGAACAGGAAGATCGCGTCGTCCTGCGCGACTTACAGGAACAGATAGAGGGTGAGGCCCACTTTATCTTTTCCGGTCAGGTCGTCCGTGGTGACATGTTTTTTGCCAATCCTTCGCTGAAAAAGGCGCAACTGCGCGTCCCGCAACTTTTACAACTGAGCATGGAGAAGTCTTATGACAATGCGGCGTAAACGGGCAACAAGCACCCTAACCGAAAATGGTCGCCAGCTTGGCGAGGACTTCCTCCATAAGAGCGGGAGAAATAGTTTCCAAACGTCTGCCGGATCTCGCCCGCAAATCCAGGGCACGAGGTTGATCGCAGCGCACTACTCCGGTCGTGCGAGTGCCGCCTCCACTGAGAGACACAGCGAAACCGGCAGTACGGGCGAAATTGCCGCCGCTGGTAATCGGCAACACCACGGGAACCTGCGTCACTTTATTGAACTCATCTGGGGAAACCACCAAAACCGGACGTGTTCCCTGCTGTTCGTGCCCTTCGGTCGGATCAAGGTCTACCAGATAAATATCGCCACGACGCATCAGATCAGCTCCTTGCCCATAGCCGTTGAGGCTATCCAAATTCCGTCTTCATCGGAAATCGGCGCGGAAACATCGCACTGGGCCAACAATTCTTGCAGGCTGTACTTCTTTCTGAGGTCTGGTTCGATAACCAAACGGCCAGACTCCACGGCCATATTCACTGCTGAACCCGACTTCATTTGTAACATTTCCAAAATGGCTGGTGGTACAGCCAACATTACCGAACCGCCGACTCTTCTCAGGTTGCTTGTATACATGGCAAACCTCCAAATATTATATTTTTATATAACTCATGATTTCCAGAATGGCAAGCCCTTAGAAGGCGAAGCCCACTTTGTCTTTTCCGGTCAGGTCGTCTGGGGTGACATGTTTTTTGCCAATCCCTCGCTGAAAAAGGCGCAACTGCGCGTTCCACAACTTCTACAGCTTACTCAGGAGAGACAAGACCATGCGGCGTAATACGTTCCCTCACGCGGAAGGCTCTCCCCTCATCTCCAAAGGCCGTCACATGAATATTTTGTATGGAACCTTGAATACTTTCTCAATTCGCTTCGCCATCTTGGGGGAAATATTCCGCTTTCCGCTTTCCATCTCCGATACCATATTCTGGCTGATGCCCAACCTCTCGGCCAATTCTGCCTGCGTCAGGTCTTCCTTGCCACGGAGTCCGCGCAAGGCCAGCGCCGGAGAAGCGTCAGGAAAAACTTCAGCCGAGCTGAACAGTTCCTCGCCCTCAGCATTGACTCGCCGAACCTTGTGCCCAGCCAATGTCAGTACGCCCTTTATCGTATTAGCGACCATAAGAGCCTTGGCCGCCGGAACGGACAAAGAAATCACCGCCTGCCCGCCTTCAATGGGATGGAGTCTTAATTCAGCCTGCATCTTCATTCTCCTATTTGAACTGGCTATAATTCACATTTTCGTGTGTATCCGCATAGCAAATCTCAATAACCTGCATTTTGCGATCCTCCACGAGCCACACTGCCACATACCGAGGATGCCCCTTGTTCAAATGGCAATGGTGGTATTCGCCCTTCTTTCCCGCCAGTTTGCCGTAATGGTGCCACTCCGCCTGGACAGGCCCTTCCTGCTCCATTTCCGCTTTCAGCAAATACGCGGAGGCCCGTATCAAATCAGGTAATTTTTCCGCCTGCTTTTGAGCCTTGCAAGTGAAGTCCACTTGCCAGGGCGTATTTTGTTCGTCTGTGGTGCTCATGCCTTGATCGTAGGGATAAAAGTAATATTGTCAAGGATAAATTCCTTTTTTGTGATATTTACAATACAGAAAACAGAGGTATTTTCATGAATTTTCATAAGGACATGCTCTCAGCGTTGGCTCTTTCTCTTGTATGCTTTTTTGAATGCTCCGTTTCGGCCCACGCCGGAACGCCTATGTCGGATAAGTTGGCCGTAGAAGCGGGTGTGCAAGCCGAAATCACCAAAGATTTGGCGCAAACCTATAGGCCGCTGGAAAGTCTTTCCGACAGAACCTGTTTGGACGGCAGACCCGTGGACGGCTTTCGGGGTGATGTCGTGGAATATTGGGCGAACCTCGAATGCTCCTATTGTGGCATCCAGGAGGTTCTTCAGGTGCAGCGAACGCATCCCGATCTGTGCATTGTGGTGCGCCACATTCCCTCGGACGAATATGGCGAATCCTTGAAAAAAGCCTTGAGCTATGAAGCATTGCACACCTTTTCCGTCAACGCTGCCCATCAATTCTGGGATTCAGTCACGCCGAAGACGACGCTTGGTATTCCGGTTCCCTACGGAGCGGCCTTGCAGACCGCGTTTCAGGACGCAGCCATTGCGCCGGAAGCCTTCGCGGAAGCTCTGCAAAAGGCCGCGCCGCTGGTGAGCGCGGATATTCTCGCCGCGCAGTCTCGCATTTCTTCAACACCCACCTTTGTTCTGGATGGCATTCGTTTCCCAGCCTGCGATTTCAAGGCGGCTGAATTGCCCACCGCCCTTGAGCTGGCCAAGAAAACCCGCGCCGGAGAAGAGCAAGCTCAAAAGGATATTCTTCAAATCATTACGCGCGGTCTGCTCAACGAGCCACTTCTTTAGAGAACGTCTCTCTGGCCTGCTGAATAAAAACGCATCATGACCTTGAGGGAGATTCTTGACAGGTTGTCCGTCTCGCCTTAGTCTTACTTTTAAGGAATACATTATTAGTAAGACTATACAAGGAGGCAGAGGCATGGAACTCGCCAAGCTCACGACAAAAGGCCAAATCACTATCCCCGCTGAAATTCGGAAGAAGCTTAAGGTGCAGGTGGGAGACAAAGTTGTTTTTCTTGAGGAAAACGGACGAATTTTCATCGAAAACTCCGAAAAGCTGAAATTCGCTCCGGATGAACACTCCGGCGGGAAGGAATAGCGTCGTACTCTTTGCGCCGTTCCCCGCCTTGCCCACAAGGATAGGGAAACATGGCCAGACGGCGCAAACAAAGCGGTGATTCTCGTCAGTTATCGCTGTTCGATGCAATGGCAAACCACATCGAACAGATACGAGAAGAAAATATTCAAGACGACCTGCGGGAGGACAATGTTTCTGCCCCCGTGTTGCAGGCAGAGACGGTTTTCCCTTTTACACATTCGCTTGATAGGGAGGCGCAAGATGCTCGACAGACAAAGTTATCCTCTGGAAATAGCAAGAAAGGTGCTCAAGCCGGAAACCATCAACGACGTGCGCAGCGGGGGGTACACCAGTTTGGGCTATTCGATACTGGATCGCTGGGCGTTGAACAACCCGGAAGAGCTGAAGAGACTGGAAGCGATGGGGAGCTTCGACTTCGATCTGAAGGTCTACGGCCAGCAGCAGACGGAAGCGAGAGCCTTGAGCAGCGAGACGGCACGTTTGGCGGGATTACAAGGGATGTCGGACTGGGAGATTTTGGAGAGCATGGGCATCGACACAAGCCTGAAAATTACCGAATAACATCTGAAGACCGGCTTGGCGTTGGCGGCGCGAAAACCAAATATGCGGATAATATTGCCGCCATACGCCTGCTGAAACAGCTTCGGGACAGCCACGCGGAATTGGCCACACCGGAAGAGCAAAAGATGCTTGTCCGCTATGTGGGATGGGGCGGGCTGCCACAGGTCTTTGATCCGAAAAATGAACAATGGGCCGCAGAATACCGTGAATTGCAGGGTTTGCTTTCCCCTGACGATTACACCGCTGCCCGCCGTTCCACACAGGACGCCCACTATACCTCGGAAACCGTTATTCGAGGGATATATCAGGGGCTTTCCAGACTGGGACTGGGAAGCGGCGAAGGGATTCGTATTCTGGAGCCGTCGGCGGGTATCGGCAATTTCATCGGTCTTTGCCCCGAAAACTTCAACGCCCACTTTATGGCTGTGGAACTTGATCCCACAACTTCGGCCATCGCACGCTATCTCTATCCAGAAGCGAAGCACCTCAACACCGGCTTTCAGAACAGCCTGCTGCGTTCCGGCGGCATAGACGCCGTAGTGGGCAATCCCCCCTTCGGCAACCAATCGCTGTACGACCCCGACTTTCCCGAACTGCGAAAATTCTCGATCCACAACTACTTCCTCGCCAAGTCCCTCAATCTGCTGCGCGAGGGCGGTGTTGCCGCCTTTGTGGTCAGCCGCTACTTCATGGATTCCACCGATCCTGCGGTGCGGGAACATATCTCACGGTACGCCGATTTTCTGGGTGGTGTCCGCCTGCCTGAAACCGCCTTCCGGCAGAATGCCCTTACAGATGTCACCACGGATATTGTATTTTTCCAAAAAAATACCGGTGAAAAGCCCAATACTAAGGATTGGGTGAACACGGCCACCATTGAGGTAGATGACCTCAAAAACGGTGGCAGGCGACAGGCCGCAATTAACAGCTACTTCGTAGAAAATCCTCGGCAGATCATCGGCACACTGGCCTTTTCCGGCGGTATGTTTGAGGGTGCGTTGAATTGTCTGCCTGATCCTACCCATGCTGACTTGGGGCAAGAAATTACCCAACGTCTGGGTATTCTCCCTGCCGACTGTTTTGTGCCACAGGCAGAAAATCAGCTCAACACCGAGGTCAGGGTACGCAACGCGGACTTCATCCGCAGCCCGTATTTCCAAGCCCTGAAAATGAACGCCCTGTGTGTCGAGCCGCAGAGCCGGAAGATCGTCTTTAAGACCGCTGCCGCTTTCGGTGAAGGCGATTACGATCTGCTGCCGATCAAAAGCGAAACAGCCCGGCAACGCCTCGTGTCCATCATTCAAGTTCGGGATACCCTGCGAGAATTGCTCAACGAGGAAAAGAGCGACGGCGATGAAAGCCGAATGCTCACTCTGCGTGCTCGGCTCAACAGCCAGTATGACGCTTTCGTCAAAAAATATGGGCATCTCAATTCCCAAACGAACCGCACGCTCATGCGCGACGATCCTGAACATTCCCTGCTGGAATCTCTGGAAGCGGACTATGATAAGGGGCTTTCCCCCGAAACCGCAAAACGGCAGAACAGGGAACCACGGCCCGCATCGGCCCAAAAAGCGGCTATTTTCCGCCAACGGGTGCTCAAGCCTGCTCAGGTCGCGGAACAAGCCGAAAATGTCAGGGACGCATTGCTCATCACATTGCGAGAAACAGGCAAGATTGATTTCAGCCGCATGGAGCAGCTTCTACGGCGTCCTGCTGATTCCACCCAGAAGGAATTGCAGGAACAGGGCTTGATTTTCCTGAATCCAATCAACGAAGAATGGGAAATTCGGGATAAATACCTGACCGGCAATGTCCGGGCCAAGCTGCATCAGGCACGGGAGGCCGCGCAGACAGATACGCGTTTTGCTCCCAACGTGGAAGCCCTCTCCGCCGCCATGCCGCCGGATATTGAAGCCGTGGACATCGGTATCAAATTCGGTTCCACATGGGTTCCAGCACAAGTGCTTTCAGATTTTACCGAGCATCTTCATGGAGGCAAGGGGCGTCAGGTCATCAACTATTTTCCGACTTTGGGTCGCTGGGAGGCTTCCGTCAGTATCTGGGATTCATCCTTGAACACGAGTGTCTGGGGTATTCCTGAATATCCCGCTGACAAGATTATCGAATCTCTCCTGGAGAACAAGCCCGTCAAGGTAGAAAAGGAAAGCGGCCAGCACGATGACAACGGCAAACCGATCATGGTGATTGATCAGGAGCTGACCGCTGCCGCCATGCAGAAGGCCGATGAAATCCGCCAAGCTTTTCTTGATTGGGTTTGGACGGACGACGACCGGCGGGATATGCTGACCTCGCTCTATAACGAACGCTTCAATACGAACATCCCGCCGCGCTATGACGGCTCCCATCTTGAACTGGTGGGCGCATATTCAGAAGTGCAGCTCAGGCCCCATCAAAAAGATGCTGTCTGGCGCAGCATCCAAGAAGGCACGACCCTGTTCGACCATGTTGTGGGCGCGGGCAAAACGTTGGCCTGCATTGCCACGGTGATGGAATCCAGACGTATGGGCTTTCTCTCCAAACCCATGATTGTCGTCCCCAATCATCTGTTGCACCAGTGGCGGGACGAATTTTACAAGCTCTACCCCGATGCCAATATTCTTGTGGCGGACAAGACGGATTTCACCAAACAGAATCGGGAACGGCTGTTCGGGCGCATCGCCACAGGGGAATGGGATGCCGTCATTGTGGCGCATAGCTCTTTCCGAAAAATCGATATGCCTCACGACGTGCAGGAAGAAATTCTTCAAGAGCAGATTGATTCGGTGATTGCGGCAATACAGGCCGCCAAGGAAGCGGAAGGCGGACGCGCCACCATCAAGCAGCTTGAAAAACAGCGCGAAAAAATGGAAGCACGCTATGAGGCTCTGCTTGCCGGTACAGGAAAGAAAGACCGTTCTGTAGACTTCGGCGATCTGGGTGTTGACGCCCTGTTCGTGGATGAGAGCCATGAATTCAAAAATCTGAGCTACACCACGACCATGAATGTATCCGGTCTGGGGAATATCACCGGCTCCGCGAAGGCTTTGGACTTGTTCATCAAATGCCGCTATCTGCAACGCGAACACAATGGCCGTGGCGTATATTTCATGACCGGCACACCCATATCTAATACGATTGCGGAAGTGTACACCCTGCAACGCTATATGCAGTATGAGGACTTGCAATCCAAGGGCATTGAACATTTCGACGCCTGGGCCTCTACCTTCGGACAAATTACCAACGGCTGGGAATTGGATGCTACTGGCGTGAATTACAAGATGAAATCGCGCTTTGCCAGCTTCCAGAACGTGCCTGAATTGCTTTCCATGTACCGTACCTTCGCGGATGTGGTGACAAAAAGCGATTTGGACGAACAGGCGAAACGCGCTGGTCTGCGCCCTCTCACCCCTCCGGTTAAAGACGGCAGTCCGCTCAATGATGTTGTGGAACGATCAGCGGATCAGGCGGATTTTATGGACAAGATTATCCAGCGCATGGAGCATCTGCCCCACGATCCCCGTGTGGACAATCCGCTTAAAATCACCAATGACGCCCGCAAGGCAGGTCTGGATTTTCGCTTGATTGATCCAGAGGCGGAAGATGCTCCCGGTTCTAAAATCAATGCCGCAGTGGAGCGCATTTACGAAGTCTGGCGTGATACCGCAGCGGACAAAGGCACACAGCTTGTGTTTTGCGATTTATCCACGCCCAAGGGCGGGAAGAACGTCACGCAAGGCTCAACGGATGCACCGCTCGATCAGGAGCTTGAATCCTTTATTGACGTGGACGGCTCCTTTCTCAAGGAAACCCCGCGAGGTCAGGAGGATATTGATCTGGCAGAACGAACAGAACCTGATGAGGACGGCGAAGACCCCACGGTCGATATGGATGCCGTTATTGCGCTGTCATCAGGAAAATTCTCCGTCTATAACGATATGAAGCAAAAACTCATGGATAAGGGCGTCCCCGTGGATGAAATAGCTTTCATCCACGATGCCAATACGGATATTCGCAAGGCAAAGCTGTTCAGCGATGTCAACGCCGGACACGTCCGTATCCTGCTCGGTTCCACAGCCAAGATGGGCGCGGGCATGAACGTGCAAAAACGTCTGGTGGCCGCGCATCACCTGGACGCGCCGTGGCGTCCGAGCGACCTCGAACAGAGAAATGGGAGAATCATTCGGCAAGGCAATATCTTCTACGAACGCGATCCAGACAATTTTACGGTAGCTATTTACAATTACGCGACAAAACAGACCTATGACGCACGAATGTGGCAGACTATCGAGTACAAAGCGGCCGCCATCGAGCAATTCCGCAAAGGGGATTTGCTCCAGCGCGTCATTGACGATGTGCAGTCCGAAGCTGCCAATGCCGCCGAAATGAAAGCTGCTGCGTCCGGCAATCCCCTGATCCTTATGCAAGTGCAACTGGCCAGCGATCTGCGGAAGCTGGAGGCACTGTACTCCCAGCACCAACGCGGCCAGCACCGTCTGCGGGACAGGCTGAAGTGGCTTGGTGCCATTGAAAAGCGGCTTGCCAAAGCGGAAAGGGCCTATGCCGCCAATATCCAGCGTCGGGATTCTCATACCCATATCATTACGGAAAAAGGGAAGGAAAAGATTCGGGTCGAGCTATGGGCAGATGGTTCGCTTTTGACGGAAAAGGACAGCGAAAAGATAAAAAATCGTTTACTCGATGGCGTGAAGGAGGTGACACGCAATTCCAGCACAAAGGTGCCGTTCGGCTCCTATCGCGGATTTGATATGAACATTGTGCGTGCGACTGGCCTTGGAGCTGATGGCTTCCGAATCACTCTCCAAGGTGAGGACGCACAAGCCTTTTTGCCGGACAACCTGCGGTATAGCTTCGACGACAAATTCAGCCTGTCCGGCCTGTTTCAGCGCGTAGACAATTTTCTGGCCAAAGGGCTGGATGAATCCATAGAGGCGCAGCGGGCGAAGGCTAGGCAGGAAAGTGCCGAGCTGGAAACCGTCAAAGCCGCTCTGGGCAAGGAATTTTCGCAAAAGGAAGCCTTGGCCTTAGCGCGGGAAAACCACGGTGCTGTCATCAGAGAATTGCAGCGAATGCAGGATGATGCAGACTATGTTTCTACTTGGGAGCCGAAGATAGCCCTGTCTGCGGAATCACCTGTAATGTCGGAATCAACAAAGCAAACGCAGGAAAGCGATCCTACCACCGCAAAAACCGCCCAACCGGAAGAAAAACGATTCCACACTCTCAAATACGGCGAGGGCGAAGGAAGAACGGAATATACTGTTTCCAATCAGCACAATGGCCATACTCTGGATGGTCACGTCCTGCGCCGTACCTATTTCAACAGCCAGATAGGTTCCCTTGGGCAAAATATGTACGAAGATGGCCAATGGCATAGCACCACGAACGTGCCACAGGGGGTAAAGCTCCGACTATTCGCGTCACAGGAAGCCGCCCTACAGATTGCTCGTGATGATGCCGCGCAACGCGGACTCAAAGAATCGGTGGTACAACAAATGCAGACAAATACGTCCACTGATGATGCGCATGGAATTGTGATTTCAAGACCGCGTATGCACTGAACAACGTATGATATACGTTGTTCAGTCTTCATCTGTCAAAAAACTATAACAAGCTGGAAAGGTAGGCTATTTATTGGCCGAGCGCATTATATTCATTTTGTAACTCAACTCGCAACTCATCTTCTGACGGAAGATAGAGTTTATATTTAGATGCAAAAATTTGTGCATTGTCTTCTGGTAGTGTATACTTTACTACTGTGTCACTTTTGTCTGCACACAGTACAATACCGATTGGTTGATTGTCTCCATCATTCATCATTTCGCGTGTATAATAATTAACGTACATTTGCATCTGCCCTAAATCCTGATGTGTTAAGTCCCCTAACTTGAGGTCAATAAGAACAAAACACTTTAGAATATAATTATAGAAGACAATATCTATATAGAAATGTCTTCCATCAAAAGTAAATCTTTTTTGCCGAGCAACAAATGAAAATCCACGCCCTAATTCGAGAAGAAATTTTTGTAAGTGGTCAATGAGTGCTTGCTCCAAATCTTTCTCAAAAAAAGAGGAGTTTGGCTCAAGTCCGAGGAATTCCAGCACATAAGGATCTCGAATAATATCTTCAGGTTGTTTTGCTGGTTCCAACGTCTGGATTTCAGCCGAGACTTCATTTTTCTTTTGACTGGAGAGTAGCCGCTCATAAAAAAACGTGTTCATTTGCCGCTCTAGTTGCCGTGTACTCCACATGGATTTTACGCATTCATCCTGATAAAACTGACGAGCCTGCTCGTTTTCCACACGCATGAGCAAGCGATAATGACTCCAGCTCAATTCGCTACGCAGCGTGTAGCTATTTGGAAAAGTCAAAAAAAACTGGCGCATATTTTTTAAGTTTGCAACGGTAAACCCCTTGCCAAAATCGGATGTCATCCGCGTCGAAAGCTCGGAAAGCAATTTGGCACCGTACTCAGCCCGCGTTTCACCTCCCTGTTTTTCCACGATACTTTTTCCTATATTCCAATAGGCTTCCACCATCGCAAAATTGGCCGTGGCGTAAACCTTATTCCGGGCCGTCGCCAAAATGTCCTTAATACGATTATAAAAAGACAACTCAATGAGTTCGTTCACAAAAAAGCTCCTTTTGAAGATGCCTTCACCGTAGCGGAATCCAATAGTAACCGCAATATCCCGAACAGAGGCTTCTACCGCATTCTTACCCCTGCATTGTTCCGCTCTTTCTCCTCAATTCCCTCAATTCCTCGCCACAACTCCCGATACCGCTCATTCCGCTCCAAATCCCTGTCCCCCGCAGGGCCGAAGGCGTAGTCCGCCGTGCGCTTACGTTTCCCGAATAGCGCGGGACGTGCAGACTCGGATAGTTTCGACTTACGATTCTCAAAGCACAGCGTACTGTACGGGTGGATGTAGCCGGATAAATTTTTATCGCCATCCCCGCTGTTCAGATGCTCCATAATGTGGTTGCCCACATCACGGTCAAACTCTGAACCCAGTTTTGGAATGGTCAGCAACACTGGTAAATACCCGGCGAACTTTCCAAAACGATAACTGTGCTGTAGCCGTCTTTCTGCAATCTTTTCAGGCTTTCACGGGTACAAGCGTAGCCATTGGCGAAAAAAAGTGGAAAGGAGAATATGCCAGTTAAACTTGACAAGCAAAATCTAAGTGGCTATTTTGCTGAAAAGCCAAGGATAAAAATATGGATCGACACAGAAAGTATATCTCAGAACAAGCCAAGATATTTAAGGCACTCGGCCATCCGAGCCGCCTTCTCATGGTAGATGCTCTGCGTGACGGTGAAAAATGTGTCTGCGATCTGCAAGCTCTGGTAGGGGATGATATGTCCACAGTTTCCAGACATCTCTCTGTGCTGCGGGAAGCCGGTGTGGTTTCCACTGAAAAAAGAGGGACAAACATCTACTACAGCCTTGCCCTCTGCTGTCTGGATACCTTTTTGTCCTGCACCAGCAAAATCGTGGAAAAGCGTGTCCTTTCGCAAATGGACATGCTGAACAAAGGGTAATTTTTTTACTCGTAATATTGGCAATTTTGCCAATAAAGAAATTTAAAGAGGTGAGCAAAATGTCAAAATGCTGTGCGGGCGCACCAGAAGAAAAACAGATTTTATCTCCCTCAGTTCAGTGCGCTTGTCAAAAGTCCGAAGTACCACAAACTCCTTCCGTCCCATCACATGTGAATAAGCTGCGATATTTCGGTATTGGCATTGCTGCGCTGATGCTGTGGAGCGCGGTCTATTCCGTCATTGTGCCTCTTTCGCAATGGCTGACCTATGATCTTTTTTCCATCGGCAAAGGCACTCCGTTAGGGGCTTCCGTAGAGTTCTTTTTTTATGACACGGCAAAAATTCTCTTGCTGCTCGTTCTCATGGTCTACGTCATCGGCTGGTTACGAGCCACACTGCACGTTGAACGAGTCAGGGATTATCTGGCGGGAAAAGGTAGAGGGATTGGCTACTTTTTGGGTGCAGGTTTCGGGGCTATCACGCCGTTTTGTTCCTGTTCTAGTATTCCGCTGTTCCTGGGGTTCACCACAGCCCACATTCCCTTGGGCATCACCATGTCCTTCCTGATCACCTCGCCCTTGATTAATGAAATCGCCGTGGTTCTGCTGTGGGGGCTTCTGGGTTGGAAGTTCACGGTCATTTATGTGGTAGTGGGTATGTTTGCGGGAATTGTGGGCGGGATCATCATGGACGCGCTCCGTGCGGAACGCTGGCTGCAACCCTTTTTGCTGGACGCCATGAAGAACGCCTCTACCAGAGAAGCCGCGGTGGAAGCGGGCGAAGTTCCCAAGATGGGCCTCATGGAACGTCATGCCTTCGCTTACTCGGAAACGAGCGGTATTTTTAAAAGGGTCTGGCTGTGGGTCATCATCGGCGTGGGACTCGGAGCCGCACTGCACGGCTATGTGCCTCAGGAATGGTTTACGGAAAACTTGGGAGCCGGGCAATGGTGGTCCGTGCCGGTGGCCGTGGGCATCGGGATTCCTCTGTATACCAATGTCACGGGGATAATCCCGATTATGGAAAGTCTGTTGCTCAAGGGGTTACCTTTGGGCACGACGTTGGCCTTTTGCATGAGCACAGTGGCGGCGAGTCTGCCGGAAGTCCTCATGCTCAAACAGGTCATGCGCTGGAAGTTGTTGGCTATCTTCCTCGGCATGTTGCTGGTTATATTCACGGTCCTGGGCTGGTTGTTCAATAGCCTTCAAACATACATCTTTTAACCGAAAGAGGTTCGCCATGTTGATTAAGGTTCTCGGTCCCGGTTGCGCTAAGTGCAAAGAAGCGGAAAACATCGTTAAGGCCGCCGTGCAGGATGCGGGAAGCAGTGCTGCGGTGGAAAAGGTTACGGACCTGAAAGAAATGATGGCACTCGGCGTCATGTCCACGCCCGCCGTGGTCATCGATAACAAAATCATGTGTACCGGCCGTGTGCCTTCCAAGTCCGAAGTCATGGGCTGGATCGCTACACCGGGCACGCCGACTTCCGCCAATTCGGCTTCTGCCGGATGCTGCTGTTGCGGCGGAAAGTGCTAATCGTGAAGGGGGCGGTGTATCCGCCCCGTTTTTGCCATTGGAGGGGAGTATGAGCCAATCCACCTTACAAAAACTGTCTTTTCTGGATCGCTATCTGACACTGTGGATATTTCTTGCCATGTTCATAGGTGTGATGCTCGGATGGGCCGCGCCGGGCGTCAGAAGTGTGATCAACTTTTTCCAGGTCGGTACTACAAACATTCCTATCGCTATTGGGCTTATTGTCATGATGTACCCGCCCTTGGCGAAGGTAAAATATGAAGAACTCGGCAAGGTTTTCAGAAATAAAAAAATTCTTCTGCTGTCTTTGACGCAAAACTGGCTCGTCGGCCCCGTCCTCATGTTTCTACTGGCCGTGACGTTTCTTTCCGGTCATCAGGAATATATGATAGGACTTATCCTCATCGGACTGGCCCGTTGCATAGCAATGGTGATTATCTGGAACGACCTTGCGGGCGGGGACCGTGAGTACTGCGCCGGTTTGGTGGCGTTCAATTCCATTTTTCAGGTGCTATTCTTTTCTGTGTACGCTTATGTATTCATTACAGTGCTGCCCGGATGGTTCGGCATGTCCGGGGCTGTAGTGGATATAAGCATGGGGCAGATAGCCGAAAGCGTTTTTATTTATCTCGGCATTCCGTTCCTGGGCGGGATTCTTTCCCGGTTTTATGGACTTAAGGTCAAGGGATTGGACTGGTACGAAAATGTTTTTATCCCCCGCGTCAGCCCGTGGGCGTTACGCGCGTTGCTGTTCACCATTCTGGTGATGTTCTCCCTCAAAGGGGATTACATTGTGCAACTGCCCTTTGACGTGCTCCGGGTGGCCATTCCGCTGCTCGTGTATTTCATTTTCATGTTTCTGTTCTCCTTTTATCTTTCCTGGAAGGCCGGAGCCAATTACGAACAGTCGGCAACCCTCTCTTTTACAGCGGCTTCCAACAATTTCGAGCTTGCTATTGCCGTGGCTATCGCGGTGTTCGGCTTGAACTCCGGGCAAGCGTTTGTAGCAGTTATCGGGCCGTTGGTGGAAGTACCGGTGCTGATCGGGTTGGTCAATGTGTCCTTATGGATCAAAAGACGCTGGTATGCGTCATAGGGCGGCAATGACAATGGATAGTACTCAAAAAGAAGAACTGCGGGCGAAAGTCCGCCAAGGTTATGCCGGTATCGCTTTGGGGTCCGTGCAATCATGTTGTGGAAGTGGGCAAGGCTGCTGCTCAAGTGCCGATGCGAGAACCTTGGCCGCAAGTCTGGGATATTCGGAAGACGACATTAAAGACTTGCCGGAAGGCGTCAATATGGGCCTTTCCTGCGGCAATCCGCTGGCCCTGGCCTCTCTGAAAGAAGGGGACGTAGTTCTGGATCTGGGATCGGGCGGCGGCTTCGATGTGTTTCAGGCAGGCCCACGAGTCGGGAAATCCGGCCGGGTCATCGGCGTGGATATGACGGCGGAAATGCTTCACAAGGCGCGGAACGCCTGCGCATGGTATCGGGAACACTTCGGCCTTGATAACGTTGAATTTCGTCTGGGTGAAATCGAACATTTACCGGTAGCCGACAAATCCGTGGATGTGGTCTTGTCAAACTGTGTGATCAACCTTTCCCTGGACAAGCCACAGGTCTGGAAGGAAATTTTTCGTGTGTTGCGGCCCGGCGGCAGGGTTTCCGTATCAGATATCGCCCTGCTGGAAAAACTCCCGGAAGACGTGATGGATTCCGTTGCGGCCTTGGTCGGCTGCATATCCGGGGCCATTCCCTTGGAAGAAACGAAAAACATTCTTAAGGAATGCGGTTTTATTCATATCTCTTTGGATAAGAAGTCCGGCTACATCGAAGCTATGGAATCGGACGACGATCCTCTGTACGCGAAAATCCGTCAATCGCTTCCCCCGGAAAAAACGCTCCATGATGTTATGGCCAGCGCCATAATTTCCGCGCAAAAGCCATAGACTGTTTGAAGTTACACGATGCTCATCTGTATAATTTTTACCCAAACGACACAGAGATGGTTAAAAATGATACAGATGAAAAAATATAAATAAAATATTTTAAGCATGTTATATTTGGCACATATATTGCTATATTGCCAAATAACAAATAATAGATCTTATCTACGGAGTCATCATGAAGACAATTCTTTTCCTCTGCACGGGTAACTCCTGTCGCAGCCAAATGGCCGAAGGCTGGACGCGGAAGCTGTGGCCACAATTGCAAGTCTACTCGGCTGGGTCTACTCCGGCCCGTGAAGTGGACTACTTGGCTGTGCAGGCTATGGCGGAAAAAGGCGTAATCATTTCTACATACCGCCCCAAAAACCTCCGAGATTTGCCACCTATCACGTTTGATCTGGTGGTTACGCTCTGCGGAGACGCTGCGGAAGCCTGTCCACACTTCCCAGGTGGCGCAAAAGTTGAACACCACGGCTTTGATGATCCGCCTAAGCTGGCACTCACCGCACAAAACGAGGAAGAGGCTTTGGCACAATACAGGCGCGTGCGGGATGAATTAGCTGATTTCGTAATCAAAATCCCTTTGTCGCATCCTGAGTTATTTACAAAATAACTTTTCCTTGCTGTCCATACAATTTTTGCAACATTTTAACTACTAGGAGTAACTATGCTCAAGTATTCACTGATTATTTCTATTTTTATTTTTATGTTGTCTTTTTCTACAGCACAGGCCGCGCCGGAGCAAATACCTGTTCCAAACACAGTGACGATGCTTGATCTAGGAGCAAAAAGCTGTGTACCTTGTAAAATGATGGCTCCGATTATTGAAAAACTCGGTGTGTACTACGATGGAAAGGCAGCCATACGATTTATTGATGTATGGGAAAATGAAAATATCGCTCGAAAATACAACATAGAAAGTATACCAACACAAATTTTTTATGACAAATCTGGCAAGGAGCGAGAACGCCATACCGGATTCTTGGATGAAGAGAGCATCAAGAAAAAAATAGACGCGCTCATGGCTGAATAATATTTTTACGAACGACACGGGATGATGGCCTTTTCCCCGTGCCGTTTCATCACGCTTGACCTGAGGAAATGACATGTTTGATCAATTTTTACTGACCATCAATCTGTGGATGACGGACACCTTTGCCGTGGCGATTCTCGGCTGTTTTCTATGGGGAATGGTCAGCGTTCTGTTCAGCCCGTGTCATCTGGCCTCTATACCGCTCATGGTGGGGTATGTGGCAGGACAGGAGCATATGGTACAGGGTAGAGAAGCGGCGGGATATGCTGGAGTGTTCAGCCTGGGACTGTTTCTTTCCATCGCCGCAGTCGGGGTGATCTGTTCACTGCTCGGCCGCATGTTGGGTGATATTTCCCCCCTGTGGAGTCTGCCGGTCGGGGCATTGCTGATCTGGCTCGGTTTGGACCTTATGGGCGTTGCAAAATGCCGCCTACCGGGCAAGGCACTGAATGGTTTCACCATGCGGGGGTATCGCGGGGCATTCATTTTAGGCGGCTCTTATGGTATTTTGTCCGGGGCCTGCACATTCGGCTTCATAGCGCCCATTCTCGCCATTATCACTGTGCAACAGCGTATAGCGGAAGGCATAGTCCTCATTCTCTTTTTTGCCTTGGGGCATTGTCTGCCCATTGTGTTGGCAGGAAGTTCCGTGGCACTCAGTCAGCGGCTTGTGGAAGCCAAGGGAATGCGTCTTGCGACTCAATGGGGGCGGAAGCTGGCCGGACTGCTGGTAATCGGCATCGGTCTGTATTTTGCCGTCTCTCCGTTCATAGTATGATAATCTTATTCTATGCGGGAACGCGGCGGATGGTTTTACCGTCCGCCAGGTTCCCTTTTCTTTATGGCTGTGAGCATCTTTTCAAGACTTCCTTCTAATTGCATGCCTACATTATCAAGGAAACTGAGGTTACCTTTGGCTCAACGATTCAGGAAAAGGCTGTCACTTTACAGACTGACAGCAAAATACTCATCAAATTACGCGTAAGTATCTCAAAGGATACTTTGGATATATACGAATATTTACTATAAAAACAAACATTTGATAGATAATTACAAATAATTTTGTACCGTTATTAAAAATTTTGAGTACAGAATGACTCTTGGTAGACCGTAGATACGATAT
>CAZIFC010000018.1:0-43420 GCA_964538355.1 uncultured Lawsonia sp. | reverse complement strand
TGCGATGTCTATGGAAACCAACTCGATGCTCTCTCTTGCGCCCTATTTTGAAAGTATTCTCGATACGCTTTCTGACGGTGTTTTCATCAGCGACGTGGATGGAACCACCCTCTTCGTCAACAAGATGTATGAAACCCTGACCGGGCTGACCCAAGGGGAGATTCAGGGAAAAAATATCCGCACCCTTGTCCAGCAGGGGCTTTTCGACCGTGTGGTCAATCCGCAGATTGTCGAAACGGGAAAGTCCGCCACGCACGTCCAGCAGCTTGCCAACGGGAAACGGCTGGTTCTTACCGGGCATCCCGTCTTTGACGACAAGGGGCAGCTCTGCCTTGTCGTGACCTTTGCCCGTGACATTACCGTCCTGACACAGCTTCAGGAAGAAATGACGGCCCAGAAAAAGCTCATCGAACAATTCCACGATCGCCTTGCCTACATGGCCCGCGAGCAGACGAGGGAGCTGGTTCCCGTCTTTGAAAGCCGCGAGATGAAAGAGGTCATGAGCCTTGTGGAACGTTTCGCCAGCTCGGACGCCACAGTCCTCATCCTCGGTGAAACCGGCGTGGGCAAGGACGTTGTGGCCCGGCTCACCCACGAGCTTAGTCCCCGCAAGGACAAGATGTTTCTGAAGGTGGACTGCGGCGGCATTTCAGAAAGCCTTACCGAGTCCGAGCTGTTCGGCTACATGCCCGGCGCGTTCACCGGTGCGGGCAACAAGGGCAAGAGCGGCTATTTTGAAATGGCCGACGGCGGCACGGTCTTTCTTGACGAAATCGGCGAACTGAGCCTTGCCATGCAGACGCGCCTGCTTCGGGTGCTCCAGGACGGTGAAATCATGCGCGTCGGCTCGTCCAAGCCGCGCAAGGTCAATGTCCGCATCATCGCCGCCACCAACCGCAATCTGGCGGAACGGGTGGAAAAGGGGCTTTTCCGGCGTGACCTGTATTACCGCCTCAACGTAGCCGTGGTGAACATCCCTCCCCTGCGCGAACGCCCGGATGACATCCAGCCGCTCGTGAACCATTTTCTCAACATGTTCACCACGAAATACCGCAAGCACATGAATCTGACTCCCGGGCTTTCCGAAGCCCTGCGCCAGTACTCGTGGCCCGGGAACGTGCGTGAACTGCAAAACCTGATGCACAGCATCGTCATCACCAAGGATCACGGCCCGCTCTCGGTCAAAGATCTGCCCCGTCACATGACCGGAAGCGAAAACGAAGAGCTGTTTCCTGACGACGGCATCAATTATGAACGCCCCCTGAAGGACATCATGGCTGACATCGAGCGCGGCATCATCCTGAAAGCCCTCAAGATCCACGGTTCCGTCCAGAAGGTTGCCGAAGTCTTCAAGGTCAACCGCAGCACCCTGTTCAGGAAGCTGCATTCGGAGAAGGGTGAGGGAGAGTAGCGTATTGGAGGGGGGAAGGAGAAACTTTCTGAAGAAAGTTTCTCCTTCCCCCCTCCAAACCTCCCCCCTTCCTCTTCAAAGACTTTTATAAACGGGACAGGATGTGGTTACGGCACCGCGCGGGGTGTCCCTTATCGGCAGTTTCCCGGAGACACCTTCTTCAAGCAGCGGTAAAAGAGAAGGCGATGCAGGATCAGCATCCCTAAACGGCCTTTTGATGAGGAGCTGGCCGAAGAGTACGGCTCCAAAAAGAGGCACGCTTTCCATGGCGTATCTTTCTTCCGCCGCTTTTTCAAAATCCCTTCAAGTACCTCTCGACGCTGCCGCCTACCTCAAAAGGACACCTCAGACCTCCGAGGGGCCTGGAACGAAATGAAACGGTTCCCTATCTGGCACAAGCCGGATAGGGAACCGTTTCATTTCGCTTCGAGGGGGTCTTGGGGGGCATCATGCCCCCCAGCCCGCCGGGAGGCATTATACGCCTTACTTCTTCAGGTTCTCAGCCAGCAGCTCGGCAATGTGGGTCACCTTGAGTCCCTTGCCGTCCTTTTCCGCACCGCCGCGGATCTGGAGCACGCAGCCGGGGCAGTCCATGACCACACGGGCCGCGCCGGTGTCGGCGATGCCGTCCAGCTTCTTGCGAAGCAGGGCCGCGGAAACCTCGGGGAACTTTGCGGAGTAGGTTCCGCCAAAGCCGCAGCAGACTTCCTCTTCAGCCGCCGGAATGTAATCCGCAGCCGCCGCGATAAGATCGCGGGGAGCCTGCTTCACGCCAAGGCCACGGCAGAGGTGGCAGGAGGCATGATAGGTGACCTTTTCGTCGCTGTGATTGAAGTTTTCAGCGGTCAGACCAAGCTTTTCCTTGGCAAAGGTACTGAAATCCATCACCTTGTCCGCAAGAGCCTGAGCGCGGGCCTGACGTCCGGGCTGGCCGGCGAACAGCTCCACATAGCCTTCCTTCAGCTGAGAGGCGCAAGAAGCGCAGAGCGTCAGGATCACGTCGTAATCGCCCTTTTCAAAGGCATCCATGTTCTGGAGGGCCACGTCACGGGCGGTTTCGCGCTGTCCCATCATCACGACAGGCAGGCCGCAGCAGGACTGTTCCATCGGGAAGTCCACCTGCATGTTGTGGCCCTGCATGAGCTTCACGGCCGCTTCAAGCTGTTCGGGATAGACAAAGTCCTGCACGCAGCCCGCGAAGATGGCAACCTTGAGCGCAGGCTTTGCCGAAACCGGACGATCCAGCGTAGCCCAACGGTCGCGGAAGGCCTTGTCCGCAATGGCGGGAAGGGCACGGAATTCGTTGTCCTTGGCGAACATCTGGGGCAGGTGGCGGATAAACTGGTCGCCGCCGGTCAGGGGCTTCTGGGCGAACTTGGCGAACTTCAGAAGCGAGTGGAACGCCTTGCGGTTCTTGAGGGTGGAGGCCAGCAGGTTCATGGGCAGGCTGTTGCCGTCATCCTCAATATAGCGCATGCGGATTTCTTCAATCAGGCCGGGAAGATCAATGCCCGCCGCGCAGACGTTCTTGCAGGCCTGACAGTTCACACAGTTCTGGACAAGAGCCTTGGCGCGGTCCTTGCCGTGGAACAGGTAGGTCAGGATGAGGCCGATGGCCCCGATGTAGATGTAGCCCATGCGGTGCCCACCGACGAGGCGGTACACGGGGCATACGTTGGCACACGCGCCGCAACGCACGCAGCGCAGGGCCTGCGACAGGATGGGATCCTTGAGGACGGCCTTGCGCCCGTTGTCCACAAAGACCACATGCATGGACTTCTTGCCGTCGGGGGCGGAAGACGTGGGCACGCCGCCGGCGATCCAGGTGATGTAGGAAGTCAGGTGCTGTCCGGTGGCGTTGCGCGGCAGGACGCGGAGCGTCGCCATGGCGTCGTCAAAGGACGGGATCAGCTTGTCGATGCCGCCCACCGCAACATGCACGCGGGGCATTGTGGTGACCATGCGGGCGTTGCCTTCGTTGGTCACGAGGCCGATGGCTCCGGACTCGGCAACGGCAAAGTTCATGCCGGAAATGCCCATGTCGGCTTCGGCGAACTTGCGGCGCAGCTCCCGGCGGGCCACCCGCACGAGGCTGGTGATGTCTTCGCTCTGACGCTTGCCGGTTTCTTCGGAGAAGGTATCGGCAACCTGCGTACGGGAAAGGTGAATGGCGGGCATGACCATGTGGGAAGGCCCTTCATGGCGCAGCTGGATGATCCATTCCGCAAGGTCGGTTTCCACAACTTCCATGCCCTTGGCTTCAAGGGCGGTGTTGGTCTGGATTTCCTCGACGGTCATGGACTTGGACTTCACAGCCATCTTGCAGCCGTTCTCTTCCGCAATCTTGGCGATGATGCGGTTGGCGTCGGCGGCATCACGGGCAAGGTGCACCTGCACGCCGCGCTTTTCGGCTTCTTCCTTGAACTTTTCAAACAGTTCGTCAAGATGCTGGACGGATTCGTTCTTGCGGGCGGCAACGTTGGCGATCAGCTCGCGTTCGTCCATGCCGGAGAAGATGCGTTCGCGGCTGGCACGATAATCCACCGCGAACTTGTCCAGCGCACGACGCTGGAACGTGTCTTCCAGCGCGGCGGACAGATCGGTACGGTAGCTTTTTATATCTTTTGCAGGTTCTTTCATGTGGCAATCCTTGATGTAAGTCGGTTGGGAAGCGCGTTCCCGAGGGAAACTAGTCGTTGATCAGCACGGCATGCAGGAACAGCGGGCCGTGAACGCCCAGCGTCAGCACACGCTCGATGTCGGCGGTACGGCTGGGACCGCTGATGAAGGCCAGAAATTCGGGACGGGCTTCGCCAAAGAATTTGCGAAGCACTTCCGCGCCGTTTTCATTGCCGGGCAGAATGGTCGAACGGCGGATAAGCAGCACGCTCGTTTCAGGGAGCATGGTAGCCAGCCGGATATCTTCGTTGGTGCTTTCGACCACGCAGGTTCCCGTGTCTGCAAAACCGCACGCAGCCCACGCAACACCCAGTTCAAGACCACCGGCATATTCCCGCAGCCCCTCTTCAACGAAGACAAGCCCCATCTCCTCGCACCCCTTGCGGAGCAACTCGGCCTGCTCGGCAGGCAGACCGGGCGCGGCGAGAAGATTGCCCTTGCGTTCCGGTTCTGCGCCCATAAGCTGTTCGTGCGGCTCGGCAGCCTTGCACAGTTCGAGAGCATACTGCAAAGCCTCTTCCACAGAGGAGACTTCCTTCACCGTTGCCGCAATGGCTGTGGACCGTTGTTTCCAGAGTTCAGCAGGATTCTGTTCCATTGTTTTTTCCTGGTTGCAAGTGATGCGGAAGCCCGGGCCCGGAAAACCGGGAAACGGCTCCGCTACGAGAAGCTTTCTTGATAGTATGTTTATTTTTTTGCGATTAGGCAAGACCCCACCTTGCTGTTATCTTTTTAGAAACAATCCCGTTCGGATTCCTTGCTTTGTGAAAGAAATCCTTTTGTCATCAAAAAAGGCCCCCGATCCGCCCGAAAAGACGGCAAAAGCCCCGCGAAAGGACTTCCGCAGGGCTTTTTACCGTCAAAAACATCCATTCCGGCCTTCCGGGACGCGGGAAAGACCAACCTCCGTTACCGTTCAAAACCAGCTATTTTTTTTCAGGAAGGTTCAATCCAGCCCGCGGAACG
Organism: uncultured Lawsonia sp.; assembly: GCA_964538355.1. GTDB lineage: Bacteria > Desulfobacterota > Desulfovibrionia > Desulfovibrionales > Desulfovibrionaceae > Bilophila. The sequence continues at coordinate 38,364 of CAZIFC010000018.1, read as the reverse complement.
GCCCACGGCCCGGTGCCAATTGTGGAGCAGATCGGTGCGGCGGCCTTCGTTCATGGACGGCTCGAAACGGCGATCCAGCCGCCACAGGGAGGCAAGCTCGTCTTCCCCGCTCCAAAAGCCCACCGCCAGCCCCGCGAGGAACGCCGCCCCGAGCGCGGTGGTTTCGGTAATCACCGGGCGTTCAACCGGCACGCCGAGCACATCGGCCTGGCACTGCATCAGCATGTTGTTCCGGCTGGCCCCGCCGTCCACGCGCAAGGTGGAGAGAGGAATCCCGGAATCCTTTTTCATACATTCCATGATGTCCAGCGTCTGAAGCGCGATGGACTCGATGGCGGCCCGTGCGAGATGCCCGCGGGTGACTCCGCGCGTCAGCCCCATGATGGCCCCGCGTGCATATTGATCCCAATACGGTGCGCCCAGCCCGGCAAAGGCGGGCACGAAAAACACCCCGCCGTTATCCTCGACGCTGGCGGCCAGCGGCTCGATCTCCGAGGCGTCATGGATGATCTGCATCCCGTCACGCAGCCACTGAACCACGGCTCCGGCAATGAACACGCTTCCCTCAAGCGCGTAGCGCAGCCCCGCCCCGCAGTCCCAGCCGACGGTCGCCAGCAGGTTGTTTGTGCTGTGCCGAACCTCCGTCCCGGTGTTCATGAGCAAAAAGCAGCCCGTCCCGTAGGTATTTTTCGCCATGCCCGGCAGCAGGCAGGCGTTGCCGTAGGTTGCCGCCTGCTGATCCCCGGCGTTGCCCGCCAGCGGCAGCCCGTGCCCGAGGAACTCGGGGTGCATGTGCCCCATGACGCCTGACGAGGGTACGACCTTGGGCAGCATGGAGCGGGGTACGGACAACAGCTCCAGCAGCTCGTCATCCCAGTCGCCCGTGTGGATGTTGAACAGCAGGGTCCGGCTGGCGTTGGAGGGATCGGTCGCATGGACGGAACCCTTGGTAAAGTTCCAGATCAGCCATGAATCCACGGTGCCGAACAGCAGTTCCCCGGCTTCGGCCTGCGCCCGTGCGCCGGGGACGTTTTCGAGGACCCAGCGGACTTTGGTTCCAGAAAAATAGGCGTCGAGCACCAGCCCGGTCTTTTCCGCAAAGAGCGCGGCCTTTCCCTGTTCGCGCAGGCTGTCGCAAAACCCTGCCGTCCGCCGGTCCTGCCAGACAATGGCGTTGTATACCGGGGCACCCGTCCGCCGGTTCCAGACCACGGTGGTTTCGCGCTGGTTGGCGATGCCCACCGCAGCCACGTCCGAGCCGGAAATCCCGGCCTGCCGAAGGCACCGGGCCGCTACGGTCGCCTGGCTGTCAAAAAGTTCATTCGGATTGTGCTCCACCCACCCCGGTTTCGGGTAGTGCTGCGAGAACTCCTGCTGAGCCATCTGGATGATGCCGCCGGTGCGGTCAAACAAGATGGCGCGGGAGCTGGTCGTGCCCTGATCAAGGGCGAGGATATATCGGCTCATGGGAACTCCTTGGATTCGATTCCGAAAATGAATGACGAAGAATACCCTCTTCCGGCGCGTCAATAAAGAGCCGGGATACCCCCTCCATCCCGTTATTTGAGAACAAGCACAGGTATTGAAACAAGCGTACTGTCCCGTCACATTTGATTTCTCTATATTAAAGAATGTTGAAATCTCGACAAATTTCCTCTTTCAGGCTATGAGTGCTCCACAAAATGGCTTGCAGCTGTGGCCCTTTCCCTTTCGCTTCCGAAAACAGCTCCCCCCAGAACCTTTTCAGGTCGCTTTCCCATGCAAAAACACATCGATTTTCACGTCTGCCCTCCGGCCCCGCTGGTCGTCGCCCATCGCGGCGCACGCGGCCATGCTCCCGAAAACACCCTTGAAGCCGCCGCTCTCGGCTTTGCGGCCCGCGCCGATCTCTGGGAGCTTGACGCCAACTACACCAAGGACGGCGCGCTGGTGGTGATGCACGACGACACGCTTGTCCGCACCACCAACGTGCAGGCCGTCTTCCCCGGCCGCCCGGCCTACCGCGTGTGCGACTTCACGCTGGACGAAATCAAGAGCCTCGACGCCGGATCGTGGTACGCCGGACGCGACCCGTTCGGGCGCGTCGCCGCCGGGGAAATCGACAGCGATACGCTGGACGGCTTCAACGGGCTCACCGTGCCCACGCTGGAAGAGGCACTCCTGTTCACCAGAGAGAACGAGTGGTACGTCAATGTGGAAATAAAAAACCACTCCCACCTCATCGGTCACGAAACCGTCACAACGGATGTGATAAGCCTCCTTCGCCGTCTGGACATGGTGGATCGGGTCATCGTCTCCTCTTTCCAGCACCGCTATCTCGAAGAGTGCCGCGCGTTGTGCCCCGAGCTGGCTACGGGTGCGCTGGTTGAAGACACCCGCCCCGAAGATCCGGTCGCACTGTGCCGCCGCCTCGGGGTCAACGCCTACCATCCCGACCGCCTCATCCTCGCCCCCGGCGATCTCGCCGCCCTGCGCGACGCCGGATTCGCGATCAACGTGTGGACCGTCAACGACATGGACGAAGCCCGCCGTCTGGTTTCCGAAGGCGCGACCGGCATCATCACCGACTTCCCCGCAGCCTGTCGCCACGCGCTCACAGCCTGACGCCCTGAACGGGAAGGCGGAACCCCGCCCTTCCTGTACGGCCCCCGCTTCTGCGGGATGCCGGGCCTGGCCCGGCGACCGTTCCGGGGACTGGCCCCGGAGAGGACACAACCGGACGCCTCCGCGTCCGCAACCGAGGAGAACACATGCGTTCCTTCCGTATGCTGGCCCTTCTGGCCGCTTGTCTGATGTTGCTGGCCGCTCCCGCGCAGGCCAAGACCCCCGTCACCTTCTGGCACGGCATGGGCGGCGAACTCGGCGAAATCACCGACCAGATCATCAAGGAATTCAACGAATCCCAAGATCAGTACGAGGTCAAGGGCGTCTACAAGGGCAACTATGACGAAGCCATGACCGCCGCCATCGCTGCGTTCCGCGCCAAACAGCACCCCAACCTGATCCAGATCTTCGAAGTCGGAACCGCCAGCATGATGGCCGCCAAGGGTGCGATCCGCCCGGTTTACGAAATCATGGAAGCCGCCGGAACCCCGGTCGACACCTCCAAGCTGCTCGGCTCCGTAGCCAGCTACTACTCCTCCACGGACGGCAAGCTCATCGCCATGCCGTTCAACGCCTCCACCACCGTCCTCTACTACAACAAGGACGCCGTGAAGAAGGCCGGCGGCGACCCGGACAAGTTCCCCGCCACCTGGCCTGAAGTGGCCGAACTCGCCAAGAAGATCAAGGAATCCGGCGCGTGCAAGTACGGCATGACCTCCGGCTGGCAGTCCTGGGTACAGCTTGAAAGCTTCTCCGCGTGGCACAACGTCCCCTTTGCCACCAACAACAACGGCTATGACGGACTCGACACGAAGCTGCTGTTCAACAGCCCCCTGCACGTCAAGCACATCGACTTCCTCTCCAAGCTCCAGAAGGACGGCGTGATGGTCTATGTGGGCCGCAAGTCCGAAGCCATCAACGCCTTCACCTCCGGCGAGGCGGGCATCCTGATGAACTCCTCCGGTTCCTACGCCGCCGTCAAGGCCGGTGCCAAGTTCGAGTGGGGCGTGGCTCTGCTCCCCTACTGGCCCGACGTGAAGGGTGCGCCCCAGAACACCGTCATCGGCGGGGCCGCCATCTGGGCCATGGCCGGACACTCCAAGGACGCCGAAAAGGGTGCCGCCCAGTTCCTGAACTTCATCCTGAAGCCCGAAATCCAGGCCCGTTTCCACCAGCTCACCGGCTACGTCCCGGTCACTCTGGAAGGCTACGAACTGACCAAGCAGCAGGGCTTCTATGACAAGAACCCCGGCACCGACATCGCCGTGAAGGCTCTCTCCGAAAAGCTGCCCACCAAGAATTCCATGGGCCTGCGCCTCGGCAACTTCGTCCAGATCCGCAACATCGTGGACGAAGAGCTTGAAGCCGTTTGGGCCGGAAAGAAGACCGCAAAGCAGGCTCTCGACGCCGCCGTTGAACGCGGCAACGCCGAACTGGCCCGTTTCGCAAAGGCCAACAAGAAGTAACCGACCGGGAGCAACCCGCTCTCGTCACATACGGGGCGTTTCCGGGGCATCCTGCTCCGGGGACGCCCCCACCGCACAAGGAGCCACTATGCAGGATGGACGTTACGCGTTCAGGGGCAAGAAACACCTGCTGCTTCCCCTCCTCTTCCTGCTTCCCCAGCTCGTCATCACGGTAGTCTTTTTCTTCTACCCTGCCGGCGAAGCCCTCATGGGGTCGTTCTACATGGAGGACTCGTTCGGCCTTTCCCGTGAATTCGTGGGGCTGGACAACTTCATCACGCTGTTTTCCGATTCGAGCTATCTGGAAACCCTGCGCCTGACGCTGGTCTTCAGCCTTGCCACCATCGTGCTCACGATGGGAACCGCCCTGCTCTTCGCCGTGATCGCCGATCAGGTGACCTGGGGCGGCACGCTGTACAAGTCCATGCTCATCATCCCCTACGCCGTCGCGCCGCCGCTGGCGGGGGTGCTGTGGCTGTTCCTGTTCAACCCCTCCGGCGGGGTTCTGACGGAGCTGCTGCACCATTTCGGGTTTACCTGGAACCACAAGATTGACGGCAACCAGGCCCTGTTTCTGCTGGTCGTCTCGGCCTCATGGAAACAGATTTCCTACAACTTCCTGTTCTTCCTCGCCGGACTGCACGCCATCCCGCGCTCGCTCATCGAGGCGGCGGCCATCGACGGAGCCTCTCCGTGGAGGCGTTTCCGCACGATCATTTTCCCGCTCCTGTCGCCCACAAGCTTTTTCCTGCTCGTGGTGAACACGATCTACACGCTGTTTGAAACCTTCGGCATCGTCCACGCCGTGACGCAGGGCGGCCCCTCAAAAGCCACCGAAACCCTCATCTACAAGGTCTTCAACGACGGCTTCATCGGGCTGGACTTCGGCGGCTCTTCCGCCCAGTCCGTGGTGCTGATGCTCATTGTCATGATCCTGACCTTCCTCCAGTTCCGCTATGTGGAACGCAAGGTGACCTATTAGGCCAAGGAACCCAACATGGTAGAAAAAAAAGGACTGGGAAGGGCCATCGGCCACGCCGTGCTCTGGTTCGGCATCGCCATCGTGCTTTTTCCCCTGTATATAGCGTTGGTCGCCACGAGCCACACCTATGACGTGCTCATCGGCTCCACGCCCCTCTGGTTCGGCGGCGAGTTCATCAGGAACTTCACCACGGTGCTGACGCAGGGACTCAAGGCCGCGGGGGGCATCCCCGTGTGGCTGATGATGGCCAACAGCCTCGTCATGGCCCTCGGCATCGCCATCGGCAAAATCGCCATTTCAATCACGGCGGCCTACGCCATCGTCTACTTCCGCTTTCCGGGGCGCGAGCTGTGCTTCGTGCTCATCTTCATCACCCTGATGATGCCGGTGGAAGTCCGCATCGTGCCGACCTTCCAGGTGGCGGCAAACCTGAACTTCATCGACAGCTACACCGGGCTTGTCCTGCCGCTCATCGCCTCGGCGACGGCAACCTTCCTGTACCGCCAGATGTTCATGACCATCCCGGCGGAACTGCTGGAGGCGGCCCGCATCGACGGCGCGGGGCCGTGGCGTTTCTTCGTTGACGTGGTGCTGCCCCTCTCGCGCACCAATACCGCCGCGCTCTTCGTGGTGCTGTTCATCTACGGCTGGAACCAGTACCTCTGGCCCCTGCTCGTCACGAACCAGGAAGGCATGTACACCATCGTCATGGGCATCCAGCGCATGGTGAACATCCCCGACGCCGTGCCGGAGTGGAACCTCATCATGGCTGTCGCGCTTCTCGGCATGCTGCCGCCCCTGCTGGTGGTGCTCGGCATGCAGAAGCTCTTTGTCCGTGGCCTTGTCGAAACCGAAAAATAAGCCCGTAAGGATATCCGCATGGCACGCGTCCAGCTCAAGAACGTAGAAAAGACATTCAACAAGAACAAGGTGCTGAAAGGGATCGACGTCGAAGTCCCGGACGGCTCCTTCATGGTCATGGTCGGGCCTTCCGGCTGCGGCAAGTCCACGGCCCTGCGCTGCATCGCCGGGCTTGAGGAAGTCACGGGCGGCAACATCTTCATCGGCGACGAGGACGTGACCCGAAAGGAACCGAAGGATCGCAACATCGCGATGGTGTTCCAGAACTACGCCCTCTATCCGCACATGAATGTGTTTGACAACATCACCTACGGACTCAAGGTGCGGGGCATCCCCGCCGCCGAGCGCAAACGCCGCGCCGAAGAAGCCGCAAAGCTCCTCGGCCTTGACGGACTGCTCGACCGGATGCCCAAGCAGCTCTCCGGCGGACAGCGGCAGCGTGTGGCGATGGGGCGGGCCATTGTGCGCGAGCCGAGCGTCTTCCTCTTTGACGAGCCGCTCTCGAACCTTGACGCCAACCTCCGCAACCAGATGCGTATCGAGCTTCGCCGCCTGCATCAGCGTCTGGCCACCACCAGCATCTACGTCACGCACGATCAGGTGGAGGCCATGACCCTCGCGGAAAAGATTCTCGTGCTTCGGGCCGGGAACGTGGAACAGTACGGCACCCCGGATGAAATCTATCTGCATCCGGCCTCCGTCTTCGTAGCGCAGTTCATGGGCTCGCCGTCCATGAACATGATCCCCGCGACCACGGACGGGCAATCCCTCTTCCTGCCCGACGGCACGGCCCTTTCCGGCGTTGCCGCTTCCGACATCAAGCTCTCCGCCGCGCCGTCCAGAGACGTGCTGGTCGGGCTTCGCTGCGAAGATCTGCTGCTGGATGCCGACGGCCCCGTGCAGGTGACGGTGGACATCATCGAAGCCCTCGGTCCCGACACGCTGGCCTACTGCCACCCCATTGCCGGAAAATCCGTAGCCGGCGTTGCGGATCAGGAAGCCATCATCGTGCGGCTCCCCGGTACGCACCGGCCCGCTCCCGGCGACCGCATCCGCCTCAGTGTCCGGGCAGGGCACGGGCATGTGTTCGACCCCGCCAGCGGGTTGCGGTGTTTGTAGGAAGAACCCTTTGGGAGGGGGAGGGGAAAGCGTTCTTTGGAGCGTGTTCCCTCCCCCTCACCAGGCCCCACCCCTTTGCCTTCAAAGACTTTCAGCCGTATCGAATCCCTCTTGCCGCCTTTCCCCGAATGGAAAAGGCGGTTTTTCTGCTTGACATTAGTTTGATATCGAACTAAAAACACATCCATGACGTACACCACCATTTTTTCCTACGCCAGCCGCCTGCGCGAAATCGGCAACCGCTTCATCCTCTCCGAGCTGAAAAAGGCTGGGTTGAACGACATCGTGCCCAGCCACGGCGACGTGATGGCACGCCTTCTGATTGCGGAAACCTGCAACATGGGCGAACTGGCAAAGCATGTCCGGCGTACCAAGTCCACCGTGACGGTGCTGGTGGAAAAGCTCGAACGAAGCGGCTATGTGCGCCGCGAACCGGACCCGGCGGATTCCAGGGGTGTTCTCGTGCGTCTGACCGACAAGGGCAGGGCTTTGGAGCCGGCCTTCCTCTCCATTTCCGCGGGCCTGCAGCAACTGATCGCCGAGAGGCTCGACCCGGAAGAGACGGCTCTGCTGGAGAAACTTCTGAAAAAATGTGTCCTTGGCTGACGGGAAACCGTTTTTTACGGGTAAATAGTTCGACATCAAACCAAGTAAGGACATCCATCATGGCACACTACACGCTGGCACACATCGATACCACGGAAAACCGCAGCGAACTGCACGAACGCCTTCAGCTTACCGGTACGGAAGTCTCCATCAACATCCTCCCTGCCGGGGTAAGCGTTCCCTTCGTGCATCGACACACGCAAAACGAGGAAGTCTACCTTGTCCTTGAAGGCAAGGGGATGCTGTACATCGACGGAGAGGAACTGCCGCTGGAGTCCGGCGACTGTTTCCGCATCGACCCGCAGGGGGAACGCTGTCTGCGGGCGGCGGACGACAGTGCCATGCGTGTCATCTGCATTCAGGCCAAGGCCGGAAGCCTTGAAGGGTTTACCATGACCGACGCCGCTCTTGTTTCCGGCAGCAAGCCGAGCTGGCTATAAGCCGTTTTGGGGCAGCTCCTGAGCTTTTGACGTCCCGGAGTGGCGACAGGCAGGGGGAGAAGGCTTTTCGGAAGCCTCCTCCCCCTGTTTTCTTTGGCAATGCGGTCAGTCTACTTCAAGAAGCGTGCATTGACGACGCTTTTGGGCTGTCCGCCCATCCATCCCGCGATATTCCCGGCAATGATCCGGGTGATGTTCCGGCGGGCGGTGAGCGTCGCCCATGCGATATGGGGAGTCAGCAGCGTGTTGGGGCTGTGCAGCAGCGGATTGTTCTCCGCGACAGGCTCCACGGACACGACATCCGCACCCAGCCCGCCGAGCTTTCCGGATTCCAGCGCAGCGGCAACCGCGGCTTCATCAAGCAGAGGCCCGCGGGCAAGGTTGAGGAGAACCGCTCCATCCTTCATCGCGGCAATGGTGGACGCGTTGACGATGGCGCGGGTCTGATCTGTCAGCGGACAGTGCAGGGAGAGCACGTCAGAGGCACGGAACAGTTCGTCCAGCTCCACAAACGCCACCGGAAAGGCCACGGGAGCGGCAGAAGCCGCCAGCTCCGCGGCGGACTTGCGGACGGAAGCGGCAATGACCCGCATCCCGAAGGCATTCGCCAGCTCCGCAACACGGCGGCCGATGGTTCCAAATCCCAGAATACCCATCACCTTCCCGGAAAGCTCGACCTGCGGCGTATCCCAGAAGCACCAGTCCGGCCCGGCAGACCAGCGGCCCGCCCGGATGCCCGCATCGTGCAGGGCGGTGCGGCGGCACAGCTCCAGCAGCAAGGCAAAGGCATGCTGCGCCACGGCTTCCGTTCCGTAATTGACCACGTTCATCACCGGGATGCCCCGTGCGCCCGCCGCAGCGATATCCACCACGTCATACCCGGTGGCGATGACCCCGATGCAGCGCAGATCCGGCAGGGCGGCCAGCGTCTCAGCGTTCAGCCGCACCTTGTTGGTGATGAGGATCTCCGCCCCCCGGCTCCGTTCCAGCACCTTTTCAGGCTCTGTGCGGTCGTACACCGTCAGTTCGCCGAGCGCAGCCAGCGGGTCCCACGGGTTGTCGCCGGGATTCAGGGTATAGCCGTCAAGGACCACGATCTTCATGTCATCGCTCCGCGTTGAGGTTCAAGAGGAAGGAAAAGATACCGGATGCCTTCACCCTTTGACAAGAGGCCCCGCCTGCGTCACAAGGGAATCTCCCCTGTCCTCGCAAACATCCCCACGGGGCAGGAGGAATCCGATACGCAAACGGTTTTGGGAGGATGAGGTTCCCCTCGCCGTCTCCCGCCCGCCGTCATCACCCTTTCCTCCAACTGCCTGCCAACAGGAGCCGCCCATGCCCGCCATGCCTCCCTGCCCAGCCGCCGCCGACCTCCGCCGCCTTACCGAAGCCGCGCTGCACGCCGTCGCCCCTGACAGCGCAGTCCTGCGCCACCTGCGCCTTGAGGGAGACAGGCTGACCCTGATCGACGAGCTGGGTGCCCCCGCATGGGCAGGCGATCTGAAGCATTTCCGCCGCATCCGCGTTCTCGGCGCGGGCAAGGGCGCGGCTCCGATGGCGGCTGCGCTGGAAAAGCTCCTTGGCGACCGCATCCACGACGGCCTTGTCGTCGTCAAATACGGGCACGACCTCCCGGAACCGGAACGCACCCGGCGCATCCGCATCCTTGAGGGGGCGCATCCCGTCCCTGACGAAGCCGGAGCCGACGCCGCCGGGCAGATTGTGGCTATGGCCGAGGCCTGCGGCAAGGACGATCTGGTCTTCTCTGTCTTTACTGGAGGAGCCAGCGCGTTGACGCCCGCCCTGCGCCCCGGCATCGCGCTCGCGGACATGCAGCGGCTCACCGGGCTGCTGCTGGAATGCGGCGCAACCATCCATGAGATCAATACGCTCCGCAAGCACCTTTCCCGGTTCAGCGGCGGGAACCTCGTGCGGGCCGCCGCACCCGCCACCGTCCTCGGCCTGATCGTTTCGGATGTCGTGGGTGATGATCTGGATGTCATCGCCTCCGGCCCCACCGTCCCGGATTCGAGTTCCTTCGCGGACTGCCTGCGGATTGTGGAAAGCTACGGCCTGCGCTGGAAGCTCCCGGAAAGCATCTGGAGACTGTTTGAACGGGGTTTGCAGGGCGGCGAGCCTGAAACGCCGAAAAGCTCCGATCCAGTGTTCCAGAATGTCCGCAACGTGCTGGTCGCCTCCGTGCGGCAGGCGTTGGAAGCGGCGGCGAAGGAGGCGGGCCGCTGCGGATTCGTGCCGCATATCCTGACGAGCACACTGCGCGGCGAGGCCCGGATCACGGCGGGCGAACTGGTGGAAACGGCCCGGCGCATCCAGCGGGAACTGAAGCCCGGCGATGCCCCGCTCTGCCTGCTGGCAGGCGGCGAGACCACCGTCACGCTCAAGGGTTCGGGCAAGGGAGGCCGCAATCAGGAAATGGCTCTCGCCGCCACCCTTCAGCTCGCCAACGACAGCGGCATCGACATGGTCTGCGTCGGCACGGACGGCACGGACGGCCCCACGGACGCGGCGGGCGGCTACGCCTTCAGCGGCGACATGGCCCGGCTCCGATCAATGGGGCTCCAGCCGCAGGCCTGCCTCGACGCCAACGACAGCTACCCCCTGCTGCACAAGGCCGGAACCCTGCTCAGGACAGGCCCGACCCGCACCAACGTCATGGACATCGCCATCATGCTTGTCCGCCCCGTGCGGGGCTGACGGTTCCGCCTGTTGACAGATATGTACAACCCCGGGAAAGAGGTGTACTCGTTCCCGTTAGAATCGCGGTTTCGCAGTTTGCTTGACGGGTTATCCCGAGAGTTTCCCCGAGGAGGATGGGGAAAGGATGCGGTTGCGGTTCACAAAATCCCGTTTCTGTCATGGAGGAGAAGATGTCCGGTTTATGGTATTTCTGGGGCAGCCTTGCCCTGCTGTTCGGGGGCTACTTCGTATATGGAGCCTTCGTGGAAAAAGTCTTCGGCGTCGATCACAGGCGTCCGACGCCCGTTCAGAGCAAAAACGACGGCGTGGACTATGTCGCCCTGCCCCGCTACAAGATTTTTCTCATCCAGCTGCTGAACATCGCCGGGCTTGGCCCGGTACTTGGACCCATCCTCGGAGCCTTGTATGGCCCGTCGGCCCTGCTCTGGGTGGTCTTCGGCTGCATTTTCGGCGGAGCCATGCACGACTACTGTTCCGCCATGATGTCCCTGCGCTACGGCGGGGCCTCCTATCCCGAAATCATCGGCCGCAACCTCGGGAAAGGCGTCCGCCACTTCATGGAAATCTTTACCATCGGCTTCATGATCATGGTGGGCGCGGTGTTCGTGCTCGGCCCCGCCGCCCTGCTCGCCAACATGACGAGCTTCAGCCTGCCTTTCTGGTCCGCCGTGATCTTTGCCTACTATTTCCTTGCCACGATCATGCCCATCAACACAATCATCGGGCGCATCTATCCCTTCTTCGCCATCCTGCTGCTGGTCATGGCCTTTGGCCTGATGGGTTCGCTGCTGCTGAGCGATCGGCCTGTCCTTCCGAACACCGATTTCTTCGTCAATACGGATCCCGGCGGCCTTCCCATCTGGCCCCTGCTGTTCATCACCATCGCCTGCGGAGCCATCAGCGGCTTCCACGCCACCCAGTCGCCGATGATGATCCGCTGCATGGACAACGAAAAGCACGGCAGAATGCTTTTTTACGGCCCCATGATCGCCGAGGGCATCCTCGGGCTGATCTGGGTGACGCTGGGGCTGTCCTTCTATGATTCTCCCGAGGCCCTCGGCGCGGTCATCAAGGCGGGAACCCCCACGCTGGTGGTCAAGGAAATCTCCGTCGGGCTGCTCGGACCCATCGGGGGGCTGCTTGCCATTCTGGGCGTCATCGTCCTGCCGGTTTCCACTGGCGATACGGCGTTCCGCAGCGCGCGCCTGCTGGTGGCCGACACCCTGCGTATCCCGCAAAGCTCCTCCGCCAAACGCCTGATGGTCGCCGTTCCGCTGTTCATTGCGGGCATCGCCCTGACCTTCGTGGACTTCGGGGTCATCTGGCGGTACTTCGGCTGGGCCAACCAGACCATGGCCTGCGTTACCCTGTGGGCCATAGCCACCTACCTTGCCCGCCGCCAGCGGTTCCACTGGATTGCCTCGCTTCCGGCGGCCTTCATGACCGTGGTGTGCATTTCCTACCTTTGCTACGCCAAGATCGGTTTCGGCATGTCCATAGAAACCGCAACGCTGGCCGGCATTGCCACGGCTGCGGCCTGTCTGCTGCTCTTCCTTTCCCGCGGAAGGCAGATGCCCGATCTGGCTGACGAAGCAAGCTGCTGATCCTCCCGTTTGAAGGCGAAAGCCCCTGTCCGTTCCGGCGGCAGGGGCTTTTTGCCGTGGCGTATCCGGGCAAGGGAAGGAAACGCGGGATCGCGGCCTGTTTCGGCTTCAAAAACCGACCTGAGGCCAAGAGAGGGCACTGAAATCCGTCCCCTTCTTGCACATTCGCTGGGAAGCGTGTATGCCTGTAACCAACGTTTTTGTACCTTTATCCCTATTTCAGGAAGGGAGGAAAATATGTCCAAAAATATTATCGTGATCGGTGGCGTCGCCCTCGGACCCAAGGCCGCCAGCCGTCTGAAACGCCTTGATCCCACAGCCAACGTCACCATGATTGACGAGAACGTCAATATTTCGTTCGGCGGATGCGGCATTCCCTACTATGTTTCCGGCGAGATCAACGCCCTGAACGCCCTGCGTTCCACCACCTACGGAACCGTCCGCACGCCCGAATATTTTGAAGGCAAGGGCGTCCATACCCTGAACCAGACCCGCGTGACCGCCATTGACCGCGCCGCCAAGACCGTAACGGCCAAAAACCTCGTCACGGGTGAAGAAAAGACCCTGCCCTACGACCGCCTGATCATCGGGACCGGCAGCACCCCCAAGGTTCCGCCGGTTGAAGGGCGCGACCTCAAAAACGTCGGCGGTGCGAACAACCTTGAAGATGCCGATGCCCTGCGTCAGGCCTGCGCGTCCGGCAAGGTTGAGAACGCCGTGGTCATCGGTGCGGGCTTCATCGGCATGGAAATCGCCGTGGCCCTCGCCGACATGTGGGACATCAAGACGAGCGTGGTGGAGTTCCTGCCGCAGGTCATGCCCGGCGTCATGTCCGCCAACCTGTCCGGCATGGTGCAGCACGACCTTGAAGCCCACAACGTGGATGTCTATACCGGCGAAAAGGTGCAGCGTCTTGAAGGTGAAAACGGAGCCGTGGCCCGGGTAGTCACCGACAAGCGAACGATCGATGCCGATCTGGTCATCTTTGCTACCGGCTTTGCCCCCAATACCGAGCTGGCCCGCGCCGCCGGGCTGGATCTTGACGAACGCACCGGGGCCATCCTCGTCAACCGCCACATGCAGACCTCCGATCCCGACATCTACGCCGGGGGCGACTGCGTGGCTGTCCCGAACCTCATCACCGGCAAGCCTTTCGTGCTCGCGCTCGGCTCCCTCGCCAACCGGCAGGGCCGCGTCATCGGCACCAACGCCGCCAGCGAAAGCGGCACCGTCGCCTCCTTCGACGGCGCAGTGGGAACCTGGTGCGTGAAGCTCTTCAAGATGTCCGCCGTGGGTACGGGCCTGACCATCGAACGCGCCAAGGCCGCCGGATTCGACGCCATTGCCGCCAGCCTGGAACAGCTCGACCGCGCCCATTTCTACCCCGAAAAGCACATGATGAGCCTTGAGCTGGTTGTGGAACGCGGAACCCGCCGCGTCCTCGGCATTCAGGGCGTGTGCGAAGCCGGAGACGCTCTCAAGGCCCGCATCGACGCCGTGGCGACCATGCTTCAGTTCGGCAAGCCCACCATCGACGATCTCGCCAATGCCGAAATCGCCTACGCCCCGCCCTTCGCTTCCGCCATGGATGCCGTCAATGCCGTGGCGAACGTGGCCGACAACATCCTCTCCGGCCAGCTCAAGCCCATTTCCTCCAAGGAATTTGCCGAGCTGTGGAAAGACCGCGCCAACAACAACGTCTTCTTCGCCGACGCTCGCCCCGCCGCTGCCGGCGACGCCACCGCCGCCAAGTATCCCGGCGAATGGCACGGCATCGCGCTGGAGGACGTGAAGGCAAAGTTCGATTCCATCCCGAAGGATCGCCCTGTGGCCCTTGTGTGCAATACCGGCCTGCGCTCCTATGAGGTGATGCTCTATCTTCGCAAGCACGGCGTGACCGACGTGGTCAACGCGCTCGGCGGGATGCAGGCTCTCATCAAGCGCGGCGACAACATGTAATGCCCTTGGGGAGGCCTGCCTCCCCTCCGCCGTTTTCGGCAAAGACGGGAAAGCTGCCTTTCCCGTCTTTTTTTGCTCCGCCTCCTTACTTGCCACGGCTCCCCTCTCCCGGTAAACTGCCGGGCAAACAAGGATGTTCTATGCACGCACTTTCTTCGACAACTTCCTTCAAGGATACCCGCATGAAACGCAAAATTCTCTGGGCCTTCGTCGCTCTGTGGCTCATTCTGACCGCCTATCTGCTGTTCCTCTCCAACAAGTGGGCTTCTGCGGCCACGCCCTCCTACGCGGCCTCCAGCACCGTCACGACGGACAACTTTACGGATCTGCTGCGCGAAACCCTTCAGAAAAACCCGGATCTGCTGCTCAGCGTCCTGCGCGAAAACAGCGAAGCCGTGCTTGACATCGCACAGGAAGGCTCCAACCTGCGCCGCCACAAGAGCCTCCTCGCCCAGTGGAAGGCCGAGCTGACCCAGCCCAAGGACGTGGACATCAAAAACCGTCCCTTCCGGGGAACCGCCGATGCGCCCGTGACCATCGTGGCCTATTCCGACTTCACCTGCCCCTACTGCCAGCAGGCCGCCGGAACGATGGAAAAGGTACTCAAGGAAAATCAGGGCAAGGTCAAATACGTCTTCAAGCACTTCCCGCTGGAAAGCACCGGCGTGGCCCGCCTTGCCGCCGAATACCATGTCGCCGCCGCCCGTCAGGACCCCGAGCTGGCCTGGAAGTTCTACGATCTGCTCTTTGCCCGCCGCGCCGACGTGCTGAAGGACGGCGAACCCGCCATCGTCGCCGCCGCCAAGGAAGCCGGGCTGAACATGAAGAAGCTCGCCGCCGACGTGAAGAAAAAGGATGTCCGCGCTGAAGTCGATGCCGATATCGCGGAAGGCCAGCGCATCGGCGTGCAGGGTACGCCCTACTTCCTCGTCAACAACCTCGTTGCCCGGGGCGCGCTGTCTTCCGAACTGTTCAAGGAAGCCATCAACATGGCTCTTCAGGCGACGCCTTCGGGACAGAAGTAACGCATGGTCATCACCCGCAATCCCGGCGCGCTGGATCAGCCGCTGCCGCTCGATCTCTCAAAAGGGACCGCGGTGACGGTGGGCAATTTCGACGGCGTACATCTGGGGCATCAAGCCCTTCTGCGGATGACGTGCGAACGGGCCGCGGCGACGGGAACCATTCCCGTCGCCATGACCTTTGATCCGCATCCGCTGGAAGTGCTGACCCCCCACGCGCCGCCGCGCCTCACGACGCCCCAGGCCCGTCTGGCCCTGCTGGAGGCTTCCGGCATGGCCCTGGTGCTGCTTGTGCGCTTCACCCCCGAATTTGCCGCCATGTCCCCGGAATCCTTTGTGCGCCGGGTGCTGCTAGGCTCCCTGCACATGCGCGATCTGCTTCTCGGCTACGACTTTACGCTGGGCAAGGGCCGTTCGGGAACGCCGGACATGCTGGCCCGCCTCGGCCAGTCCGAAGGGTTCACCGTGGATCGGCTTGACGCCCTTTCCGTACACGACGAGGTGGTCAGCTCCACGCGCATCCGCGAACTGCTGCGGCAGGGGCAGGTCTGGGAAGCCAGCACCCTGCTCGGACGGCTGTACAGCGTGCGGGGAGAGGTGATTCATGGCAAGAAGCGCGGGGGCGATCTGTTGGGTTTCCCCACGGCGAACCTTGCTCCCACGGAAACCATGCTTCCGAAACCCGGCGTCTATGTGACCCTTGCCACTCCCTCCGCCTCGGCAGGGAACGGCCTGCCCGCGGTTACCGCGCCGACCCGGATCACCCCGGAAACACGGCCCGCCGTCACCAACATTGGCTACAACCCCACCTTCGGGCCGGGAGCACTCTCCGTAGAGACGCACCTCCTGGACTTTGAAGGGGATCTCTACGGACAGCACCTTGAAGTCGCCTTTGTGGAACGTCTGCGCGGCGAAGTCTCCTTCACCGGGCCTGATGCGCTTGTGGCCCAGATCAGGAAAGACACGGCACAGGCCCGCAAGATACTGGAACAGTTTTAGAGGCTAAACACCTCCACCACACACCGTATCACCCTGACATAAAAAGGCGGTTCCCCGGTTTGACCGGAAGAACCGCCTTTTCCGTATTTTTGAAGACGCCGGGCGTCCCGGCTTGTTCCCTGCTCCAGCAAGACGACATCAACCTGTTCCTGATGAAATCAGTGGCTCTCCCGAAGAAAAAACACGCTCAAGGACTGCACAGCACCATCCTCGAACAGGGATTCGATAACATCAAAAGTCTTTGGAAGGGGTGGGGGAGGTTTGGAGGGGGGGCCTTTCTTCAGAAAGGTTCCCCGCCACCTCCAACAATCGTTTCTACATCCCCAAATACGCCTTCTGCACGTCGGCATTGGCAAGAAGCTTGTCGGCAGCATCTTCCATGACGATACGCCCGTTTTCCATGACGTAGGCACGGTTCGCGATGCGGAGGGCCTGATTCGCGTTCTGCTCCACGAGAAACACCGTGGTCCCGTCAGCGTTGATCTTCTCGATGATGGAGAAAATCTGCTGGATGATGATCGGGGCAAGGCCAAGTGAGGGTTCGTCGAGCAAAAGCAGCGTCGGACGCGCCATGATCGCACGGGAAATCGCCAGCATCTGCTGTTCGCCGCCGGAAAGCGTGCCGCCGGTCTGATTGCGCCGCTGGGCAAGGATGGGGAAAAGATCGAAAATATACTCAAGATCCTTCTTGATAGTATCCTTGTCGTTGCGGAGGAACGCCCCGAGATCAAGGTTTTCCTGCACGGTCAGATCCGGGAAGATCAGACGCCCTTCGGGAACCTGGCTGATGCCGAGAGCCACGATCTTGTTGGGGCGCATGGTGTGAATGGGCTGCCCCTTGAAGAGCACCTCGCCGGAACGCGGAGGCGTGCCGCCGCAGATGGTCATCAGCGTGGTGCTTTTGCCCGCGCCGTTGGCCCCGATGAGCGTGACAATCTCCCCTTCGTTGATGCGGATGCTCACATCGCGCAGGGCCTGAATATTGCCGTAAAAGGTGTTGACGTTACGAAGCTCAAGCATTGTCGGACTCTCCGAGGTAGGCCTTGATGACGCGGGGGTTTTCGCGCACTTCCTGCGGCGTGCCCATGGCGATGCGGGAGCCGTATTCCATGACGTAGATGCGATCCGACAACGACATGACCATGCCCATGTCGTGCTCGATAAGCAGAATGGACAGATCAAATTCCTTGCGGATGTGCAGGATGAGGGCCTTGAGTTCGAGGGTTTCCTGCGGATTCATGCCGGCGGCCGGTTCATCGAGCAGGAGCACGGCGGGATCGGTCGCCAGGGCGCGGGCGATTTCAAGCCGCCGCTGTGCGCCGTAGGGGAGGTTCCGGGCCTCGTCCTTGTAGTGCATGTTCAGGCCCACCTCGCGCAGCAGCTCATAGCTGCGGTCGATGGCGGCCTGTTCCTCGGCCCGGGTGCGCGGGTCCTGAAGCACGGCTCCGAGGATGCCCGCATGCGTCCGGCAATGGCGGCCGATCATGACGTTTTCAAGGACGGTCATGGTCGGGAACAGCCGGATGTTCTGGAAGGTCCGGGCCATGCCGAGCGCGGTGATCTCGTTGGGCTTCATGCCGTTGAGCGTCGTGGAGCTGGCGGGCTTGCCGTTGCGCTCGGGCAGGTGGAGCTGCACGGTCCCTTCCGTAGGAACGTAAATCCCGGTGATACAGTTGAAGAACGTGGTCTTCCCTGCGCCGTTGGGTCCGATAAGCGCGACGATCTCCTGCCGGTTGATCGTCAGGTCCACTTCGTTGAGGGCGCGCAGGCCGCCGAAGTTCTTGGACAGGCTGTTTACTTCAAGCACAGGCGTGTTCATGCCTGACCTCCCGCTTCAGGAGCGTCGAAAGCCGACTTCATGCTGTCGATCTTGTCCTTGTTCGTGATCTTGTAGGAGCGTTTTTCGCCGGAAATGAGGCCCTGCGGACGGTAGATCATCATGACGACCATGACCGCGCCGAAGAGGAGCATCCGGTATTCGGAGAAGGCTCGGAGATATTCGGGGGCAAGCACCAGAATCGCCGCGGCGATGGTCACGCCGAGCACCGAACCCATACCGCCGAGCACCACCATGGAAAGGATCATGGCCGATTCCATGAAGGTGAAGCTCGCGGGGTTGATGAAGGTGGTCTTCGCCGCAAAGATGACCCCGGCGAAACCGGCCCAGCAGGAGCCGAGCGCGAAGGCCGAGAGCTTTACCCTGGTCAGGTCGATGCCCATGGCTTCGCAGGCGATTTCGTCTTCGCGCAGGGCCTGAAGCGCAAGCCCGATACGGGAATTTTTGAGGCGTCCCACCACAATGATGGTCAGCACGACAGCCGCGAGGACGATGTAGTAAATGTAGTTGGTCGCTTCGGTCACGCCCATTTCCGCACCGAAAAGGTCGGGACGGCTCAGGTTGGAAAGCCCGAAGGAGCCTTTGGTCACGCTGGTCCAGTTTTCCAGCACAAGGCGGATGATTTCCCCGAAGCCGAGCGTCACGATGGCGAGATAGTCGCCCTTGAGCCGCAGAACGGGGAAGCCGAGCATCAGGCCGAACAGGGCCGCCATGATGCCGCCGACAGGCAGCACCGCCCAGAAGCCGAGGCCGAAGTAGGTGTTCAACAGGCCGTAGGTATACGCGCCGACGGCGTAAAACGCCGCGTAGCCGAGCACGAGCTGTCCGGCAAGCCCCACCACGATATTCAGGCCAAGGCCCAGCATGATGTAGATCAACGCCGAAATCATGATGTTGATCTGGTACATGGAGCTGATGAACGGCATGGCGATCATCAGGGCCGCCACAAGCGCAAGACAGGTATAGCGCGGCTTCGGCTGCCGGATGGCCTCAAGCCCCCGGGCAAACAGCGAGGGGCCGGAAGACACCACGCCCCGAGCCTTGCGATCCATGCTCCAACGCCAGAAGATGGAAAGCACGAAGGCCCCCACCCCGATGGCGATCATGTTTTCCCAGCGGAACAGGATCGAGTTGTTGAGCGTGTCGACCTTCATCACCACGAGCGGAAAGGTGAGTGCCATGAACCATACGCTGACTATGAGCGATTTGAATAACGCGTTCATGTCGTCCCCCTCAGACCTTTTGAACCTTGGGCTTTCCAAGAATGCCCGCAGGACGGAAAATAAGGATCAGCACCAGCAGGGCGAAGGCGAGGGCGTCCTCGTATGCGCTGGAGATGTAGCCGGTGGCAAAGCTCTCGCACAGCCCGAGGACCAGCCCGCCGACCATTGCGCCGGGGATTGAGCCGATGCCGCCGAGCACCGCCGCGGTAAAGGCCTTGATGCCCGCGATGAAGCCGATGAAAAAGTTCACCTGCCCCACATGGTTGGCGATGAGCACGCCCCCGATGGCCGCCAGAGACGAACCGATGATGAAGGTCAGCGAGATGATCCGGTCGGCGTCGATGCCGAGCAGCATGGCCATCTTGCGGTTCTGCGCGGTGGCACGCATGGCCTTGCCCATCTTGGTGTACTGGATGAACAGCGTGAGCGCGATCATGGTGATGAGGCTGGTCACGATGATGAGAAAGTCGCTGGTTCCGATGATGTGGGAAATGGGGTCCAGAAATTCAAAGTCGGTAATGAGCTGCGGAAAGGCCACAAAGTCGGAAGTCTGGGCCAGACTCACATAGTTCTGGAGGAAAATCGACACGCCGATGGCGGAAATCAGAGGGGAAAGCCTCGGGGCTCCGCGCAGGGGACGGTAGGCGATTTTTTCGATGGTATAGCCATAGGCCGCGCACCAGATCACCGCAGCCAAGGCCGCAATGACAATGATGCCCGCCGCCGGGAAGCCCATGATGCCGAGCGCACTCGCCACAATAAGGGCGGTAAACGCGCCGATCATGTAGATTTCGCCGTGCGCGAAGTTGATGAGCTCGATGATCCCGTACACCATCGTGTAGCCCAGCGCGATGAGCGCGTAGATGCTGCCTCTGGTGAGTCCGCCACAAAAAAGTTCGACGAAATATTGTAAATCCATTGGCCCTGCTCGCTGGTTTCTCCGGAAGAGCCCTCGCTCTGGGGAGTCCCGTCCCGCGCCTCAACCGGCTGCGGAAACCCGGAAAAATCGTTTGTAAGGAAGTCAGTCGTCCGCCCGAAGCCCGCCCGGAGTGCGGTTCACCCTGCACCTCCCGGCCAGGAGCCGGAGAAGATGCAGGGTGAATGGATGGCGTCATATCCCGGAAAGGGAAAGACGCACCGTTACTTCAGTTCGACGAAGGCACCGTTCTTCACCTGATAGATGGAGAAACCGGCCCCTTCGGTGTCACCCTTGGCATCGAACTTGATCTTGCCGAGCGGCGTATCGACGAGGTTCGTGCGGAGGGCTTCCATGATCTTCTGGGAATCGGTGCTGCCGGAAACCTTGATGGCTTCGAGCAGAGCGATGGTGGCGGAATAGGCGTTGTCGTAGAACGCGCCCGCTTCGGTGCCGTACTTCTTCTTGTGGTTTTCGCGCGCCTCAATGTTCATGGGCAGCTTGGAAACGTCGGTCGGGCCGGTAGCGTAGACGCCTTCGGCATTCTTGCCGGCGACCTTGATGAACTGTTCGTCCTTCACGCCATCGGGACCGATGAAGGGGATGCTGACCTTCTTCTTGGCAAGCTGCTGAACGAGCTTGGAGGCTTCGGGATGGTAGCCGCCGAAGATGATGCCGTCGGCTCCGGCCTTGCGGATCTTCTGGATCACCGCGCCGTAGTCCACCGCGCCGGGAGTGATGCCTTCTTCAAGCACAATCTCCACGCCGCCCTTTTCGAGGATTTCGCGGGCGTAGTTGACAAAGCCGCGGCCGTAGTCGCCCTTGTCGTGCAGCAGCGCGACCTTCTTCAGGCCGAGCTTGTCTTTCGCGAAGCTGCCGGCGAGGTGGCCGGACATGTCGTCAGAGGCAACGGTACGGAAGAAATAGGGGTTCTCACCTTTCTGGGTCAGCTCGGGCGTGGTGGCCGAGGGGGAAATGGACACAATCTTGGCGTCGTTGTAGATCGGCAGGGCGGCCTTGGTCGCGCCGGAACAGATGGAACCCATGATCGCGACCGCGCCTTCGGAAATGAGCTTCGTCGCGGCGTTGGTGCCGAGTTCGGGCTTGCACTGGTCGTCTTCGGCAACGATTTCAATCTGCTTTCCGAGGATGCCGCCCTTGGCGTTGTATTCCTCGGCAACAATCCGGGCCGCGTTCAGGCTCGGCATGCCGTAGGAAACAAGGTCGCCGGAGTGGGCACCGGGAACGCCGATTTTGATCGTGTCGGCAGCATGCACCGGGGCAGACAGAGCCATGACAGCCATGCCCGCAAGAGCCGCTTTCATCCATGCGCGTGCCATAAAAACCTCCCCCTCATCCAAGGGTATCGTTGGAGTTATCAGGCGGATGGCTCCGCCAAAAGCCTTCCATGCCGAAAAAGAAAAGCGCGGAGGCGAGACCGTTTCTGCCGCACCACCGTTTTTTTTCGGTTGGAACCCTGCTAGACTCCGCTCTAAGTGCCATGACTGCGCGGGGGTTGTCAAACGTTCGCAGGCGAAAGATGGTAAAAGAAACTCGGAAGATATGAATTGATTATACAAACAGTGTCCCGATCAGGACAAGGAGGGCGGAGTGACGCCGGAAACCACAAAAAAGACAGTGCTGAAAATCGGCTGCAAGATCAACCTGACCCTGCGGATTACAGGCGTTCTGCCCAACGGCTGGCACGAGCTGGATACCGTGTTTCTGCCGTTGAATGCGCCTTCCGACACCCTTTCCCTGCATCCACGCAACGGCGCGGGGCTTCAGCTCCAGTGCTCGACACCGGGGATCGATCCCCTGAACAATACGCTGACCAGGGCCTATCGGCTCTACGCCGAGACCACCGGCTTTGCCCCCGGCCTGAACGCCGTATTGGAAAAGGGCATCCCGCACGGCGCGGGACTCGGCGGCGGCAGCGCGGACGCGGCGGCACTGCTCGGCTGGCTCAACCGGCACGCCCCCACGCCGCTCGCTCCGGAAACGCTGGCGAGCCTTGCCGTCCGTATCGGCGCGGATGTCCCTTTCTTCCTTTACAATACGCCCTGCCGTGCTACGGGCATCGGCGAAAGGCTCATCCCCTGCCCCGATTGGCCCGCAAAGGCCGGGGTGTCCGGAGCGACGCTGATACTCCTCTGCCCTGCCGAGCACATTTCCACGCCGTGGGCCTATGCCGCGTGGGACAGGAGCAACAGGGCATTGACAGAAGCCGGGAATGACGCTATAAGCTGTCCCTCCCAGAATTCGCTCGACGGGGCTTCCTCCATACGCTGGCTTGAAAACAGTTTCGAACCGGCGGTCTTCGAGGCCTTTCCCCGTCTCCGCACGCTCCGGGAACAGCTTCTGCAATCGGGAGCCTTCGCCGCTGTCATGAGCGGCAGCGGGTCTTCACTTTTCGGGCTGTTCCGAGACAGGGAAGCCGCCTTGCGGGCGGTGGAGCCGATTCGGGGGAAAGACGTGGGCGTTCATGTCCACGCATTGTAAGGTTTCCACCTTTCAAGGGAACCTTTGTCACGCTGGGGTGTAGCCAAGCAGGTAAGGCAACGGGTTTTGGTCCCGTCATTCGAGGGTTCAAGTCCTTCCGCCCCAGCCATTTTTTTGCGCTTTAGAGGTTTCTCAACCGGAAGGCCTCCCTTATGTACGGTGATCTCAAGATTCTGACTGGCACCTCCAACGCTCCTCTGGCACAGGCCATCTGCGAGCACCTCGGCTGCCAGCTGACCCCTGCCCTGTGCGAGAAGTTCAGCGACGGCGAAAGCCGCATCGAAATCAGCAGCAGCGTCCGCGGCGACGATGTCTTCGTCATCCAGCCGACCTGCGCGCCTGTGAACTTCAATCTGATGCAGCTCTGCCTCATGCTCGACGCGCTCAAGCGTGCCAGCGCGGGCCGCATCACCGCTGTCATCCCCTATTACGGCTATGCCCGCCAGGACCGCAAGGTCAGCCCGCGCGCGCCCATCAGCGCAAAGCTCGTGGCCGACTTCCTGTCGACCGCCGGTGCGAACCGCGTGGTGACCGTGGACCTGCACGCCGGACAGATCCAGGGATTCTTCAACTGCCCTGTGGACAACCTGTTCGCCTCTCAGGTGCTGCTTGAACCCTTCATGTCCATGAAGGGCGAAATCGTTGTCGTCTCCCCTGACGCCGGCGGCGTGGAACGCGCCCGCTCCTTTGCCAAGCGCATTGAAGCTCCCCTTGCCATCATCGACAAGCGTCGTGACCGTCCCAATCAGGCGACCGCCACGCACGTCATCGGCGATGTGTCCGGCAAGATTGCGGTGCTCGTGGATGACATCATCGATACGGCAGGCACGATCTGCGCCGGAGCCGAGGTTCTGCTCCGCGAAGGTGCCCGTGAAGTCTACGCCTGTGCCACGCACGGCGTGCTTTCCGGCCCCGCGCTGGAACGCCTCAACAACTCCGTGTTCACCAAGGTTGTTGTCACCGATACCATCCCGGCCGGCGGCCGCCTCGATGCGTGCCCGAAGCTTCAGGTCGTTTCCGTGGCCAGCCTTCTCGCCAAGAGCATCCACAACATCCACACCGGATCGTCCGTAAGCGTGCTTTTCTAGGCGAACAAGCGAAACCTCTCCGGCGTCCCCAGGGACTCCGGTTCAACACAGCGAATCTACCACCACGCAACCCGTGGAAGGGTAAGGAGAACATCCATGTCCGATCTTAAAGTGCTTTCCGTGCAGAAGCGTGCCGGTCTCGGCAAGGGCGCAAACCGCCGTTCCCGTCAGGAAGAACTCGTTCCCGGCGTATTCTACACCTCCAAGGGTGAAAACATCGCCGTGCAGGCTTCCGCCCGCGCTCTCGCCAAGCTGTTCTCTCAGGTGGGCCGCACCACCGTGTTCAATCTTGAAATCGAAGGCGAAGGCACGCACCCCGTGCTGATCTGGGCCACCCAGCGCGATCCGATCAAGAGCACCTTCACGCACATCGACTTCTACGGCGTCGACCTCGACAAGCCCGTGAAGATCACCGTGCCCGTCAGCTTCACCGGCGTTGCCCGCGGCACCAAGGTGGGCGGCAAGCTCGAAGTGTACCGCGAACAGATGCAGCTGGTGGCGAAGCCCCTCGACATGCCCGCCAAGGTGACCATCGACATCTCCGACATGGACATGGGCAAGACCATCCAGGTTGCCGACGTGGTTCTCCCCGAAGGCGTGAAGGCCGCTTACGACAACAACTACGCTCTGATTTCCGTGCTGATGCCCGGCGGTTCCGACACGGCCGGCGACGAATAGACGATTTCCCGGCGGGAGAGAAGGGACTCCTTCTCTCCCGCTCCTTCCTTTTCCCCCGGCAGAAGCCGGATAACGGGAAAGGACGCATGAACAGCACAGGAATCCAAAGGATTCCTTTTTTTATGGCCTGCCGCCCGCGCAGGCCGGACATTTTTCGAGAGGTTCGCAATGGCTGTCGTCGGTCTTATCGTGGGTCTGGGAAATCCGGGCAAGCAATACGAGTCCACCCGCCACAATATGGGCTTCATGTTTGTGGATGAGCTGCTGCGCGAGATGCGCAACGTCTCTTCCATGTCCGGCGACAAGTTCCGCTGCGAACTCTGGAAAGGCAGTCTGCCGGGCAGCCAGGATCAATGGCTGGTCGCCAAGCCCCAGACCTTCATGAACCTTTCCGGGGAATGCGTGCAGCCTCTTGCCGCGTGGCATCGCCTGCTGCCGGAAAACATTCTGGTTGTGCACGATGAGCTTGATATCGCGCCGGGGCGGCTAAAATTCAAGAAAGGCGGCGGCAATGCCGGTCATAACGGCTTGAAGTCCATCACCCAGCGTCTCGGGACGCCGGATTTCTACCGCCTGCGCCTCGGCATCGGGCGTTCTCCGCACGGCAATGCGGATACCGTCAACTGGGTGCTCGGACGCCTCGCTCCCGAGGCGCAGGAAGCCTTCCGCAAGCAGCTCCCCGCCGCAATGGATGTGGTGCGGCTCTTCGCGGAGGGGGATATCCCGGGTGCGACCCGTACCGCCAACGCCTTTACCGCCGAATAAAGGAAGGGGGAAGCCTTGCTTCCCCCTTTTGCTTGCCCGCTGTGCTTGCCGCGCTACAGGAGTGCCCGCACCGCCTCGTCGAAGACGCGCCGGGCCTGATCGAACTGGAGGGCGATGGCCCCCAGCGCGACGAACAGAAAAACCGTCTCGCGCCACGTTCCGGTGCTGACCAGATTGATCCCGAAACGTTTCTTGCCCCCGAACGGATACAGGGGCACGCGCATGGGGGTAAGCGCATCCAGAAGGATATGGATAAGCCCGCCAATGCCCACCCAGACAATCAGATCGTTTCCGATATTGCCCACCTGCGCCAGCGCGGAACGAGAGACGCCGGGAAAGGAAATATCCGCCGCCCGCAGCAAATCCAGCACGATCCTTTCCGTCGGCAAAAGAAATCCCAGAAGAATAATGATCAGATACCAGCCGTACCAGTGGGAGGTTTGGCGATGGATGCGCCGCCAGACTTTCTGATCGCCGCGGGCAATCGCCGTATCCACCATGTCTGGAAGCACGCTCCCCACCAGAACGGCAACCAAAGCCCCGGGGTGCGCCCCGGCGGCAAGAGCCCCGGCAACCGCCACGGCCTTGTGCGTAAACCACTTCATGCTCTGTCCATGTGCTAGGTGTTCCCCGTCCGCCAAAGAAGCTATCCGGAAAACCCGCATGCACGGCATTCCCCGGCGTGTGCCCTTCCGTCAGGGAAGGGCCAACTTGAAGGACGGCTTGATCAAAAAGAAAATCGCGACACTACGTTCTCTTCCCCGTACTGGTCAAGTACGCGGACGCTTCCGAAGCGGCGACGAACGCGGTCTTTCCCGCGCGCCTGCGGCATCAGCCCCGCCATGTTTCCCGCCTCTCCAGCCAGCGTCCGCAACGGGCACAGAGCATTCCCAGCAGCAGGTAGAGGGTTCCTGCGCTGATCCAGACCTCAAAGGTCATACGGCTGATAGCCATGACCTCCAGAGCCTGAAAGGTCAGATCCGGCAGGGAGATGAGCGAGGCCAGCGCGGAATCCTTGAACGTGCTGATGATCTGCCCCACGAGCGGAGGGAGCATCGGGCGAACGGCCTGCGGCAGGATGACCAGCCTGAGCTGCTGCACACGGGAAAACCCAAGCGCGGCCGACGCTTCCCACTGCCCGCGGCCCACACTCTCGATTCCGCCCCGGACAATTTCCGTCACATAGGCCCCTTCATAGAGGCCGAGCGTCACCACCGCCGCAATCATGCGGTCAAGCTGGCCTTCGGGAGCAAAGCCCCACGCAAAGGCCTCTGCAAAGGCCGGAGGAAGCCTTCTCAGCGTCTGCTCCAGGGCCGAAACCGGCAGCAGGTTCCCCGCAAAAAAATACAGCAGGAACAGCAGAACCAGAGGCGGCGTATTGCGAACGGCATTGACGAATAGCCGTACCGGAAGGACGGCAGGGCCGCGTTTTCCGGCCGAGACAACCCCAAGCACGCCCCCCACCAGCAGAGCCAGAAGCATGGACCAGATGCCGAGTCGCAGGGTCACGGCAAGGCCACGCAGTAGCAGCCCCGGCTCCCAGCCCTCCGCCGTGCGCCGGATCAGAAAATCCCCCATCGCGCCCCAGCTCCACGGGTAGCCTGTGAGGATCTCCGACCGCCATACAAACCACGCGATGCCCAGCAGGACGGCTGCCAGCACCGCGGCATCCACCCTGCCCCATGCGGAAAAAGGCCGCCCCTGCCGCTCATCCACGGCATAGGGCGACCATTCAGGTTTCCGGGGCTTGCCGGAACTCATTGAAGCAACGCTTCCCATTCCGTCGACTTGAACCAGTACTGGCGGCGTTCGGCAAGCCAGCCTTCCGCCTCCACCATGCGGATCCAGTTGTCCAGCACGTTCAGGCTGTCGAAATCGCCCTTGCGGATAACCATGCCGACCGGCTGGCGGTAGAAGGATTCCGTCGTGGGCTGGTAGAGCTTGCCGGGATTGCGGAGCGTTTCCTGAGCCGGAAGCGGCGCGGAAGAGAACATCACGTCGGCCCGGCCCGAAATCACATCCTGCACGGCGGGAGCCTCGTCATCAAACAGCCGGAATGTGGCCCTGGGCAGCACCTTCTTCGCCACGGGAACGGGCGTGCTGCCGGTACGCAGGGCCACGACGACCTCCGGCCTGTTGAAGTCCTCGGGGAACTTCATGCCCTTGGTCTTTTCGCTGTTCGCCATGACCTCAATGGTGGCGTAGTCGTACGGAACCGTGAAATTGACCCGCAGGTTGCGTTCCGGCGTCACGCTCATGCTGCCGATGATGATGTCGAACTTGCCGGCAAGAAGCGCGGGGATGATGCCCCCCCATTTCGTGGGCACAAGCTGAAGCTCAACGCCCAGATCCTTCGCCAGCCGCTTTGCCACATCGATTTCAAAGCCCACGAATTCGCCGCTCTTGTCCTGCATCGCCCACGGAACGAAGGACGAGAAGCCAACCCGCAATACGCCGTTGCGGACCACCTGCTCGATCATCCCGCCCTGCGCGTCTCTGGCCTGCGCCATGCAGGGGAAAAGCAGCGTCGCCATCAGCATCAGCACCACAAAAACACGTTTCATAGGGTTCCTCCTGAGGGTTTGCCGACCGCCGCACCTCCGTACCGGTGCTCCAGCCAACGGGCCGGAAGCGTCACGCACAGCGTCAGCGCAAGGTATATCCCGGCAACGATAATCCATATCTCGAAGGCAAGGAAGGTGTCGGCAATCGCCACCTGCGCCTGCATGGTGAGATCGGCAACCGCTATCGCGCTGACAAGCGACGTATCCTTGATCAGCGAAACGAGCTGGCTTGTCAGCGGCGGCAACATCCGGCGTACGGCCTGCGGCAGGATGACCAGCCGAAGCGTGCTCCAGACGCCAAGCCCGAGGCTGATGCCCGCCTCCCACTGGGCACGGGGAACGGCCAGCACCCCGGCACGAAACAGTTCCGCCATGTACGCGCCCTCAAACAGCCCGAGGGCCAGCACCGCCGCACCGAACGGCCCCAGGCCGATGACCGGAGCCAACAGGAAATAGACGAAAAACAGTTGCAGAAGCAGCGGCGTGTTCCGCAGGCACTCCACATAGGCATGGGCCAGACCCCGCGCCGCGGGCCACGGCGAAAGGCGGAGCAACGCCGCCCCCAGCCCCGCGAACACGGAAAGAACCAGCGCGGACAGGGCTATCCGCAGCGTCATGCCCAGACCGTCCAGCAACGGGCCGGGCACGAACCCGGCATCCGTCCACCGCCCCAAATACCGCCAGACCCGGAACCATTGCCAATCGTAGTCAAAGCTATCGGCCCCGCTCAGCGAGCACCAAATCCAGCCCCCCGCCAGCACAAGGAAAAGCCCCACGGCGGGACGCCCCACCCGCCGCGCCGCGCGGGACAGGGGGTGGAGCCGCACACCGGAGGGTTCCTTCATCGAGGCTGCCCGGAAATGGCATCGAGAACCGCCTGCACCGCCTCGGAGACATCCACATCCCCGGCTTCGACCCGGCAGGTCGCCCACTGGCGATACAGGGCCTCGCGCTCGCGGAACAGATCCTCGATGGTCTGCCCCGGCGCAATGGCGAGGCCGCGATCCGGCTTGCGGGAAATCCGCTCCAAAATCAGAGGCAGGGGCACATCAAGAAAAACGACCGGTCCCAGCGAGACGAGGTAGCGCATCGCCTCGGCCCGATAGACCACACTGCCGCCCGTGGCGATGACCACCCGCTGCATCCGCAGGGACTGGATCACCCGGGACTCCACATCCAGAAAACGTTCCTTGTCCAGCGCGTCCGTCACATCCTGAAGCCGCGCTCCATACGTCGCCTCAATCAGGTGATCGGTGTCCACAAAGGCCCAGCCGAGCCGTTCGGATACGGCACGGCCCACGGTGCTCTTCCCTGCTCCGGCCATGCCGATGAGGGTTACGCATTGCCCCTCGGTCAGCCCGGGAATCGTGGCGGAGGATATCATGTGCATCATTCCTGTTCCTTGTTGCGGAGGCCGCGGCAACACGCCGCGCCCGTCCGTGCTACAGCGCGCGTCCGGGACGTTCGCGCATGGCTTCGGGGAAATATTCGGCGGCCATCTCACGCAGCTTGTATTTCTGGATCTTGCCGCTGGCGGTCAGCGGAAACCCGTCCACCACAGCCACATACCGGGGGATCTTGTACCACGCGATCTTGCCCCGGCAATAGTCTCGCACATCCTCGGGAGCGATATCCGCGCCTTCCTTGACAATCAGGAAGGCTCCAACCTCTTCCCCGTAGCGGCGGCTGGGGACGGCCACCACCTGCACGTCGGCGACGCCCTCCATCTTGAGAAGGTACTCTTCCACCTCGCGGGGGTAGACGTTTTCGCCGCCGCGGATGATCATGTCCTTGATGCGCCCGCTGATCGTGACATAGCCCTCTTCGTCCATCGATCCAAGGTCGCCCGAATGCAGCCAGCCCTCCTCGTCCACGGTTTCCGCCGTTTCACGAGGCATATTATAATACCCGCGCATCACGTTGTAGCCGCGGCAACATACTTCACCAACACCGCCACGCGGCATCTCCGCGCCGGTCTCGGGATTGCGGATGGTCACCTCAATGCCCGGCATGTGCTGGCCCACCGTCTTGACCCGCCGCTCGACGGTATCGTCGGCCCGCGTCTGCGTCATGACCGGAGAGCCTTCGGTCAGGCCGTAGCAGATGGTAATCTCGCGCATGTTCATCTGCTCGATGACCCGGCGCATGAGCGGCTCGGGGCATACGGACCCCGCCATGATGCCCGTGCGCAGCGTGGAGAAGTCGAAACGCGAGAAGACCCGGTGATCCAGAATCGCCTGAAACATGGTCGGCACGCCATAGACAGCCGTACATTTTTCCTGATCGATGGCGGTCATGACCTGTACGGGGGAGAACATCTCGAGCATGACCATCGCCGCCCCGTGGTTCACGCAGGCCATGACCCCGAGCACGCAGCCGAAGCAGTGGAACAGCGGCACAGGCAGGCACACGCGATCGCGGGAAGAAAACTTCTGGTTATGGCCGATCCAGTAGCCGTTGTTGACGATGTTGACGTGCGTGAGCATCACGCCCTTGGGAAATCCCGTGGTTCCCGACGTATACTGCATGTTCACGACATCATAGGGCGAGATCGACGCCTTGCGTGCCTCGTACTCCTCATCGGTCACGTTCCCGGCATAGGAGAACAGCTCGGGCAAGGTATACATGCCCCGGTGCTTTTCCGTCCCGAGGAAAAACACCCGCTTCAGGTGCGGCAGAGACTCGATTTCGAGCATCCCGCGCTTCTGGCGGCGCAGTTCCGGGAGCACTTCGTAGGCGGAGGCGATAAAGTCGTGATCGCGCACCCCTTCGATGATGAACAGGTTTTCGCTCTCGGACTGTTCCAGCAGATAGCGCAGCTCCGTATCGCGATAATTGGTGTTCACCGTGACAAGAACGGCTCCGATACGGGCCGTGGCAAACATGAGGGTCAGCCAGTGCGGAACGTTGGTAGCCCATACGGCAACCTTTTCGCCCTTCTTCACGCCAAGGGCCATCAGCCCCCGCGCCATGTCATCCACGCAGGCGGAAAATGCCGACCATGTCTGGCGCAGGTCGCGGTCGGCGTGGATGACAGCGTCATTGTCGGGAAAACGGGCTGCCGTATTTTCCAGAAGCTGACCCAGCGTCAGCTCCTGCACTGCAAAATCGTTCATGCAAGAACTCCGGTGAACAAAAACAGGTTCAATCGCAAGCCATCCCGACGGCATCCGCTGTCGAGAATCATTGGAACGGATAGGCCACGGAAAAAGAAGCCCGAAAGCCTCCCTCCGCGAAACCGCCTTGTGCACAAGGCGGACCTGAGCGTATTGCTGATAAAAATCATTGTTTGAGCATACCAAACGAAGTGCCGGGCCCGCAAGCGTTCCCCGTCCTCCCCGGGGGTTGCCCCACGTCTTCGGGGCGGCTATGGTGAACGCCAAAAGCGTGCGGATGCGCCGCTCCATCCCCTTGCGTGCCCCAAAAATCTCTGCGGCGGCTTTTTCTTTTTTTCAGGGAGCCACATGAAACGATACGGCTACACCATCGGCGGGCAGGTTCAGGGCGTCGGTTTCCGTCCCTTCGTCTACCGCACGGCAACAGGACTCGGGCTTTCCGGGCATGTGGGCAACACCTCCGAGGGCGTCCGCATCGAAGTGCAGGGTGAGGATACGGCACTTGCGGCCTTTGCACAGGCCCTGGAGCGGGATCTCCCTCCGCTGGCCCGCATCACCGCCCTGCGCCGCGAACCGATGGAACCCCGCAACACGGATTCCGGCTTTTCCATCGTCAGCAGCGAAGGCCGTCACGGGCACGCCGTACTGGTCAGCCCGGACGTGGCGACCTGCAAAAACTGTCTTGCCGACCTGCGCGATCCTGAAAACCGCCGCTACCGCTATCCGTTCACCAACTGTACCGACTGCGGCCCGCGATACACGATTACGCATTCCATTCCCTATGATCGGGCCACCACCTCCATGAGCTGCTTTCCGCTGTGCCCGGAGTGCGCCGCCGAATACCACAACCCGCTCGACCGCCGCTTCCATGCACAGCCCAACGCCTGCCCCGCCTGCGGCCCGCGGGTCTGGCTGGCCCGCGCTCCCGAAACCGCCCCAACAGCCGCCCTTGCCGCAGGCTGGGAGGCCATCGGGCAAGCCGCGGCAGCCCTTCATGCCGGAGAACTCCTCGCAGCCAAGGGGCTGGGCGGCTTCCACCTGATCTGCGATGCCGCCAACCCCGAAGCCATCGCCAAACTGCGCGAACGCAAAAGCCGCCCGCACAAGGCTCTCGCCATCATGGTTCCCGATCTGGAAACGGCACGGCGCATTGCCCATGTTTCGGAGGCCGAGGCCGCCGCGCTCTCCTCGCCGGAGTGCCCCATCGTCGTGCTGGATTCACGCGGCATCCTGCCCGGAAGCATCGCCCCGGACGTGCAGAATATCGGGGTGATGCTTCCGTATACGCCCCTGCACCACCTGCTGCTCGAAGCCTTTGCCGGGCTTTCCCCGCTTCCCGCGCTGGTCATGACCTCGGGCAACGCGGGGGGCGAGCCTATCGCGCTCGGCAACCGGGAAGCCGTTTCCCGCCTGCGGCACATTGCCGATCTCTTCCTGCTGCACAACCGGGATATTCTGATCCGGGCCGATGATTCCGTGGTGCGGGCGGAACCGGAAACAGGCTCTGCGCCCGGACTCCATTTTTTCCGGCGGGCCCGCGGTTTTGTGCCGAGGCCGCTCCCCCTGCCCCAAAGGCCCGGTGCCTGCATTCTGGCGACAGGCGCGGAACTCAAGAGCACGCTGTGCCTGACCCGTGGCAAGGAAGCCTTTGTCAGCCAGCATGTGGGCGATCTCAAGAATCTCGAAACCTACGCCTTTTTTCAGGACATGGCGACGCACCTGTCCGGGCTGCTGGAGGTAGCGCCGGAAGCCGTCGTCTGCGATCTGCACCCGGACTATCTCTCCACCGCCTACGCGCTGGAATCCGGGCTGCCCGTCCTGCGCCTCCAGCACCATTTCGCCCATCTCTACAGCGTACTGGCAGAAAACGGGCACGACGGGCCTGCCCTCGGGCTTGCGCTGGACGGCACGGGCTACGGCACGGACGGAACCGTTTGGGGCGGGGAACTGCTCTTCGTCGATCCGAAGGCCGCCGCCCCCGAACGCTGGGGCGGACGCATCGGACGGCTGGCCCCCTTCCCCCTGCCCGGCGGGGAAGCCTCGATCCGGGAACCGTGGCGCATTGCCGCCGGATTCATGGGCCTGCCTGCGCTGGCGGAACAGCGGCGGGCCTTTGCCGGCAATATGGAACAGTGGCTCGATGTGCACGGTAAGGGGCCGCTTCTCGACGCCATTCTGGAAATGGTCCACCGCCGCGCGGCACCCATGACCTCCAGTTGCGGGCGGCTGTTCGATGCCGCCGCCGCACTGTTCGGACTCTGCCCGAGCGTTTCCTACGAAGGACAGGCCGCCATCCGGCTGGAGGCGGCCCAGGATCTCGGGGGCACAGTCGCCGCGCCGTGCGCCTTGACCGCGCGGGACGGCCTGCTTGAACTTGACACCGCAGGCTTTTTTCTGCACCTGCTGGAACTGCGGAAGCGGGGCATCCCGGTTCCCGAACTGGCCCGCCGCTTTCACCTCGGACTGATCGAGGGACTGGCGGATCTCGCGCTTGCCGGAGCAAGACGCTGCGGGCTTCGCACGGTCGGACTCTCCGGAGGCGTCCTGCACAACCGCACCATCGCCCTGCTGTTGCCGGAGGCGTTGCGGCAGCGCGGCCTTGCGCCGCTCATGCACCGCGATCTCCCTCCGGGGGACGGCGGCCTCTCTTATGGACAGGCCGCGTGGGCCTCCCGCTTTGTTCACGGTTCCAAACACTGATCCTATCTGTTGACAAGGAGTCACATCATGGTTCGTCACATTGTCTGGTGGACGCTGAAACCCGAAGCCGAAGGCCGCTCCGCCGCCGAAAACGCCAAGCTGATCAAGGAACGCCTCGAAGCCCTGATGGGGCAGATCCCTTCCCTGAAATCCCTTGAAGTCTCCTGCGACTTCCTGCCCACCTGCACCATGCCCGTCAACGTGATCCTCATGACTACGCACGAAGACGCCGAAGGCCTGAAGGCCTATGCCGAACACCCCGCGCACGTCGCCGTCGGCAAGGAGCTTGTCAAGCTGGTCACCGAGACCCGGCAGGCCATTGACTATACGTTCTAGCCTGTAAAATTTTTTGCGTGCGGGAATCGGGGTGTTGCCCCGATTCCCGCAACCCGCCAAGGCTCGCCTGACGGCCCAGCCCCGCCGGGTTCGCCGCTCCGGGCATCCTCGTGCAAGAGGCTGCAAGGCTACCCTCCCCCTTTTCCCCATGCCCGATTGTCCATCATCAACCGCCGCCCCGGCTACCGCCCGGGCCAGCTTCCCCGCCGGGCTTTTCCAGCCTGCCGGAACCTACCGTTTCAGCGTCGATGCCCTGCTGCTCGCATCGTTCGCAGCCCGGATACAAACCGCACGCACGTTCGTCGATGCGGGAACGGGCTGCGGCATCGTCGGGCTGGCCCTCCTGCTCCTCGACAACAGCATCGCGCAGGGCTTCGGCATCGACTGCACGCCCGAGCTTGTCGACGCGGCCCGAAACAACGCACAGCGGCTCGGCCTCGCGGATCGCTTCCACCCTCTTGAGGGCGATCTCGCTGATCCCCGGTTCCGGGAACGCCTCCGCACAGCCCTTCCCCCAGCCGATCTTGTCGTCGCCAACCCGCCGTGGCGTCTGCTCGGTTCCGGGAGGCTTCCGGCATCCGCGGCCCGAAGGCGGGCCTTGTTCGGCGATCAGCGCACCTTCCCGGACTTTGCCGCAACCGCCGCCTCCCTGCTGCGGCAGGATGGCCTCTTCGCCTGCGTCGTCAGCCCCGACAGGACACAAGACATGCTCGCCGCCCTGCAAGACGCGGCCCTCGCGCCCGCCGTCCTTCGGGAAGTCCGAAACAAATGCGATACCTTCCCGCTCTTCTCCCTCATCGCCGCAAAAAAGGCCGCAGGCACGGAAACACGCATCGAACCCCCGCTGCTCCTGCGGCATGAAGACGGTTCGGTACCCCCGGAATCGCTGGAGTTCTGCCCCTTTTTGCGCTAGTCTCGCGGCATGAACTCTTTTCGCGCCGACCTACATGTCCATTCCCGTTTTTCCCGGGCCACCAGCACCAGACTGAACATCCGCAACCTTTCGGCATGGAGCATGGTAAAGGGCCTTTCCGTCATGTCCACGGGCGACTTCACCCACCCCGCATGGCGGGACGAGCTGCGCCGGGATCTTGTCTATGATGACAACAGCGGCCTGTACCGCGTCCGCGAGGCGACTCCGGTAGAGGAGGAAATCCCCGGCTTCGCGCGCCCGGACGGCGTGCAGGAGCCGCAGTTCCTCATTCAGGCAGAAATCAGCTCCATCTACAAGAAAGACGGGGCGGTTCGCAAAGTCCACAACCTCGTGTTCATGCCGACGCTGGAGAGCGCGGACAAGCTGTCCGCCAAACTTGCGGCCATCGGCAACATCACCTCGGACGGCCGCCCCATCCTCGGTCTGGATTCCGAGCGTCTCCTCGAAATGGTGCTGGAAACCGACGAACGCGGCGTGCTCATCCCCGCCCACATCTGGACGCCGTGGTTTTCGCTGTTCGGCTCAAAATCCGGCTTTGACGCGCTGGAAGACTGTTTCGGCTCCCTCTCTTCGCATATCTTTGCGCTGGAAACCGGACTCTCCTCCGACCCGGACATGAACCGCCTGTGGTCCGCGCTGGATCGCTACGCGCTCGTCTCCAATTCGGACGCCCACTCCGGGGAAAACCTCGGGCGTGAAGCCAACCTCTTTGAAGGCGAGGCCTCCTACGACGGCCTTTTCAACGCCCTGCGCCGGGCCGCCCGCGGCGAAACCGCCGACGGCTGCGCCTTCCGGGGAACGGTGGAGTTCTTCCCCGAGGAGGGGAAATACCATCTGGACGGGCACCGCGCCTGCAACGTGGTGCTTGAACCGGAAGAGTCCATCAAGTACGGCAACATCTGCCCGGTATGCGGCAAACCGCTCACGGTCGGCGTCCTGCACCGGGTCATGTCGCTGGCAGACCGCAGGACGCCGGTCATGCCTGCCAACGCTCCGGGCTTTGTCTCGCTCTTTCCCCTGCCGGAAATGCTCGGGGAACTCCTCGGCGTCGGCCCCAAAAGCAAAAAGGTTCAAGCAAAGCAGTCCGAGCTGGTACGCCTGTTCGGTTCCGAGATGGATATCCTCCATAATGTGCCTGAATCCGATCTGCGCCAGCACTGGGACGCACTCGGTGAAGCCGTGGCCCGGATGCGCCGGGGGGATGTCATCAAGGAAGGCGGCTTTGACGGCGAATACGGCGTCGTGAAGGTTTTTTCCGAAGAGGAGCGCACATCGTTCACGACCGGACGCTACCGCTCCGCCTCGCTTCTCGACGGCCTGACAGAGCGCAAAAAGCCCGGACGCAAGCCCAAGGCCGCCCTCCGGGAAGAGTCCGTACAGCCCTCCCTTTTTGACGCACCTGTCTTGACCGCCGCACCCGTTGTCCCCGCAGCGTCCTGTCCGGCGCAGCCAACCGCCCCGGACCCAAAAACCTTTCCCTATTCCGCGGAACAGCTCCGCGCCATCAAGGCCGGGCCGCACCCGGTTCTGGTTCTTGCCGGCCCCGGCTCGGGCAAGACCCGCACCCTTGTGGGCCGGGTTCAGCGGCTCGTGCGCGAAGGCACGGATACGCAAAAAATACTTGCCGTTACCTTCACCAGACGCGCCGCCGCCGAACTGAAGGAGCGTCTTGCCCGTGCCCTCGGGGAAGGCGTCCCTCTCCCGCAGGCGGACACCCTTCACGCGCTGGCCCTGTCCCAGTGGGGCGAACCGCTTCCAGCCGTTCTGCCCGAAGAAACAGCCCGCAACCTGTTCGGCAAGGCCAATGCCCTTGCCGCCGCCGAACTCCGGCGTGCCTGGGACGAACTGGGCCTTGCCCGGGAACGCCTTGCGCCGCTGACGGAAGAGCAGCAGGCCCGGCTTTCCCGCTACCACGCCTTCAAGCAGGAACGGAACCTTGCCGACTACACCGATCTGCTGGAACGCTGGCTGTCAACGCTGCGGGAAACGCCCCGCCGCCTCTGGTCTGACGTCCTCGTCGACGAAATACAGGATCTTTCCCCGTTGCAGGTGGCTCTTGTCCAGGCCCTCGTGCCCGCTGGCGGTGAAGGTTTCTTCGGCATCGGGGACCCGGATCAGGCCATCTACGGCTTCCGGGGCGCGCATCCGGACGTGCAGGCGGCCCTGCACGGAGCATGGCCCTCGCTGGAGTCCGTAACGCTGACCGCAAGCCACCGTTCCGGCGCGGGCATTCTGGCTTCGGCCTCGACCCTGCTTGGCGAATCCGCGGCCTGCGGAAAGCTTGTGCCGACCCGTTCGGAAGAAGCCAGCCTGCATCTTTTCAGTGCGCCGGATGCCCGCAAGGAAGCCGCATGGATAGCGGATCAGGCGGCTCTCCTGCTTGGCGGAACGTCCCATACGCTGGAAGACGCCCGCAGCCGCTCCGCCGCGCTTGCCACCCCATGCAGCCCCGGAGAAATCGCCGTGCTTGTCCGTATGAAAGCCCTCATTCCTCCGCTCAAGACGGCTCTGGAACGCCGGGGTATTCCCTGCGCCGTGCCCGAGGCCGCGCCGTTCTGGACCGATCCTTCCGCCGCCCTGATTCTTGAACTGGCGGGGATGCGCTTTCAGCGGCCTTTCATAGCCTCCGAAGTGCCGGACTCCCCCACGGAAGACAAGGCGGCTCTGGCGGCCTCCCTGCCCGAACAGCTCTGGCAGGGCACGCCGTCCCCGCTGATCGCCCATCTGGACGCGGCGGGCGCGCTGGCCCCGCTCTTCACGGATTCCGCAGCCTGCAACGCGCTGTTGCGGGCATTCAGGGAACAGGGGAAGACGTGGGAGGCACTGCTTGAGTGGGTGAACCTCCGGCAGGATCTGGATTTGGTGCGGGCACAGGCGGAGCAGGTGCAAATCATGACCCTGCATGCCGCCAAGGGACTGGAATTCCGGGCCGTTTTCCTTCCTGCGCTGGAAGAGGGCATTCTCCCCTTCCCGGGCGCGGAGGCTCTGCTGCACGGAACGGGGCAGTTCCCTCCCGATGTTTTGGCGGAAGAACGCCGCCTGCTCTATGTCGGGCTGACCCGGGCGCAGGACGCCGTATTCGCCAGCCACGCGGCCCAGCGCAGGCTCTACGGCAGCGTGCTGAAGCTGCCGCCTTCCCGCTTCCTCAGCGACTTGCCCGATCTGTTCCGGCACACGCGCCTTGTCCGCCATGTGCAGACGACCGCCACGCAGATGACGCTGTTTTGAGGCTGGGTAGAATTCTTGGAGGGGGAAGGAGGGACTTTCTGAAGAAAGCTCCCTCCTTCCCCCTCCAAACCTCCCCCTTCCTCCCCAAAGACTTTTG
>CAZIFC010000017.1:0-44868 GCA_964538355.1 uncultured Lawsonia sp. | reverse complement strand
ACCCTTCTTCAGAAGGGTTCCTTCTCCCCTTCCCCGGTCTTTATATCCCGTTTGTCACCTTACTTGCCGTACTTCTTCCAGAAATCGCCCCACATGTCCTCGTCGGTGAAGCCCCAGGGAGCCACAGGCTCGTTGACCCACGTCACGTTGATGAAGTGACGCCAGTGGACGTTTTCGGTCGTGCTGTTGCCGCCCCACGTTCCGCAGCCGAGCGTGGCGGTGGAGGGCATGCGGTTGAAGGGATGCCCGCCGTTGCCCGCGCTCATGGCCTGACGCACGGTGACGCGGGAAGACTGCATATGCTCGCCAAGGAATTCGATGTATTCACGCTTGTAGGTGTGGATACCACAGGAGTGCCCGCGTCCGACAAGGTTGGTGAGTTCAACGAGAATGCGGTAGGCATCCTTGAAATCCCTGGCCTTGTAGACCGTGAGGACGGGGGAAATCTTTTCGTCGTGGAACTTGTCGCCGAGGATGGGTTCCATGCCTTCCACGAGCAGGATGTTCGTTCCTTCGGGAATGCTGATGCCCGCGCCGTCGGCGATGTGCTTCGCGGACTTGGCGATGATGTCGGGGTTCAGGGCAATCTTACCCTTGGCGTTGGCCTTCCACATGTGGTTCTTGAGCTTTTCACGGTCTTCGCCGGTGACGAGGTGGCAGTGGTTCTTCTGCATTTCCGCCATGAATTCGTCATAGACGGACTCGACAGGAATAACCGCGTTTTCGGAGGAGCAGGAGGTGGCGTAGTCAAACAGCTTGCTGCCGCAAATCATCTTGGCGGCTTCCGAGACATGGGCGTCTTCCGCGACGATGGCGACCGCGTTACCCTGCCCGACGCCGTAGGCCGGGGTTCCGCTGGAGTAGGCGGCCCGCACGACCTGTCCGCTGCCGGTGGCTACGATGAGATCGGAAACCTTCATGAGTTCGGTGATGGCTTCGCGGCTCGGATCTTCAAGAACCTGGATGAGGTCTTCAGGGGCGCCGACCTTGCGGAGTCCGGCCCGCATCATGTTGATGGCTTCGGTGGTGCAGCCGAGGGCGCGGGAGCTAGGCTTGAAGATGACGGCGTTGCGGCCCTTGAGGATGCCGATGGCCTTGCCGCCGCAGGTGGCGGTGGGGTTGGTCGCGGGGAGAATGGCGCAGACGACGCCTACGGGCTTGGCGTATTTGGAAATGCCGGTCTTTTCGTCACGTTCGATGAGGCCGACGCTCTTCGCACCCTTGATGTCATGAAGAACGCCGCCGACCTTGCGCTTGTGCTTGATGATCTTGCTTTCGACATTGCCGAAGCCGGTTTCTTCCACGGCCATGTTGGCAAGCTTGGCGATGTTTTCGTCTTCGTAGACTTCCCAGCCGATGGCGAGGCAGATCTCGTCTATCTGTTCTTGCGTGTAGCCATTGACGATTGCTTGCGCCTTGCGGGCCAGTTCCATCTGTTCGCTGACGGTTCTCATGAAGACACTCCTTTATGTACGGATAGACACGGGACCCCTGACAGGGCTGGGTGTCCGGCTTTGTTCGTTCACCTTTTCACATAGCACATACCGTGCCGGACACCCGTGAAAGCGGCACAGGGAAGGTGCTTTCTTGAAAAGATTCGTTATTTTAGTGTGTTAGTGTGTAAAAAAGAAGATGGGGAGTGCGAATGGCAACAGGCGTTCTGTCCTGATGCAAAGACATGTCAGGCTGCCTGTAAGGATTTCCGGACAGTTTGTTTTTTGGGGGAGGCGGATCGGCGGGAAAGCGAAAACGCCGAGGCGGGGCCTCGGCGTTTTCAGGGACAGAGTGGCGGGAGAAGGGCTACTTGCGCAGATCGGAGAGAAGGGCCTTGAGGGTTTCCTGCTTCTTCTGGAACATGGCCTTGACCTGTTCGCGGTCGAGAACCAGCATGGGGCTTCCGCTTTCCTTCATGCGCTTGACGACTTCGGGATCATTGAACATCTGGGGAACGATACCCGCAGCCTTGTCCACAATGGCGGGATCGACGCCCTTGGGCAGGGCATAGCCACGGAAGTTCACGCTGGCATCGTCGACGTTGTAGCCGAGTTCCTGAAGCGTGGGCACGTCGGGGAGATATTCATGACGCTTGACGTCGGCAATGGCGAGGATGCTGAGGCGATCCTGGGAACGATACACGTCCGCGAGGTTGTTGAAGCCCGCGGTAACCTTGCCGCTGAGCACATTCTGGATGGCTTCGGTTCCGCCCTTTTCGGGGATGTAGCTCATCTTGACTTCGGCGGCCTTCTGGAGCTGGAGGGTGGCGATGTGGTGCCCCACATACAGGCCCGCGCCGTTGATGGTGACCTTGCCCGGGTTTGCCTTGGCAAAGTCTACGAGTTCCTTGACGGACTTGTGCTTGCTGTTCTTGGGCACGATAAGCACGGCGGGGTCGGCACCCCAGTTGGCGAGCGGTTCAAAGGTATCGACGCTGAACTTGGTCTTGTTCACGATGGACTGGGCGATGAAGTGGGGCATGTTGTAGGCGGTCATGGTCAGGCCGTCCTTGCTGCCGCGCTCCATGATCCAGTTCCAGCCGGTCATGCCGCCCGCTCCGGGCTTGTTGAGAATGACGATGGGCTGGCCGAAGTATTTCTTGTCCTGAGCCACAAGCGCGGAAAGGCGGGCCTGAAGGTCGGTCGCGCCGCCGGGCGTGTAGCAAACCACAAGGCTGATGGGGCCGGATGGGTAGGAGTCGGCCGGTTCTGCGGCCTGGGCGGATGTGGCTCCAAACAGCATGGTTGCACAGAACAGGGAAGCGAGAAGGCGTCTCATGATTCCTCCGGGAATGGGTTTGTGGTGCAAAAACTCAGATACCAAGAAATCCCTTGGGGATCTGGACTGACAGCAGAAGCGTGAACAGGCAATACAGGAAGGCGATGCAGATAAAGCAGATGATGACGCGCTTGGCGACGACAGCCGGAGTGACGCGCATGGGCTGGGCGATAAGCGTGGCAAGGATGAAGTAAACAAGGGAGCCGGGGTAGAAGCCGACATATTCCAGCGTCAGCAGATAGGCCACCGTCAGCACGAACAGGACAACCACGCGCCGGAGGGGATAGCCGCGCAGGGACATCGGGGCATCAAGCTTTTTGGCGAAGCGCAGCCCTGCAAGAAGATACTGGCCTGCATTGAAGACGCCCATACAGACGAGCAGAAGAAGCGGGACGATCTGCGATTCGCCTTCGAGGCGGGTCATGGGAATGGCAAAGCAGACAACAATGACGGTCATGACCAGCGCGCTGGTGAGTTCCTTGTACAGCATGGACGGCTCCTACACGTTGGCGGCAGCGGACTTTCTGGCGGCCTGATTACGCATGTACTTGACTTCGCTGTAAATGCCCCAGAGGAGCGACAGCAGGCAGAGCAGGATGAGGGCAATGTTCAGGCCACCGGTAAAGAAGTAGCTGAAGACGCCCACGTCGGTATCGGCAATCATCTTGCCGCGCAGGAAGTTTTCTTCCGCAATGGGGCCAAGGATGAGGCCGAGTACGATGGGTGCGCTGGGGAAGCCAAACCGCGAGAACACGAACATGAGCACCCCGAGGATGAACATGATCAGCACGTCTTCATAACTGTTCTGGACGCAGTAGGAGCCGAATACGCACAGCACCATGACGGCGGCGAACATGATGTAGTTCGGGGCATTGGCTACGAAATGGGAGTAGCGGGAAGCCAGGATGCCGAAGAAGAACATGGCGAACTGGGCCAGAAACAGGCCGCTGATGAACGTATAGGTGATGTCGGCCTTTTCCGTGAACAGGTCCGGCCCGGGGAACAGCCCGTGGATGAGCAGGCCGCCGAGCAGAACCGCCGCGGTGGGGCTGCCGGGAATGCTCAGGGTGAGCAGCGGAATCAGGGCCGGGGCAACGGTGGCGTTGTTGGCGCA
Organism: uncultured Lawsonia sp.; assembly: GCA_964538355.1. GTDB lineage: Bacteria > Desulfobacterota > Desulfovibrionia > Desulfovibrionales > Desulfovibrionaceae > Bilophila. The sequence continues at coordinate 40,982 of CAZIFC010000017.1, read as the reverse complement.
TTCCGCCGCGCAGAGTCCTTCGGGATCGCCGGTTCCAAACCGGTCGGGGTTCTTGTCGAACTTCTTGGTCTGGTCATAGGACATCAGCCCGGCAACCTGACCGCCCGCACCGGGAATCGCACCGATGACAGTCCCAAGCCCGCAGCCGATGGCAAGCGTCCGCAGATAGCCGCCGTGCGCCTTGATGACGCGGCGGAGCATACCCTTTTCCGGCTTGAAGGTAAGCTTTTCAATGAGCACATGGGAGTCTGCCATCAGCTCGATGATCTGTGGAATGGCGAACAGGCCGATAAGGGCAGGCACGAGGGCGATGCCGCCGTTGAGGGCTTCGTGGATGACAAAACGGGGTTCCCCGGTCAGGGTGCTGTAGCCCACCGTGGACAGCAGCATCCCGAGCGCACCGCCGAACAGCCCCTTGAGCATGGCTCCCGAGGAAAGGCCGGTGATGACGGTAATGCCGAAGACGGCGGTCCAGAACAGCTCGGAAGGCCCGAAGCGCATGGCGAATTCGGCCAGCGGCGGGGAGAAGAGGATCATGATGAGCACGCCGAACACGCCGCCGATGAGCGAGCTGACGAACACGGTATAGAGGGCTTGCTGGGCGCGCCCCTGCTTTGCCATCGGGCCGCCGTCGAAGAGTGTGGCGATACTTGAGGGAGCACCGGGGATGCTTAACAGGATGGCTGAGATGGAACCACCGGCCACCGCGCTTGTGTAGACCGCTCCAAGGAGGATGAGGCTTGTTGCCGGGGGCAGGTAGAAGGTGAACGGAACCAGCAGAGCCACAGCCATGGTGGGGCTCAGGCCCGGCATGGCCCCGAAGAACAGGCCCCCAGCCGATGCGGCAAGAAGCACGGCAAGGTTGGTCCAGGAGAGAGCAGCAGGGAAATATTCAAGAAATTGTTCCACGGAAATCTCCTTGTCTGTAGCGATGGTCGCCGCGGTATGCTTGTTCTTTTTTTAGCAAATGACATGCCACAGAGGAGAGAGCCGCCCCCAAGTGAGAGGGGTTGTATAAAATAGCTATGATTTAAATGCAATATTGAAATGGCAGCGGGCTGCTCAAAACAGGATTGCGGCAATACATGTCTGAATATATGGACATGTATTGGCAACTGTCTGGATTGGCAAACAATAAGGGTACACTGCCAGAGTGTACCCTTATTGATGTATTTATTTGTCGTTATTCATGATAAAAAAGGGAGGCGTTGCCTTTTTGCCGTAGGCTGGCAGTGATTGTGTTTTATGGAACATTAGGCTGAAGGCAAGGGTTTTGGCCTCAGCAAGAGCCGTATCCGAGACGGAGAGCATGGCCTTGCGAAATCCATGGGGCAACGATGGCAATGGGGAGAGCTACGCCATGAAGGTGAATCCCTTTGAGCCGGCTGGGAAAGGAAAAAATGCCTTTTTTAGAACAAACGGGAGCTATTCGTTTCTGGCTGGCCTGCGGATACCGAGCCTCCGCATCTTTTCGTACATGCTTGCGCGAGAGATACCGAGTAGTTTTGCGGTCTTGGCGACATTCCAGCCGTGTTCTCCCAGCGCGACGAGGATGGTTTGGGCCTCGCTGCTTCTGACGACGGACTGGAGCCTGCCACCCGTCCCGTCGGATTCCGCGACGGTCTGTTGGCGCAGCTCGGTGGGAAGGTCGGTGACGGTGATCTGCCCGTGCTGGCAGAGGCTCAGGGCGCGGATGATCACGTTTCGCAGTTCGCGGATGTTGCCGGGCCACGGGTAGCGCATGAGCGCGCTCATCGCGCTTTCCGTGCACTGGATGTCTTCGTTCCCCATGCGGTTGAGGATATCCCGTACGAGCAGGGGAATGTCTTCCGTGCGCTCGTTCAGGGGCGGCAGGTGGAGCGTCATGGGATTGATGCGGTAATAGAGGTCCTCGCGGAAGGTTCCGGCGGCGATCATGTCCTTGAGATTGCGGTTTGTTGCGGCAACAAGGCGAAAATCCACGGAGCGGGGCTGCGATGAACCGAGGCGGCAGAGCCGTTTTTCTTCCAGCACCCGGAGCAGCTTGACCTGTGCGTGCAGCGGGAGATCGCCCACTTCGTCAAGGAACAGGGTTCCCTGATCCGCCAGCTCGATCTGGCCGACCTTGCCGTCCTTGTGTGCTCCCGAAAACGCGCCCGGCACATACCCGAACACTTCCGATTCAAAGAGTTCCTTGGGGATAGCCGCGCAGTTGATGCCCACAAAGGGCCCATCGGGGCGGTTGCTTGCCATGTGGATCGCGCTGGCGGCCAGTTCCTTGCCTGTTCCTGTCGCGCCGAGGATCAAGACCGGCGACTCCGTGCGGGCGTAGCGCAGAAGATAGGACTTGAAGAGGGTGATCGCCTGGCTGTTGCCCAGAATGGAGTCGATGGTGTAGCTGGCGCGCAGCGCGCTCCTCATGCGCCGGGCATACGATGAAACCTTTTTATCCAAGAACTCGACACGCTTGAGGAGTGCCTGCATTTGTTCGGGCGTGTCAAAGAGTGTCATGGACAGCGCGCCGATGACGTTCCCCTCCTTGTCCCGAAGCGGAATGCGGTTGACGAGGATCTGGGTTTCGCTGTTTTGGATATGCCGCCATGCGCCAAGCTCCGGCTCGCCGGAAGCGATGACCGCAGGGATGCGCGAGTCGATGATGAAATCGGTGATGGGATGCCCGACGGCATCCTCGGGGCGGATGCGCAGATAGTTGGCGTAGGCGTCGTTGATGAAGCGAATGATGCCGTCTCTGTCGCAGATGAACAGGCCGGTGGGCAGGCTGCCCAGAGCCAGTTCGAGAAGTCCGTGTTGTGAAATATCCATTCCGCATCCTTAAACATGGCGTAGAAGAGCAGAGCCACGGTATAACCGGAAGGCCGGATGAGGCAAGCGCGGATTTCGCTGCTGGTCCCGGTGGGGGCGGTGTCCGCGGCGGGCGGCCCGCTTGCGTGTTTCCCCTCCTGTCTGTATTCTTTTGCGTTTTCTGGCGGCACCGTTTCGGTGCGGCCTTTTTCCGCAGGTGTGGCCTGCGTTTTCCGGCGTGCGCCCGGTGAAGGATTATGGTTTGCCATGAATGTTACGAGGCCGTTTCTCAAGTGGGCAGGGGGCAAGTTCCGTCTGCTGGATCGCCTTTTGCCCAGCCTCCCTTCCGGGACGCGGCTTGTGGAGCCGTTCGTGGGGTCCGGGGCGGTCTTTCTGAATGCGTCGTTTGAGGCGTACCTTCTCTGTGATCTCAATCCCGATCTCGTCGGCCTGTATGCCACGCTGCGCGAAGAGGGAACACGCTTTATCAGCGAGGCGCGGGCCTTGTTTTCGCCGGAACACAACACGCAGGAAGCCTTTTTGCGGTTGCGGAAAACGTTCAACGCGTCTTCTGATGCGTTCGAGCGGAGCCTGCTGTTCCTTTATCTGAACCGCCATGCCTACAATGGCCTTGTCCGCTACAACAGGAGCGGGCTGTACAACGTTCCCTTCGGAAGGTACAAGGCCCCCTATTTTCCCGAGCATGAGCTTTCGGTTTTTCTGGAAAAGCTCCGCACGCATGATGTGACGCTGGCGGTACGGGATTTTCAGGCTACGTTCGAGGCCCTGCGCCCCGGAGACGTAGTCTACTGCGATCCGCCGTATGTTCCGGCCTCGGCAACGGCGAACTTTACCGCCTACACGGGCGGCGGCTTCGGGGCGCAGGAGCAGCAGGCTCTGGCTTCTGCCGCGTCCGCTGCGGCAAGGCGGGGCATCCCCGTCGTCCTGAGCAACCACGACGTGCCGCTGACGCGGGAACTGTATGCGGCGGCCCGGCTGGAATCCTTTCCGGTGCAGCGATTCATCAGCTGCAAGGGCGCGCACAGGGAGCCTGCCCGGGAACTTCTGGCGGTGTACCGATGAACGCGGAGCAGGGCGGTGCCATCGCCAACCGGCAGGGGAACATTCTGGAGCAGCAGGTGCGTCAGGCTTTTGTCTCGCACGGTTTCCGGGAAGTCTCCTTTGCCGAATACCGAAATCTGATCTCTCTGGAGAGGCTGCCGCTTGGGGTTCCGTTTCCTGATCTGCTGGTGCGGCGCGTCCCCTATCTGTCCATTTACGGGCACCGCGGCGTGACGGAATTTCTGGCCTACTCGGAAAGCCGCGGCCTCAATATCCGTATCGAATGCAAGTGGCAGCAATCACAGGGGAGTGTGGATGAAAAGTTTCCCTACCTCTATCTGAACTGCATACATGCCATGCCCGAAAGCGAGATTATCCTGCTGATCGACGGCAACGGCTACAAGCCGGGTGCGCTGAACTGGCTCAAGCAGGCCGCCGCTTCGCAGCCTGTCAAACAGATCCATGTGTTCAATCTGGTGGAGTTTCTTATTTGGACGAACCAGAGGCTGCGGTAGGGCCGCTCCTCCAGCAGGCATCTGGCTTGCCTGTTCGCAATGAAATCAGGGAACCGTAGCTCCTTTCCGAAGCCTCCAGAGTCTGGGCCGTGCGTCCGGCCTGCCCGCCATGAGCCAAGCCCTTCAGAAAAGCGCAGCATGGGCAGGCAGCCCGCAAGCCCGGCATACGCGGGCAATGGGGAAAATCCGGTCTGGAGCAGAAGGCGTTTTGCAAGGGGAGAAGCAGGCGTCTGCGGTAAATCATGGACGAATGCCGCGCCGTTGGTGTTTCATGCGCTGCATGAGGCTCGAACACGAGGGTTGCTTCATGGGTTGCTCTTACACGGGGTTCCGCGCGTTCAGGCTGTGGATGGACGCCTCTTCCGCTTTTCTTCGCGCTTGGATACGCTCGCCGCGGAGCGTCGGTATGGTGTGCCCGAGCGGGCACTGCCTTGCTCGGAGCATGGCTTCCCTTGTCCCCCTGAAGGGGGACGGGCTGGTTGTCGAGCTGGGTGCGGGCACGGGGACTGTTACGCGGCAGCTTCTTGACGTGGGGATCTCTCCCCGGCGGCTGGTAGTGGTCGATCAGTCCCCCGACATGACGGCACTGCTCCGGGAACGGTTTCCCGATCTGGCGGTGCTGGAGGCCGACGCCTGCCGTCTTGAGCAGCTCCTGCCCCGCGAGCGGGAGGTGGACTGCATCGTCTCTTCCCTTCCCCTGCTTTCCCTGCGGGAGGACATCCGCGCCCGGATCATTCTTGCCATGTGCGGAACCCTCCGCGAGGGCGGGATGCTGATCCAGTATACCTATTCGTGGCGGCGGGCGAACGCCTACCTGACGGAAGGTTTCCAGTGCGTCGGTTCACGGCAGATCTGGCATAATGTGCCTCCGGCCCGCGTGTTCCGGTTCCGCAAGGAGAGCTGACGGCTTCCCCGCGCTATCGGCAAAAGCAAAGCCCCCGCGCCGGGGAGGAGCTACGGCGAGGGGGCCTGGGCGTCCTGGAGGGGTACAAGACGCCTGTGGGAGAAGGGGAACAGGAGCTTTTCATGAAAGCCAACGGAGGAGGCGAAGGGGCGGACGGCTTCCCGAGCCTGTTCCGTTCAGGGAGTGCCCATCCCTTCAATCCGTCTTTATGATTTCCGATAGTGCGGGACATTTCAATGATTATACCGCATTGAAGGCGTATTTTTTGCACGGTACGAAACAAGGCCCGCCGGAGCTGTTCCGACGGGCCTTGGCGTGTGCTGGGGGATGCCTAGCGGGGGGTGTTTTCGTCGTAGGTCTTGAGGGCCATGCTGACGACCTTGGAGAGGCCGACCAGGGCGATGAGGTTGGGCAGGACCATCAGGCCGTTGAACATGTCCGCCAGCTCCCATACCAGGTTCACCTGAAGCACGGAACCGAGCACGATGAAGAGCATGACGATGACGCGGTAGGGAAGCGTGCCCTTGGAGCCGAACAGGTACTTGATGTTCTGTTCGCCGAAGAAATACCAGCCGATAATGGTGGAGAAGGCGAAGAAGAACAGGCAGATGGCGACGAAGCTCAGGCCGAAGGAGCCAAGCCCGGTTTCGAAGGCCTTCTGGGTGAGCGCGATGCCGGTGGTGGTTCCGTCGATGGCTCCGGTCACAAAGATGACCAGTGCGGTCATGTTCAGCACGATGAAGGTGTCGACGAAGACGCCCATGATGGCGACAAAACCCTGCTGGGCGGGATAGGCAACCTTGGCGACCGCGTGGGCGTGGGGCGTGGAGCCCATACCGGCTTCGTTGGAGAACAGGCCGCGGGCTACGCCGTAGCGCATGGCTTCCTTGACGCCCGCGCCGACGAGTCCGCCCGTTGCGGCGGCGGGATCGAATGCGCCCACGAAGATCATCTTGAAGGCGGGGATGATGTGCTCAAGGTTGGTCAGCAGGACGACAAGGCCGCCGAGCAGGTACAGGCCGGCCATGACAGGGACGACCTTTTCCGTAAAGGAGGCGATGCGGCCCATGCCGCCGAAGAATACGAAGGCCGCGAGAGCCGCCATGATGAGGCCGATGAGCAGCGGCGGCACGGAAAAGGCCGTCTGAAACGCTCCGGCGATGGAGTTGGACTGCACCATGTTGCCGATGAAGCCCAGAGCGATGATGATGGAAACGGAGAAGAAGGCCGCCAGCTTCTTGCTGCCGAGTCCCTGCGAAATATAGTAGGCCGGGCCGCCGGTGATGTGGCCCTGATCGTCCTTGGTCTTGTAGGTCTGGGCGAGAACGGCTTCGGCAAAGATGGTCGCCATGCCGAAGAAGGCCGCAATCCACATCCAGAAGATGGCTCCGGGTCCGCCCATGGCGATGGCGGTGGCCGCGCCAGCGAGGTTGCCCGTGCCGACCTGGGCGGCGATGGCGGTGGCGAGAGACTGGAAGGAGCTCATACCGTGCTTGCCCGCCCGTTCTCCGTGCAGGGTCAGCCCGCCGAAGGTGGACTTGACCGCAAAGCCGAAACGGCGGATCTGGATGAAGTCCAGCTTCAGGGTGAAGTAGATGCCCACGCCGCACAGGAGCGGAATGAGGCAATACATTCCCCACAGGAAACTGTTGATGTCCGACACGATCTGAGTCAATTGATCCATTGTTTCTCTCTCCCCTTCATTCGGTAATGTGGCTGCGCCATGCTCGTTTCGCCTCTCCTCTTGCGGCGGAACGATGCTCCTGCGGAGACGTGACGCTTTTGGACTCTAACTGTCTAAGCCTTTGCCGGGATTAAGTAAACAGGCCTTTTTTTTAGAATTGAACAAAGAAAGTATGCAAAACGAAAGAGGTTTTTAGAACCTGCCGGGATCGCACAGGAAAAAGTCTCTAACCGGAACTCCTTTTTTTGCATCATATGGATTTAGTTCTTGAATTCACATGTCGACAACGGGAAAGACGCCGGGGGCCACCGCAAACGGGCAATATCATCTTGACGTTCTCCACGCCCGACTCCATTATGTCGCCATGCTCCTATCTCTACTGTCATGGCGGCCCGGCAACCCGGGTGTTCCGCGCGGCGTTTCCACGCCGGCATTGCTGGCGGGGGTGGCCCTGTGTCTGATGCTGTCCGGGTGCCTGTTCGGTTCCGGTGCAAAGCCGGAGCCGGCGTTCACCACGAATGCAGAAACCAGGAGGCCCGGCAAGCAGATCCGCTATGCGGTGCAGTTCCGGTCAAAGCCGGAAAACGGCTCCCTCGTTTCGGAACTGCGCGAGAACAGCCAGCTTGTCTGGCTGAAGGATGATCTGCCGGACAGCCGGGTCGGGCTGGAGCGTCGGCTTCTGGAAGATGTGGAAACGGCCAAAAAGATTTTGCATTCACACGGCTATTACGACGGCAGGGTACGCCACTCCGTCGACTGGGAAGCATCGCCCCCGCTGGTATCCATCCTGTTCGTTCCCGGCGAGCTGTACCTCATAGGCACGACCTCCCTGCGCTACGAACGTCCGCCTTCCGCAGGCCGGGCCGCCAGTCCCGAAGGTTCCGAGGCGGTGCGCGGCGTCGATTTCATGGAAAAGGCCCCGGACACGCTGGAGCCGTTCGGCCTGAAAAAAGGCCTTGCCGCCGAAGCCCAGACCGTCCTCAATGCCGTAGCCGCCGTTCCAAAGGCGATGCACAAGGCGGGGTATCCGCTGGCCGAGCAGGGAAAGGCCCGGTACGTTATCGATCGTTCCACGCATACGCTTGATGCCGAGGTCGTTATCAAGACGGGCCCGCTGCTCCGCATGGGTCCTGTGCTCGTGCGGGAGGAGAATGTCAGGCCAGCCGATCAGCCGGACGCTCCCGGCACGCCCCCGATCAGCGAATCCTACCTCAACATGCTCAGCCCGTGGGTGGAGGGGCAGTACTGGAACGACGATCTGCTGAAAGACTATCGGAGCACCCTCCAGGAAACCGGGCTGTTCACGTCCATTGCCATGAAACCGGCCCGGCTTTCTCCCGCGCAGGCAGAGGCGGCGGGATGGACTTCCGTGCGCCCAGAAGCCGGTGCCGCCTCAGCCGGGCCGTCCGAAACCGGAACCAGAAGCCCGGAACCCGGCGGCGGGAAGCCCGAGGGCGCAAAGGCCGAGTCCGCCGCGCCGCTTTGGGTCAGCACGGACGGAACGACGCCGATCAGCCTCACGGTACGCGATGCCCCTCCCCGGACGGTCAGCGGCGGCCTGCACTTTTCAACGGATACGGGGTTCGGCGTGCGGGGCGCGTGGGAAAACCGCAACCTCTTCGGCGGCGGGGAGCAGCTTCGCATCACCGCGCCTGTGTCCGAGAAATCGCAGTCCCTGAATGCCTCGTTCCGCAAGCCGGCGTTCGGCATCCGTGATCAGTCGCTGGTGGGCGAGGCGTGGGCCATCAACGAAACCACCGACGCCTACGATCAGAAAGCCCTTTCCGCAGCAGGCGGCCTTGAGCGGCGGTTCCGCAAGGACTGGCGCAACTGGTGGGCCAGCGCGCGCGTCTCGCTGGAGGCGGGGAGCCTGCGCGACAATGAGCGGGGCCGCCGGGCGTACTCGCTGGTCGGCTTTCCCGTATCCGTCCGCCGCGACACGACCAACGATCTGCTCAACCCCACCAGCGGGACAAGGCTCAACCTTGAAGTGACTCCGTACACCGGGACATTCAACGGGCCTCTGACGACCGTCCGCACGCGGGTGGATGCCAGCGGCTACTGGTCTCCGGGGTGGGATCGGCTTGTGCTTGCGGGCCGGGTCGCCGCCGGAAGCCTGAGCGGGGAAAGTGTGTACAACATCCCTGCTTCGCTGCGTTTCTACACGGGCGGCGGCGGTTCTGTCCGCGGCTACAAATACCAGTCCCTCGGGCCGCACGATAAGAAAGGCGACCCCGTGGGCGGGCTTTCCTTCACGGACGTGAGCCTTGAGGCGCGGTTCCGGCTGACCGAATCCTTCGGGATTGTCCCGTTCGTGGACGGCGGCATGGTCTATGAATCCTCCCTGCCGGACTGGGGCCGCAACCTGTCGTGGGGCGTGGGGCTCGGGTTCCGCTACTACACGCTGATCGGGCCGATCCGGCTGGATATTGCCACGCCGTTGCAGGATCGGGACAACAACAAGGCTTTTCAGATTTACCTCAGCATCGGGCAGGCATTCTGATGACCGTACCACCTTCACTTCGGCGGGCCGTGCGCCTTTTGGGCTGGAGCCTGTGCGGGCTGCTGGCCCTGCTGCTTCTTGTCGCGGGGGGGAGCCTGCTGTTCTTGCGGACTCCGCTCGGAGAACGGATTGTGGCGGAGCAGGCGGTTTCCGCGTTGCGGGGGGCCGGTATCGAGGCCAGCCTCGGCGCGCTGGAAGGGCCGCTTCCGTTTACACTGCGCCTGCGGGATGTCCGGCTGTCCGATGCCGACGGCGTCTGGCTGGATGTTTCCGAAGCCACGCTGCGTGTTGGCGTCCTGCCTCTTTTGCGCGGGCACTTGCTGGTGGAGGAGCTGGCTCTCGCCGGGGAGATGCCGCGCCTGCCGAAGCTGCCGCCCTCCGAACCGGAGCCGGCGACTGATCCGCTGGACAGCCTTCGCCCCGCATTCTTGCGTCCGCTGGGAGCCGATATCGCCGGATGGCTTCGGCTGGCGACGGTGGAAAGGCTGCATGTCGGGCGGTTTCAGCTCGGACAGGCGGTCATGGGGTTTCCGCTGGAGGCCTCGCTGGACGGCGGCGGCCCGCTGACCGATGTGGCTCTGGAGGTGGAGGCCACACTGCACCGTCCGGAGGCAGCGCAGGAAAAGGGCAGGGTTCCCCTGCTGTCGCTAGCCGGTTTGCTGCACTTCGGCAATGCGGGAGCGTGGCTTGCCTCCAGCCAGCCTGACGTTGCGGCGGCGGCGGATCTCCGGCTTACGGTTCCGGCGCAGGATGCCGGGGCGACGCCGGACGCGCACGAGGGACGGCTGACGTTGCTGGCGGAGCTTGCCGGGGGCCGGTTATCCCTGCCTTCCCTGTCGGTTGTGCTGCCGGGTGTGCAGCTTGCGGGCAGCAAGCTGTTCCTTGAAGATTTGAAGCTGGGCGGCGAGTTGTCCGTTGCCTTGCAGAAGCCGGAAGCCCTGATGCGAACCGTTGCGGCATTTGCAGGAGCTGATCCCGTGAGCCTGCCGCTGGCTTCGGCCGGGCTGGATGCGGAGCTTTCCGGGATGCTGGAGTCTCCGGCCTTGTCCCTCAAGGCTTCGGCGGGCCTTGTCCCTGATGCCGCGCAGCCGGAGGCCCTGCTCGATGTTGTGTCCTCGTGGACGCTGGCGGCCCGCTCCCTGTTTTCCGAGCCGGCCTTGACGGTGGACGGAAGTGTCTCGCTGGGCGGCCCGTTCGCCGGGACGCTGCTTCCGGCGGGCGTGTCTGGAAAGGCGGAGCTTCTCCGTGTTCATGCCGAGGCAGCCGTGTCCGGCGGCGTGCTGGCGGCGAAAGGCGTGCGGATCGATTCCCGCTGGCTGGAGCTGTCCGGCGAGGCCTCCCTGCATCAGGCCACGGGCAGGCTGGCGGCAAAGGTGCGCGGCAAGCTGCCTTCGCTCCAGAACCTGACGGCCTTCCCGCCGGTTGCGGCGGCCCTTGCCGGTTCTCCCCTCCGCGAGCTGGGCGGGGCGGCGGAAGCCTCGGCGGAAATCCGCCGGGAAGAGGGGACGTCTCCCGTTGCGGGCCGTCTGCATGTGCGGCTTGACGCCATGCGCTGGGGGATGCCGCCGCTGCAAAATACGCTGGGTGAACGCGTCGAGCTTGGGCTGGAGCTTTCTGCCCGCCCCGAATCCGGGGCGTTCGGCTTCCGGGATCTTTCGCTCAAGGCCGCCCGGATCAGCGCGAACGGAGACGCCTCCCTTGCTGCCGGAAAGCTCAACGCTGCGCTTTCCATCGCGCTTTCCTCGCTTTCCGGGATTGATCCCGCCTTGTCCGGCCCGCTGGAGGTGGACATCAGGGCTTCCGGCCCGCTGGCGGAACCCGAGGGGGAGCTGATGCTGAAAAGCCCCCGGCTTGGCGTCAACGCGGCAAGCCTCGAGGCGTTTCAGGCAAGGGTGAAGACGCCCGGAGCAGGAGAAAGGGGCGGCAGGGGCACGCTGGAGCTTTCCGCCCGCCTGAAGGACTCCAAGGTGAAGTCCCTCCAGACGGGCGCACCCGTCCGCATTGCGGCGGACTGGGCCATGACGCCGGAGCGGTTCAGCCTGAAGCAAGCCTTGCTGGAAGCCCCGGGGATAGCCCTTTCCGGCTCGCTGGAGGCTCTGCCTGCACAGCGGAAGCTGGACGGCGGTTTCCGGCTTGCCGTTACCGACTGGGCGGCCCTGTCCTCGCTTGCGGGGGTGCCGTTGCAGGGCGCGTCCGCCTCCGCCAGCCTTTCCCTTGCGTCGGGCAAGACCCAGCGGCTTGTGGCGGACTGGTCTTGCGGTGCCTTGTCCGGGCCGTCGTTTTCCGTCCGCGGACTCAAGGGGAACCTTGCTCTGGACGATTGTTTCGGCAGGCAGGGGCTTGCGCTTTCCGCCACGCTTGGAAACGGCAGGGCTGCCGATTTTCGCTGGAAAGGCGGGAAGGCGGACGTTTCAGGCTCCTTGCAGCAGCCAACCATACAGTTTTCGTTGCAGGGCAAGACAAACGCCAATATCCGTGCCGCCCTCGATCTTGCGTCCATGAAGGGGCACGTTGATCGCCTGACGTTGACCGACCGCCGCAACCGAACCCTCGTGGGCGTGCGGCTGAACACCCCGCTGAACGTGGCCTTCGGCAACGGGCTTTCCATAGATAACCTTGATCTTTCCATCCTGCCGCAGGGCACGCTGACGGCGTTGGGAAGCCTCAGCGGGCGCAAGCTCGCGCTGGAAGCCAGGCTCCGCGACGTTGCCCTCAACATGGCCCGGCTGTTTGTGGATGCCCCCGTCCCCGATGGGCTGCTGAATGCCTCCGTGGCCTTGTCCGGAACTCCGTCCAGGCCACAGGGCAACCTTGACGTTTCCCTGACCAAGCTGGCCTTTCCCGAAAGCGACATGCCCCCCGCAGCCGTGGAGGTGAAGGGGCGGCTTCAGCCTTCCGGCCTTGCGCTCAGCCTGCGGACGGATGGCATGGGAACCTCGCCAGCCGCCGGAACCTTCATGATTCCGCTGGTGTTTTCAGCTTCGGGCCTGCCGGAGCCTTCCCTGAACAAGCCGTTCAGCGGGAACCTGTCGTGGGAAGGTCAGCTCGCCTCGCTGTGGCGGTTCGTTCCGTTGGCCAATTCCAGCCTGACCGGACTCGGCTCCTTTGACATGGCGGTGTCGGGAACCCTTTCCGCGCCCGTGCTGTCGGCATCGCTTCGGCTGGAGCAGGCGGCGTTCGAGGAGGTTCTGCTCGGGCTTGCGCTTTCGGACATCAATACGAACGTATCCCTGCATTCCGAGGGCCTCTCCCGCCTGTCCTTCTCCGCAACGGATGGGCAGGGCGGTGCCATCGGACTCAACGGAACCATAGGCCCGCTGGCGGAGGGTTTTCCGCTGGCCCTGCACGGCGCAATCCGTGCTCTTTCCCCGCTGCACCGCAACGACGTATCCGTAACCCTTTCCGGCACGGCGGACATTACAGGCCCGGCGGCGGCTCCCGACGTGCGGGCCGATATTACGGTAGACAAGGGGGCCTTTCAGATTGTCGGCTCGTTCGGCACGAATATCCCCACGCTGGACGTGGTGGAGGCCGGACAGGAAGAGCCTTCGGCAGGCACCGCTTCCGGGGCGGGGCCGCAGCTTGGCGTGACCGTGACGATTCCAAACCGTTTCTTCGTGCGCGGCAAGGGGCTTGAAAGCGAGTGGAAGGGCAGAATCCAGATTGACGGCCCGGCGTCCGATCCTGTCATCACAGGAGGCATCCATTCCATTCGCGGCCAGTTCGGCCTGCTCGGGAAACAGTTTATCCTGAGCAGGGGCGACATCGAATTCAGCGGGGCCACGCCTCCCAATCCCATGCTGAACGTGCTGGTAACCTACGCCGCCTCCAACATCACCGCAGAGGCCACGGTAAGCGGCTCTGCCACGTCACCCACGCTGACGCTTTCCAGCCAGCCGCCGCTGCCGCAGGATGAAATCGTGTCGCAGGTGCTTTTTGGGCAAAGCGCATCCAGCCTTGGGCGGATGGAGGCCCTCCAGCTTGCGGCTGAGGTGGCCTCGCTTTCGGGATTCGGTTCCGGCGGGCTGGGCATACTCGGCGAAGTGCGCCAGTCGCTCGGGTTCGACGTGCTCCGGTTCGGCAGCATAAAGACGGGGCAGCCCCAGCAGCTCAACCGCAACATCGGCCTGCTCCAGCCGCCGGGAAAGAATGCCGTCAATGCGGAGGAGAACTCCATTCCTTCGCTTGAAGTGGGGAAATACGTCATGGACAACGTGTATGTGGGCCTTGAACAGGGGATGAGCGGCGACGCGACGGGGGTTCGCGTCGAGATTGAGCTGACTCCCAACCTCAATCTCGAAGGGATTTCCACCCCTGAAAAATCGCAGGTGGGGCTGAACTGGAAGAAGGACTATTAGAGCGGTGCCTCGGGTATGAGGCGCACGGAAAGCGTATGCGGGGCGGGACAGCTCCCCCCATGAAAAAAGGCTCGTATCCGGCTTTGGATGCGGGCCTTTTTCATGTCCGGCAGTGCACGCTGTCAGTGCTTGTTGAATTCGCGGAGGTTGCTTCGCCCCTGTATGCCGAGTTTTCGGTAAATGCGGCGCAGGTGTACCCGGAGTGTTGTCTCCGTAATGTTGAGCTGTACGCTGATTTCCAGATTTTTCATGCCGGAGCGCACCAGCTCGGCAACCTGCTTTTCCCGTGGCGTGAGGAGCGCAAAGGGGTTTTCCCGAATCTGCGGTGTGAGGACTGCCTCAAGGAGGGTTGGAGGCGTGCTGCTCTGCAAAAGCCTGAGGGGGCGGCGGAGCAGGTACACCACCAGCAGCCCGACGATCGCCCCAAGGGTCAGCAGGTGCATGAACAGTTCGTGGGCGGTCAGGTAGACATTCTGGATGCTGTTTGCCAGCGTCCACAGCAGGTAGCCTCCCATTGATCCGTACAGCGTGAGCAGAAAAAGCATTCTGGAAAGGGTGCGGACAAGAAAGCCCGTTCTGTTGAAGAACAGATGAAGGACAAACAGGCCGAATGCCACACAGGTGCCTGACGCCATCTGCATGATGTAGAAGGCAATGGCATTCAGCGGCGGCGAGGGGAGGATGGAGGTCAGCAGCGTACCGCATCCGAACAGGGACAGCCCGGTTATCGGCACGAGCAGGTAGTGGCTTGGGAAAAAGGCCAGCAGGGAAGAAGCCAGAAAGGCCCCGGAAATTTCTCCAGACAGCACAAGGAAGGTGTGCCGCTCCAGCGGCGGATTGTTGATGTCGGAGATGGAAAGCAGCGGACAGCCGATGGAGTAGTCCAGCAGGATCTGGATGCCGAACATGAGGGGGAAGAGCAGCAGGACCATATAAAGTCGGCCCCGCCTCAGGATGATGTCCGCGAGAGAGGTGCGGTGCAGCAGAAATTCCCGCAGGAAAACGCCCTTGACCTGCGAACTGAACAGGCACTGGCGGTGGTGGCGGAGAATGCGCTTGCGGATTTCTGTTGCCGGCGGAATGGCCAGAGGAAGCAGAAACAGGGCCATGAGCGGGAAAAAGAGCCGCAGGTGTTCCAGGGAGGCCGTGGAGGCGGACTCCAGCATGATGGAGAGCAACACGCTGAATGCGATAGCCATGCCGTAGGCGATGCACGACCATATGCCGGGCAAGATGGCAATAAGCAGAAACCATATCAGCCCGAACAGGGCGGAAATGGTTCCGATCGTCAGCGGTGAAATAAATTCGTGGTAGCCGGGATAGAAGACGCCCTGCACAAAAAGGATAACAATGCCCAGAAACTGGAGAATGAGCAGCGGGCTGCTCAGGTAGATGCGTTCATAAAGGGCTGCGGGGAAAAGAGTGCTCGCAAAACGGGGAAGTTTCGGATTGTGCGCCAGGATGCCCGACATGGGGAAGGCGTGGAAGAGGTGCTCCATGAGCGGGCAGAAGGCCAGCAGCATGGCCATCTTGAAAAAAATACTTCCCGAAAAGGCGTTTTGCGGGAGATCCTTCCCAAAGGACTCGAGAAAGTCGTGAAGCCAGAGGATGTGCATGGAGGGCAGCCAGTCCCAGCCTGCGGAAACGGCGAACCCGAAGGCGGTGGCGAGAGCTTGTACACAACAGATGACGGATGCTTTTCCCTCGAGAGAGGATGAGCATACGAGGTCATCATTATCGGAATCGTTGCGTTCCTGAAGTCTCATGTTGGCATCCATTACTCATAGGGGAAACCTTGGGTTGCAAGGCTTCTTGTCGCCACGGCGGGCGGCCTGCCGTTTTCTGCTTCTTCGGGATTCAGCCGGCTTCGCAGGCATGGCCTGCCGGCACTTGTCACTGGCCCGTAGTTGCATCCCCCCGTAAATTGGGTGATAACATCACAATCAAGTAAAAACCACAACAGCTATTCTATATCTATAATTCTGTTTAACAAACCCGTTCGCTTCGCGTAATGACAGCGGAAGAAGCGTTACCTCTCAAGCCCTGAGCACGGGAAGCCATGTATTCCAAACGGATTTCCAAAAAAACCATTTTTTTGAGCGGGCCGGACTCTCCGGGAGCGCGGCATCGGCCGTATCTGACGTGGAAACTTGTGCTGCTGATTTTTTTCTGTGCGCTGCTGGCCCAGCGTTCCGGGCTGGTTCCGTACGGGCAGAAACCGGATTTGCCCCTGCTCCAAAAACGTTTTGAACTGCTTATGAACTGGACATTGCCCGAGGTCCACTGTGATGACATGCACCTCTCCGGTTTGCGAAGGCAGGGAAGCGAATGGCTCGCCACCTATCGGTTCGTCGTGTACGCCACGGAAGGCTCGGAGGATTCCCCTGTCGTCAAGACACGGTTGAGCCGGCGTTTTCCAGAGTGCGGGGAACTGCTCTTTCAGGTCGGCAAGGCCTGCACCGTGGAGGAGCGGGTGCGGTTTGTTTCGTCGCCGCCGTACGGACTGGTTCCGGAAAAGGTCATCCTTGAGTACCCGGAGCTGCTTTCCCAAATGTAAGCCTGTCAGCTCAGTATGAGCGGAGCCCACAGTTCGAGTTCTTTCCGGTGCGCCTTCCAGTTCGGGGACAGCTTTTCAAGCTCGGCATAGTACCGTGTGCTGTGGTTGTGTTCCCGAAGATGTACCAGCTCATGGAGAAGAACATAGTCAATGCACTGCGGGGGAGCTTTTATCAGATGGGTATTGAGCGTGATGATTCCGCTGCCCGTACAGCTTCCCCATCTGCGCCGCATGCGGCGCACACGCCAAGGCGGAAGCGTTGTCAGCCAGGGAATATAAAGACGCATATATGACAGCCTGTCCCCTATGCGTTTTTGCATTTGTTCCTTATACCACAGGAAGAGTTGCTTGTGTACCGTCTGGGGGGCGTCGGAATGCGCCTTGAGCCGAAGAAGTTGTGATCTTCCGGTAACAACGGAGGTTGAAAAAATTTCTTCGGTTTCTGGGGAGGGCCTGCCCGATGACGGGAGCACCAGCTCCAGCGAGTAATATTCTCCGAGGAAAAGGTGTTTCTCTCCAGCGGCATAACGCAAACGGGGAGGCGTTGGGCAAGCCTGCATGCGGCGGCGTTGGGCTGCAACCCAATCGCCTCTGGTACGGAGTGCGGCAAGGGCATCCCTGCCAGAGGCTTTGGGGGGAAGGATGACTTCCACCTCGCCTCCGGGGATCACCCTGATAAGCGTTCTTTTGCGGCGGGGAGAGCCTTTTTTGATGGTGAAGGGGATGTTTTCCCCCCGCCATACGAGGCTTTCCTGCGTTGGGGTAGACCCGGAGAAAAAGGGAAACAGCATGCACGTTCCTTCGCGGCAAAAGGCTGCGGGGTCCCGAATATTGAAGAGTGTATACTATAAACACCTTCTTCCCATAAAGATAATTGAAGAATGCAAAGAGGGCAAGTGAGGGCTTTCGCGTGCGGGAAGGCGCGTCCGCAGAAAGGTGGCGGATGCCAAGGGTTGCGCGGCGGAAGCTTCCGAATGAGAACGTTTTCCCCTGATCCGTAAAGAGCGGACGGAGGCGAACCTCCAGTATGGATTGCGAGCTGGGTTCCGGGTTGCGTTGCGGATGAATATTCCGTACTTCTCCAGAAAAGCTTTCATCAACCCCAGACAGGTACAGCCTGAAAGGAGCTTATATGTATTACGATCTGCTGGTGCATGTGGACTTGCCGGATGAGTCCCGCTTTGCGATGGCTCTTGGCAATATCAACAATTATCTTGCCGCACTCGATGGCGAGCCGTGCACGGTTGTCCTGCTTGCCAATGGCGGCGCGGCCCGGTTTCTTGCCCGGAAGGACAACGCCCAGACCGAAGCCATCGAAAAACTGGCGTCTGCCGGGGTTTCTTTCCGCGTCTGCGCCAATGCCATGAAGAAAGTGCCCGTCACCAAGGAAGAGTTGCTTCCGTGCGCCGAGGTCGTGCCCGCGGGCGTTGTGGAAATCGTTCGCCTTCAGCGTGAGGGCTTCGCCTACATCAAGCCGTGATGAGGCGTTCCCGGATGTGTTCTCCGGGCGGGCCGGCAGCAGGCCCCTGCCTTTTCGGGCGGGGGCTTCCCTGTCGGCCTTTCGCTTGTTTCGCCTTTGCGGGCAGGCGCGCTCTCGATATGTTCAGAAACAATTTCAAACCGGAAAGGGATGTTTTGATGAGCAAGCCTTTCAAACCGGACAGGCGTTATGCCCAGGCCAATCGCGAGGCCTTGCTGACGCTTGGAGCGTACGGCCTGTATTTTGTCTGGTGGTATGTGTGCGCGTATGGACTCGGCGAAGGCGACCCGGAAGGCTACGCCTACATTTGGGGCCTGCCGGCGTGGTTCTTCCTGAGCTGCATAGTGGGCTATCCGCTGTTGTCGCTGCTGCTCTGGGGGATGGTCCGCCTGTTCTTTAAGGACATTCCCCTGGATGACGACGAGGCGGAAAGGACGGAGCGCATGGACATTACTGACGAACGCCACCCGGAGGCCTTCTGATGCCGCAGCTCGATACGCTCCTTCCGGTCGTCGTGTATCTGGCCCTTTCGTTCCTTGCCGCGCTCTGGGCACGGAAACAGACGAGCAAGACATCCGATTCCTCCAGTTTTATCGAGGAATATTTTATCGGCGGGCGTTCCATGGGGGGCTTTGTTCTCGCCATGTCCATCATCGCCAGCTACACCAGCGCGAGCAGTTTTGTGGGAGGCCCGGGCGTTGCCTACAAGCTCGGTCTGAGCTGGGTGCTGCTGGCGATGATTCAGGTTCCCACCACCTTTCTCACGCTGGGGGTGCTGGGCAAGCGTTTCGCCATCATGGCCCGCAAGACCCGCTCCGTTACCCTGACCGACTTTCTTCGCGCCCGCTACCGGAGCGACGCGGTGGTCATCCTGTGCTCTCTGGCTCTGCTGGTCTTTTTCATGGCGGCGATGCTGGCCCAGTTTATCGGCGGGGCACGGCTCTTTCAGGCTGTGACCGGCTATCCCTATGTAGCGGGACTGGCCTTGTTTGGCCTTACGGTCGTTCTGTACACCGCCGTGGGCGGGTTCCGGGCCGTGGTCTTGACGGATGCCATTCAGGGCATGGTCATGGTGTTTGCCGCGGTCGTGGTGCTGATGGCGGTGGTGAATGCCGGGGGCGGCATGGCGCAGTGCGTGAGCACGCTGAAAGGCATCGATCCCGGCCTGATTACTCCCACCGGGCCTAACGATGCCGTGCCGCAGCCCATGATCCTGTCGTTTTGGGTGCTGGTGGGGCTTGGTATCCTCGGCCTTCCGCAGACTTCGCAGAAGTGCATGGGATACAAGGATTCACGCTCCATGCACGACGCCATGATCATGGGAACGCTGATCATCGGCTTCCTGCTCTTGTGCGTGCACCTTGCCGGAACGCTCGGCCGCGCCGTGATTCCCGATCTGCCCGCGGGCGATCTCGCCATGCCCACCCTGATCATGAAACTGCTCTCGCCGTTCTGGGCGGGCGTCTTCATTGCCGGGCCGCTGGCGGCGATCATGTCCACGGTGGACTCCATGCTGCTTCTTGCCTCCGCCGCCATCGTCAAGGATCTGTATATCCACTATGGGCTGAAGGGCGATGCTTCCCGGGTGACGCCCGCCCGTTTGCACACCATGAGCCTCGTATGCACGGCGATCATCGGCATCATCGTGTTCGCCGCAGCCATTGAGCCGCCGGATCTGCTGGTCTGGATCAACCTGTTCGCCTTCGGCGGGCTGGAGGCCGTCTTCCTCTGGCCCATCATTCTGGGCCTGTACTGGAAGGAGGCCAACGCAACGGGTGCGGTCGCCTCCATTGTCGCGGGCGTGGCCTGCTTCTTTGTCCTGAGCATCATGAAGCCGGCTATGGGCGGCATCCACGCCATTGTGCCGACCTCACTGGTGGCCTTTGCAGCCTTTGTCATCGGCGCAAAATGCGGACGCCCCGCGTCGGATGAGGTAATCCGCCTGTTCTGGGGCGAGTAGGTCCCTCTTTCCCCTGATTGCTGCGCTGGTGCCGCAGCCCGGCGAAGGGTTTCGAGGCCCCGATCGTTTCCGGTCGGGGCCTTCGTGCGCCGCTCCGGACACGGCGGGGCTTGCTGTTTCTGCCGTTTTTTGAAAAAATACGCTATCCCGATAGAGAACATGCGAAACAATCTACCCGGACACTCTTGTCCACCCACATGGAACTTATCCTCCTTTTTGTTCTTGTCGTCCTGAATGGCCTGTTTGCCATGTCCGAAATCGCTCTTGTCATGGCCCGCAGGGCGCGTCTGGCCTCCCGGGCCGCCGCAGGTGACAAGTCCGCCGCCGCAGCCATCCGGCTTGGCGAAGATCCCACCCGTTTCTTGTCCACCATCCAGATAGGCATCACGTCCATCGGCCTCCTGAGCGGCATCGTGGGCGAGTCCGCGCTCGCCGGGCCGCTGTCGCAATGGGCGCAGCAGGCTCTGGGGCTGTCGGCGTCCACCGCGGGCGTTTCGGCAACGGTGGCGGTGGTCGTGGGCATCACCTACCTGTCCATCGTGGTGGGAGAGCTGGTTCCCAAGCGTCTGGGGCAAATCAATCCCGAAGCCGTGGCCTGCCTTGTGGCCCGGCCCATGAACCTGCTTTCAGCGATCAGCCGTCCGTTCGTGTCGCTCCTGTCGTGTTCCACGCGGGGGCTGCTGCGGGTTTTCCGCATCAACCCCGACGAGCAGAACCCGGTAACCGAAGAAGAAATTCAGGCCATGATCGACGAAGGCTCGGAATCCGGGGCCATAGAGCGGTCACAGCGTGAAATGCTGCGGAACATCTTCCGGCTTGATGACAGGCCCGTCAGCGCGATCATGATTCCTTCGGCGGAAATCGTGTACCTCGATATCCGGCTCAGCCCCGCGGAAAACCTGCGGCGTCTTCGGGAATATGCCTACTCGCGCTTCCCGGTCTGCGACGGAGGGCCGGATAATCTGCTCGGGGTTATCCATGCCCGTCAGGGGCTGATGCTGGATGCGGAGGGAAAGTTGCCGGAGCTGGCACGGCATGTCACGCCTCCGGTCTTTATCCCTGAAACGCTCACGGGGCTGGAAGTTCTGGAGCTGTTCCGCGCCCAGAGGATGCACATCGCCTTTATTGTGGATGAATACGGCGTGCTCTGCGGGCTGGTTACGCTGCACGACGTGCTCGAAATCATGACGGGGCAGCTCAGCGTTCCCCACGAAGAGGCATGGGCCATCCGCAGGGAAAACGGATCATGGCTTCTTGACGGCACAATCCCCTTGCTGGAAATGAAGGACCGGCTGGCTCTGCGGAACACCCCCGAGGAAGGCAAGGGGCACTATACCATCCTTGCCGGGATGCTCATGTACATGATGGGCAGGATTCCCCGCGAGGGCGATGCCGTGGAGTGGGAAGGGTGGCGGCTTGAAGTCGTCGACATGGACGGCAACAAGATAGACAAGGTGCTTGCGGAAAGGCTGCCCGAGGTTCCGGGACAAGCCAGATAGACAGGCTCTGGCCCGGAATGGCGGCAGGCCGTTGCGAGAGGCGATCTCGCGGCGGCCTGCTTTTTTTGTGCGGCGGAAGGATGAGGCCCGGTTGACAAGGAAGGACAGGAAGCATATTTCGTCAATTAACGAATTGAGAAATGTATTGGAGTTGCAACTCTCCCCAAGGAGCTTGTCCATGTTTGACTTCCTGACGACCTGCCGCGCCTTGTCCGACGAGAACCGCATTCGCATTCTGATGGCTCTGCGCGATCGCCAGCTGTGTGTCTGCCAGATCACGGCCTTTCTCGATCTGGCCCCTTCCACCACCTCGAAGCATTTGTCGATATTGCGGCAGGCCCGCCTGATTGAAAGCAGCAAGAAAGGCCGCTGGGTGCATTACCGGCTGGCGGAAGACTCCCCGCGCCCGAACATTCGCGAGGCTCTGGCGTGGCTGAAGGGTGCGCTTGCCGCTGATCCCGTGATCATCGAGGATGAGGCCCGCATTGCGGACATTCTGCGTGCCGAGGAAGCGTGCGGCTTCGGCCACGGCGAGTCGGATTGCTTCCACTCGCTTGAGGTGCACTCCCTTGCCCAGCGTTTTGAAAACGAACAGGAGGACGGCAATGATTAAGCGGTATGCCGTGCAGAATCTGCATTGCGCCGGGTGCGCTGCCCGCATTGAAGACGCCATTGCGAACCTTCCGGGCGTGCGCTCGGCGGTGATCAATCTCGACAGCGCGCGTCTGCGTGTCGAGGGCGAGCAGCCCGATCTCGCCGTGATGACCCGCCTTGCTGATGCCATTGAGCCGGGCACACGTTTTTCCGAGATTGACGAAAGCGAGCCGCTTCACCTCGGAGCGGACACCCCGCCGCCGTCTTTTCTCCTTTCCGAATACAAGCTGTGGATCGCGGCGGTGCTGTTTGCCGTGGGCATGGCTTTCGAGGCGCGCCTTGAAGATATCCTGACGCCGCTGGCTGCAAAGCTCGTGTTTTTCGGCATTCCCTACCTGCTGTGCGGTTTTCCCGTGCTGAAGAAGGGGGTGCAGAGTCTGCTGAACCGGGATTTCTTTAACGAATATACCCTGATGGGTGGGGCTACCATCGCTGCGGCGGCCATTGGGGAATTGCCCGAGGCCGTTGGCGTCATGCTGTTCTACTCCGTGGGAGAGGCCTTGCAGGATCGGGCGGCGGGGAACTCGCGGCGATCCATCAGGGCGTTGCTGGCGGCTCGTCCGACGGTCGCGCATCTGATTGAGGAAACGGGGGGCAAAACCCACGTCCGGGATGCCGACCCCGCTGCGATCCGGCCAGGAATGCGGCTGCTGGTGAAGCCTGGCGAGAAGATCCCGCTGGACGGTACGGTACTCGACGGTTCGTCTCAGGTGGATACCTCTCCCCTGACCGGGGAATCCGTGCCGGTATCGGTAGGCATGGGCAAGCCCGTGTACGCCGGGACCATCAACCTGGAAGGCGCGTTGACGGTGGAGGTGACGGCCCGCTTCGCGGACTCTTCCGTAGCCCGCATTCTCGAGCTGGTGGAGCAGGCGACCGCAAACAAGGCCCCCATCGAGCGGTTCATCACCCGCTTTGCCCGGTACTACACGCCTGCGGTGGTGCTCATCGCCGCATTGGTGGCACTGCTGCCGCCGCTGTTCGGCTACGGCAGTTTTGGTGAATGGCTGTACAGGGCGTTGGTGCTGCTGGTCATTTCCTGCCCGTGCGCGCTGGTGATATCCATTCCGCTCGGCTACTTCGGAGGCATCGGAGCCGCCTCGGGCAAGGGGATTCTCGTCAAGGGCGGGCATGTGCTCGACGCGCTCCGCAATGTCAGAACCGTTGCCTTTGACAAGACCGGGACGCTGACCCGGGGCGTTTTTGAAGTGACCCGTATCCTGCCCGCTCCGGGACATACCGAAGCCGAAGTGCTTGACGTTGCTCGTCTGGTGGAGAGCCGCTCCACGCATCCCATCGCCCGGGCGATCATGAAAACGGGTGCAGGCACGCACGGGTTTGCGCTGGAGTCCGTAGAGGTTCGGGAGCTTCCCGGCAAGGGGCTTTCCGCCCGGCACGGCGGGCGTCTGCTGCTTGTGGGCAAGGCACAGCTGCTTGAAGAGTCCGGGGTGGATGTGCCCGCGCTTTCTGACGTGCAGGGGAGTATCGTGCATGTCGGCGTTGACGGCGTTTATCTGGGGGCCATCGAGGTTTCGGACGTGCTCCGCCCGGAATCTGCCCCGGCGGTTCGGGCTTTGCGTGGGCAGGGCATCGGGCAGCTGGTCATGCTGACGGGGGATCGCCCCGAAAGCGCACAGGCCGTTGCCAAGGCGTTGCAGCTTGACGGGTATCATGCCGGATTGCTCCCCGAAGGCAAGGCCGCCGCACTGGAAAACCTCGGGCCTCGGCAGTCGGTGCTGTTCGTGGGAGACGGCATCAACGATGCTCCGGTGCTGGCCCTGTCCGGGGTTGGCGTTGCAATGGGCGGGCTTGGTTCGGAGGCTGCTATCGAGGTGGCGGATGCGGTCATTTTGGATGATTCCCCGTCGCGTCTGCCGGAGCTGCTCTCCATCGCCGCGAAAACGCGCACGGTTGTTTGGCAGAACATCGTCATGGCTCTCGGGATCAAGGGCCTCTTCATGGGGCTTGGCATCGTGGGGCTTTCCGGGTTGTGGGAGGCGGTCTTCGCCGACGTGGGCGTTGCGCTTCTCGCGGTGCTGAACGCAACCCGGACGGCAAGGTGACGGAGGGAGGGGGCCTCCGGCGGCAAGGGGCGCAGCCCCTTGACCCTGCTGGGGGGCATGATGCCCCCCAGACCCCCTCGTAACGAAGCGGTTCCGCATCGGCCTGCGCCGGATACGGAACCGCTTCCTTGCGTGCGTCAGAGGTTTCCTCTTTTGTTCTTCTACGCGCTTCTTTTTTTGGATTTTTGTGCAGATGTCCGGGGTTGCGGCGTGTCCCTTGCCGGAACGAACTCCCTGCGCGTTGCCTCCCCGCCGGTCAAAAGTCTTTGAAGGGGATGGGGGAGGCTTGGAGGGGGAAGGGGATAACTTTCTTCAGAAAGTTTCCCCTTCCCCCTCCAAATCTTCTCTCTCTCTCTCCTCTCTTACTTCCAAACTTCCTTGCGCTCGGCATGTACGGCATCGAAGCGGCTGAGCTGATCAAGCTCGGCGGGCGTCCGGGCAAGAGGGCGGGCCTGCTTGATCCAGCTTTCCGTCTTGGCCTTGTCGTTTTGATAGAGGGCACTGTAGGCCAGATGCAGGTAGGCATCGAACACCCGGCCCGACTCGCCGAGCGACCGCCCATAGTAATAATGCACTTCCGAATCCTGCGGAAGGCGGCGGAGCACCTGCTGGTAATACTTGTGGGCAGTGGGCTTGTCGCCGCTTCCGTCCAGAAGCCGCGCATAGAAGAACTGGGCCATGATGTCGTCGGGGTCCAGCGAAAGAGCCTTGAGCAGGGCTTTTCCGGCCCGGGAATCGCCCTTGTTGTAGTAGAAGCGTCCGGCCTCCCGGACAACCAGCGCATCGTTGGGCGCGCTCGCCAATGCCTTGGAAAAGGCCGCGTCCGCCTCCCTGATCTGATTGCGCCGCTCGGCAAGAATGCCTTGCCCCATGTAGGCCAGCGCATCGTTTTTGTCTGCCGTCAGGCGGCTGGCAAAGAACCTTGCCGCGGTATCGGGATCGCCGTATCTGGCCCAGATCAGGGTTTTCACGCGGTTAAAGCGCGTATCGTCATCCTTGCGGTTGCGGATGGCGGCCTGAAACCCCTGAATGCGGGCGTTGATCTCGTTGATACGGCCCCCAACGTCGGGGTGGGTAGAGAGGTATTCGGGAATACTGGAGCCTGACGCCCACTGCTTGCGGCGGATTTTTTCAAAGGCCCCCTTCATGCCTTGTGGCGGGTAGCCCGCTGCGGTGAGGTATTGCAGGCCGATCTGGTCGGCTTCGGTTTCGTCCGTTCGGCTGTAGTTGAGCATGGCGGCTTGTCCGGCGGCCACGCTGCCCGCGAGGAGCGCACCGCTTCCCTGTCCCCCGCCACCGAGAAGGGCGGCCGCCAACGCCCCCACAAGGCTCGCCAGCGTAATGGCCTTTGAACGCTCCATACGCATGGCGATATGCCTTTGGGTAACGTGGGCAAGTTCGTGGGCCAGCACGCCGGCAAGCTCCGATTCGTGCTCAAGCTGCATGATCAGCCCGGTATGGACAAAGACGTAGCCGCCGGGAACGGCAAAGGCGTTCATGCTGTTGTGCAGCAGGACGTTGGCTTGAAACGGGAAGGGCTGAGGCGGGAATGTCTTGGAAAGGCGGTCCACAATGGACTGGACGTAGCCTTTGACTTCGGGGTCTTCGATAAGCGGCATCCGGGAGCGGACAAGGATGTCGAACTTGCGCCCGAGCTCTTTTTCGTCCTTGACGCCGAAACTGCCGAAAAGCGCGGCCCGTGCCGGGATTGCGCCCTGAAAAAACAGGGAAAACGCGAGGATGACGGCAACAAGGCCGCGCCACAGGCGGCCGGGAGGATTCCCGGCCGCACGGATGTTTTGGTCTAGATGATATCCCATACGGGGCCTTCGGGGGTGTCACGCACTTCAACGCCAAGAGCCGCAAGCTCGTCACGGGCCGCGTCGGAGCGGGCAAAGTCCTTGGCGGCGCGGGCTTCCTGGCGTTCGCGGAGCAGCTCGGCCACCCGGTTCATGTCCAGACCCTTGCGGCGGGCGCGGATGTCGCGCAGCTGGTTCAGGAAGTCTTCCGGCTTCTGGGCGAACAGGCCGAGCAGGGTGTCCCATTTCGCCGTGGCGTCGCGGAAGGCGCGCAGCAGTTCTCGTCCGCCTTCGTTGTTGCGGAGCTTCTTGTCCTCAAGCACGCGCCCGGCAATGCGGACCATGTTGAAGATGTGGCCCAGCGCGGCGGCGGTGTTCACGTCATCTTCCAGCGCGTCCATGAACAGCTGATCCTGCTGTTTCAGCTCTTCGGCCAGCTCGGCGGGAGCGGTTCCGGGCTTCCAGTTTTCGCGGGCCAGAGCCTTGTCCACTTCGCGCAGACATTCGTAAACGCGCTTCTGGCTGCGTTCGCTCTCGTCCATGTTGTCGAGCGAGAAGTCGATGGGGCTGCGGTAGTGCTTCCCGGCGAGGAAATAGCGGAGTGTTTCGGGAAGGTAGCTTTCCAGAATGTCGCGGATGGTCTTGAAGTTGCCGAGCGACTTGGACATCTTTTCGGAATCCACCTGTACGAAGCCGTTGTGCATCCAGATGTTGGCGAGGGGCTTGCCAAGGGCGGCCTCGGTCTGGGCGATCTCGTTTTCGTGGTGGGGGAAAATAAGGTCCAGCCCGCCGCCGTGGATGTCCAGCGGCAGGGGGATGTACTTTTCGCTCATGGCCGAACATTCGATATGCCAGCCGGGGCGTCCGTTGCCCCACGGGCTTTCCCAGAAGGGTTCGCCGGGCTTGGCGGACTTCCAGAGGGCGAAATCAAGCGGATCTTCCTTTTCGTCGCCGGGGACGACGCGCGCGCCGGAGCGCAGGTCGTCGGGGGAGCGGCCCGAGAGCTTGCCGTAGCCGGGGAAGGAACGGACGCGGAAGTACACGTCGCCGGAGGGGGTCGCGTAGGCTTTGCCGTCGGCGATGAGGCGTTCGGTCAGGTCGATCATTTCCTGAATGTGTTCGGTGGCCTTGGGTTCGATGTCGGCACGGGCCACACTGAGGCGGTCCATGTCTTCGTGGTAGGCTTTGATGTAGGTTTCGGCAATGTCCTTGCTGGAAAGGCCCTCATCGTTGGCACGCTTGATGATCTTGTCGTCCACGTCGGTAAAGTTGCGGACAAAGGTCACGTCGTAGCCCTTGAAGCGGAGCAGCCGGACCAGAATGTCGAAGGCCACGGCGGAGCGGGCATGTCCGATGTGCGACAGGGCATAGGCCGTGATGCCGCAGGCGTAGACGCCCACCTTGCCGGGACGGATGGGGGCAAAGGGTTCTTTCTTGCGGGACATGGTATTGTAAAACTGCATGATGGCTCCTTTAGGACGCGGAGAGAGGGAAAGAGGGGCGGGGCCTTTCAAAGGCCCTTCCCCAATGCCCTCCCGCAAAAACTTTGACTGGAAGGGGAGGCCGCGCGGCGGGGATTTCGTTGTACGCGGGTCCGAAACCGGACGGCAGGGAGACGGGCCGGGCTGCGCCCGGGAGTGCTCCGCAACCGCATCGCTGACGGGACTCGGGGCTGAGGGATGTTTCCCCCGGTAAAAACGTTCGGTCAGGCTTCGATCTGATTGACGCGGCGCAGGTGGCGTCCGCCTTCAAAAGCCGTGCTGAGGAAGGCTTCCGCCATTTCGAGGGCCAGCCCGGGGCCGGTTACGCGTTCGCCGAGGCAGAGCACGTTGGCGTTGTTGTGCTGGCGGGTGGCGCGGGCCTGAAATTCAAAGGCGCACAGCGCGGCGCGGATGCCGGGAATGTGGTTGGCGGTCATGCTCATACCGATGCCCGTGCCGCAGATCAGAATGCCGTAGGCGGCGGGTTCGTCGCCGGGGCCGGCGTTTCCGGCGGCAAGAACGCCTTCGCAGACTTTCTTGGCATAGACGGGATAGTCGCAGCTTTCCGCGGTGGCAGGGCCGAGGTCATGGACATCGTGGCCCTTTTCGGAAAGACGCTTCACCAGTGCGGCCTTGAGTTCCAATCCGGCATGATCCGATCCGATATAGACGAGAGACATGGTAGTTTCCTGCGTTTTGAAGTGAAGGGGATGCCTGAGGGCATCTGGAAAAAGCCTTTGCCTTTCTCATAAGCGCGAAAGGCGGAGAGTCAACAAGCGGACGGCGTTATTCGTCTGCCGGGCGTGCCTCCGGCGTCCTGAAAGCGGTTTTTCCGGCACGGCCTGTTGGCGGCCTACAGCATCCACCCGAATCTGGCGCGGAGCGGTTCGTGGCTTTTGCTGCGGTGGTTTTCCCGATCGCGGATCAGCCGGTCAATGTCGCCTTCCAGCAGGGCCAGATCGCCGGCAACCGTGTCGCGCCGGGGATCGGCAACCGTGGTCAGGTGGGACAGCTCGTTCTGGAGGGCCTGCTGGCGGCGGCACATGAGCAACAGCCGACGCTGGTAGGCGATATCCGGCCCGGCAAGCCAGCGCGTTTCGACCCAGAGGACCCAGAGTCCGAGGTACAGGATGCGAAAGAGTTCTTCTATGCGGTTCAGCGAACTTTGCACGTTCATCAGGAGCGTCCCTTTTTGATGGGTTCGATGATCGTTCCGTCAGGCAGATCCAGAGCCAGTTGGTCATCCGTAAATTTCGCCTCAGGCTTCTGACGGTCTTTGACCAGCAGGATTGCGGTGTAGCCGTCGGGGTGGGTCAGCTTGAACTTGTAGGGCAACGGCGGGGTTTCTTCCCCATAGCTGATATCCATGTCCCAGCCGCCGGATTCCGACCAGCGGACGGGCAGGCCGTCGGGCCGCAGCTCCAGCGTGCCGGAGAGGATGCCGCCCGAGAGCGTGTAGGCAATGTTCCCGTTGGGGAGCTTTTTCGGATCAAGCCCTTCGGCCGCCCCGAAAACCTCGTGGTAGCGTCCCCGCATGAGGGCGGAGAAGTCCCGCAGGGCAAAGGGGACAGGCTTGCCGAAGTTGAGCTGCACCCGCTGGGAGCCGTTGTGGACGAGGGCCTTGTTTTCGTTGGGCGCGTAGGCGGTGAAGCTGGTTTCGGTTTCCTGCACCCGGGCCACAAGCGCGCCGACCCCGGCCATCACGTCGAGGCGGATGGGCAGGTAGCCGTTGCTCCAGAGCAGGATGGTCACCCTCCGGGTGTCCCCCTGCGCGCCGTGCCGGAGGCTGGCGTTCAGCCGGTAGGGTCCATGATCGGACTCCCGGGCATACGCGTAGTCCTGATAGGCCTGCCAGACGGCATCGGAAGCCCCCGGCAGCCGGGCGATTTCGGGGGTACGGGCGGCGCAGGCCTGAAGCGAAAGGGCCAGCAAGACCAGCAGGAGCAGCCTGATCGGGGCGGAACAGCTCATTTTCATAGCGAATTCAGCTTGTGATGAATGGTTTCAGGAGCAGGGTGTCCAAGTTCGAGCGACTGTTCCCAGCCGGCGCGGGCTTCGTCCTTGAAGCCCTGCGATCTGGCGATATCGCCGTAGTGTTCCCAGATGGTCGGGTCCCCGCCGTCGGGCAGACTGATGGCCTGTTGGATGAGCTGCCACGCGGTGGAGATTTCCCCGCGGCGGAAGTGTGCCCACGCGAGGGAATCGAGAATGTAGGCGTGATCGGGAGCTTCCTTGCGTGCGGCTTCCAGCAGGATGACGGCGCGGTCAAGCTCCTTGCCCTGTTCCGCCAGCGCGTAGCCGACATAGTTCAGGGCCTGATAGTCCCTCGGGTTGCGGGCAATGATGCCCTCCATCGCGGCGAAGGCTTCCTTCTTGTGTCCCAGAGAATCGAGGATGCTGCCGTAAAGATAGGCGATTTCATCGTCTGAAGGCCAGATCTGCCGGGCGGCGACGGCGGCGGACAGGGCCGCGTCATAGTTGTTCTGGAGCAGGAAAAGGTGAACCTCCATGAGCCGGAAATCCCGCTCGGTAGGGAAGTGCTCCTGCCCCTGCCGGATCAGATCCAGAGCCTCGTCAAGGCGGCCCTGATCGTGCAGAAGCTGGATGCGGAGGCGCAACGCCCTGTCGTAGAAGCGGTTTTCTGACGGGATCTGCTCAAGGCGAGACAGGGTTTCGTCCACATCCTTGTGGTATTCGTAGGCGATGGCGGCCAGATAGAAATTCACCTCGTCGGGCGCGTTGGGATCGCTTTTCAGCGGTTCGAGCAGGGTCTGGGCCTCTGGATACAGCTTGGCGTCGAGCAGCAGGGTCGCGGCGGTGAGCTTGTAGCCGTAGGTGGAAGGCCCGGTCTGGGCGTATTTGAGGGCCTTTTCGGGCTTTCCGGCGCGGATCTGCCCTTCGACCATCCGTACCCAGAGATCCGGGTTGTCGGGTTCCTGCTCAAGGAGGCTGTTGTAGATCTCGTTGGCTTCGGAGAACTGCTTGGCCGCTTCCAGCAGGCGGGCCAGCTCAAACCATGCGTCCAGAAATTCCGGGCTTTCCTGTACGGCGAGACGGAGCTGCTGGATGGCTTTCTGGGGCTGCTTGAGGCCCTCAAGTGCCTGCGCGTGGGCATAGCGGACAAAGGCTGTCCGCAGACGCTGCGGCAGGGCGGAAAAGATCTTGTCGGCTTCCCGGTAATGCCCGGTCTTGGCGTACAGGATGCCCAGTTCCTGCTGAACCAGCTCGGAACCGGGATGCTGGCCGCTGTAGGCTTTCAGGATGTGCAGGGCCTGAGCGTTGTCCCCCTGTTCCAGCCACGTTTCGGCAAGGAGCAGGTGCAGGCTCAGGTTGTCGGGCACGCGCTTGACGGCCTGCTCGAGCAGGGTACGGGCCTCGCTGCCCTCGCGGTTGAGCATGAGCCAGGCGGCGGCGTCGATGAAGGGCTGCGCCCTGTTGTCCAGCGTCAGCAAGAGGCGGGCGGCTTCGAGCACCCCCTCCTTGTCGTCGTCGCGGATGGACTGATCAAGGAGGAGCGTCGCGTAGGTCCTTTGGGCTTCAGGCGAGAGATCCCACGTCACCGGTTCCTGCGGCGTGCTTCTGGCGCAGCCGGTGAGCAGCTGAACGGTCAGGGCTGCACAGGCCATCCCGCACAGCAGATTGCGGAGAAGCCGTCCGCCGGGGCGGACGCTTCCCGTAAGAGCGGGAGCGGAGGCCGCGGAACAGGCCGCGGGACGGAACAGGCGAACGCAGAAGCTCATGGCAGACCTTGGGGTTGAAACGCAGGGACAGGCAAAACAGAATATCCCAAACGCCTACGAACAACAACCGGATAATCGCTGCCCGGTATGCTGTCCGCCGGCCTAGCGGGAGATCCAGTCTTCAGAAAAGTCTTCAATGTCATTGGAGAGATGCGTCTTCAGCTTTTGGAGGAGCCGGGCCTCAAGCTGGCGGACGCGCTCGCGGGTGACATTGTAGCGTTCCCCGATTTCGCGCAGCGTGACCGGATCGTCGGTCAGCAGGCGGTGCTCAAGAATGTAGGCTTCCTTCTCGGAGAGGGTGGGGGCGATATCCCTGAGCTTGTCCTGAAGCAGCCGGGCGATCTCCATGCCGGCAAAGCTTTCCTCAATGCCCGGGCCTAGCGCGGGAAGGAAGTCCATGCGGGTTGCGCTGCCGGACTCGTCACCTACCGTGGCGTCGAGGGACATGTCCGAGGCGTCCAGCCGCTGCTGCATTTCCACGATCTGTTCCTTGCCCACGCCGAGGCGTTCGGCAAGGACGGCGGCATCGGGGTCGAAGCCTTCGGCAATGAGCTTCTGGCGTTCGCGGTTCAGGTTGTAGAAGAGCTTGCGCTGGGCCTGCGTGGTTCCGATCTTGACCATCCTCCAGTTGTCCATGATGAACTTGAGGATGTAGGCACGGATCCAGAACGCCGCGTAGTAGGAGAATTTGATCCCCTTGTCCGGGTCGAACTTGTTGACGGCACGCATGAGGCCGACGTTGCCTTCCTGAATGAGATCAAGGACGTTCTGCATCCAGCGACGCTGAAAGTCCATGGCGATCTTGACCACGAGGCGCAGGTGGGAAGAGACGAGGCGGAAGGCCGCGTCGCTGTCTCCCGTCTTCTGGACGCGGCGGGCCAGCTCGAATTCCTCGTCGGGCTTGAGCATGGGGAAGCGGCCCACCTCGCGCAGGTAGAGATGGAGCGAGTCCTTGCTTGAGGAGAGGCTCGGCAGGTGCGGCTGGGCGGGAACGGGCAGGTCGTCGCCTTCCGCCATGTCCGTATCGGGATCAAGGGCGGAAACGTCTTCGTCCGGCAGTTCGTCGACGAGAAGCTCTTCGGAGTCCTCGTCTTCGGCGTCATGGGTTACGTCAACGGTTTTCGCTGGCGGGTCCGTCTTGTCGGCGGGGCGTCCGGGGAGGATCTCCGGTTCGATGATTTCGGGTTCCATGACGTCGTGCCGCGTTTCGTCCGTCGTCGCGGAGGAAGACGAAACGGCGGCGGCTGTTCCGGCTTTCGGGCTGTTGGCGGCTTTGCTGGGGGTGCGACGGGTCATATATGGGTAACATCCTTTTGCCATAAATCGTATAGGAATAAGGGATTGCGCGGTTCTGTGCGCCGGGCGGGGCGTTTGGGAGCGGGCGCAACCCGTGAGAGTACGCGAGAGACGTTTGAGAGATTTCCGGTCGGGGCATCTCCCTGTGGGGATGCTATAGTTTTGGTTTGTCCTTTTCAACGATTTTCAGTAGACAGAACCGACAGGGAGGGATTGCGGCCCGTGCCGGCAATCCCCTATGCCAAACATTCCACATATGCCGGCCCAACAGGGCGGGATAGTTATAACAAGGAGCACCGCGTGGCGGATTTTCGCAGCGCGCTCGTATCTGGGCGCACCCTCCTGCTGGACGGAGGAATGGGAACGATGTTGCAGGCTCGGGGCCTGCCCGCCGGGGAGCATCCGGAGCAATTCTGTCTTGATCGTCCCGAAGTCCTCCGGGGCATTCATGCCGACTACCTTGCCGCGGGCGCGGACATCATCCTGACGTGCACGTTCGGCGGTTCCCGCCTGAAGCTGCCCGCGGGGATCGATCCCGTTTCGTTCAACAGGACAATGGCCCGCATCGCCCGCTCCGCCGCAGAATCTGCCGGACGCGAGGTGTTTGTCGGCGGCGACATGGGGCCATGCGGCCAGTTCGTGCGTCCACTTGGCGAGCTGCACCCGCTGGAGCTGTATGAGGCCCTGCGCGAGCAGGCCAGAGGGCTTGTCGAGGGCGGCGTCGATCTCTTCATGGTCGAAACGCAGTTTGATCTGGCGGAAGTCCGTATTGCCGTAGCCGCCATCCGTGCCGAGTGCGACCTGCCGATTCTGGTTTCCATGACCTTTGAGCAGGGAACCAGCCTGACCGGGACGACCCCGGAAATTTTTGCGGAAACCATGCAGAACCTCGGGGTGGATGCCCTTGGCCTGAACTGCGGGCTTGGACCCGAGCAGATGACGCCGCTCATGGAGCGTTTTTTGGCCTGTTCCTCCGTCCCCGTTCTGGCGGAACCCAACGCGGGCCTGCCGGAGCTTGTGGACGGCAAGACCGTGTTCCGCCTGCCTCCCGAGGCCTTTGCCGAAAAGACCGCGGTCTTTGTGGGCATGGGGGCGCGGCTTGTGGGCGGGTGCTGCGGCACGACGCCGGATCATATCGCGGCCCTGCGCCGGGCCGTGGATGCCGCGCCGTCGGCCCCCGCGCCGTCGGTCACGCCTTCCGGCATCGTGCTGACGACCCGGACGCAGCTTGTGCGGATCGGCTCCTCCGAACCGTTCAAGATCATCGGCGAGCGGATCAATCCCACGGGCAAGAAAGATTTGCAGGCGGAGCTTCAGGCCGGGCAATACGGCCTTGCCATGCGCTTTGCTTCCGAGCAGGTGGCCCTCGGCGCGCCTGTCCTTGATGTGAACGTGGGGGCTCCGATGGTGGATGAGACCGTCCTCCTGCCGGAGCTGGTGCAGCGTCTTTCCGGGAAATTCAGCGAGCCTCTGTCGCTGGACTCCTCCAACGCCGACGCCATCGCCGCGGCCCTGCCGTTTTACCCCGGATCTCCGCTGGTGAACTCCATCAGCGGAGAGGCCGACCGCATGGAGCGTCTTGGCCCGCTGTGCCGCCAGTGGGGCGCGCCGTTCATCCTGCTGCCCATTCAGGGGCGCAAGCTTCCGGTGAAGGCCGCCGATCGCATCGCGATCATCGAAGACATGATCGACAAGGCCGCCATGCTCGGCATTCCGCGCCGCCTGATCCTTGTGGACGTGCTGGCCCTGTCGGTGGCCTCCAAGCCCGAAGCCGCCCGCGAAGGGCTGGAAACCATCCGCTGGTGTACGGCCCACGGCCTTGCCACCACCATTGGCCTGTCCAACATTTCCTTCGGACTCCCTGCCCGCGAGCTGGTGAACACGACGTTCCTCAGCATGGCGATGGGCGCGGGGCTTGCCTCCTGCATCGCCAATCCGTCCAGCGGGCGGCTGCGCGAGGCCAGAGGCGCGGGTGACGTGCTCATGGGGCACGACCGGGACGCCGCCTCCTTCGTCAATGCCTATGCCACATGGACGCCGGGCAACGGCGGCACGGCGGATGCCGCGGCCTTTGCCCGCGCCACGGCCCAGACGGTGGAAGAGGCCGTCATCATCGGCGACCGCGAGAGCGTGATCGGGCTGGTGGAAAAGGAGCTGGAGGCCGGAGCCGATCCCTTTGAGCTGGTCCGGGGCCGGCTGATCCCCGCGATCACCGAGGTCGGATCGAAATACGAACGCCGCGAATATTTCCTGCCGCAGCTTCTGCGCTCGGCGGAAACCATGCAGACGGCCTTTGCCCGCCTCCGTCCCCTGCTGGAACAGGCAGAGCAGACGGAAGAGAAAAAGGTCATCGTCGTCGCCACGGTCGAGGGCGACATTCATGACATCGGCAAGAACATCGTCAGCCTCATGCTCGGAAACCACGGGTTCAAGGTCGTGGATCTGGGCAAGGACGTGAAGGCGGAGGCCATTGTGGACGCCGCCGTATCCCACAAGGCTGACATCATAGGGCTTTCCGCGCTCATGACCACCACGATGGTCCGTATGCAGGACACCGTGGAGCTGGTGAGGGAGCGGGGCCTCAACGTGGATGTGATGATTGGGGGAGCCGTCGTGACTCCCGCCTTTGCGGAACGCATCGGAGCCAATTATTCGTCCGACGCCGTGGACGCGGTGCGGCTTGCCAAGAGCCTCATTGCGGCCCGGAAAAACCGTTAACGCAAAGGAGTCAGTATGCATCGCCTTTCCTGCCTGGTAGCGTTGCTCTTCTGCCTTGTGCTTGCAGTGCCTTCGTTTGCCGCTTCCCAGAATATCCCGAACCTTTCTGCGGATGGCGTGCTTGATATCGTCAAGGCCAACAAGGGCAAGCTCGTGTTCGTCAACTTCTTCGCCACATGGTGCCCGCCCTGCCGTGAGGAGCTGCCGGAGCTTATCAGCCTCCGCAAGGACTTCCCCGAGGACAAGGTCGTCATCATCAGCGTGTCGCTCGACACGGAACGCGGCAAGCTGGAGCCCTTCGTCAACAAGATGAAGTTCAACTATCCCGTCTACCTCGCCACGCCTGAGGTGGGGGATCGCTTCCAGATCGATTCTATCCCCTTCAACCTGCTGTACGACAAGAAGGGTGAGCTGGTCGCTGGCGGCCCCGGCATGGTCGGCAAGGAAGATCTGGAAGAAGCCTTCAACAGCCTGTTGCAGTAGCCCGTTTTCAGCCGCCGCCGGCGAAGGGCCGGATGGCGTCGCCGTGATGTGCCGCTCTTGGGAGAGCGGCCCGGTGCTGGCGGCGGGCGAGGCTGGAATGGATTGCCTCCGGAAGGCCGGGGCTTCCCGCGGCGGTCGCTGTCCGACGCAGGCCCCCGGCCTTTCAGGAACGTATGGCCTTGGCGGGCGTTCGCGTGCTCCCTTGCCCGGACGTCCGCCCGGCTCGTCACCCGATGCCCTTTTCCGGCGGGCGGCCCCGAAAGGAGCCGTGCCGCCGAAAACGTTTGCTTCCCCCTGTGGGAATTTACGCAGAGGAACCGTATGGACATGACCGTCCGCAAGGCCCGCATGGGCGATATCCGGGCTATCCATTCCCTGTTGATGACGAATTCCGCCGACGGCCTGCTCTTGCCGCGTTCGCTGACAAGCCTGTATGGTCACCTGCGCGACTTCTTTGTCGTTGAGCGGGGCGAAACCATCGTGGGCTGCGGTGCGCTCAGCATCATCTGGGAAAACATGGCGGAAGTCCGCTCGCTTGCGGTTCTGCCCGAGGCCCGCCGAATGGGGTGCGGGAGGCTCATCGTGGACGCCTGCATTGCCGAAGCCCGTGAGCTGGAGATCCACCGCCTGTTCGCCCTGACCTATCAGCTGCCCTTCTTCCGGGCACTGCAATTTCGTGTTGTGGAAAAAGACGTTCTGCCCCAAAAGGTTTGGGTAGACTGCGTTCACTGTCCCAAATTTCCGGACTGCGACGAAACCGCCGTCCTTCTGGATATCTGACCTGTTTCCGTACTGGAAACGCGCATCAAGGAGCCTTGTCATGAAGATTACCAAACTCAATCCCCTGATCAGTGAAGAAGCCATTCAGACCCGCGTCAAGGAAATGGCCGAGGACATCAGCCGCCTGTACAAGGATCAGCCGCTTGTCGTGGTGTGCGTCCTCAAGGGGGCGTTCATGTTTTTTTCCGATCTCGTCCGCCATCTGACCTGCCAGCCGGAGCTTGAGTTCGTCCGCCTTGCCAGCTACGGGAAATCTTCCCAAAGCTCGAAGACCATCACGTTTACCAAGGACGTGGAGATCCCGCTGGAAGGCAAGCATGTGCTCATTGTCGAAGACATTGTGGACACCGGGCACAGCATGGATTTCCTGTTCCGGCAGTTTCAGGCGCGTGGTGCGCGAAGCCTGCGTCTGGCGGTTTTGCTGGACAAGGGGGAACGCCGTGAGGTTCCCGTGACCACCCACTTTGTCGGGTTTACCTTGCCTAGCGGGTTCGTCGTGGGGTATGGTCTTGACTACGCCGAGAGATACCGGGAACTTCCGGGGGTCTACGAGGCCGAAATCGAA
Organism: uncultured Lawsonia sp.; assembly: GCA_964538355.1. Taxonomy (GTDB): domain Bacteria; phylum Desulfobacterota; class Desulfovibrionia; order Desulfovibrionales; family Desulfovibrionaceae; genus Bilophila. Next base: position 4,100 of record CAZIFC010000017.1, on the reverse strand, counting down.
GCATAACTGGCGGAGTCCTTATGATCGTTACATGCCCTAATTGCAGTACGAAATTCAATTTGCCGGAAACGCAGGCCGCACCGGGAGCCAAGTTGCGCTGCTCGGTGTGCAAGCATGTCTTCCAGCTCTCGGAAGGCGTCAAGCCCACGGAAATCCGCATGGAGCCGGAGCTGAACTTTTCCGCGCCGCTGAACATGGCCCAGAAGAAAAAGGGCGGTTCGTGGGGCTGGCTGGTTACGCTGCTGATCCTGTGCGCCGTTGCCGGCGGGACGTGGTGGGCGTGGACCTATACGCCCCTTTTCGACAGCGTGAAGGAAATGATCGCGCCGCCGAAAAAGCAGGACCCTGTGGAGCTGGTGAAAAACATCGCTCTGCGCGGGGTGCGGCAGTACAACATCAGCAACGAGAAGCTCGGCAACATCTCGGTGATTGAGGGCAAGGTCGTGAACGGCTTCAACCAGCCGCGCGAACTTATCCGCATCGAGGCTTCGCTGTACGATGCCGCGGGCAATGCGCTTGTCTCCAAGCAGCAGCTTGCGGGCACGTCGCTGTCGCTCTTCCAGTTGCAGGTGCTTGGCGAGCCGGAGCTTGAACAGGCTCTTGCCAACAAGATCGATATCATGGCGAGCAACACCAATGTGCTTCCCGGCGGCGAGGTGCCGTTTATGGCGGTTTTCTACAGCCCGCCGGACAACGCCGCGGAGTTCGGCGTGAAGGTCATTGACGCCCGCATTCCGCCCGAGAAGGACAAGAAGTAGGATGATTGGGGAGGGGGAGGAGAAACTTTCTGGAGAAAGCTTTCTCCTCCCCCTCCCCAAACCCCGCCCCCTCCACTTCAAAGACTTTCGGGTTTATCGAATCCCTGTTGCCGGTTGAGGGGAATTGTTTGCGGGTGTCGGCGTGGTGGAGAAGGGTAAGGAACATGGCGGGAACGCTGCAAGCAGGGAGGCTTTTTGATGAAGAAAGTAGGGATTATCCGTTGCCAGCAGACCGAGCATCTGTGTCCCGGTACGACGGATTTTGTGACGGCGGCAAAGGGCAAGGGCAGCTTTGAGGCTTTTGGCGAGTGCCAGATTGTAGGGTTTGTGAGCTGCGGCGGCTGTCCCGGCAAGCAGGCCGTGGCCCGTGCCAAGATGCTGGTTGAGCGCGGGGCCGAGGTTGTGGCTCTGGCCTCCTGTATCGGCAAGGGAACCCCCATCGGCTTTTCCTGTCCCAATAAGGATCAGATGGTGCAGGCCATCCGTGCCAAGATCGGCGAAGTCCCGTTGCTTGAATACACCCATTGATCGTATTTTCGACAGCAAAGCCCCCGAAAGACGGTTTCGGGGGCTTTGCTTTTGTCCGGGGAATCGCTTGGGAACGTGGCGGGGTTATTCGCTGCCGATGCAGAGTACCTGTGCGTAGCGGCCTGATTTTTTTCCGGTGGTTTCAACGAGGCGGCGGGCCAGTTCGCGGCAATGCGGGCAGGCGTTGCGGGGAAGGAGCAGGCAGAGGCTTTTGGCGGTGCGGTCCGAGGCCGTTTCGATGCAGGTCAGGCCGGGGCAGTTCGGGCAAAGCCGGATCCCTTCGTTTTGGCGTTCGCTGAGACCGTCGGTATCGTAGTAGATCTCCCGCTCGCGCCGCCACCACTCGCCGTCCCGATAGCCTTCCGAAGGCTGGAGAGGCGGTTTGCTGTACTGCGCCAGAACGTCATCGCAGAGCTTGGCGATGTATTCCGTGATCTCCTGGCGTTGGCGCAGGTTGCGGGTGGCGTAGTCCGGTTCGTAAACGTGCTCGAAGGAGCGTCCCGCCAGAGCAAGGCAGATCCCCAGGTTTACATATGGCAACGCGCCGCGGATGGAATAGCCGCCTTCCAGTACCGCGATATGCGGATCAAGCAGGGCATTCATGGCGGCGTAACCATGCGCGGAAAGCTGCATGTTGGTCAGCGGGTCCGTATAGTGGTTGTCCTGGCCGGCGGAATTGATGATGAGATCGGGCTTGAACGATTCCAGCAAGGGCAGGACGGCGTGTTGTGCCGCATACAGGTAGCCTTCGTCCCCGGTTCCGGGAGGCAGCGGAATATTGACTGTTTTCCCGAGCGCACCGGGGCCGCCGCATTCCTGCATGAAGCCCGTGCCGGGATACAGCGTCCTGCCGTCCTGATGCAATGAAATAAACAGCGTGTCGGGATCATTCCAATAGATATCCTGCGTGCCGTCCCCATGATGGCAATCCGTATCCACGATGGCAACCCGCAGCGGCCCGAACCGCTGGCGCAGGTGCTCGATCATGACGGCTTCCATGTTGACGTTGCAGAACCCCCGGTTGCCGTGGGTGACGCGCATGGCGTGATGCCCCGGAGGACGCACCAGCGCAAAGGCCCGTTCCCGCTCGCCGGAAAGCACCAGTTCCCCGGCGCGGATCGCCCCGCCCGCCGAAGCCAGATGGGACGCGGAACAAACCCGTTCCACACTCGGCAGGCAAAAATGGACCCGCTCGATGTCCTCATGCTCCGCCACGCCGGGCTTGTATTCCGCAATGCCCGGAAGATCGAACAGCCCTTCTTCCCGAAGCTGATCCTGCGTGTAGAGCAGGCGTTCCTCACGCTCCGGGTGCGTCGGCGTGATGGCCCAGTCAAAGGCCGGAAAAAACACGACTCCAAGAGTTCTGTCCATAATATGTCCTTTGAGGAGGAGCGGGGGAGCCTGCTTTTTACAAGAAAACTTCTCCCAATCCCCCACCCGCAAAAAGGTTGACTGGCGGGGAGGCGGTGCGAAGGAGACCCCGTCCCGGCGGAAGGGGGGAGCTTCCATCCCGATACTCCAGCACCTTGTAAAAACGCCCGAACGGAGATCCGTTCAGGCGTCTTTTGTCTCACAGCAAAATTGGTAACAGGGACTCGATAAAATCGAAAGTCTTGGGAGAGAAGGGGTGGGGTTTGGGGAGGGGAGGAGAAGCCTTTCTCCAGAAAGGTTCTCCTCCCCTCCCCAAAAGAGCATGCATCCCCTAAAATCCCACCGCGTCGCGGACCATGCCGCGGAAGCGGGCAAAAAAATACTGGCTGTCGATGGGGCCGGGGCAGGCTTCGGGGTGGTGCTGCGTGGTGAGGATGGGCTTGGTCTTGTGGGCAAAGCCTTCCAGCGTGCCGTCGTTCAGGTTGACGTGGGTCACGACGACATCCGGCACGTTGTCGATATCCACACAGAAGCCGTGGTTCTGGGAAGAGATTTCCACATGCCCCGTGGAGAGGTCCTTCACCGGATGGTTGCACCCGTGGTGGCCGAATTTCAGCTTGCGGGTCGTGCCGCCCACGGCATGGCCCAGGAGCTGGTGGCCAAGACAGATCCCGGCGACGGGGTAGCTTTCGATCAGTCTGGTGATGGTGGCGATTTCGTCGGTCAGGGTTGCCGGGTCGCCGGGGCCGTTGGAGAGGAAGACAGCCTGTGCGCCGCTGGCCTTGACCTGCTCGGCGGTAAAGGAAGGCGGCACGATCAGCATGTCGAAGCCCTGCGCCGCCAGCAGGCGGAGGATGTTCCACTTGATGCCGAAGTCATACACGACAAGGCGCGGGCCTTCGCCGGGCCACTTGTAGGAACCGTCCGCAGACAGCTCGGCAGGGACGCCGCCGTTGCCCGTCCACTTCCACGGCGCGTCAGGCATGACGCGGGTGACGAGGTTCTGGCCTTCCATGGAGGGAAGCGACTTGGCCTGAAGAACCAGCTCGGCAGGATCGGTGATGGAGGTCGAGATGACGCCGCGCATGGCTCCGTTCAGGCGCAGATGGCGGGTCAGGGCACGGGTGTCGATGCCTTCGATGCCGGGAACGCCGTGCTGCTTCAGAAAATCGGGCAGCGAGCACATGGCGCGCCAGTTGGAGGGCGTCTTGCAGCATTCCTTGACGATGAGTCCGGAAGCATGGATCTTGCCGGATTCCATGTCTTCGGCATTGATTCCATAGTTGCCGATGAGAGGCCATGTCATGCACACCATCTGCCCGTAATAGGACGGATCGGTGAGGATTTCCTGATACCCGGTCATGCCGGTGTTGAAAATGACTTCCCCGCCGCCCTCGCAGGGACCGGTAAAGGAACGTCCTTCAAGTACAAAACCGTCTTCAA
>CAZIFC010000016.1:30960-46636 GCA_964538355.1 uncultured Lawsonia sp. | reverse complement strand
AGAGCATCTGGAAAACACCCCGGACTTCTCGAAAAAGGGATGGCTATTCCGCCTCATCGTTTCCCGCATGGGATGGAGAATTTACGCAGCTTGGCGTAGAGCGTCGGGATTTTCATATGCAGCAAGGCCGCTGCACCGTGTTCGCCACGCACGCGTCCTTGGGCCATCGCCATGATCTTGCACAGGTATCGTTCTTCCAACTGTTCCAGCGTCGGCGTGTCCGTAAGGGTATCCAACTGGGGTATGGATTCCCCCTTTGGTGAAGATACCCTCGAATATACCCCAAAAAAGCGTGAGCTGACAAAAGATACTACGAGACGATATGAAACTTCGTGAGGCGAAAAAGAAGGGAAAAAGTAAAGGCTCCCGAGACCTTATGAGTCTTCAGGAGCCTTTATGAAATTCAAAATGGCGGAGAGGGAGGGATTCGAACCCTCGATACAGTTTTATCCGTATACCCGCTTAGCAGGCGAGCGCCTTCGGCCGTCTCGGCCACCTCTCCAATGTGTTGTTCCGGGCAGATATCTATCGGATTTACGGAAGCCCGTCAACCCTTTTTATGCAGTTTCGGCAAAACTCGCATCAATCAAAGATTCCGGGCAGCTCGACCATGACGGAATAGCTCTTGTCATGGCCATCGTACCGGTATCTGCCTATAATCCGATAGCACTGCGCCGTATAGGCGATATCGATGCTTTGATCGTATGTTTTCCCCATGCTGCCGCCCTTTTGCATATTCCGGTAGTCGTCAAGAACGACAGACCATTCGGGGGTCAGGTTGAGCACCAGCATGTTGTGGAGCAACTCGATCTTGGAGGTCATCCGGATGTCCCGCCAGTTGTCATACTGGAACTGTTTCCGGTAGTCATAATACTTGTCCCGGAAGCTCATGCCCGTAGTCCACGCGGCCTTGCCGCCATAGCGGAGCGTTATATCGTGGTCATGCCGGGTAATCTCCCCGTCGTAGGCAGAAAAATAGGTCTTGCCGCGATAGCCAATCCAATCCCAGGGGGAGATTTCGAAATCGGAAAGGATATCCATAAACGGACGGCGGCCATACTGGCTCAGATACTGGTTGCGCCGAGCTTCCCGGAAATCGTAGCCGCCCGCCAATCTCCAGCGCATGAGATCCTGATAAAACGAGCTTCGGCGGACTTCCTGTTCGTCGCCCTCCCCCGTTACGGAAACAATGGAACCCTTTCTGGTCACGATGTTGGTGATGGAATAGGTCAGCTCGTCACGCGGCAGAATCCTGTCATCCGTAATGTAGAAGGGATTCTTTTCCTGATCCACATGCGGTGTGCGGGAATAGCGGATCCGGGGCTGGATTTCATGCCGAACGGCGGTCCAGACCCGTTGACCGGCGTTTTCCGGCTTCAGGGGGATAGCATCCTCATTGTCCAGTTCCCATATCCGGCTGGCTTCCGTATAACCCTGAATGTCCATGTCGAACAGCGTCCGCGATTCGCCGGTCTGCCGGGGGGACGTGGGATTCGACACATACATGGCGCGGGGGGTGGTAAACTCCTTGCGATCCGTGCCGTAGTAGGTCTGGCGCAGGCCGACCGTACCGATCACCGATCCAAAGCCCAGATCCAGAGGCAGGGAAACCCTCGGATACAGCTCGGTACGCCACCCGCTGGTACCGGAAGCACGGTACATATATCCGGTCTGGAACTGCGTTTCGATTTCAAACGGAAGCTGCGGGACGATCCGCCCCTTATAGAGGAACAAGTCCAGCTGGGGCAGCCTCTGCACCAGCTCATCCTGGTTTCGCGGCCTGTTGCCGTGCCCAAGGGACGCGTCCTGCTCGTAGCGGAGGCTGGCCACAACGCCGAACCGCTCCCAGTCATTGCTGATCAGCCCAGCACTCACGCGGTTTTGGTCGACTTCCTGCAAGTCTCGGCCAAACATCCTGAACAGGCTGTTGCGCGTCCTGTCAAAGCCCACCGGACCCTGATTGAATTCCCGCAAAAAGTCCTGATCAGAAACATAGTCGATATTGGAGCGATAACGCCATGTGGACGCACCGATAAAGCCGTCTGCCATTCCGCGCAGCCAGTAGCGTTCCTGATTGGTACGCAGCAGCGACTTGTTTTCGCTTACCCTGCTCGTTCCGGGAGTGTTGACCGTGTCCTTGTCGTAAATGCCGGTGGCGGCAAGCCACGTTTTCTGGTCGCTGAACTCGTTGGCCCGGTATTCCACACTGAACAGCGGGCCGATCTTGGTCATGAAGCCGCCGTAAAAGGTCATGTCGTGGCTTTCGTCTATGGCCCAGAAGTACGGCTGCGTATAGTAGAAGCCGCGCTTGTCACTGATCCCGAAATCGGGCGGCAACAGGCCGGACTGCCGTGTCGTCTTGGCGGGCAGGACCATAAAGGGGCTGTACAGGATCCCCGTGTCCCTGACATCGAACGTCGAGTGGAAAAGCTGGGCGTAGCCGTCGATCTCAACCACGGCCTGTTCCGCGTTCATGGACCACGCGGGCTTTGGCCCGTCACAGGTCGTGACTTTGGCCTTGTTGAAGGTGTACCGGTCACCCCAGTGTTTGACTATCCGGGAACCGCTGAAATAGATGTGCGGCCCTTCCATAAAGACATGCCCATTGGTGAGCCAGCCGGTCTTTGAATGCAGATCGAATTCGGCCTCGTCCGACTGGATGTCGTCCTTGCCCATCCGGACAAACACGTTTCCTTTCAGGTAGACCCAGTTCGTCGCCGAGTAGTACCGGGCGAAATCAGCCTTCAGGATATCTTTCCCGCGCTGGAGAACCACGCCGCCCGTCGCCTCGACAATGGTGTTGTCGCTCAGGGTGACCAGCTTGTCTGCCTCAAGGTTCCACGAGGCGTTCCCCGCTTCCTCGGTGGGGACCATGAGCACATCCACGGCGGCACGGCCCGCTTCCGGACAAGAGAGGAACAACGCCAGCACGGCAACGGGAGCGATGACGGCCTTCGCCATCAGTCGGAACATCTTGTAAGGCAGCGGTGCGGTCATGGGCACGGTAAACTTCCTGTTGCATCCGCGTTGCGGACGCACTATAAAAATGCTCCACAAGGAGCGTGATCTGTAGAGAGTAACTCCCCAGCAACGTTTCGCATGTAACTCTCGAACCAGTTTCGGACGCGACCCGCAAAACGATGCCGGAGCGCAGAATACTCCCGGACGCCCCCACACGGGGAACTCCGGGGACAGGCCCTGATTCGTATAAAAAGGACTCTAGCCCATTTTTCAAACAAAAAAAACCCTCGCCCGCTTCCCTCCCTTCGCAGCCGGAGCGAAAGAAGCCACGCCGACAAAACATCTTTTCCCTATAGTAACAAGAGTATGTCCAAGGGGATGCCCCCGCCGCGCTCTTTCCGCCTTTGCTCTCTGTTGCCGCATATTTTCGTGTTAACCCTCATGCGCGTGGAGGCCCCATGTTTCTGAGCAGTGCCATCATTACCGTCCATCTTGAAAACCTTCGGCACAACCTGAAAACCCTGCTTGCGCGGCACCCTTCCCTGATGCCGGTGATCAAGGCGGACGCCTACGGGCACGGCATCGTCCCCGTGGCGCGGGTTCTGGCGGAAGAAGGCATCCAGCACATGGCGGTAGGGTCTGTCGGGGAAGGGGCACTGCTGAGGCAGGAGGGGCACACCGCCTTCCTGCTGGCCCTGATGGGGCTGGCAAGGGAAGAGGATACGGCTCTGGCGGCGAGCTATGACATCACGCCGCTGGTACACAACGGCGAAAGCCTCGAAAGGCTTCTGGCGCAGAGCCACCTGACGGGGAGGCAGACGCCGCTGACCATCGCCATCAAGTTTGATACGGGGATGTCCCGGCTGGGATTTCGCGTGGAGGAAGCGGCGGAACTCGCCGATTATCTGCGTACGCTTCGGGAAGTCCGCCCCGTGCTCGTCATGTCCCACCTCGCCGCTTCGGACACCCCCGCACTCGACGAGTTCACCCATGAACAGGCGCGGCGGTTCCATGAGGCGGCGGCGGCCATGCGGGCCGTCTTCCCGGACATCAAGACCTCGCTGACCAACTCGCCGGGGCTGCTGTCATGGCCCAGCTATGCGGGCGATCTGGCGCGTCCCGGCGTTACGCTGTACGGAGGCAATCCCCTGCACGGCACGGACAGGGCGAAACTCGGCATGGGCCTGCTGCCGGTCATGGAAATGGCCGCGCCTGTCCTTTCGGTTCACCCGGTCGCGAAGGGCGCGACCGTCAGCTACAGCTGTCTCTACACCGCCCCCAAGGATATCCGGGCAGCCGTGATCGGCGCAGGCTACGCCGACGGCTACCCCCGCTCCCTTTCCATGCGAGGCTCGGTGCTTGTCCGGGGCAAACGCGCGCCTATCCTCGGCAGGGTCTGCATGCAGATGTGCATTGTTGACGTTACCGGCATTCCTGATGTGCAGCCGGGGGATACGGCCTGCCTGCTGGGCGGCTCCGGCCCCTTGTCCATCCGCCCGGAAGAACTCGCGGAATGGTGGGGAACCATTTCCTACGAGGTCTTCTGCGCCCTTGGGCGCAACAGACGGGTCAGCGAAAGGAAGTTCAGCGAATACAGCAAGCTCAGGGCATAGTCAGCGTTGGCAGCAGTAGCCGCCGGAAACCCCTTCCGGGCTGAGGACAATCTGCCACAGCTGGATGTCCCTGGCCCGGAACGCGCCGGCACAGCTCAGCAGATAATACTGATACATGCGCCGCAGCCGTTCGCTGCACCGGAACGCGCCTTCGGCATAGCCCCTTTCGAAACGCTCGAACCACGCCATCAGGGTCTTGTCGTAGTCCGAACCGAAGTTGTGCCAGTCTTCCATGACATACCGCCCTGAAATCGCGCTGGCGACGCATACGGGGGACGGCAACATGCCGTTGGGGAAAATGTATTTGTTGATCCACGGGTCCGTGCCGAGCTTCCGTCTGCCGCTGCCGATGGTATGCAGCAGGAACAGCCCGCAGCTTCTGAGCAGCCGCCGGGTCGTGTCCATGAATACGGCGTAGTTCTTGCGCCCCACATGCTCAAACATCCCCACGGAGACGATACGGTCAAAATCGCCTTCAATGGACCGGTAATCCTGAAGAACCCAGTTGACGAGATGCCCGGTGTCCCGGCTTCTGGCAAAGGTGATCTGCTCGGTGGACACGGTGACGCCGGTGACCTTCACCCCGTACTGCTCCGCCATATACAGCGACAGCCCTCCCCAGCCGCAGCCAATATCCAGTACGGACATGCCTTCCTTCAGCTCCAGCTTGCGGCAGATGAGATCCATCTTGTCGTGCTGCGCCTGTTCCAGCGAGTCCGCGTCCTTCCAGTAGCCGCAGCTGTAGTTCATGGTGGGGCCGAGCATGGCGGCAAACATCGCATTGTCCGTATTGTAATGTTGCTCCGCCACCATGAAGGCGCGGGCCGCACTCTGAAGATTGAAGAGCAGCTGGCTCACCGTGACCAGAGCCGTGGGGAAATTGCGCCGGATGCGCTCTTCCAGATGGGCGCGGATCGCCTTGCAGAACATCACGTCCAGCTGGTTGCAGTCCCACCAGCCTTCAAGATAGGCCTCCCCCGCGCCAAGCGTCCCTTCCCGGATCACGCGCCTGTACAGCTCCTCGTTGTGCACCTGAATGTCCCAGGGGCGGTCGCCCCCCACCTGAATATCGGCTTCCGCAAGCATTGACGACAACACAGCTTTTGCATCCATATGGCAACCTCCGGAGGGCCTTTCCTCCACACGCTGTTTTGGAAAAGCTTTTCCCTATGCACCACGGAACACCTTTTTCTTCAATTATTAGTTGGAGCTATAAAGAGAGGGCACACGGAAAGCCCCTCACCCCTCTGGGGGGGCACAGACAGATCTGGACATAATCAGGAACTGGTATTAATAAAAAGCCAAGGCCAAAACGCAAACGAGGCCCAGCAAGGAGCCGCTCCCTTCGTGTCTGGCTCTGAAGAAAAAAGGAGAATCCTGATGAGCGATACAAACGAACGTCAGCGCATGATCGACAGCATCATCGAGCTGGAACTGGACATGTTTCTTGCCGTCTCCAACCGGGGCGGCACTTCGGTCTGCCAGGAGCGGCCCGAAACCTTCCGCACCATGCGCTGGACCAGCCACTCCGTACAGAGCGACGCCTTTCTTGCCGCCTATCTGCACGATCTGAAGCAGGCCGGGCTGGAAGGCCGGAACCTGATGACGGAAAAATACGCGCTCATGGAAAACCTGATTCCCGATCTGACCACAGATCCCTGTGTGGATGAGCTTGTCCAGATTGAAGGGGATTGGCGTGACGCCCTGGCGGAACGGTATCCGCATGTCGTCCGGGCGGATGCCGGGCCGCACTTCCGCACCTACCTCGGCTGCGAGCTGCAGACGCTCTCGCCCAAGGCTCTCGCCCTCTACAGGGAAACCGTGGACAAGGCCGTGCGCGAAGGGAAAAACCTGCTGCTGGAACGGTATGAAAACCTGTTCCGCAAGACCGGCGGCGGCACAATGGCCGAACGCGAGGAAGCGATGGCGAAAAAGGCTCAGGAAGGCCCCCGCTGCCCCTTCAACTAGGGGCAGGCCAGTACGCCCCCTGCCGCAAGACCGATTCTGACAAAGAGCGGACGGCGAAACCTTTCGCCATCCGCTCTCCTTGCATCATACCGACGGTTCTACTCGTCGTCCTGCGTCTTTTCGGGAAGTTTTCCGATGCGTTTCAGGTATTCGTCGCGACAGTCGTAGCTACAGAAACGGTGCACGGTGCTGCCGTCCCGGACGGAGATATGGCTGTCGGCATCGATATACGCGCCGCACACCGGGTCTTTGACCATTTCGCCGGTGGCGATGAGATGGTCCTTTTCCTTCTGGGTATCCTCGGTCTTCTTTTTGCGATCATTCATAAACATGCGGTACAGCACATAGCCCACGACGACGAGGATCAATATTTTCCACATGATGCAACTCCGGCATTGCCGTTACTGGCGGATGCGGTTCCCTTCCACGGCATGGGCGAGGGAGCGCAACGCCTCTCCGGGGGTCCGTCCGTCGGAGAGGAGCAGATTCGGTTCGATATCCCGCAGCGGAACCAGCACGAAAGCCCGTTCCAGCATACGCGGATGCGGCAGAGTCAGATGCGGCGTTTCCACGCGATCCTGATCGAAAAGCAGGAGATCAAGGTCGATGACACGCGGTCCGAAACGCATCTCGGGGTCCGCTGCCTTTCGGATGCGGCCCAGCCTCGTTTCCACATCAAGCAACATATCCAAAAAAACGGCAGCTGTCATGTCCGAACCGCACGAAATCTTGACAACCTGATTGGCAAACCACGGCTGTTCGCGCAGGTTCTGCGGCTCGGTGAAGTAGACGGGCGAGGCCGCCACAAGCTTCCAGCCGGGCAGGGACGCCAGAGCCTCCCGCGCCCGGTCAAGGTTGCCTTCCGCATCCCCCATGTTGGAACCCATGCACACATACGCCTCATGCCGCTCGTCCATCGCCCTCTCCCCCGTTCAACAGATTTGCGATTCGGCATGGTCTGTTGTATTCTGAAACCATGAACACGACCACGCGAACCCACACCGCTTCGGCCCCGAAAGACGCCGAACAGCAGGCCGGAACATCCGGCTTTCCCAGCAAGCTCGTTGCCCGCTGGCTTGACGGACTCATAGCCGAACGGGGACTCTCGCGCAACACCATCGCCGCCTACCGGCAGGATCTGGACGCGCTCCGGGACTTCCTCGACGAGCTGGAAACCCCGCTCTGCGGCCTGAACGACGAGAACGTTACGCTGTTCATCGCGTGGCTGCGGCAGCGCGGCGACGCCGTCCGCACGCTGGCCCGGCGCATCTCCTCCCTGCGGAGCTTTCTCGCGTGGTGCGTGGAGCGCGGGGAACTGGACTCCAACCCGGCGGCTCTCGTGGACACCCCAAAACTTCCCTCTCTGCTGCCCGATGTCCTGACGCAGGAAGAAATCTCCCGGCTGCTGAACGCCCCGGACGCCACCGGCAAGCTCGGGCTGCGGGATCGGGCCATGCTGGAACTGCTGTACGCTGCGGGGATGCGCGTTTCGGAACTTATCGAGCTTCAGCCGCTGGATCTGGATCTCCAGCGAGGGGTGGCCCGCATTTTCGGCAAGGGCGGCAAGGAACGTCTGGTTCCGCTCCATGACGCCGCCGTCATGCGGATGGCGGACTACCTCCGGGATGTCCGCCCGCTGTTCACGCCCATTGAAAACAGGGTGTTCCTCAACCGCTCCGGCACGGGACTCTCCCGGCAGGGCGTCTGGAAACTGGTCAAGCGGTACGCTCTGGAAGCCGGCATCCGCAAGCCCATCTCTCCGCACACGTTCCGGCACTCCTTCGCCACCCACCTGCTGGAAGGCGGCGCGGATCTGCGCTCCGTGCAGATCCTGCTCGGCCATGCGGACATGAGCGCGACGGAACTGTATACGCATGTCCAGTCCGAACGGCTGGTGCAGATCCACCGCAAGTTCCATCCCCGGTCCCAACGCCCCGAGGATGGCCCGGACGCGTTTTCCGATGACGACGATCTCTAGCACGCCCCTGAAAAGGAAGGTCTGATGAAACCCCCGCTGGTTGCCGCGCCGACGCTTATCACCTGCCACAGCAATGCTGACTGGGACGCCCTCTCGTCCATGATCGGCATGTCCATGCTCTACCCCGACAGCATCCTGCTCTTCCCCGGCAGCATGGAAAAGGCGTTGAACGAATTTTTCAACGAGACAGCCGTGTTCCTCTACACGTTCAAGACCGCGAAAGAGATCGATCCCGACAGCGTGCGGCGCGTCATCGTTGTGGATACGCAGATCCGCTCCCGCGTGCCGCATGTGCAGGAATGGCTGGACAGGCCCGGCATCGAGGTGCAGGTGTGGGATCACCACCCCGCGCCCTCTCCGCAGGCGGATGAGAAAAACCGCCCCATCCGGGCCGACAGCTCCCGCATCGGCATGACCGGCTCCACCTGCACGCTCATCTGCCAGGCCCTTCAGGAAAAAGGCATCCGCCCCACCTGCCAGGAGGCGACCTTTCTCGGGCTGGGCATGTACGGCGACACCGGAGCCTTTACCTACTCGTCCACCAAACCCGAAGATTTCCTTGCGGCGGCATGGCTCCGCCAGCACGGGATGGATCTCCCCTTCATAGCGGATCTCGTGCACACGGGCATGACCAGCACCCACATCAAGGTGCTCAACGAGCTGCTGGAATCCGCCTCCGTCCACGAAGTCGGGCCTTACACGGTGGTGCTGGCCGAGGCCACGCTCGACAGCTTCATGGGGGACTTTGCCTACCTTGCCCAGAAATTCATGGAGATGGAATCCTGCAATGTGCTGTTTGCCCTCGCCAACATTGAGGAAAAGGTGCAGGTCGTCGCCCGCAGCCGCGTGGAGGCCGTGGACGTCAGCGTGATCTGCAAGACCCTCGGCGGCGGCGGGCACCGCTTTGCGGCTTCGGCTTCGGTCAAGGGCGTGCCCATCCCCGAGCTGAAGGACGCCATCTTCCAGCAGCTGTACATGCAGATAAACCCCAACAAGCAGGCCCGGGATCTCATGTCCTCCCCCGCCGTGGGCATCGACGACTGCCAGAGCATCCGGGAAGCCGAACTGATCATGAACCGCTACGGCCTGAAGGCGGCCCCCGTCTTCCGCGCCGGAACCCGCCACTGCATCGGATACATGGAATGCCAGACGGCTTCCAGAGCCATCTCCCACGAGCTGGGAGACATGCCCGTTTCCGAATACATGCAGCGAACCATTCTGACGGTCTCGCCGGACGCGCCGCTCCAGCGGCTCATGAAAATCATCGTGGGGGCGCACCAGCGTCTTGTGCCCGTCGTTGAAAAAAACGAGGTCATCGGCGTCGTCACCCGAACCGACCTCATCAACATGTTTGTGGAAGATCCCTCCGGCGTGCCTATCCCGTCTGCCGGCAACGCCCGCGAACGCAACCTCGCCAAGCTCCTCTCCACCCGCCTGCCCCAGCCCATGCTGAAGATGCTCCACAAGGCCGGGGAACTGGGCGATCGCTTTCAGGTCAGCGTCTACGCGGTGGGCGGCTTTGTCCGCGACATCATGCTGAGCCGCCCCGCCGTGGAGTTCGATGACGTGGATCTGGTCGTGGAAGGCGACGGCATCGCCTTTGCCAAGGCCCTTGCACAGGAGCTTGGGGGGCGCGTCCGCGAGCACCGCGCCTTCATGACCGCGCTCATCATCTATACGGATGACACCGGAACGGAACAGCGGCTTGACGTCGCCACGGCCCGGCTTGAATACTACAAATATCCCGCGGCACTGCCCACCGTGGAGCTTTCCTCCATCAAGATGGATCTGTTCCGGCGCGATTTCACCATCAACGCCATGGCGATCCGGCTCAACAAGGGCCTGTTCGGGGCGTTGGTGGATTTCTTCGGCGGACAGAGCGACATTCAACGCAAGACCATCCGCATCATCCACGCCCTGAGCTTTGTGGAAGACCCCACCCGGATTATCCGCGCCGTGCGCTTTGAACAGCGGTACGGCTTCCACATCAGCACACAGGGCGAGAAGCTCATCAAGAACGCGCTGTCCCTGAACCTTGTGGAAAAGCTCTCCGGCGCGCGCATCCTGCACGAACTGAACCTCATCTTCCGGGAAGACGAGCCGGAAACCTGCCTCCGCCGCCTGAGCGGGCTGGGCGTGCTCGGCGCGATACATCCGGGCCTGACCATCACGCCGGACAAGGACGGCCTGCTCGACTCCCTGCGCGAGGTCATCGACTGGTACCGCCTGCTCTACTTCAAAGAGTCCCCGGATCTCGCCATCCTGTACCTTATGGCCCTGTGCAGTGCGGTTCCGGCCATTGAAACCGCGGACATCCTGCACCGCCTCGGCCTGACCCCCACCATGCGCGAAACCATCCTTTCCCTGCGCGAAAGCGTCCGCACCACCCTGCTGGAGCTGACGAACTGGCACCGCGACACCCAGAAGAACGGACAGGCGGAGCACGCCGTCAGCCGCCTGTGCGCCCTGCTCGCGCATCTGCCGCTGGAAGGCACGCTCTACCTCATGGCCCGCACCTCCAGCGAGGAAATCAGCCGCAGCGTTTCCCAATACATCTACAAGTGGCGGCAGGTCCGGGTCGACATCAGCGGCGAGGATCTGCGCGGCCTCGGGCTGGAACCCGGCCCGCAGTTCGGAAGCGTCATGCGGGCACTGCTTGCCGCAAAGCTGGACGGCAAGGCCGAAACCCGGGAACGCCAGCTCCAGCTGGCCGCCGAGCTGATTCAAAAACACCGGGCCGCTGACGGGGGCGGCCCCGCCTAGCCCGCACGCTCCGCCGACCTTTCGGCAGACGGCAGAGAAGGGCTTGCCGTGAGCGGGCTTGCCGTGTAGAAGGGAAAAAACGATTTTCACTCAAACGCATAAGGAAGCTGTCTTATGACACATCCTCTATGGGCACCGTGGCGCATGGAGTATATTCTGGGGCCGAAACCGGATTCCTGCGTCCTGTGCCTTCCCCCCGACGACCTTTCCCACGATGAGGAGCGTCTCGTGCTCTATCGGGGAAAAACCGCCTTTGTCATCATGAACAAGTTCCCGTACAACAACGGGCATATCATGGTGGCTCCGTTGCGGCACGTCATGGATCTGCCTTTGCTCTCGGCAGAGGAATCCACGGAAATCATGGACCTGCTCAAGCAGTGCACGACCATTCTCAGAGACTTTTTCCATCCGCAGGGCATCAATGTCGGCCTTAATCTCGGCGAGGCCGCCGGAGCGGGCATCCGCGATCACCTGCACTTTCATCTGGTTCCCCGCTGGAATGGCGATTCATCTTTCATGGCCGTGATGAGCGAGACTCGGATTATTCCCGATCATCTGGCTTCGACCTATACCAAACTTAAACCCCTTTTCGCCCGGCTGAACGTGGGCAAACCTGCATGAGGAGAGGTCTATGCGTTACATCAAGGTGCTGCTGCTGGTCATTCTGTTTTTCCTTGTCATGATGTTTTTTGTCCAGAATCAGGGGGCGTTCTCGCAGTCTGTCCCGCTGAAGCTGGATCTGCTCTTCCTTGCTCCGGTCGAATCCGCCCCGATGCCCTTCTACACGATGCTGATCATCTGTTTCGTGCTCGGTGCGCTGTGCATCCTCGCCATGCTGATGTGGGATCGCCTGTCCCTCTCCGCCAAGCTGACGATGGCCAACATGCGCGTCCGCAGCCTGGAAAAGGAACTTGCCAAGGCCCTGAAGGAAAGCGAAACCACGCAGCAGAAGCTGGACAAGTCCGAAGCCAGGGCCGCCCAGCTCGCTGACGACATCGAAGCAGCCAAGAAGGCCGCCATCTCCGAACAGGCCTAACCCTCCACTCTTTCATCCAATGCCCGCGCACGCCCTTTCCGGGATTCCGTGCGTGGGCATTCTTGCCTACCCATGAGCCAACAGCCCGCCCCCCCTCGCCTCACCCCGATGTTCGAACAGTACCTCCGTATCAAGGAGGGCTATCCCGACGCCCTGCTCTTTTACCGCATGGGCGACTTTTATGAACTTTTTTTCGAGGATGCCGAGGTCGCCTCGCGCGAGCTCCAAATCGCCCTCACCTCGCGCAACCCCAACGCGGAATCGCCCATTCCCATGTGCGGCGTTCCCTGGCACGCGGCGGAAGGCTACGTCAGCCAGCTTCTGAACAAGGGCTACAAGATCGCCTTCTGCGATCAGGTGGAAGACCCCAAAGCCGCAAAGGGGCTTGTCGAACGGGCCGTCACGAGAGTCTACACGCCGGGAACGGCTATCGATGACGTCAGCCTCGAACCCAAGGGACACACCTATCTGGGAGCCTTGTACTGGAACCCGGGGGCGGATCGCGGCGGCTTTGCCTGGGTGGACGTTTCCACCGGCTACTGGTCCGGGCTCTACGTCAAGAAAGCGCAGGAACTTTGGCAGTGGGTCGAAAAAATCGCCCCCCGAGAGCTGTTGCTGACGGAAGACGCCGAGCTGTCTCCAGCCCTGCGGCTCACGGATATTCAGGCTGTACGCGTTCCGCTGCGAAGCCACTTCGACTACAAACGCTCCTCGGAACGTGTGCTTGCCGCCCAGAACGTCGCCGAACTCGGGGCGTTGGGGCTTGAAGATGCGAAGGAGCTGGTGCAGGCCTGCGGCGCACTGCTCGCCTACCTCGAACAGACCCAAATGCAGGATACCCGGCATCTTGCGCCTTTCCAGCCGCTGGATCTCGGGCAGCACCTGCTCATCGACGAAGTCACCGAGCGCAACCTCGAACTGTTCCGCCGTCTGGACGGACGCAAGGGGATCGGCACCCTGCGCCATGTCATCGACTCCACCCAGACCCCGATGGGCGGACGCCTGCTGGAGGAACGCCTCCGCAATCCGTGGCGGGAGCCGAACCCCATCAGGGAAACGCAGGACGCGGTTGCGTGGCTGTCCGAACATGCCGAAAACCGCAAAAAACTGCGGGAAGCCCTGTCCGCCGTCTACGACCTTGAGCGTCTGTCCACCCGCATCGCCCTGAACAGGACATCGCCCCGCGACATGCTCTCCCTGCGGCAGAGCCTTGCGGCTCTCCCCCCGGTCAGGGCGGCCTTCGAGAACGCACCGGACACGCCGAAAGGCATCCGCTCCATTGCGGAACACTGGGACGATCTCGGCGATCATGCCGCCGTGCTGGAAAAGGCCCTTGCCGACGATCCGCCCCAGTTCATCACGGAAGGCGGGCTGTTCAAACAGGGATACAATGCGGAGCTGGACGAACTGCTCGACCTTGTGGAGCACGGTGAAAACCGCGTCAAGGCCCTGCTTGAAGAAGAGCAGCGGGCTTCCGGCATCAGCAAGCTGAAGCTCGGCAACAACCGTGTTTTCGGATACTACTTCGAGCTGTCCAAGGCCGTCGGGGAAACTCCGCCGGAACATTTCATCCGCAGGCAGACGCTGGCAAACGCCGAACGTTTCACCACCGTCCGGCTCAAGGAGCTGGAAGAAAAGCTCCTCTCCGCAGCCGACAGACGGAAATCGCTGGAATACAGGCTGTTTCAGCAGCTCCGAGCCGAGCTTGCCGCCGCCCGCCCGCGCATTCTTTTCATGGCCGACATGCTGGCCCAGCTGGACTATTGGCAGTCGCTGGCCGAAACCGCCGTGCGGCACGGCTGGTCACGCCCCACCCTGCACACGGGGCAGGCCCTCTCCATCCGCGAAGGCCGCCACCCGGTTGTGGAAAGCATCATCGGCGCAGCCTCGTTTGTGCCGAACGACCTCCACATGGATGAGGAACGCCGCCTGCTGCTGATCACCGGCCCCAACATGGCGGGCAAGTCCACGGTGCTCCGGCAAACCGCGCTCATCTGCCTGCTGGCGCAGATGGGTTCCTTCGTGCCCGCCCGGGAAGCGGATCTCGGCCTGTGCGACCGCATTTTCTCCCGCGTGGGGGCTTCGGACAACCTCGCGCAGGGACAGAGCACCTTCATGGTGGAGATGATGGAAACCGCGCGCATCCTGCGGCAGGCCACCAAGCGCAGCCTCGTCATCCTTGACGAAATCGGACGCGGCACCAGCACCTTCGACGGGCTGGCCCTGGCGTGGGCTGTCGCCGAGGAGCTGGCGAAACGGGGCGGCGGGAGCATCCGCACGCTCTTCGCCACGCACTACCACGAGCTGACCGCGCTGGAAGGCAAGATCCCCGGCATCCATACCATGAACATCGCCATCCGCGAATGGAACGGCGAAATCGTGTTCCTGCGCCGCCTGATCCCCGGCCCTTCCGACAGAAGCTACGGCATCGAGGTGGCCCGCCTTGCCGGAGTCCCGCAGCCGGTGGTGCAGCGGGCACGGGAAATCCTCGGGCAGCTGGAACAGGGCAAGACCTCTTCCCCGGTCCGGCAGGCCATGCCGAACCTGCTGCCCGGCATGGCACTCCCCCAGCCCAAGCCCAGGAAAGCGGCAGAACCCGCCGCTATCCCGGAGCCGGAACATCCGCTCCTCGTCGCCCTGAGGGATATCAACCCCGACGCGCTCACACCGCTGGAAGCATTGAAACGCCTTACCGAATGGAAAATGCTCTGGGGAACGCCGAAACAGGGCGGCTCCCGGAAGCCGGATTCCCCGGCGGACTGATCCCGTTCGGGAAAACTGCAACTCTGAGGACTTTCTGATGAAAAAATGGCTTTTTCCGGCCCTGTGCTGCCTTCTGCTGGTTACCGCCGGATGCGGCAAGAAAGGGGACCCCGTTCCGCAGGATTCCAAAAACGCCTTTGCATGGGAAAGCGCAACCGCTTCCCTCACCGCCAAAGGCTGCCTTGCCATTTCCGCCACGATGAGCGGAGCCACCCGCAACGTGGACAGCTTCTCCATAGAGCTTGAACCGTTGAATGCCGCTCCGGACTCCACGCTTCCCAAGGAGCTGCAAACGGAACAGGATACCTGCGAGGGCTGCCCCTTCGTGCCCCGCGAAGCGCATGAACTGACGCCGCAACAGGCCATTCCGGGTGAAAAGACCACCAAATTCGCCTTTGCCTATTGCCCCCAGACCAAGGCCGCCGGCTACCGCTGGCGTCTTGTGGCCAAAAACGTCTTCATGGCCTTCCCCTACGCCCTGACGCAGGTCAGCACCGTGCGCTGATCCCAAAAGGCCGCGACAAAAGCCGGGCGGAATCTCTCAAAAAAGAGGTTCCGCCCGGCTTTCCCGTTTCCAAAGGCCCCGCAACCGTT
>CAZIFC010000016.1:0-30860 GCA_964538355.1 uncultured Lawsonia sp. | reverse complement strand
CCGTTACGAGAGCACCCCGGTCAGATGCAGCAGCCACATGACCAGGAGAGCCTGAAGAGCCGCCATCACGTCATCGATCATGATGCCGAACCCGCCGGGGAGCCAGTTTTCCGAAGCGTGGACGGGCCACGGCTTCCACATGTCAAAAATACGGAACAGCACAAAGGCGATGCCGATCTTCATCCAGCCCGGATCAGAAAACGGCAGCAGTACCAGCCAGACCCCGAGCAGCTCGTCAATGACCACCTGCCCGGGGTCCTTGCATCCGAGAATCCGCTCGGCCCGGCTGGAGGCGATCCCGCCCGCCCAAAACACCAGCGCAAGCACAACAACCCGGGCCGCAAACGGCAGCGGCAAAAACAGAAACGGAGCCAGAACCGCGGCTACGGCGGAGCCGCACGTTCCGGGCATGATGGGGGACAGCCCCGCAAAACCCAAACGGCAAAAGGCAAGAATCAGCTTGTCCACAGGCATCCTCCCCTGCTGGCGGCTACGGTCGGGCCGGGAATCGTCCGCACGAAAACTTTTCGCCTTCGGGACAGTAACGCAGCCGTTCGCACTTGGCCCCCGCCACACCGAAGACTTCCGGCAGCACCTGACGGCACAGGGCCAGCATGTCGTTCGCCACATGCCTGATTTCCCATTGGGCACGGCGGCAACAGCGGTGCTCGAAAAAGTTCAGCAGGGAGCGGCAGTTCATGGTCACGACGATATTGCTCGCCGTCGCCTGCGGAAGCACAAACCGCGCGTCCTCGTTGGCCTTTGAGCCAGTCCGCCCGGAGGCTTCCAGCAACGATTTCAGATCCCGATAGGCGGAACCTATTTCCGCCATCACCGCCTCGAAACGGGCCAGCGCGGCGGGATTTCCGGCTATTTCCGGGGGAATCAGGTAATCGAAGTCGGAGCCGTCCACATACCGCTGGCTCTGCTGGGAAAACGACGCAATGCGGTGCCGCACGAGCTGGTGCGTCAGGGCGCGGGATACGCCGCCAAGCGCAAAGGTGAAGCTCACATGCTCCACCGGGCTGGCATGCCCGGACTCCATGATCGAGGCGACAAACTGCGCCTGCTTCTCGCGGGCAATGTCCCCCGCAAGCAGACGGGGCCACATATCGGCCACAAATCCGGCATGGTAGCACTGGCGAAAGGCCGCATAGACCAGCGAAAGCGGTTCCGGGGTATGGGCAAGCAATTCCACTCTGGGTTCGACAACAGGCATGGCGTCTCCGTTTATCCAAGCATGTTTAAGTGTTTGTACGCCTTCGCCGTCGCCATTCTGCCCCGGGAGGTGCGTTTCAAAAAACCGCACTGGATGAGATACGGCTCATAGATATCTTCAATGGTTCTGACTTCTTCGGAGCACGCCACCGCCAACGTCTTGACCCCGACAGGGCCGCCCCCGTAAATGTCGACCAAAACCCGCAGCAACTTGCGGTCCATCTGATCAAGCCCGTTCTCGTCCACATCCATGCGCCGCAGCGCGTGCGAGGCCTGCTCCTCGTCCACCACGCCGGAACCGTAGACAGCGGCAAAGTCGCGCACCCGCCGCAACAGCCGGTTGGCGATGCGCGGCGTCCCCCGCGAGCGGCGGCCGATCTCCACGGCTCCGCCCTCCGTAATGGCGACGCCCAGAATCCGGGCCGAACGCATGACCACCCGGGCAAGTTCCTCCGGCGTGTAGAATTCCAGACGGCTGATGATCCCGAAACGGTCGCGGAGCGGCGAAGACAGCAGCCCGATGCGGGTGGTGGCTCCCACCAGCGTGAACGGCTCCAGATCGATCTTGACCGTCCGGGCGGCAGGCCCCTGCCCGATCAGCAGATCGAGCTTGTAGTCTTCCAGCGCGGGATAGAGGATTTCCTCCACCGCAATGGGCATCCGGTGGATTTCATCCACAAACAGGATGTCGTGCCGGGAAAGGTTGGTCAGGATGGCGGCAAGATCCCCGCTGCGCTCCAGCACCGGGCCGGATGTGCAGACAAGATTGACGCCCAGCTCCGCCGCCATGATTTGGGCGAGCGTCGTCTTTCCAAGTCCGGGGTTGCCGTAAAAAAGCACATGGTCCATCGCCTGCCCGCGCTCACGGGCGGCATTGAGAAACACGCGCAGGTTGGCCCGCAGCTCCTCCTGCCCGATAAAGTCTTCCAGACGGGAAGGGCGGATGCTGTCATCCGACGGGGAGGGGGATTCCGGAGCCGAAAGCTCTTTTGCAAGATCGGCCGGGGGGGGAGTGAATGCTGTCATGTCAGAATCGGATTACTTTTGCCGTTCGCGGGCAAGGGCTTTCAGGGCGGCACGGAGGGCTTCGCTGACCTCGAGATCAGGCTCGTCGTGCAGGATGTTCTTCAAGACGGGTCCGGCTTCGGCTTCGGCATAGCCAAGCCCTTCAAGGCCGGTTAGCGCGTCGCGGTAGACGCTGCCTGGTGCGCCAAGCTGCAACGCAGCGGCGGCGGGCATGTCTTCCACCTTCAGCTTGTACTTGAGTTCAAGGAAAATATGCTGGGCGTTCTTCTTGCCGATACCGGAAACCTGCGTCAGGGCCAGCGCGTCGTCTTCAAGCACCAGCCGCCGCAGATCCTCGGGGCGGAAGGCGGAAAGAATGCCGAGGGCCGTCCGTGCTCCGACTTTCGAAATGGACGTCAGCACGATGAACGTCTGCCGCTCGTCCCAGGTTTCAAAGCCGAACAGCTCCTGTGCGTCCTCGCGCACGATATGGCAGGTGTAGAAACGAACCTGCCCGCCGCGCTCCGGCAGATGGTGCAGCGTTTGCTGCGGCAGATAGACTTCATAGCCGACGCCGCTTTCCGTGACGACCACGCAGGCGTTGGCGCAGACTTCGGCCAGCCGCCCTTCAACATAAGCGATCATGGGTGTTTTCTCCTCGTTGAGCGGCAACACCCGAATGGCGTACCGGGAGCCAGCATAGCCCAAACCCCGCCCGGAGAAAAGCCCCCATTACCCGGCGGGTTTCGCCATCCACCCCTTGGGGAGGGCCTGCACCGCGCCCTTGCCGTCCGGTCCCAGCCTGCCGCGGATGCGGGAAAGCCGCCGGAGCGGGCTTCCGCAGGGGCACGGGCCTGCCAGCATCGCCGCCACGTCACCCGTCCGATAGCGGATCAGGGGCATGGCCTCACGGGTCAGCGTGGTAAAGACTACCTCGCCCTCCTCGCCATCGGGAAGGCGTCGCCCCGAAACCGGGTCCACCACCTCGAACAACAAATCCCCTTCCCGCAGATGGTACCCGCTCTTGGCCCGGCACTCGACGCCTCCGCCGTATCCCGTTTCCGTCAGCCCGTAATGATCGAAGACTTCACATCCCCACGCCGAGACCAGCGACTGTTCAAGCCCTGCGGACAAAGGCTCCGCGCTGGAGAGGATGGCGCGTATCCCCGGCAGGGAAGGCAGGGCGGCAAGCAAACGCCGAAGCTGGGACGGCGCGGCCACAAGGCAATGGGGGCGGTGCTGCGCCAGCTCCTCGGAAAAGCGTTTCGGATCGGCAGCCGGGTCCCCCGCCACGCCCTCGGCTCCGATGCGGGGCAAGGCCCGGACAAGCAGATCCGCCACCCCGTCAGGCCGTTCAGCTCCGGGAAGCAGCACCAGCACACGATCGCCGGGGCGAACCAGTACGCTGATGCCGTGGGCAAAGAAATCCAGCGTCCGCTCAAGATCGGCGGCGGAAAAGGCCAGCCGCTTGGGTTTTCCGGTTGTCCCCGAAGTGGACAGCGACACCATGCGGGCGATGGAGTCCAGCGGTACGCAGACAAGGCGGCTCCCCCCGGCTTCGAGGGCCTGCGGCATGGTGAACGGCAGTTCCGCCATGTCGTCCAGCGACAGGGGCCACCGCCCTGCCCGGACAGCCTCCCCGTGCCGCTCCAGTACGGTTCTGAACTGTTCCCGATAAAAGGGGCTGTTCCGCACGGCATGGCGGAGCGTCGCGTTGACCCTGCCGAGCTGAACCCGCAGCACCCGCGCCGGTTCAATCGTCTCCAGCCCGCAGCGTTCCGCAAGCCAGTCGTCCAGAAAAGGCGCGTCCATCAGCTTCTTCCCCGGTACAGGGCCGTTCCGTCAAACGACGTCAAATTGTAAAGGCAAAAGGGAACCAGTGTTCCGGCGGGACTGACGACATGGATGCAGCACCCCCGAACGCGATCGAGATCCAGGGTCATGGCGTCCTGAAAAGCCATGCAGGACAAGGTGAAACGCTGCGATATCCCGGCGGAGGCGAGGAACCGATCAAAGCCGTCCCCATCCGCGGGCGAAGCCTCGGGAAGGGGTGCGCTCCAGTGCCGTGCGGCAAAGGCCCTGGCCTTGCGCGCGCCTTCGGCGGCAGAGGGGGTGTCTCCGCAATCGCAGCACGCCGACGCACCCTGTATAAGCTCCAGCCCCTCCCCTGCCCTGCGATACACCGCACTGAACGAACACAGCGCGTTTTCGCAGCCGGGAGGGTGAAAATCCGTCCAATGCACCTGCCCGCACGACTGGCGTTCCAGAGCTGCCGCGATCTCCGGCAGTGTCACGCGCGGCGAGGCATCCGACCGCCACGGGCAGCGTCCAAACGACGACATCGGCTGAAAATGCACTCCACGAACCATCGGGCCGTGCTTCAGGGCAAGCTCCACCAGCCCCCACAGCCCATCAAGATTGACGCCGGAAGCCACGGTCGCCACCAGCACAACCCCCAGCCCCGCTTCGGCGCAGGCGCGGATGGCCGCCAGCTTCTCCGGGAGGCACCGCCTCCCCCGCAAGCGTTCATGCGCGGCATCATCGGCGGCATCGCACTGCAGGTAGACGGAATCCAGCCCCGCCTCCCGGAGGCGCGCCGCATACCCCTGTTCCATGCCAAGCCGCAGCCCGTTGGTATTGCACTGGATCAGCCCGAAGCCCCGCGTTTTCGCCATGCGGATGATCTCGGGCAGGTCATCCCGGACAGTCGGCTCACCGCCGGAAAGCTGTACGTTGCAGCTCCCGGAGGCTTCCCGAAGCCGATCCATCTGAAAAGCCAGCCGCTCCAGAGACGGATCAGGCTCCGCACGCTCTCCGGCCCCCGCATAGCAGACCGGGCAGCGGAGATTGCAGCGTTCCGTCACCTCGATCAGCCCCGTACAGGTATGCTGGGCGTGCTCCGCGCACAAGCCGCAGTCAAAGGGACAGCCGCGATCCTGCGCCACAAACGGACGGACGGGATGGGAGGGGGTCTTGTCCCTGACCCATGTGCGAAAATCGGGAACGCCCCTCCAGACGGGTACGCTGAACGTTCCGTGTTCGGGACAGGTCTTGCGGAGCAGGATGGTCGGAGGCTCTTTCAACGAAAAGCCCTCAACTCCCCCGGATGCCGAGACATACTCCGCCGGAATCCGCCGCAGGCAAACCGGGCACAGGCTTTCCGCGGGCTGAGGCAGGGTACGCGGCGCGGTCATCGCGGCTCCGACATGTCAATCCCGTACTCCGCGCACAGGTCAACCAGCTTGTCCCAGCAATCGGCGAGCAGATCCCCGCACAGGGTCATGTCGGCTCCGCCGCCCGTTTCGCCCTGAATGGACGGGCAGGATACGTCACGGCATGTGCCTGTGCAAACACGCTGTGAAAACCACACCGCGTAGTCGTTGACCAGCGGCTCCGCCATCGGGTGGGGCGTTTCGCCGTCCGCTCCCTTGCAGGCAAGGTAGCCAAGAGCCGCCGCGCCGCCCGTAAGCAGGCCGCATGTACCGCCGCTCTGCCCCATGCCGTGACAAAGGCCGCCCGCCGCGCGAACAAGGCCGGGATTCTCCGCTCCCTGCTGGCGCAAAAGAAGCAGCAGCAACAACTGGCTGCAACAATAGCCTTCCCGAATCCACGGAACCAGCTCCAGCATCAATGCATTCATGACAACACCCTTTCCCCGATGAACATGCCATAGCCCAGACGCCTGCCGCCGCATGCCCCGCCCCCGGACGGGCAGCCGCCCATCCAGTCCAGCAGGGCGGAACGCGGAACTCCCTGAAACAGCAGGCGTCCCGCAAGCTCGGCAAGCAGCCGGGAATGATCCTCATATTCGACAACCCGAAACCCCGCCCGCTCCAGCCTGTCCCGCAGCACCGCCGGAGACACCGCGCCACGGGCGCACCCCTGTCCGGCTCCAGCCGCTTCCCCGCCGTCTTGCACGGTAATATCGGAAAGGAGCAGCCTGCCCCCCGGACGCAAGATCCGCGCCATGTCCCCCAATGCCGCCTCCGGCCCGGAAGACAGGGAAAGCACGCACTCGCACACAAGGCCGTCCATGCAGGAGTCCCGCAGCGGAAGCTGCTCAAGCCTTCCGGCAACCAGCGGGCTGGCCCGCCTTCGGGCGGCCTCGTGCAGCATGGCGGCCGCCATGTCCATTCCGAAACAGCGCAGCCCCCGCGAGGCCAGCAGAGCCAGCGTCACCCCCGGCCCACAGCCGAGATCCGCCACCCTGTCCCCGGCATGGAACCCGCACAGGCCAAGCCCCCGCTCCGTCAGCGCAACGCCGCCGGGCCGCAGGCAGTCCGCCGTCGCATCCCGAAAGGACGCGCGTTCGTACAGCGGATTCACTTGTCTTCCAGCAGGGCTTCCACTTCCGCCATCTTCCCTTCCGCCAACGACTTGGGAATCATCGTCAAGCCGCAGGAAGGGCAGCGCGGCAGGGAAACGTCAAACGCGCTGCCAAGATACCCGACCTGCACTTTCACCTGTTCCAGAGGGCATCGGCAACGGGCGCAAACCCAGTCTCCCGGATCCGGTTCGTATCGTGGTTCCATCG
Organism: uncultured Lawsonia sp.; assembly: GCA_964538355.1. Taxonomy (GTDB): domain Bacteria; phylum Desulfobacterota; class Desulfovibrionia; order Desulfovibrionales; family Desulfovibrionaceae; genus Bilophila. Next base: position 24,103 of record CAZIFC010000016.1, on the reverse strand, counting down.
CCATGAAAGGCCTCCTTACAGGTGAAACGGGTTGCGGACAGCTTCATAGCGGCCCTCGGGCGTCGAAGTCCCGGGAACTTCCATCCGGTGGCAGTACGCATCATGCACGGTGCAGCCGTCCTCCCCAACGCTGTACTCCACCCAGAACGTTACCCGAACAGGGCGCAGAGAGGCAAGGAAATGCCCGTTGTCACGGTTGAGGAAACGATCGCCCGTGGCTTCGGCATGGCGAACCACCCGAAGGGCGTCTTCGCGCAGGATGCGGCGTTCCTCCATTGTTTCCAACACGTCAGCCGGGATATGGACGGCGGGTCCATCATCGGAAACAGCCTTTTCCGCACTGCCGCGGAAGCGATGCAGAACGGCGTCCCGGAGTGCCGCCCGCCCCGCCCGCCGGGACGACAGCCCGGAGCCTTTCGCGGAGGCCATCGCCGCGAGATCCCCTTCGGGGTAAAGCAGATCCAGCATGTGGAGAGCGGGCTTGCCCTCCGCCGCCAGCCGTTCCCGGCACATGATGCAGGAGGTCACGGCATCATGGGGGAGCTGTCCGGCCCGGTCGGACGCCGTTGCCGAGGCCAACGCCGGGTCAACGTTCCACATCAGCCCGCCATAGCCGCAGCAGGGCGTTGTTTCACCGGTCAGGCGCGGTTCTTCAAAGGCGATGCCGTGCTTCCGAAGCAGGCTTCTCACCGCAGCGCGCCAAGCCTCGTCGTGCCGGGCGGAACAGGGATCGTGGATGCTCAGCGGCGGCACTTCGCCGCAACAGCAGGCCGTTTTGCCCGCAGCAGCCGGGGATTCCTGATCCAGCACCTCCCAGAGCGACACCACAACCATTTCCGGGATGGCATCCCGGAGCGTCTTGCAGCAGGAAGAACAGGCGGCGATCATCCGGGGTTTCCCCAGGGCTTCCCACTGGGCCTTCAGCTGGGCGACGCTCTCGGCAAAAACCGCTTCTTCGCCCGCCCACTGCGCCGGAACGCCACAGCAGCGCGAAAGAAGCCCCACACTGCCAAGCCGTTCGCGAAGCGTCTCATAAACCGCAAGCACCTGCGAAGTACGGGCCCCCGCAAGCTGGCATCCGGGGAAGAACACATGCTCGCAGGTTTCCACGCCCGGCCCGGCAAACGACAAGAGGCATTCCGGGCTGTTGCTGGCAGCCATATCCTCCAACGCGAATTCGTGCGCGGAGGGCGGCATCATCCCGCGCTTCACCATATCCCGGCGGAAGGAAAGGCAGAGATCCGCCATCGAGAAGCCTTCCGGACACAGCACCTCGCACTGTCCGCAGAGGGTACAGCTGTTGATCATCCGGTTCGCCTGATGGTGTCCCTTGACGATGGCGGCATTGTTGTACATCTGGCGGGCGTACACACGAGGGTAGCCCTTGTATTTCTGCATGAACAGGCACTCTCGCACACAAACCATGCACTCGCATTGCAGGCAGCGTCCGGCTTCCGTTTTCGCTTCCTCGGGCGCGTAGCCTGCCGCATCCGCCGGTTCCACCCGCTGCAACGGAGCCAGCCCGTCCAGCGGCGTGTGCAGGCGTGTCGCACTGGCCCCCTCGCTTTCGCGCGAAGCCGTCAGCGAAACGCCGGTCATCGCGCGTTCCAGCGTCATGGCTCCACGGCGGCCCTCCGCAGCCCACGCCACCGGCCCGGCATTGGCCTGCGTATCGGGCCAGCCGCCGAAGCAAACACGTTCGGAGCCGCCCGCCGCGTTCAGCGTGACGGCATCCACGTCGCTGCGCGAGGCCGGAGCCAGCGCGGGCGCACGGGAGACATCCACAAAAACGGCGTCATACCCTTCCGCCAGCAGCAAGGCGGGATCAGGCTCCCGGCGTTCGAACGCCACGCCGCTCCGCCGCATGGACTCAAGCTCTGTTTCCAGCATGTCAGGAGACAGCGCGGCAAACGCCCCGAGCAAACCGTCGCCGGGACGCTCCCCGGCGTACAGCAGCGTCACGGGATAGGCCTTGCGGGAAAGATCCCACGCCGCCGTCAGCCCCGCCATGCCGTCGCCGATAACAAGCACGTTCCTGTTTTTCGGAGGCCGCGGAAGGGCCTTTGTCTGTTGGGGACAGAGGGACACGCAGGCGCGTTCCAGCGCACCCACGGCAAGCGCGCCGCCAAGCTCCCGGCGCACGCACGCGCCTTCGCAGGGATGTTCGCAAATCCGCCCCAGAACGCCGGGCAGGGGCAAATGCCGTTCCAGCACCTTGCGCGCTCCGGGCATGTCTCCATTCGCCATCCGCTCAAGAAACGGGCGCACATCCACCTGCAACGGACAGGCCGCCCGGCATTTGGGCATGTCGTCCTGTGTGCACTGCCGTTCCCAGCTCCGCAAATCGTCCTGTTCCATGAGGCCTCCGGTAATCCAGTATGGCAAACAGCCCTCCCGGCCTTCATAACGTGCCGCGTTATGCAAAACCGGGAGGGCCTTCAATCCCGCTCCCTTCACGAGGAGGGGCAATCACTTTTCAGGGTTACTTCTTCAGGGCGGCGAGCACCTTCTCGGGACGTGCAGGCAGGTGCGTCACGCGCGCACCGCAGGCCTGATAGATGGCGTTGATGATGGCGGCATGAGGTGCCGTCAAGGGCAGCTCGCCCACACCGGACGCGCCGAACGGGCCGTCAGGACGGGAGTTTTCAAGGTAGATCAGCTCGATATCGTCCGGGACGTCCTTGATGTAGGGCAGGCCCGCGCCGACGAGAGTCGAATGCTTCTTGATGTCCTCATAGTCCTCGGAAAGCGCGAGGCCGATGCCCTGCGCCAGCCCGCCGTACAGCTGGCCGTCGGTCACGAGGCGGTTGTTGACCTTGCCGATGTCGGCAATCATGGTCAGCTTTTCCACCTGCGTCTTTCCGGTGGTCTGGTTCACGGCCACTTCAGCCATGAACAGCCCGTACATGTAGCAGCAGAACGGTTCGCCCTGCGCGTTTTCGTCCGGGGACGTGCACGGCGTGGTCCACTTGCCGTACTGGCGCAGTTCGCGGCCTTCGGCCTTCATTTCCTCATAGGTATAGAAACCGCCGCCGGGCTTCTTCATCGCTTCGATGAGGGTTTCACAGGCGACGCGGATGGCATTGCCGACCACAAGCTGCGAGCGCGAACCACCGGCGGGGCCGCCCACGGGGGCCTTGGAGGTGTCGTTCATCACCAGACGGATCTTGTCGACGGCGATGTTCAGCGGGCGCAGGGCCTCATGGGCCGTACCCAGAGCACCGGCATCGGCACCCTGTCCGTGGTCACCCCAGCAAACGCCGAGCGTAACCGTACCGTCCTGATTGTATTCGACCCAGCTTTCGGCGGAGTCCGGGCCGTCCAGACCGCAGCCATAGATACCGATGGCGACGCCTACGCCGCGCTTGATCTCGTCAGTGGAGTTCGCGGCGGCCTTTTCCTTGGCGGCCTTGAACTTCGGGCGCAGGATGTCGATCATGTCCGGCAGGCTGAAGACTTCCGGCTTCTGGCCGGAGGGGTTCGTGTCGCCGGGCTTGTAGCAGTTGACGGCACGCAGTTCCAGCGGGTCCATGCCGAGCTTTTCGGCCAGTTCATCAATGAGCACTTCGGAAGCGAATTCGCTTTCGGGGGCTCCGTAGCCGCGGAAGGCCGCACCCCAGCCGTGGTTGGTGCACACGGTTCTGCCGATGCCGCGGATGTTTTCAATGCCGTAGCCCGCGCCGATGTACTGGGCACCGCGCAGGGTCAGCAAGTCGCCGAATTCGGAATAGGGGCCGTGGTCGACGATCCAGTCGGTTTCCATGGCCTTGATCTTTCCGGTCTTCTTGTCGGCGGCAAAGCGCGCGGTGGTGAAGAAGGGAGAACGCTTGCCGGTGTACTGCTGCTGCTGTTCGTAGTTGTAGCGCAGGTGGCAGGGGCGGCCCGTGGCGAGCACGGCAACGCCGATAAGGGCTTCCATGGTCGGGCTGAACTTGTACCCGAACGTACCGCCCGCGTTGCACTGCACCATGATCATGTCGTTTCCGAAGTCGAGGCCCAGGCCGGGGGCGATCATCAGGCCGTGCAGGTGCAGGCCGATGGACTTGGAGTGGATGACCAGCTTGCCTTCTTCATTCATGTAGCCATAGCCCACGTCCGGCTCGATGGGCAGGTGGGGCTGACGCTGCGTGTAGAAGCTGTCTTCCACCACCACGTTTTCGGCGTCGGCAAAGAAGGGGGCCGTTTCCGCGCCCTTCACTTCCTTCTGTTCGAAGTAGACGTTCGGCGTGCCGGGGTGGATCTCGATGGCATCGGGGGCCATGGCATCGGGAGCGTTCAGGTATTCGGGCAGCAGTTCAAGGTCAAATTTCACCTTGTCGGCGGCGGCGCGGGCATGGGCCTCGGAGTCGGCGCAGACGATGGCAAGCGCGTCGCCATACTGGAAGATTTTGGTATCGTTGAGGATCGGACGATCCCAGCCGTCACCCTTGTTGGTGGGGAAGGTGATGAGGCCGGTGATGCGGTTCTTGCCCTTCACGTCCTTGTGGGTCAGCACGCGGAAAACGCCGGGCATGGCTTCGGCTTCGGAAGTATCGATGCCCTTGATGTTGGCGTGGGAAACCTTGGCCTGAGCCAGTGCCAGATGCAGCGTGTTCGGAGGCATCTTCAGGCCGGTATCCGCGCCGAAATCGTGCGTACCGGTTACCTTGGCAACGGCATTGGGACGAGGACGGCGGGAACCCCAGGCGCGCCCGTCAACAGGTTCCTTGTATTCGATATCCTTGACAGATTTCTCGCCGCGCATGACGGCGGCGGCGTCCATGACGGCATCGACCAGCGGCTTGTAGCCCGTGCAGCGGCAGGCGTTGCGGTGCGTCTGGAACCAGTCGCGGACCTCGTTGCGGGTCGGCGCGGGATTGGCGTCCAGAAGGCACTTGGCGGACACGATGAATCCGGGCGTACAAAAACCGCACTGGGCACCGCCGTGGAACATCCACGAAAGCTGAAGCGGGTGCATATGCTCGGGCGTTCCGATCCCTTCAAGCGTCGTGACGGCGGCTCCGTCTTCCACACGCTTCATTTTCAGCATGCAGGTACGGACAAGCTTGCCGTCCAGAATCACATTACAGGCACCACACTGCCCCGTCCCGCAGCCAACTTTCACGCTGGTCAGCAGCAGCTGGCCGCGCAACACGTCGGCCAGCGAATCCTCGGGGTTTACAAGCAGCGTTTTCGCCATCCCGTTCACAATGAGCGTCTTGGAAATCATGCGCCACTCCTTGATTCCACGGCCAACCCGACAGGGGGCCGAAAGGTTTACGGGAACCGTCAAAAAAGGCCTTTCCCTTTTGTCCGGCTCCTTGAGAGCACTTCACAGGGCGGGCATGGGGTCGAAAACCTGTATCAGGCACGGTTTTCGACAAAAGCGACACCCGCTGGACAACAGCAATCCCATCCCGGGAAGATGGAAAGGAGTTTCTTTTTGCATATAAGAAGGCTACAATTCTGTCAATACAGTTACGACAGAAAGGACACTCCCTAGGTATTCGCCATGAAAAACAGTTCTCGCTTTTTTAAAAACATCGATTGCACACACTTTCCCTGCCATGCGGATGCGGAACCGGACGCATTCAACTGCCTTTTTTGCTACTGCCCGCTCTATTTTCTGCCGGAATGCCCCGGCTCCCCCCGCCGGACGGAAACGGGGGTGAAGAACTGCACAGGCTGCCTCTTCCCCCATCGCCCGGAAAACTACGAGTGCGTTATCCGCTGTCTTTCCACAGCCATACGGGAGCGGGCGCAGGCGTACAGGGACGCTTCCGGGACTCGACAGACGCCGGAATGATCTTATTTGAAAAGAAAGAGGGCCTGCGTTATAGTCCGTTTCCCCGAAAAAACACCGAATGAAGGATACACTCCCATGCAGAAGAAACTCGAACAGGCTCAGGCAGCCATGGCCAAGGTCGAAGCCCATATGGAAACCCTCACGCCCAATACGGAAGCACGCCACAAGGCCGAACGCATCCGGGACAACCTCTCCGCGTGCATCGGCATGGCGAAATGCAACCCCAAGGCCGGGGAAATCCTCATGCCCAACGTCCTGACCGCAGCCCACGAATACCTGACCGGACTCGGCAAGAACTGATCGCCCGCGCGATCCCCAAAAACAGCAAAGCCCGGAAAGAACCCGCAAGGAACCTTCCGGGCTTGTTCATTCCTTCCATCCGTCCGGCCTCCCGGCGGCATAACCCTTCCCCGAGGTTTGCGTGCGTCTGCTGACTGTGCTTCTTTTCGGCGTTTTTCTCGTGGCTACTCAGGTTTTTCTTGTCCTGAAGGCCATGCAGGACAACCTCTTTGAACGGAACATCGACCCTGTTGATGCCGTCATGGAGCGTCAGACCTCGGTTCTTGACGAACTGACGCCGCAGGAACGGCTGTGGCTCGATACGCACCGCACCGTCAACGTCGGGATCGATCCCGATTTTTACCCTCTGGAAAAGTTTGACAGCGAGGGACGCTATACCGGCATCGGGCCGGATTATCTCCGCATTCTCCAGAAAATGACCGGCCTTACCTTCCATGTGATGCCCCCCGCCGACTGGACGGATACGACCGATCTCGCGACCAACAAAAAGGTGGACATGTACATTGCCGCAGCGGAAACCCGGCACCGCGCCCGCTACATGCTGTTCACCCCCTCCTATATTGTGCTTCCGGGCATCATCGTAACCCGCCAGCCGTCCCCGGACAGCCGCGATCCTTTGGCGGACATAGACAACATCAAGGGGCTTGCCGGAAAGCATGTGGCGGTCGTCAACCGCTATTCATGGCACGATTTCCTGCTTGAACAGCATCCGGAAATCATCCCCGTCGTGGTCAAGAACACGCTTGAGGGGCTTCAGAAGGTCGCCTTTGGCGAAGTCGACGCCATGATCGACTACCAGTTCAACATTACTGAAAAAATAAGCAACAGCGGCATCCGCAACCTCCGGGTGGCCGGAGTCATCGACGCTCCGTACGGGCACGCCTTCGGCATCCGCAAGGACTGGCCGGAACTGCACTCCATCATCACCAAGGCCCTGGAGCAGATCACCCCGGAAGAACGCCGCATCATTGCCCAAAAATGGCTCCAGCCCTACGAAAAGAAAACCTTTTCCAAGCAGACTCTCTGGATGATGCTCTTTGCGGCGGAAGTGCTGTTCACGGTCTTCGCCTTCGTGCTGTACTGGAACTTCTCCCTCAAGCGGCAGGTTTCCCGCCGGACGGAACAGCTCAATCAGGAACTGATCAAATACGACCGCGCGGAAAAGGAGCTGCGGGAAAGCCGGGCCATGCTGGAGCAGTCCAACCTTGAGCTGGAGCACCGGGTCAACGAACGCACCCGGGATCTCCAGACCATCAACGCCGAGCTTCAGCTCGCCAAGGAAGCCGCCGACGCCGCGACCACGGCCAAAAGCCAGTTCCTTGCCAACATCAGCCACGAAATCCGCACGCCGCTGCACGGCATCATGGCCTTTGCCGAGCTTGCCCTGCTCAAGGAAAAGACGCCGCCCCACCGCTATCTGAGGGCCATCCTCCAGTCGTCCCGGGCCTTGCTTGAAATCATCAACGATCTTCTGGACGTGTCCAAGATCGAAGCCGGGCACCTCGAACTGGAGCAGGCTCCGTTCATGCTGGACGACGTTGTGCATCACGTCTGCACCGTCGCCATGCACAACGCGCAGGCGGGCGGCATCGAGCTTATCGTGGACATGGACCCGCACATGCAGCTTGCGCTGATCGGCGATGCCGGGCGGCTCCAGCAGATCATCATGAATCTCGTGACCAACGCGGTCAAGTTTACCGGACCCGGCGGGCAGATCTGCGTGACCCTGAAACAGGCGCACGCCGAACCCTTGCCTTCCGAACCAGATCAGCAGCGCGTGCGGATCATCTGCTTCGTGCGCGACACCGGGGTGGGCATCGCCCCCGAGTCGCTCGATCAGCTCTTCCAGCCCTTCCGGCAGGTGGACGCCTCCACAACGCGGCGGCACGGCGGCACGGGCCTCGGGCTGTGCATCTGCCGCCAGCTTGTCGAAATGATGGACGGGGAGATCTGGGTGGAATCCGAACCCAACGTGGGCAGCACCTTCGCCTTTTCCGTGCCGCTGTGCACGCAGCCCAACGCGGGGCCTGCCGCCCAGCTCCCTCCGCCGCCGGAGCACCCCGTCCATGTTCTGGTCCTCAGCGCGTCACCCCTCCAGACCGAGATCCTCCGCCGCCACTTCGCCGCCCTCGGCATCGACGCGGTAACGGCCTCCACAGTGGACGAGGCTGTCCAGAAAGGCAGGGAACTGCCGCAAAAACAGCCGGATCTGCTCTTCCTTGACCGCAAGCTGGCAGAACCGAACACCCTGTACGCCCTCCGTGCGCTCCGCACGGCCTTCGGGCATACCATCCCCGCCATCCTCATGGACGAGCACGCCGGGGAGCAGATCCTGTCGGAATCCCACCGCGAAGACGCCCAGCAGGACGGGCAGGTCGCCATCCTTTCCCTCGTCACCCTGCGGGGCCTGCACGAGTCCATCGTCTCGCTCAACGAGCCTTGCCTCGTGGCCTATTCGGGGCGGCTCCACGCCCTGCCCACGCCGATGGAAGCCCCGCTGTTCCACGACGTGCGTATTCTGGTAGCCGAGGACAACCCCACGAACCAGGAAATCATGGAGGCCCTGTTCGAGGACACCGGGGTCAGCCTGACCGTTGTCAGCAACGGCAAACAGGCTCTTGATGCCCTCAGGGTCGGGGCACAGCGCGGGGAGCATTTCGATCTTGTGCTGATGGACGTACAGATGCCGGTCATGGACGGCTACGAGGCCACCCGGATTATCCGTACCATGCCGGAGCTGGAAGGGCTTCCCATCGTCGCCATCACGGCCCACGCCATGCACGAGGACAAGATGCGCGCCCTGTCCGCCGGCATCGCTCGCTACCTCTCCAAGCCGCTCAGCCGGGCGGCCCTGTTCGGCACGCTCCGGGCCTTGCTCCCCAACAAGATCATTCCCCGAAAGCCCGTTCAGGCGGCCTCCGCTCCCCCAGAGGCCGCAATCGCCACATGCGGCAACTCCCTGCCGCCCTGCCTCGACGCAAACGCCATCGAACGCCTCAACGTTTCCCCGGAAACCTATCAAAAAATTCTGCGTGGCTACGTCAGAAACACCGCGGAGGCCCTCCCCGCCCTGCGTAAGGGGCTGTATCTGGACCCCTCCCTCCCGGAACAAGCGGCATGCCATCCCGCATGGGAATGGCTTATCCGGGAAGCGCATAACCTGAAAGGGGCTTCCGCCAACGTGGGTGCGGTTGCGGTGCAGCAGGACGCCCACGCGCTGGAGCTGGGTCTCCGGCAGTTCATCAGGCAGTCGGGCAACGCTACCGTCAGCCGAACGGACATGGCGAACACCTTTGCTCCGCTGCTGGAAACGCTGGAAAGGGCCTTCTCCACCGTGCAGGCCTCGCTGGAGCTGCCGGTGACGGCTCCATGCCACGAAGGGCAGGCCCAAAAGCTCCAGACGGAAACCCTCTCCGAAGAGCAAATGACGCAGGTGCATCACCTGCGGGACATGCTGGCTCTCGCAGACCCCGAACGGATCGCCGATGCCCTGACGCCGCTGGCGGAGTTCCTGCCGCCCGCGCTCATGAACCAGCTGCAACATGCCATTGATTTTTATGACTATGACGAGGCCCTTGCCCTGCTTCCCCCGGATACGAAGTGATGGAGTCGCCAATGGAAACGGAACAGAACAAACCGCTTGTCCTCGTCGTGGACGACGACCCCACCAACCTGCGTATCCTCGTCAGCAAGCTGAATCAGGAATACAGGCTTGGCGTCGCCAAAAGCGGCACGAAGGCCCTGGAATACATGAGCAAGCAGATACCCGATCTGGTTCTGCTCGATGTCATGATGCCGGACATGGACGGCTACGAGGTCTGCCGGAACATCAAGAAGGAGCCTCGGCTCTGCGATATCCCGGTTGTCTTCATTTCCTATGTGGATGATCCGAGCCAGAAGACGCGGGGCTTTGAGGTCGGGGGCGTCGACTACATCACAAAGCCTTTTCACGATGCCGAGGTGCTGGCGCGCGTCCGTACCCACATCATGAACAAGCAGATGCGCGAACAGCTCAAACGCCACAACGCCGAAATAGGCAAGGAGCTGAACGAACAACGCCGCCAGATGCTGGCCCTGCTCGACAACCTGCCGGGGCTGGCCTACCGGGAAAACGTCACCGCCGGGGTTCCCGATGAACGCCGGGCCGTCAGCTTCGTCAGCGATGGCGTTCTCGGCCTGACGGGGTACACGCCGGAACGGTTCATGGGGGCGGAACGCCTCGGGCTGCTGGACATCGCGCATGAGGACGACCGCGAAAACATCCGCTCCACCATCGCCGCCGCGCTTCGGGATCGCCGCCGCTGGGAGCTGGTCTACCGCATCATCACGGCATGGGGCGAGGAGAAATGGGTCTGGGAGCAGTCCTCGGGCGCATTCAACGCTTCGGGACAGCTTGTCGCCATCGAGGGACTGGTCAACGACATCACCGAAAAGCAGAAAAAGGAGCTGGGCATCCAGAAGGAAAACCGGGAGCTGCGCGAACGCCTCAAGGCCCGCTGCTTCAACAACATTGTGGGCGACTCGCCGCCCATGCGGGAAGTGTTTGAGCTGATCGCCCGGGCCGGAGCCACGGAGGACTGCGTGGTCGTTTTCGGGGAATCGGGCACGGGCAAGGAGCTGGCGGCCCGCGCCGTGCACGAGTGCAGCGCGCGATGCGACAAGCCCTTCATTGCCGTCAACTGCGGGGCCATCCCCGAAAATCTCTTTGAAAGCGAATTTTTCGGCTACAAGAAGGGCGCGTTCACCGGTGCCCTCGCCGACCGCAAGGGGTGCCTCGACCGCGCCGACGGCGGCACGCTGTTTCTCGACGAACTGGGGGAACTGAGCCTGTCCGCCCAGACCAAGCTCCTTCGGGCCATCGAGGGGCAAGGGTTCACCCCGGTGGGCGGCTCCGAACTGCACAAGCCGGATTTCCGCATCATCGCCGCCACCAACCGCAACCTTGCCGAACGCGTAGCCGCGGGCCTGATGCGCGAGGACTTCTTTTACCGCATCCACGTCATCCCGATCCATCTGCCGCCCCTGCGCCAGCGCAAGGACGACATCCCTCTGCTCATCGAATACTTCCGCAACGCCTACCCGCGCGTCGGGGATCTGCCGCCCATCAACGGCGAGGTCATGCAGGCGTTCATGCAGTATGACTGGCCGGGCAACATCCGTGAACTGCACAACACCCTGTACCGCTACCTGACCCTCGGCAAGGTGCAGCTCGGTACCTTGCAGGTCGGTTCGGGAAAGCCTCCGGCATCGCTTCCCGCTTCCGGGGAGGCCGAGCATCGCCAGCCCCTGCCGCAGGAGCCGCTGGCTTCCGCTCTGGATCGCTTCGAACGGGACTACCTGCTCGACATCCTGCGCCGCAACGACTGGAAACGGACGGAAACGGCGGAAATCCTCGGCATCGACCGCCGCACCCTGTTCCGCAAGATCAAGCAGTTCGATCTGGAGGACGAGGAAGCCAGGCAGGCACCGCGCGGATAAGGACGTTTTTGCTGGAACGCCGAACCCCGTCCGCGCCCTCCATCGAGCGGGGAGTGCGGGCGGGGGACGCGTGCCCGCCGGGGCTGACTCGCCTGTCCCCTACCACTCACAATACGGATGCGTGGACAGCGACGAGTTGGAGTAGCGGCGATCGCCCGTGACTTCCTCCCCTACCCACTCGGGAAGATCGAAGCTCTGCCCCTCGTCGGCAAGCTCGATCTCCGCCACGACAAGCCCGGCATTGTCTCCGAAAAATTCATCGACTTCCCAGACAAACCCGCCGCAGGGAATCCGGTAGCGGATTTTTTCGATAAGTGCCCCCTGCGCCAGCGTGTCCAGCATCCGGTCAGCATCCTCGCGGGGAATCTCGTATTCAAATTCCTCGCGGGAAAATCCCCGCGTCCGCCCCTTGATGGTCAGCACGCCGCGTTCGCCCTCGGTACGCACCCGAACCGTGCTTGGGCTGGTCTGCAAATACCCCTGCCGAAACCGCACTCCGGGGACAAGCCCGCGCCAGCCCCGGCTCCTGACAAGAAATTTTCGCTCAATTTCCATGTTCATGCCATCCTCCCCTTGGCGGGCCTTTGCGCCGCGCGAGGCCCGTGTCTATCCCGTTTTTGCCCCGCCGTACAGGGCCATGAACAGGATTTTCCCCGGGGCTGGTGTCTTTGCGACGGCTTGCGAAGCCCTCCCAAACGGTGTACAGATGCAGACTACGTCAACATTGACCAGTCCTTTTTTCCGGCCTGCCCCGTCTCGTCCGGCCTATATCCATGAGGAAACCTTCTTGAAAGATCTCACCCGTAACGAAAAACTTCGCAATATCGCCATCATCGCCCACGTTGACCACGGCAAGACCACGCTTGTGGACGCCCTTTTCCGCCAGAGCGGCATTTTCCGAAGTGACCAGCAGGTCGACGATCGCATCATGGACAGCATGGATCTGGAACGGGAACGCGGCATTACCATTGCCGCCAAGAACTGCGCCGTCAGCTGGAACGACGTCAAGATCAACATCATCGACACTCCCGGCCACGCCGACTTCGGCGGTGAGGTGGAACGTGCCCTGTCCATGGCAGACGGCGCGATCCTGCTCGTCGACGCGGCGGAAGGTCCCCTTCCCCAGACCCGTTTCGTACTCCGCAAGGCTCTGGAACGCGGCCTGAAGCTCATTGTCGTCGTCAACAAGATCGACCGTAAGGATGCCCGCGCCCAGGAAGTGCTCAACGAAGTGTACGACCTGTTCATCGATCTCGACGCCAGCGAAGAACAGCTCGAATTTCCCGTGCTCTACGCCATCGGGCGCGATGCCGTCGCCATGCGCCAGCTCGACGATCCCCGCGTGGATCTTTCCCCGCTGTTTGAAACCATCCTCAAGGTTGTCCCCGGCCCGGCCTATGACGCCAACGAGCCGTTCCAGATGCTGGTTTCCGACCTTGACTACTCCGAATACCTCGGCCGCCTTGCCGTGGGCCGCAGCCTGCACGGACAGGTGCACTCCAACGACTCTCTGGTCTGCGTCAACGAATCGGGAACCCCCGTTCCCCTGCGCGTGACCCGCCTTCAGGCCTACGAGGGGCTGCGTCTGGTGGACATCAAGGAAGCCATGCCCGGCGACATCGTGATCATCGCCGGTCTGGAAGACTTCGCCATCGGCGACACCATCTGCACGAAGGAAGACATCCGCGTGCTGCCGCGCCTGCGCGTGGACGAGCCGACCGTTGCCATGCGCTTCACCATCAACACCTCGCCCCTCGCCGGACGCGAAGGCAAGAACGTCCAGTCCCGCAAGATCCGCGACCGCCTGCTGAAGGAAGCCCTGCTGAACGTCGCCATCAAGATTGAAGAGCCTGAGGAAAAGGACAGCTTCATCGTCAAGGGCCGCGGCGAATTCCAGATGGCGATCCTCATCGAAACCATGCGCCGCGAAGACTTTGAGCTGTGCGTGGGCCGCCCCGAGGTCATCTTCAAGCGCGACGAAAACGGCCAGCTTCTCGAACCCATCGAGCAGCTCTATGTGGACTGCGATGAAAACTTCATGGGCGTCGTGACCGACAAGATGTCCCAGCGCAAGGGCCGCATGGTCAACTGCGTCAACAACGGCACGGGCCGCGTCCGTCTGGAGTTCTCCGTACCTTCCCGCGGCCTGATCGGCTATCGCGACGAATTTCTCACCGACACCAAGGGCACGGGCATCATGAATTCCCTGCTCGCCGGCTACGAACCCCACCGCGGTGACTTCCCGAGCCGCTTCTCCGGCTCCATCGTCTCCGACCGCGCCGGCAATGCCGTAGCCTACGCCCTCTTCAACCTTGAGCCGCGCGGACAGCTTTTCGTCGTCCCCGGCGATCCCGTCTACGAAGGAATGATCGTTGGCGAGCACAACCGCGACAACGACATCGACGTGAACCCGACCAAGGAAAAGAAGCTCACCAACATGCGCGCCTCGGGCAAGGACGAAGCCGTCACCCTGACGCCTGTCCGTCCCATGACGCTGGAGCACGCCCTCCACTTTGTCCGCGAAGACGAACTCGTTGAAGTGACGCCCCACTCCATCCGCCTGCGCAAGGCCGAACTCAACGCCCTGAAGCGGTATCAGGCTTCCGGCAAGAAAAAGGCGGCCTCGCCCGGCAAATAAGGCCGTGCCGCTGCGCCAAAGATAACGGCAAGGGTTCCCGGATGTCTTCGGGAACCCTTGCCTTTTCTGTACCGCTCTCCTGCGGTGCGGGCCAGAACACCACGGATACGCCCGCTGCCCTCTCAAGCGTCCAGCCGCGCTGGAAAAGGCTCGGGGACGTGGCCCCGCTCTTTTCCCTTCACCCCGTTCCAAAGCGCGGGCGGCAGCGCGGGCAGGGCCTAGCGTTCGATGGTCAAGATATCTATGAAGCCTGTTATATCAAGAATTTCAGCAATTTCACCATTGACGTTACGCAAAATCAGGCCCCCCTTGTCCAGCGTCTTCTTGTGTGTGGACAACAGCACGCGCAGCCCCGCCGAGGACACATAGACAAGGTTCTTGAAGTCCATGACCAGCGATCCGCCTTCGGAAAGGCACTCCTGACAACAGGCCTCCAGCTGGGGAGCCGTAACCGTATCCAGACGGCCGGAAACAGCCAGCACGCTCTGGAACCCCTCTTGCGTTTTTACAATATCCATAGAAATGCTCCTTCCTTCTTTATTCCACATCATGCGGACAGGGTTGAATTTTTTTCGTCAGGACGAGCACGTTTTCATCCCCTTCCCGTGCGTAGGCGACGCTGTCCATCAACTTGCGGATCATGAGCAGCCCCAGTCCGCCGATAGCGCGCTCTTCGGCGGGCAGGGAAACATCCGGTTCCATGCTCCTCAGCGGATCAAAGGGAATGCCGCGATCCCGGAACTGGCAGACAAGGCTCCTGCCCCCCTGCTGTCCGGCTGCGCCCTCCTCCCGGATCTCCATATCGACAAAGACATCGCCAGCCCCCTCGGGGTAGGCATAATGCGTTATGTTCACAAAGACTTCCTCGAAAACCAGCAGCAGATGCCCTTTTGCCTTGCCGCCGATTCCCTCCGCCGCAAGGAAGCCCTCCACCCGAGTCCGCAGGCCCTCGAACCGCTCGAGCAGGGCGGGGCAAGCCGCATGGAATCCGCCCGTTCCGGCCGAATCCTGTTGGCTTCCGCGATATTCCAGCACCAGCAGCGTGATGTCGTCGAACTGCGGAGCGTCCCCCGCAAAGCTGTCCACGGCATTGAACACCTCGGAAACTTCCGTGCGGAGTGAAGCCTCCTTCAACTGCCCGGCGTGTTTCCGCAACCGCTCAACCCCGAACATCACGCCGTCGGCGTTGGTTGTTTCGGTCACGCCGTCGGTATACAGCAGGATTCTGTCGCCGGGCTGCATACGGAACGCCTCATTCCTGTAGCGCATCCCCTCCATGCCGCCCAATACGAAGCCGTGCCGTCCCTGAAGCTCTTTATACGCTCCCCCGCACCGGCACAACAGCGGATTGTTGTGTCCGGCGTTGGCATAGCGGACATCCCCGCCGTATCTGGACAACACCCCTACCCAGACCGTGACGAACATGTCCATCGTATTGTTTTCACACAACTGGGCGTTGGTGGCCTCCAGTGCCTCCGCAGGGGAAAGCCCGCTCTGGAGATGGTTCTTCAAGAGCGTCTTGGCAATGACCATGAACAGCGCGGCGGGCACGCCCTTGCCGGAAACGTCCGCGATGATAAAGGCCAGCTGCCTGTCGTCTATCATAAAGAAATCGTAAAAATCGCCGCCGACCTCACGCGCCGGACGCATCCCCGCAAACAGGTCGAACTCCGCACAGTTGGGATAGGGCGGAAAAAGGCAGGGAAGCATGGAAGCCTGAATGTGGGTGGCGACATCCAGCTCCGCCGCAATGCGCTCCTTTTCCTGCACCATGCGGCGCATCTGCCCGATATGCTTCTTGAGATCCTCGGTCATGCTGTTGAGCACGCCGGCCACCTCGCCCAGCTCGCCCCTGTCCGTTACCGTAACCCGGCAATCCAGATCGCCCCTGCCGATGCGTCTGGCCTGCCTGACGATGGAAACCATCGGCGCGCTGACAAAGCGGTGCAGCAAATAATAGGTCGCCCCAAACAACAGCAGGGAAAAGCCCGCCATCCATGCCAGCATCAGCACGATGCGCCTCCGTACCGGGGCCATCAGCTCATCTTCGGGAATGTTCAGGATGAGGGCCATATTGTTGGTCATTGTGGACATGAAGGAAAGGTAGCGCACCCCGTCGTATGTAAAACGGGTCTGCCCTGCCCCGATCAGCGGAAACCACGGCAGGGAAAGGACCGATGTTCCCGGAACCTCCTCTACGGGCTTGTCGCTTCGCGCCAGCACCGCATCGTTCAGAAGATCCACAAAAAGCACATAGCTTCCTTTCGTGGGCGGCAGGGAGGAAATCCGCTGCAAGATATCGGAAAGCTGCCAGTCGATGGTCACGGCTCCGAACAGCTCGCCATGCCGGAACAGCCCGCAGCCGACCGTGATCATGAGGGCATGGGTTCCGCTCGCATCACGATATGGAGGACTCCAGACGACATCTTTTGAGGAGTGCGCCCTCTCCTTGATAAGCCTGTACCATTCCTGCTCCGGATAGTTGTAGCCGAGCGTCTCGAAGGACGGGTCCAGCCGGAGCTTTCCCCCTTTCCAAAAGAGGTAGCGGCAGCTGCGCTCCTTCCTCGGGTCGTCCTGATACGGCTCGAACCACAACCCGCCGCCGAGTGCCGCAGGAAAATCCTCAAGAACCCGCTGAAGCGGCACGGCGACATCAACCCGCGCGTCTTCAGGCTGGCTCTGGCGCATCTCCATCGTCTGCGCGAAATAGGCCGCAGCCTGTTGCAGCAGGAACATGTCGCCCGTGAAGATGCGGCATTCGGCATTGAAGGCCAGCAGACATTCCTTGATACGCATCCTTCTGTATTCTTTGTATGTATCAATCAGGCTGGAACACGAATACACCATCTGTAGGGCAAAGACGGCAACGATGACGCAAAGGATTTTGACCTTGATGCTGAAAAAAAAGCGCATGCCCTCCTCCCCTGGCCCGGCTGGACAACCAAAATGCTCTTCCCCAATGGCTACGACCTTATCTCACACGCCATACGGCACTGCAATGCCCCAAAAGAGAAGAACAGAGGCTGTCACGTTTTTGACAATCCGAAGAAAAGATGACGGCACTGATTGACAACACTCCGGCTTGGCAGTAGTTTTCTCCAAAACAGATTCCATTTCATTTCTCAAATTTGTCAAGGACCGGATCATGTTCAACGCTTCCTCCCTTTCCCTTACCGCGTATCGCTGGTGGTGGCACGTCGTCGACGTGAAGGGGGGAGTGCGGCCTGTATAGGGCCTGCATCCGGCACTGGCTGTATTCGTGAGCACAGACGCCATCCTCCCGAGGATGGCGTCTTTTTTTGTACCTCAACTTCAAGAAGGACCATGACATGACCGCTTCCAAGACGCCTTCCGCCCCCGATGTCTCCCTGCGCCAGCATGCGCGGTGGCTCCCGGCGGATACGGACACCCCCATCAGCCTGTTCCTCGGCATGTGCCGCAATCGCCGCGGCATCCTGCTGGAAAGCGCGGAGGTCGACGGGCGATGGGGGCGTTACAGCATCCTCGCCTGCGATTTCCTGCTTCAGGCAACCTGCCGCGACGGGCGGCTGGCCCTCTCCACGGAAGACGACCGCCTCGTCCCCCTGCGGGAACTGGACGGCCTGCCTTTCATGGACGGCCTGCGGGCACTCATGAACGGGCTTCACCTCCAGCAGCCGGAAGGCGTTGATCTGCCTCCCATCACCCGCGCCCTCTACGGCTATTTCGGCTACGGCGTCGCCAGCCTCTTCAACAGGAAGCTGGAAAGCAGCCTGCCGCCGGAAAAGGGCGAGGCCTGCCTTGTGCTGCCGGGGACGGTGCTGGTGTTCGACCATCTCTACAACCGGCTCTGCCAGATAAGCCTCGGGAAGCACCGGGACGTCGCCGGCGCACGGATGCGGGAAGACGGCGCGCCCTGCCCCGCCATTGCCGAAGACGCCGTGACCGCCGCACCCGGACGCGAAGGCTACATGCGGGCCGTGGAGAACATCAGGCAGAGGCTCCGGCAGGGCGAAGCCATTCAGGTCGTGCCGTCGTGCCGGTTCAGCACGCCGTTCACGGGAGACGCCTTTACCCTGTACCGCCGAATGCGCCGCCGCAACGCCTCGCCGTACATGTTCTTCATGAACCTGCCGGAGGTTACGCTGTTCGGCTCCTCGCCCGAGGTCATGGTCCGGTGTACGGAAGGCAAGCTCCAGCTTTCCCCCATCGCGGGAACCCGCAAGCGCGGCTGCGACGACACGGAAGACGCCCGTCTTGCCGCCGAGCTTCAGGAAGATCCCAAGGAACGCGCCGAACACGTCATGCTGGTGGATCTGGGCCGCAACGATCTGGGGCGCATTGCCCGGCCCGGCACGGTCCATGTCGAGCGGCTCATGGAAGTGGAACGCTTCTCCCACGTCATGCATCTGACCTCGCGGATCACCGCCCGGCTCCAGCCCGGCCTTGACGCGCTGGACGTGCTGGCGGCGACCTTCCCCGCCGGAACCGTGAGCGGGGCACCCAAGATCCGGGCTATGGAAATCATTGCCGAAACCGAAACGCTGCCGCGCGGCCCCTACGCAGGCTGCATCGGCTGGATCGGCCTTGATGACGACAGCGTCAGCCTTGATACGGGGATCACCATCCGCAGCATGTGGGTGAAAGACGGCAGGCTCCACTGGCAGGCCGGGGGCGGCATCGTCTTCGACTCCGACCCTGCTGCCGAATGGAATGAAGTTTTCAACAAGTCCGCCATCATGCGAACCGTCCTCAACGATACCGGAGACGCCCATGTTCCTGCTCATCGATAACTACGACTCGTTCACCTACAACCTCGTACAGGCCTTTTACGCCCTCGGGCAACAGCCCGTGGTGGTCAAGAACGACGATCCCCGCCTGCCCGCTCTGGCGCAGGACCCGGCCCTGAGCATGGTCTGCCTCTCTCCCGGCCCCGGACACCCAAAGGATGCGGGCTACTGCATGGACGTGCTTCGGATTCTCGACCCGAAAATTCCGGTGCTCGGGGTCTGCCTCGGGCATCAGGCTCTGGGGCTTGCCGCCGGAGCCGAGGTGGTCGTCGGCCCCTGCATCATGCACGGCAAGGCCTCGGACATCGTACACGACGGCACGGGCCTTTTCTCCGGCCTTCCGAATCCCATGCGCGTGGGCCGCTACCACTCGCTGGTGGTTCGTTCCGGCGAGGACGAGGCCCATGCCGCGTTCACGGTGACGGCACACGGACCCGAGGGGGAAATCATGGCCCTGCGCTACAAGGATCGCCCGTGGGTCGGCGTGCAGTTTCATCCCGAATCCATCCTGACCCCGGACGGGCTGCGCCTGCTCGGCAACTTCCCCAAGGCCATCCTGCCCAAAGGGAGCGACGCCAACGCCATCAGTGCCATTCTGGATACCCTCGCTGCCGGGAAGGATCTGACGGCGGACATGGCCTCCGCCGCATTCTCCGCCCTCATGGACGGCTCCATGACGCCTTCACAGGCGGGGAGCTTCCTCATGGGCCTGCGTATGAAGGGGGAAAGCCCGCTGGAAATGGCCCATGCCACCCGCGCCGCGCTGGCCCGCGCCGTGCGCGTGGACGGCATCGAAGGCCCGACCATCGAGGTTGTGGGCACGGGCGGAGACGGACGCTCCTCCTTCAACTGCTCCACCGGAACCGCCCTCACGCTGGCGGGCATGGGCTATCAGGTGGTCAAGCACGGCAACCGCGCCGTCTCCTCCAGATGCGGCAGTGCCGACGCGCTGGAAGGGCTGGGCATCCCGCTGGACATCAGCCCCGCCGACGTGGGCAGCATCCTGCACGACCGGAACTTCGTGTTCCTGTTCGCCCAGCGGTTCCACCCCTGTTTCCGCAACATCGCACCCATCCGGAACGAACTGGGCATCCGCACCCTGTTCAACCTGCTGGGTCCGCTGATCAACCCCTCGCGGCCTTCCCACATCCTGCTGGGGGTGGCCCGGCCCGAACTCGTCAGACTCATGGCCGAAACGCTGGCCCAGTCGTCCGTGCACCGGGCGGCGGTGGTGTGCGGAGCCGGGGGCTATGACGAGATTACGCCCATCGGTCCCAATGACCTGATGCTGCTCGACAACGGCAAGCTGACCGCGCTGACGCTGGACCCGGAGGCATACGGCATCCCGAGATGCTCGCCGGAAGAACTTGCCGTTGCCAGCCGCGACGAAGCCGTGTCCGTGCTCCGCGAACTGCTCGCCGGGCGCGGGCCGGAACCCATGCGGAACATGCTTGTCCTCAACATCGGCATGTGCATCCATCTGCTGGAGCGCAGGCTCCCGCTGGCGGCGTGCATGGCCAAAGCCCGTGAAGCACTCGCTTCCGGATCGGGAGGGAAGGTTCTCCATGCTGCTTAGACAGTTCAAGGCCGCGAAACAGGCCGAAATACAGGCCCTGCGCCAGCTCGACTACATTGACATGCTTCCGCAGCCCCGCCGTGAACGGCGGCCCCCGTTCCGCGCCGCCCTGAACGCGGAGTCCGGACGGCCCCACGTCATCGCGGAGTTCAAGCGGGCCTCCCCCTCGCGGGGGGACATCCTGCTGGGCCTCTCTCCCGAGGAGGCCGCCAGACAGTACGCCGAGGCCGGAGCCGCCTGCCTTTCCGTGCTGACCGAAGCATCCCGCTTCAAGGGCACGCTCGGCTACCTCAAGCGGATGGCGGGCCAAGGGCTTCCCCTGCTCCGAAAGGATTTTATCTTTGATCCGCTGCAGGTTCGGGCTACGGCGGCGACTCCGGCCTCGGCCCTGCTGCTCATTGTCCGCCTGACGCCCGACGCGGCCCTGCTCCGCAGCCTGCGCGAACAGGCCGAAGCGTTCGGCATGGATGCCGTAGTGGAAGTCTTTGATGAAACGGATCTTGCGCTTGCCCGGGAGTCCGGGGCGCGGATCATTCAGGCCAACGCCCGCGATCTGGATACGCTGGCGGTGGATCGCGCGGCCTGCCTCCGCCTTGCGGAACGGCACCATGCCGCCGGAGACGGTGAATGCTGGATCGCCGCGAGCGGCATTTCCGCCCCCCGGCACCTCCGGCAGGCGCACGAGGCGGGCTATCAGGCCGTGCTGGCGGGAACCGGACTTATGGACGGCGGCACGCCGGGCAACGCCCTCCGCAACCTTCTGGAGGCCTCGGCATGAAAAGACCGATGATCAAAATCTGCGGACTCCGCGAACAGGCGGATCTCGACTGCGCCGCCGCGAACGGCGCGGACATGTGCGGCTTCATCTTCGCCCCGGAAAGCCCCCGGGCCGTCACGCCCGCGCAGGCCGCCGGGCTGGACAGCCACGGCATGATCCGGGTGGGTGTGTTTGTTGCCGACGACATGCGCTTCATTGAGGAAACGGCCCGCACCGCCCGGCTGGACAGGATTCAGCTGCACGGGGATCAGTCCGTGACCTGCGCCCTTTGCCTGAGCCGCACGCTCGGGGCGGACAGCATCATCCGGGTGCTCTGGCCCGAACGCTACCCCACGCGGCAGGCTCTTGAAGACGCCATGCTCCGCCACGCCCCCGCCGCGGGCCTTTTCCTGCTTGATGCGGGGCAAATCGGAGGCGGCAGCGGCAGACGGATCAACGGGCCGCCGCTGAACGGCCTGCGCGCCCCGCGGCCCTGGCTCCTTGCCGGAGGGCTGACGCCCAAAGCCGCCGCTGACGCCGTCGCCGCCTGCCGGCCTGACGGAGTGGATTTCAATTCCGGTCTGGAGTCCGAACCCGGACGCAAGGATCATGTACGCATCCGGGCCGCGCTCACGGCCCTGAAAGGAGCGTGAGGGAGCCATGAAAAAAGGATATTTCGGAGCCTTCGGCGGCTGTTTCGTTCCTGAACTGCTCATGCCGCCGTTGCGGGAGCTGGAGGACGCCATTCGGGACATCATGCCTTCCCCGGCCTTTCGCGACGAGCTGGACGACCTGCTCCGCAACTACGCGGGCCGGGAAACGCCGCTGACCTTCTGCCCCACCCTGTCCGAACGCCTCGGCTTTTCCCTGTGGCTGAAACGCGAGGATCTGCTGCATACCGGAGCGCACAAGGTCAACAACACGCTGGGGCAGGCTCTGCTTGCAAGGCATATGGGCAAGACGTCGCTGGTTGCGGAAACCGGTGCGGGGCAGCACGGCGTGGCCACCGCCGCTGCCGCCGCCCGTCTGGGGCTTGCGTGCACCGTGTTCATGGGAGCGGACGACGTGGAACGCCAATCCTCCAATGTGCGGCGCATGAAGCTGCTCGGCGCGGAGGTAAAACCCGTCCGCAGCGGAACCCGCACCCTCAAGGATGCCATCAACGAGGCCCTTCGCTACTGGATTGCGGCGCAGGAAACCACGCACTACTGCTTCGGAACGGCGGCAGGCCCGCATCCGTTCCCCACGCTGGTCCGGGATCTCCAGAGTGTCATCGGACGCGAAACCCGTTCACAGATGCTTGAAAAAACCGGCAAACTCCCCGATGTCGTGGTGGCGGCCGTGGGCGGCGGCTCCAATGCCATCGGCATGTTTCATCCTTTCCTTGCCGATGCTTCCGTGCGGATCATCGGCGTCGAGGCGGCCGGAACCGGCGAACCGGGCTGCTGCAACTCCGCACCGATCAACCTCGGTACGCCGGGCGTCCTGCACGGACAGATGACCATGCTCCTCCAGACAAGGGACGGGCAAATCGAACCGTCACATTCGATTTCAGCCGGTCTGGACTACCCCGGCGTCGGGCCGGAACACGCCTACCTGAACGCCACCGGGCGAGTCCGCTATGGCCTTGCCAACGATGCCGAGGCTCTGGACGCATTCCAGACCCTGTGCCGTACCGAAGGCATCCTTCCCGCGCTCGAATCCTCGCACGCGCTGGCGTGGGTACTGCAGCACGGCAAGGAGCTTCCCGCCGGGAGCCATGTCGTCGTCAACCTTTCGGGACGCGGCGACAAGGACATGGACATCGTGGAACAGGCACTCTTTACGCAGGACAGGAGCCTTTCATGAACCAGCTCGAACAGAATATCCGCACCGCGCAGGCCGCCGGGCGCACGGCGTTGATCCCCTTTGTCACCGCAGGCTTTCCCTCCCCTGAGTCCTTTTGGGACGTCATCGGGGAGCTGGACGCCAACGGCGCGGACATCATTGAAATAGGCGTTCCCTTCTCCGATCCGGTGGCTGACGGCCCGGTCGTGGAGGAGGCTTCCCGCCGGGCACTGGAACACGGCGTCAGCCTTGCGTGGATCATGGCGGGACTGAAAAAGCGGGCCGGAACGTTCCGGGCCGGCATCGTCCTGATGGGCTACTTCAACCCCTTTCTTCAATATGGAATGGAACGCCTTGCTTCGGAAGCCTCCCTTGCGGGCGTCACCGGATGTATTGTCCCGGATCTCCCGCTTGAAGAGAGCGGAAACTTCCGGCGTATCCTGAAACAGTACGGTATCAGCCTCATCGCGCTGGTCGGGCAAAACACCTCCGAAGAGCGGATGCGCGAATATGCCCCCGTCGCAGAAGGCTATGTGTATGTGGTTTCCGTTCTGGGAACAACGGGAGCACGCGCGGGGCTTCCCCTGCAAACGGAGGATACGCTCCGGCGAGCGCGAAGAGCCTTCAACCTGCCCCTCGCACTGGGTTTCGGGCTTCAGCGTCCCGAACAGCTGGAAGCCATCCCCGAAGACATCCGCCCCGAAGCCGCCGTTTTCGGGAGCGCGCTGCTCCGGCATCTGGAAGCCGGAAACCCAGCCGGAACCTTTCTTGCGGCTTGGACTGGGTCCGGATCGCGTTAAGCGATTTATTCCTGAATAATTTCAGGACAGTTAAAGAAAAAACCGGATCTTTTTCCAAAAAAAGGACGCCGGGGCGCAAAAAAACGCTTGCCAAGCGGATGGGTTTTCGCTATTTATCCACCTCGACGCCGAAGTGGTGGAATTGGTAGACACGCTAGGTTCAGGGTCTAGTG
>CAZIFC010000015.1:0-51987 GCA_964538355.1 uncultured Lawsonia sp. | reverse complement strand
CCCCCCCCCCCCCCCCCCCCCCCCCCCCCCCCCCCCCCCCCCCCCCCCCCCCCCGCATGAAAAACCCGCCCCTACCTGCACCACGGGGCGTTGCCCTTGTCCCACAGCGCGTTGAGGGCCTGCGCGTCGCGGAGGGTATCCATGCACTGCCAGAATCCGGTATGCCGGAACATGGAGAGCTGGCCCTCGGCGGCGAGACGCTCCATCGGCTCCTTCTCGAGATCACAGGACTCGTCTTCGGAAAGGTAATCGAGAAATTCGCGCTTGAAGACAAAAAAGCCGCAGTTGATATATTCATCAAGTACGGGCTTTTCCTGCCACGACAGGATATTGCCGGCGTCATCCGTCTTGACCGAGCCGAAGCGCGAGGGCATCCGAACGCCGGTGAACGTCGCCATCTTGCCGGACTTGATGTGAAAATCGACCAGCGCGTCGATATTGATATCGGAAACGCCGTCCCCGTAGGTGACCATGAAACGATCCGTGTCGATGTGCTGTGCAATGCGCTTGATGCGCGCGCCCTTGAGGGTCTCCTGCCCGGTGTCGGACATGGTGACGCGCCAGTCAGTCACCTGGGCTGTCGGATGGTACGTCGTCGAGCCGGTCGCGAGATCCACGGTGAAGTCCGCATTACGCATACGGTAGTCGTGGAAATACTGCTTGATGACCTCGCCCCGGTAGCCGAGGGGGAGCACAAAATCCTTGTGACCGTACCGGGCGTACATGGACATGATATGCCACAGCACCGGACGCCCGCCGATTTCAACCATCGGCTTGGGTTTGAACTCGGTCTCTTCGCGAAGCCGCGTTCCCTTACCGCCACACAGAATGATAACTTTCATGGACTTGCCTCATATTTCCAGATATAGGAAACTCCGCATCCTTATCGGATTTTCGGAGTCCCGCCACACTAGCAAAACACGCGGCAAAGGTGAATACCCCGTCCTTCCGGCCAAAACCCACCCCTGCCGATCCCCTTCCCTTTCGCCTCAGGAGTTTCTCATGTCCCCATCCGTACAAGCCATCAAGCAGTTCATCGAAACCCATGACCGTTTCGCCGCCCACAACGGCATTACCATTGAAGACGCCGATTACGATTACGGCAAGGTCAGCCTCAACTTTGAAGAGCACGTCAAAAACTCCCTCGACATGCTCCACGGCGGAGCCATGTTCACGCTCGCGGACATGGCTTTCGGTATCGCCTCCAACTTCGACAAGGAGGAGGAAGGCATGATGATCAGCACCAACGCCAGCATTTCCTACATGAAGAGCGCGAAATCCGGCCCCATCACCGCCGAGGCCCGCCTTGCCAACGGCGGACGGCATCTCGCCACCTATGAAGTCAAAATCTACGACGGGCAGGGAACCTACATCGCCTGCGCCATGATCACCGGCTATCGGCTGGACAAGAAGAAAGAGTAGCGATTGGAGGGGGGAAGGGGAACCTTTCTGAAGAAAGGCTTCCCCTTCCCCCCTCCAAACCTCCCCCTTTCCCCTCCCAAGACCTTCCTGAACGGGGCGGATGGCGGGCACGGCGACGCGGTGTCCTCTTCCCCGGCGGACGTTTCCCGGCGTCCTCTTTCTAGTAATTTTATAATACTTGCTTTATGTAAGAGGTTTCGTGGTGCGCCGCATCCAGAAACGGAGCACGCCTCATTCCATCGGGGCAGCAAAAAGGGTTCCGTACCAGCACAGACTGGATACGGAACCCTTTTTTACCGTTTCGAGAGGGAGCCGGGGAACTCTCCCCTACTTGCCCGTCCTCCGTGCGTGGCGGGCAAAAATTTCATTATAGCGGGCCTTGAACGCTGCCGGATCGGCAAGCTCAAAACCGGACTGCACGGGGCGGAAGACAAACAGATCCTGCGAAGCCCTGCCGTTCGACCAGCTGATGGGCGCGATGCTCCACTCCATACGCTGGGCGGAAGCGAGACGCTGGTTCACCTTCGATGCCGAAACAGGGGCCTGGAGATTCATCACCGAAGCCATCCTCACGAAGTCGTATCCGATGCCTTCCCAGAATCCCGGAGTGCCCTTTCCAGATTCGGCAAGGGCACGGACAAGGGCATTCGCGGCGGGCGAGGGGGAGGTCGGATTCCACGCACCGGGGAAAATCGCCAGATCGAGATTGGCGACGTTCACGCTGGAACGTCCCGAAAGCCCCTGCTCCCAAAGCGAGGTCCCCATCAGGACGATCCGATCCTCTCCCTCGTAAAAGAGGAAGGGAACCAGAAGTTCAAGGTTTTTCCAGCTGTCCGGGATAAACGCGGCCTGAACCACGGGAGAAGAAGCCCTGCTGCTCCCGCCGGTAAAGCCCCTGACGATACTGTTCCAGCTGGTGGTGTCGTTCGCCGGATAGCTCGTAACCTTGGCGGCAGAACCTTTGGTGCGGGCTGCGGCAAGGAAAAGATCCGTCATGCGCTGCCCGTAGGCGTCCGTGGGGGACAACGCTCCGTAGCTGGAAATGCCGAGCTTTCCGGCAAAGCCCAGCACGGCATCGATCTGGTCCTTGGGGCTGGAGAAGAAACGCCACGCAACCGTCCCCTCATCAGAACCCTCAAGGCTGGACAGGAAGGCAAACACGGCACGCGAGGCCTGAAGGTTGCGCGCCTTCAGCGCGGTGTACCGGTTCGCACGCAGCGGGCCGCCCACCATCACACACTGCGGAGGAAGCTGGGAGAGCTTGTCGAGCCAGTCGGAGGACTCCGTATCGACAAGCTGTACATTGATGGAAATGCCGGACCTGGACAGCTCGCCCCGGGCGGCCTCGGCTCCGGCGGCGACCTTGTTACCGAAAGGTCCGT
This sequence comes from uncultured Lawsonia sp., assembly GCA_964538355.1. GTDB lineage: Bacteria > Desulfobacterota > Desulfovibrionia > Desulfovibrionales > Desulfovibrionaceae > Bilophila. The sequence continues at coordinate 49,183 of CAZIFC010000015.1, read as the reverse complement.
ATGCGCCGCTGAGCGGCAGGGCCAGAGCCACGCAGCCGGAGCTGAACGAGGCATCCGCAGCTCCGCCGAGCTTCGCCTGCATGTCCCGCCACGACGCCGTTTTTTCCGCACCGGGCACAAGATCCTTCCAGAACTTGAGGGCATTCTGCGCCCCCTGCATGTTGCCGCTGGCAAGAGCGGCCTGCGCCACACGTTCCCACGCCAGCGCACGCTGCGCGGTGGGCAACGCCGCATCGCGGGCCACTACATTATATATACGCTCGGCTTCGGAATAGTTTCCGGCTTTCCATGCAGCGTCGGCCTGCACTGAAAGAGGCTGCCCGCTGACCGCATGGCCGGACTGGGGCTGCTGGTGTGATCCGCCGGAAAAGAAAACGGTACGTCCGCACCCGGAGAGCAGCAGCACCCCCGCCAGCGCGATCAGGAGACCTGCCCGTGCAGGCCGTTTCAGACAAGCTTTCATGGTTTCCCCCAAAAAATCCGGCGGAGCAAACCGCCGGGAATAATGCGCTCCGCGCGTCGGGCCGGCAACGCGTCCGGCAATGGAGCGAGGCTACCGCATGGCGGAAAACGAGGCAAGCCCGCGCCTCCAAACAAACTGTGGAAACCGGCTATTTGACCGTCGGACGCCGCAAGGGTACAAGGCAAAAAAGGCTTTCAACCAGCAACCATCCGCACCTTCTCAGGAGCGTCCCCATGAATATCGTCGATCTTATCTGCGCTCATCCGGCCCCCGCCACCCGCATCCAGCGTCCCTACGTCATTGCCGAAGCCGGCGTGAACCACGAGGGCAGCATGGACATCGCCCGCCGCCTCATTGACGAAGCCGCGCTCGGCGGGGCGGACGCCATCAAGTTCCAGACCTACAAGGCGGGCACGCTGGCCTCCAAACACTCCCCCGCCTACTGGGACACCACCAAGGAGCCGACCCCCAGCCAGTACGAACTGTTCAAGAAGCACGACTCGTTCTGGAAAAACGAATTCGAATCGCTGAAAAAATACTGCGATCAGGCCGGAATCGCCTTCATGTCCACGCCCTTCGACGTGGAGTCCGCCCACTTTCTGAACGACATGATGGACGTGTTCAAGATTTCCTCCTCGGATCTCACGAACCGCCCCTTCATTGAAATCATGTGTGACTTCAAGAAGCCGATCATCATGTCCACGGGGGCCGCCAGCCTTGCCGAAATAGCCGAGGCCGTGAGCTGGATCGAGGCCAAGGGCAACCCGCTGGCCCTGCTCCACTGCGTGCTGAACTATCCCACGATGGACGAAAACGCCGCGCTCGGCATGATTCCGGCCCTTGCCCGCCACTTCCCGCAGCACATGATCGGCTACTCCGACCACACCCTGCCCAACGACATGAAGGTGCTGGAAGTCGCCACCCTACTCGGTGCCCGCATTCTGGAAAAACATTTCAGCCACGACAAGACCCTGCCCGGCAATGACCATTACCATGCGATGGACTACAAGGATCTCCAGCTGTTCCGCAAGAACCTCGAGCGCACCCTTGCGATGATCGGCGAAATGCGGATTGAGGCACTGGACTCCGAAGAGCCAGCACGCCAGAACGCCCGCCGCTCACTTGTCGCCAACCGCAACATCCCCGCCGGAAAGATCATCGACAAGGATGACCTTACCTGGAAACGGCCTGCCGGAGGCATCAGCCCGCGGCATTACTATGAAGTGCTCGGCAGGGCCGCCCGCGCCGACATCGAGGAAGATACCGTTCTCCAGTGGGGGCACCTCGAATAGCCGGCAGGGAAAGCCGGGGCCTCCCCCGCTCCACGGGCTTCCCGATACGCGACGGAAAGCGGGACTAGCGGCAAGACTCTCATTGAGCATTTCTTTTTCATGATTCATGTGTGGAATATATCCGCCTGATGCAGGGAAAGGCCGTCACTCCCCTTCAGGCGGCTATTCCCAAAACCGCAACCCTCTTCACGAGAAGGAAACGCTATGAAAAAACACCTGCTCGCCGCAGCCTTGTGCCTGCTTCTGGTTCCCGCTTCCGCCGAAGCCTCGCTCTTCGGCCTCGGCGGTCCGAAAGATACCGATGAAATCACGCCGTTGCAGTACTCCGCGCTCCTCGGCCTTCGGGACATCGATCCCGTCATGTTCCGCGACAAGCTCCTGCCGCTCATTACGGAAGCCATGAAGGACGGCAAGATCACCGTCGCCGAATGCCGGGAAATCGAAAAGGCCGCGGGCAATGTCGGGCCTGCCTTCCTTGCGGCGGCAAAGGCTCCGCGCCTTCAGGACAGCATCAACGAAACCATGGAAAAGGCCAAACAGGGCGGCAAGGATTTGGGAAACAAGATTGAGGACACGCTCAACAACCAGCTTCCCCACCTGCTCGACGACGCCGCCAACCTCTTCCGGGAACAGATGCGCCAGTACAACAAGGAAAAACCCGAACCGCCGACCAAGATGTAACGGTTTGCGGTACATAAAGAGGCAACACCAGTGACTACCTCCCCCATCACGACGCTGATTCTCGGCAAGGCTCCGGAAAACGCGACTCCGGCCACCCATGTGCTGGCCGGTCCGTGGTGTACCGCCCCCGCCTCCGCCGAGGAAGCCGGTTTTGCCATGCCCCCGGAACCGCTGGCCGCTCCCGAAAGGCTCGAAACGGCGGCACGGCAGGCTCGCGAGCTTGTCACCCGGCTTGCGCCCCGGCTTGGAGAATATCTGAACCTCCGCTACGGGACGCGCCATACGGATCGGTACTGGGATTTTGTGCTCGCCCCGTGGCTTGTCCGGTTTGCAGAAACCCTGATCGATCGCCTGCACCGGACGGAAGGCATCCTCGAGGCCTTCGGACGGCAGCCGCTTTCCGTTCCGCTCTCCTCCTCGTCCTTCGCCTTTGCGGACACGCAGGATTTCATCATGGGCGGCATCCTGAATCCTGACTGGAACCACTGGCTCTTTTCCATGCTGCTTCGGCGCAGCTGGCCTGTGGCATGGATCGCCGAAGAGGGGCCTGCCGCAGAACGCAAGGCCGCCGCGTCCCAAAGAGAAGGCTCTCTGAAACGCCTTGCCCGGCGCATTCTCTTCAGCCTGCCCTTTCCCCGCATCAAGGGCTTCAGCCTCAGGCAGTCGCTGGAGCTGTCCCTTGTGCTCATGCTCAACCGGGATCGCCGGGATGACACCATCCCGCTGCGCCTTCTCGGAGATCCCGCAGCCCCCGCGCTGCCTCTCGGGTTCACGGAAGACGAGGCGTATGATCTCGCCGTCTCCCTGCTTCCCGAGTCCCTGCGAAACGGCAACGTGCCCCAGACCCTCGGGCACAAGTGCGCCCGGATCCGTTCCCGGGTGGTGAGCGTCGCCGCCTGCGAAAACGACGCCTACCGCATCGAGATGGCCCTGCACCGGGGGCGCGGCTGCCGGATGCTCTTCATCCAGCACGGCGGCGAATACGGCTATGTCAAAACATCGGTGGCCTATCCGCTGGTCGAGTACTGCCAGCACCGTTTCATTACCTGGGGCTGGAAGCATCACGGGATCATGCCCGGCAACTTCCTTCCGCTTCCCCACCCGCAGCTTGCCGCCCTGCGGAACGCCCACCGCGAAACGTCGCCCAAAATGTTACTTGTCGGTACAGAGATGGCCCTGCTGCCGTATACGCTCAAATCCATGCTTCGCGGCCGCCAGCAGTTTGCCTATCGGGAAGACAAGGCCCGGTTTGTCGCCGCCCTGCCGGAGACCCTCCGCAGGCAGACGCTCTACCGGCCCTATTTCAATGTGCCCTCATCGCTGGAAGATGCCCCGTGGCTGATCCGGCGTTTCCCGGAGGTGCTCCGCTGCACGGGCCAGCTGGAACCGCACATGCTCGGCTGCCGCCTGCTGGTGCTTGATCACGCCGGAACCACGCTGGCGCAGGCTCTGGCGGCAAACGTTCCCTTCCTGCTCTACTGGAACCCCGAGACGGCGGGCTTCACTCCCGAGGCCCTCGCCCTGCTGGACAAGCTCCGCGAGGCGGGCATCCTGCACGATACCCCGGAATCCGCCGCCGCCAAGGCTGCGGAAATATGGGAGGACGTGCCCGGCTGGTGGGCTTCGGTACGCGCCGCGTGCAAGCCGTGGGCCTCGCAGCACGCCCTCACCAACAAGGATGACGTGCCGCATGTCTGGAAGATGATCCTGAAAGACGTTTAAGATAAAAACGAACACCAACGCCCGAAACCTCTTTCGGGCGTTTCCTTTTCCGTCCTCCAGCCCAAAGAAAAAATCCCTGCCGCCGGGAACGCCGGCAACAGGGATTCGATAAGGCCCCAAAAACCATCTCTACTGCACAAGCTGGCCGATCCGGTTCAGCCGGATGTTGCTCAAGCCATTGGCAGACCAGTAGATGCGCCACGCCTTGCCGCGAATGTCCTTGCGGTCAAGAAAGCCCCAGAAACGGGAATCCGAGGAATCGTCACGGTTGTCTCCAAGCGCAAAGAACTTGTCCTCCGGCACGGTGATCGGTCCCCAGTTGTCGCGTTCGGGAAGCATCAAAAGCGGCTGGGAGTGCTGGGTATACGGCTCTTTCACCGCGACGCCGTTGCGGTAGAGCACCTTGTTCCGCATTTCCAGCGTATCGCCGGGCACGCCCACGATGCGCTTGATGTAGTCAAGGCTCCGATCCTTGGGATAGCGGAACACGATGATGTCCCCCGCCTTCGGCTCCACGCCCCGGATGATGTAGTCGTCATTGAAGGGATTCCGCAGCCCGTAGAGGAACTTGTTGACCAGCAGGTGATCGCCGATCTGCAAGGTTTCCAGCATGGAGCCGGACGGAATCTTGAAAGCCTGTACAATAAAGGTCGTCAGGACAAGAGCCAGAGCCACCGCCCAGATGAGAGCCTCGGCGTATTCCCCGATCACGGTCTTGCGAAACCTCTGAAGAAGAGAGAGTTGTTCGGTCATGAAAGAAAGATCCGTTGCAATGCGTCCCGTACAATAGCGGGGAAAGGATCACCTTTCCCCGCTGCCGAAACGCTCTTAAGGAGTATGGAAAGAAGGGCGCGGGGAAAGCCCCCGCCACCCGCTACAGACAGTATTTGGCTTCGATCTCGGCTCCGGCGGCGGTAACGTCGGACTTGAAGCGTTCCCGCGAAATGCGGATGCGGTGGGCGAGATCGGGATCATGCAGCGCGAGGATCTGCGCGGCAAGCCACGCGGCGTTGCGCGCGCCGGCCTTGTCGAGGGCGACGGTGGCGACGGGGAATCCGGGAGGCATCTGCACGGTGGCAAGCAACGCGTCCATGCCGCCGAGCGGAGAGGCCGCGACCGGGATGCCGATCACCGGCTTCATGGTGCGGGCGGCCACGGCTCCGGCAAGATGTGCAGCCATGCCCGCGGCACAGATGAACACCTCACAGCCTTCCGCCTCCAGCCGGTCCACCAGATCGGCAGTACGCTCCGGGGTCCGGTGCGCGGAGGTGACCGTGAAACGGAACGGGATGCCGAGCTTTTTCAAGACATCGGCGCAGGGGGATACCGTCGGTTCATCCGATGCCGAACCGATAAAAACAGCTACCTTGGCTTTTTCCATGCTAGATCCTCCTCAATCCCTTCGCTCCGATATCGGAACGATGCTGACTTTTCTCCATGTCGATTTGCGCCACGGCCTCATAAGCCCGCTTCTGGGCGTCGGCAAGCCCGGCTCCCAGCGCGGTGACGCACAGCACGCGCCCGCCGCTGGACAGGGTACGGGAACCTTCGCGCTTCGTGCCCGCCTGAAAGACCTTCGTATCGGGCAGCGCGTCAACCGCATCAATGCCCTTGATTTCCATGCCCTTGGCATAGCTTCCCGGATAGCCTTCGGCGGCAATGACCACGCCGAGCGCGGATTCGTGGCGAATGGAAAGCGTTACGTCCGACAGTCTGCCGTCGATACAGGACCCCATCACGTCCAGCAGATCGCTCTCCAGACGCATCAGCAGGGGCTGACACTCGGGATCGCCGAAACGCACATTGTATTCCAGCACCTTGGGGCCGTCCTTGGTCATCATCAGCCCGGCGTACAGGATGCCGGTAAAGGGATGTCCCTGACGGGCCATTTCCTTCAGGACAGGACGGATGGCAATATCCGCCATGGCTTCCAGATCCGTATCGGGCAGGATCGGCGCGGGGCTGTAGGCTCCCATGCCGCCGGTATTCGGCCCGGTGTCGCCGTCGTAGGCGGCCTTATGGTCCTGTGCGGAAGGCAGGGGCAGGGCCGTGGTTCCATCACAGAAGGCCAGCAGGGAGACTTCCTCACCCACGAGAAATTCCTCGATGACGACCCGGCTGCCCGCTGTCCCGAACGCGCCGCCCATGATTTGATCAAGGGCTTCGAGAGCTTCTTCCTTTGTCTGGGCCACGACAACGCCCTTGCCCGCCGCAAGGCCGTCGGCCTTGATGACGATGGGCGCGCCCTTTTCTTCCACAAAGGCCCGGGCCGGCTCAAGCTCGGTAAACACGCCGCAGGCCGCCGTGGGCACTCCGGCCTTCTGCATGATATCCTTGGCGAAGGCTTTGCTGCCTTCAAGCTGGGCACACCACTGGCTGGGACCGAAGCAGCGGATGCCCGCCGCCTTCATAGCGTCCACCGCGCCCAGGGTGAGGGGAAGTTCAGGCCCGGGAATGACGAAATCAACCCCGTTTTCCCTTGCAAAGGCGACCAGCCCCTCGATGTCCGAATCCTTCAGGGGGATGTTTTCGCCTTCCTGCGCGGTTCCACCGTTGCCGGGCGCGCAATAGAGTTTCTCGGCCTTTCCGCTACGGGCGATTTTCCATGACAGGGCATGTTCCCGCCCGCCGGATCCGATAATGAGCACGCGCATGTACTTTCCCTCCAAACTATTTTCTGCTAACTAGCACGCTTTCTTTGTTTGTCGGCAGACACTAGCTGTTTACCGCCGAAAAGACAACCGGCAACGCCGTTGCCGCCACCTGCTGGAGAGACGACATGTCACCTGCAAAACCGCGCTTCCTTCCCCATCTTCCCCCTGATTTTCTTGCCGAACACCAGCTCGCAGGGGTCCGATGGTCGGTGCGGCAGGCCATGAAAAGCCCCCAGTACCGGGCCAAGCTCGCCGCGGCGGGCATCACCTCCGGCGACGACATCCGCACCCTTGAGGATATCCGCCGCCTGCCCTTTTCGGACGTGACCGATCTGCGCGACGGCTACCCGCTCCCCCTGCTCTGCGTGGAACCTTCCGAAGTCGTGCGCGTACACGCCTCCTCCGGCACCACCGGCAAGCGTAAAATCCTTGCCTACACGCAAAAGGACGTGGATACCTTCGCGCTCCAGATGGCCCGCTGCTACGAACTTGCCGGACTGACCCGCGAGGATCGCATGCAGATCGCCGTGGGCTACGGACTCTGGACCGCCGGGGCTGGCTTTCAGCTCGGCAGCGAGCTGTTCGGCGCACTGACCATCCCCGTCGGGCCGGGCAACCTCGACATGCAGCTCCAGCTTCTTGTGGACATGCAGGCCACCTGTATCGGCTGCACATCTTCCATGGCCCTGCTCCTTGCCGAGGAAGTGGAACGCCACAACCTGCGCGGACGGCTGGCCCTCAAGAAGATCATTTTCGGTTCCGAGCCGCACAGCCTCAAGATGCGCCAGACCTTTACGGAAAAGCTCGGCCTTGAGGCCAGCTTCGACATCGCGGGCATGACCGAAATGTACGGCCCCGGCACGGGCCTGAGCTGCGAGGCGGGGGAAGGCATCCACTACTGGGCCGACCTCTTCCATATAGAAATCATTGATCCGCACACGCTCCAGCCCGTTCCCGACGGCGAAGTGGGCGAAATGGTCGTAACCTCGCTCAGCAAGGAGGCCGTGCCGCTCATCCGCTACCGCACGCACGACCTCAGCCGCATCATTCCCGAACCCTGCTCCTGCGGACGCGTGATTCCCCGGCACGGGCACATCCGCGGACGTTCCGACGACATGATCATCTTCCGGGGCGTGAACATCTACCCCGGGCAGATTGCCGACGTGCTGAACCTCTACCCCGATGTCGGCGGCGAATACCATGTGGAACTGACCCGCTCCGAGGGGCTTGACTACATGCGCCTGCGCGTGGAACGCCGCGCCGGAGCCTCTTCCGACAGCGACGCCTTGCTGGCACGGGGCATAGCCGACGAAATGCACAAGCGGATCATGGCCCGCATCAACGTCGAGATCGTTTCCCCGGGCGAACTGCCCCGCACCTTCTCCAAGGCCAAGCGCATCACCGACCTGCGGTTGAGCGACTAGGGGAAAACCGGGGCGTTGCCCCGAACCCCGCCGGGGGCAGCGGGTTCCCCCGGCCCCGCATACGGACGTTCCGGGCAGGCCCCGTTGGAGCCGTTGCCGCGAAACACCTTCGTTTTTCAGACCTTCAACCAAGCGATCACGCCATGAAAAAATGTCTTGCGTTTCTTTTTGCCCTGAGCCTGCTGATTGCGGCTGCGGGTACGGCGTCTGCGGCTATCCTGAAAAACGGCGTCTACTTCATCCGGATGTCCAACAGCAGGCTGACGGTCGCTGCAACAAGCTCGGCCAGAGGCTCGCAGCTGGTACTCTGGCGCGACCAGTCGACCCCGCCGTGGGAATTCCGGCATATCGGCAATGACATCTATGAAATCCGTATCCGCGCCTATGTCATGGATCTTTCAGGAAACAAGCGCAAGAACGGCACCCCCGTCATCATCTGGTCCCCACATGGCGGAAAGAACCAGCAGTGGAAAGTCCAGCGGGACGGACGCTATTACCGCCTGATCAACGTGGGAACGGGGCTGGCCCTTGATCTGAACCACAACGATCGCAGGCCCGGCGTACGGCTTCAGGGCTATGAGAGGAACCGGACGAACGCCCAGCTCTTCGATATCGTTCCCGCCAGAGGCGCACGGAACATCTTCTGATCTCGGGCAGCGAAACGTGAAAGGGCGGGGAGCGTTCCCCGCCTTTTTTGTTGCTTCCCTACTGTCCAAAGGTGGGCAGGGGGAGGATGGAAGCCTTTTTGTCCTCGGGGTGGACCCGCACCAGCACCGAGGCCGTCGTCCCCACGCGAAGCTCGACACCTTTCGGCAACGCTTCGAAACGCAGCCGCACCGGGATGCGCTGCGCCAGCCGTATCCATTCGAACGTCGGACTTACCGAGGGCAGCAGCTCCTTTCCGGTGCTCCCGTCCTGACGGGCGATGCCCCACCCGATGCTCTCCACCACCGCGTCAAGCGGCTGATGCGGGTAGGTCATGAGCGTCACCAGTGCCCGGTCACCGGGCCGGAAGTCACGGATCTGCGTTTCCCTGAAAAAGCCGTCCACACGGAACGTATCCGCATTGATCAGTGCAAGAAGCGGGTTGTAGGCGATGGACATGGTCCCCGGCTGCACCGTCAGGTTGACGACATACCCGCTCACGGGCGCGACGACGTGGGTAAACGCCAGATCCAGCCGTGCCTGCTCCAGCTGGGCCTGCGCCGCCGCAACATCGGCCTCCGCGGACAACAGCGCATCTTCAGACTGCCGCACGGCTTCCGGGGAAATGGCCCCGGGAGAACGCTGCCGGAGCCGGACATCCCGCGCCGCCCTGTCGCGGGCGGCCTTCTCCTGCGCCTGCTTCTGGAGAAGACTGGCTTCCGCCCGCTCCACGCCCACGCGGGCAAGGCGATCATCCAGATCAAACAGCGCGGCTCCCGCCTGCACATACTGGCTGTCCCGGACATGCACGGCCCGCACCGGGCCGGAAAGCCGGGCCGCGACCTCCACGATGTCAGCCTGCACAATGCCGTCGCGCGTCCACGGGTTTCTGAAGTAGGCGTTATACCTGACATAACAAAAAAAGCAGGCGATGCCGACAATCAGCAGCGTCAGAAGCCAGCGCACCAGACTGTTGTTCATAACACCATCCCGAACGGTAGGAGGAGGCAGACATAGATAACAATCAACGCCATGAAAACCCACGGCGGATTGGCAAACCAGCCGGAAAGCCCGGTCCGGTTCAGCACAAGGGCCGTCGCCAGCGCACCCAGAATACCCAGCAGCACAATGGGCAGCAGCGGCGAAAAGTAAATGCCCAGCAAGGCCAGTTCATGCGGCATACAAAAACCTCCTGCGCCCTAGAAACGGTTCCGCGAATCGTATTCGACGGGGAACGAACGCAGCACGTCCAGCGTATTGGAAAGGGCCTTCAACATCCCCGCGCAGCAGACCACCATCCCCTGATTCGCGGCCTGTTCCGCCATGCCGCACGCCCCCGAGCATGCCTGTTCGTGCAGCTCGTTGAGCAACGCGCGAACCACTCCGGTCATGAACGTCAGCCGTTCGGGAAGGCTCTTCCCCTCAGGACGCACCGAAGGGCACGCCAGAGCCTCGCCCCCATGCCGGAGCTTTGTGTACAAGCCTTGCAGGGACACAGCCATGTCTTTGACTTCAATGGTAAAAATCTGGGCTAGCTCGGGCTTCACAAAGGTTTCGGGAAGTTTTCGGGACAAGATGGCAAGCTCATCGGCAAGAAACCGCATCCGGTTTACCAAGAGAAACAGGCGAAATCGCGTCCACAGCCCGTCCCGCCGCCCTCCTCCATACCGGCACAACTCCAGAAGCAGGCGTTCCGAAGACCGGAAAAAGGCCGCCTCCTTTTGGAGAAACGTGGCCTCCGCATTGGGCATAAACAGGGCGTAATGCACCAGAGATATGATTGAAATGCCCAAAACCAGCGTGACGGAGCCGGTCAGGAAATGCGTGAAGTCATAGGAAGGGACATTGGTAAAGTTACCGATTGACAACCAGGGAAGCATGAACGCCTGCTTGGTGAAGTTCTGCTCGCGGCGCGGAAAGGCCAGCATGATGAGAAAGCCCGATATTCCCATCATCAGGGCAAACAGCCCGAGATTGGAAACCAGCGGATAGATGAATACATAGGCCAGCCCGGTGCAGGTGATGCCGACGATGAACGTGAGCACCTGCCGCAACGGCTTGTCCTCCCCCGTCATCAGTCCGATAAGGCCGAGCAGGACCGTCAGTTCAAGAAAGGTGACGGATTCAAGCCCCGGCGGATCGAACAGGATCCAGCACCCCACAGCCGCCCAAAAAACGGCGAACATCTGCGACATGTAGGCGTACTGTTCCGGCTTGAGTACGGAGACGCTTCCGAGCGGACGGGGTACGGGAGGCATGGCGGGCGCAGGCCCGTCGTGCAGCAAGAAAGCGGAGAGGGCCAGCAGCTCGCGGCAGTGTTCCGCCTGCCGGTCAAAAAGCTCCACGGCGGAATAGGCAAGCCCCTTCCGGGTGGAGCCCATGCGCTCGAAGACATCCTCGTCGAAGCGCAGAGGCATGGTTTCTTCCGGGTTGGAGGCTCCCGTCGGAGCATCGTCGCGCCCGGCCTCCGCCAGCCGATCATAGAGGCTGCCCAGCTCGGCAAGGCGGGTATCCAACGAAGGAAACAAGGCCGCCATATCCAGCTCTTTCATGGCGATGAGCGTGCCCGTCCACTGGCGTTGCAGTTCTAGAAGCTCCGAGCTGGCGCGCACCACCCGTCCCCAGGCCTCGCGGTGCCGGTAGACCTGATAATTTTCCAGCCGTACCGCGGGGACAAGCTGATCGATCTTCTCTACAATATCGCGCATGGCCTTATATTGTGCATACATGCGCCCCATCAGGCCCTCTGGGTCCGTATTCATGACAAACAGCTCGCGGTGGCCTTCCATGAGATCGGCCATGCCCCTGTGCAGTATCTTGATGGAGGTCTTGGGAGAAAAAAGCAGCGTGACGACCGTATAGACCCCGATGCCGAGCAGCGTTTCCTCGGCCCTGGATACGGAAAGATGGAAGGCATCCTGCGGTTCGTGCACGGATATGAGGCAGATGACCATCGTGACGATGCATGAAATAAAAAAAACGTATCCGTAATAGCTGTTTGTCAGCATAAGATACAACATGATGCACAGATATACGGAAAGGAAAGACAGGAGCATCATGCGCTGCTGCGCCAAAAGGGAAAGGAGGACAAGCGCGATGACCGCACCGATGACGGTCCCAAACATGCGGAGAACGCCTTTCTGGAGGGATTGCCCGATGCTCGGAAGGCTGACCATCAAAACCGTAAATCCCGCCCAAAACGGTTTTTCCAAATTCCAATAAAAGGCCAGCACATAGGTGCAGGCAAACGCCAGCGCGGTTTCAACGGCGGCATGGATTCTGGCGGACAGATCAGCTTTCATGGCAGGCACAGGATGTAAAAGGTGAGTATGCCGCCATAGTACCGCGCCCTGCCCGCCCGTCAATCCGCTGAGAAGCATGTGAGAAAAAAGCCTCTTTACTTTGTATCCGTTTTCCCCTATAAGAATCGCTGCATACAAACGGGCGGTTAGCTCAGTTGGTAGAGCGCCGCCCTTACAAGGCGGATGCCACAGGTTCAAGTCCTGTACCGCCCACCAGAAAGCCATCAATCTCCTCAGGGGTTCCCTGCAGGAGATTTTTTGTTTTCCCGAACCCTCCCTGCCCGCTCCGCTTCCTTCAACGCGAAAAGGGGCCTTTCGGCCCCCTTTCCTATGCTTCCGTTCCGGCAGGTTCCGCCACGGCCTTCAGCCATTCGGCAAAGGCGGCGCGGGCACGTTCGGCGTACCATTGTTTGCGCTCTTTCTTCTTCACCCGGATATCAGGCTCCGGCATCAGTCCGAAATGCACATTGGAGGGCTGAAAATGCTTTGCCGGGGTCGACAGGTGGTTCAGCAGCGCACCGAGCGCGGTCACTGCGGGCGGCTTGGGCAAAGAGCCTCCCGACAATTGGGCCGCCAGCAATCGGCCGACCCAATATCCGCAGGCAATGGATTCCACATACCCTTCCACGCCGGTAATCTGCCCGGCAAGGTGTACGGAGGGGCGCGACTTCAAAGAAAGATCCTCGTTCAGGGACAAGGGGGCGTTCACATACGTATTGCGGTGCATGCTCCCGAAACGCACGAACTCCGCGTGCTCCAGTCCGGGAACCTTGCGGAAGCACACGGCCTGTGCCGGATACGTCAGCTTGGTCTGGCAACCCACGAGATTGAACATCGTCTTGTTGCCGTTCTCGGGCCGGAGCTGAAGCAGCGCGAACGGGCGACGCCCCGTGCGCGGGTCCGTAAACCCAACGGGCTTCAGCGGGCCAAAGGCCAGCGTCTTCTCTCCCCGTGCGGCAAGAGCCTCCACCGGCATGCAGCCCTCGAAATGCTTCTCCTGCTCAAACTCCCGGCTGGCGACCTTTTCGCCGTCGATCAGCCCCTGATAAAAGGCCTTGTATTCTTCCTCGTTCATGGGGCAGTTGAGATAGTCGCCCTCGCCCGGCTCGCCGTAGCGCGAACCCCAGAAGGCGATGTTCGTGTCGATGGAGTCCGCCGACACGATGGGCGCAATGGCATCATAAAAATACAGGTGCTCCGCACCCACGGCCTTCGCAAGCGAGGCGGAAAGGCTTTCGCTTGCCAGCGGCCCCGCGGCGACAACAACGCGGTCAAAGCCGGAAAGCTCGGGATCGTCGAGATCCCGGATGGCCCGGCGGACAAGCGTAATATTCGGCTCGGCCTCGACCAGAGCCGTCACCTGTGCGGCGAACAGCTCGCGGTCCACCGCCAACGCCTTGCCCGCGGGAACGCGGGTCGCGTCGGCAACGGCCAGCAGTGCGCTGCCCAGCTCGCGCAGCTCCTGCTTGATCAACCCTACGCCGGAGGCCAGCTCGTCGGAACGCAGGGAGTTGGAGCAGACCAGTTCCGCAAGCTGCGGCATGGAATGGGCCGGGGAATACGCCTCCGGCTTCTGCTCGAAAAGGACGACGGCAACGCCGCGCCGGGCCAGCTGCAACGCGCATTCGCAACCGGCAAGCCCCGCACCGACAATGGCTACTCGCTGTGTGGTCATGGATTCTCTGGGGAAAAAAGTTCACGCGCCCGGATTGCGGCGCAACGAAAAAAACAGAGGCGGGAACCCCGAAAGGACAGGACGCTCCCTTGCTCCGCCCTTTCCTTTACGCTACACTCGGAGACATCCGCAACCGTTTCAACGCTGGAGATCATCATGGATTTTCTTTGGTTCTTCCTCGGCATCATTGCTGTCGCCGCCGGCCTGCGCTCCATCAAGAACTCGTCTCCCAACCAGCACTAAGACGATCGATGAGCCTTTCTGAAAACCGCCATGAAAACGGCGGCATCTTGTTTTGTGTGCCCGAAGAGGCACAGGGCTGGCGGCTGGACAAGGCCCTCGGCCTGCTCCTGTCCGCCCCGACACCCGAACAGCAGGCCGAACGGCCCGATCTGTTCGCGCTGGCCGATCTCGGGCTGCGGGCCCGCCGCCGCCTGTGCGACCGTTCGCTGGTGCTGGTGAACGGCAAGCCGGGCATCCCCGGACTCAGGCTCCGGGCGGGGCAGGAAATCCGCATCCTTCCAGATCCGGAAGCGCAGGCGCAGGACTCCATGCCGGAAGACGCTCCCTGCGTTGTCCTCCGGGACGAGGGGCTTGCAGCGGTTTACAAGCCCGCGGGCCTGCATACCTCCGCGCTGGCGGGAAGCCTTGCCACCAATCTTGAAGCCATGCTCACAACCCTCCTGCCAGGGGAACAGGCTCTCCGGCTGCTCAACAGGCTGGACGCCCCCACCTCCGGGCTGGTGCTTGCCGCCTGTGACGAGGAAGCCGAACGCCGCTGGCACCGGGCCGAACGGATCGGCCATGCCGACAAGCTGTACCTTGCCGTCATCGAAGGCCAGCCGCTCTACGAATTCACCGTGCGCCGCCGTCTCGATACAGACACCCGCACCAAGACCCGCGTACGCAGCTCGGACGATCCCGATGCTGTCCGCCATACCGATGTAACCCTGCTCGCACCGCTGACGGCTGCGGAGCTCCCCGGGCTTGTCGATGCCGAAGACCCGGCGGCTCCGCTCATGCTCGTGGGCTGCCGCATCCGTAAGGGTGCGCGGCACCAGATCCGCGCCCATCTCGCCGCCGCCGGGCATCCCCTTGCCGGAGATGCGCTGTACGGCGCGGAGCTGCACTGCCCTTCAGGCTTTCTGCTCCACCACGGGCGCGTTTCCCTGCCCGGATTTTCCGCTGCGCGGCTTCCGACATGGCTGGCCCTGCTTCCTGAAACGGCACAGGGGCAGGCGCGGGCCTTTCTGGAAGAGGCCTAGGCCTCTTCCGGCGTTTTTCAAAAAAAAGCCTGTTTTTGCTGTCGACTTTTCTCATTTCCTTGCCGGATTTCCGGCAGTGCGTTATGGTCATGCGATTTTGGAATCAGACCTATCAGGAGGATTTCATGTTTTCGCGTTTCCTGCCCCAGACGGTTCCTTTCTTTGCCCTGCTCATGCGGCAGAACGACGTGCTGCAAGGCATGGCCCAGAATCTTGCCGGCGTCATGGAAAACAGTGCCAAATCGGAAGAACACCTTAAACAAATCAATATTATGGAGGAAGAAGCCGACAAACTCAACCGGGAGATAACGTGGCATCTTTCCCAGACCTTCATCACTCCCATCGATCGGGAGGACATTCACGCAATCAACCTCGCACAGGAACGGGTGGCAGACAGTATACAAAATCTGGCCAGCCGTTTTTTTATGTGCGGTTTCATGTACCAGCGGTTTCCCGCAAAAATGATGATCCTCAACATCAAGGGGATGATCGAGGAAACCGCCCCCATGCTCAGGCATCTGGAAAAGAAGAAGGAAATCTCGGAATCCCTCCGCGCCCTCAAGTCCCGCAAGGCCGACTGCGAAATGCTTCAGGCCGCCGGCCTGTCCGAAATGCTGGATGGCGAAATTCCCAACCTTGAAAAGGTCAGAGAACTGATTCTCTGGAGCCAGCTCTACGACCGCATCGAGCGTTCCGTGGACATGGTTTCCGATCTCGGCGATACGCTGGAAGAGGTGGTTCTCAAATATGTTTGACGTGCCTGTGCTGCTCGCCCTGATCGTGGTGATCGCGCTGGTCTTTGATTTCACCAACGGAGCACACGACTGCGCCAATGCCATCGCCACGGTGGTATCAACCAAAGTCCTCAGCCCCCGCGTCGCCGTCCTCATGGCGGCTTCGCTGAACCTCATCGGCGCGTTTCTCGGCACAAAGGTTGCCACAACCCTCGGTGCGGGGATAGTCAATACCGAAATGGTGGCCGACTGCCAGCCGCTGGTGCTTGCCGCCCTCATCGGGGCCATCGCCTGGAACCTGCTCACCTGGTATTTCGGCATTCCCTCTTCGTCTTCCCACGCCCTTATCGGGGGGCTGATGGGGGCCGCTGTAGCCCATGCGGGGCTGGACAGCCTCAATAGCGGCTCCATCGTCGAAAAAATCCTGCTTCCTCTGGTCTTGTCGCCTCTGGCGGGCTTCGGGGTAGGCTTTGCGGTCATGTTCCTGATCATGTTCCTGTGCGCCCGCGCCAACCGGACGCGCCTGAACAGGGCCTTCACGAGGCTGCAAATCCTGTCCGCGGCTTTCATGGCGACAAGCCACGGCCTGAACGACGCGCAGAAAACCATGGGCGTCATCACGCTCGCCCTGTTCATCTTCAACGAAATCGATACGATTGCCGTGCCCTTCTGGGTCAAGTGCGTGTGTGCCATCGCCATGGCGATGGGCACGGCCCTCGGCGGCTGGAAGATCATCAAGACCATGGGACACAAGATCTTCAAGCTGGAACCCGTGCACGGCTTCGCCACCGAAACCTCCGCCGCCGCCGTCATCTGCGGGGCATCCCTTTTTGGTGCGCCCATCAGCACCACCCACACGATAACCGCCTGCATCTTTGGCGTAGGAGCCACCAAACGCCTCTCCGCCGTGCGCTGGGGTGTGGCGGGCAACCTCGTTGTCGCCTGGATTCTCACCATTCCGGCCTCGGGACTCATCTCCGCCATTGCCTTCTGGCTCATGGATCTCGGCGGCATGGTTTAAGCCGGCTTCCCCAAAAAACAGAAGGCCATCCCCTACGCGCTTGTATGGGATGGCCTCTTTTTATAAACGCTCTGTCAGCTCTGCAAAACTACTGATGCAAAGGGTCTATTCCTGAGCATCTGCGGGAGATTCCTGCTGCATTGCAGGTTTATCCTGCTTCTTTTCGGCCTTTTTTTCGTGCTTTTTCGTAGCACTATTGGCCTTTTTTTCATGTTTTGCCTTTTCCTGCTTCTTCTGTGGATGCAGTGCAGGATCCTTTGTCTGCTGTTCATGGGCAGAAGGAGCAGACGTTGCAGAAGGAGCGGCAAGGCTCATGCCGCACGTTGCAGTAACACCAAAAAACGCAAGAGCAAGAAGCGCGATCATTTTTTTCATGGTGAATCTCCTTGGGCGCGGCTTTTGTCACTCTTCACATGATAAGTCAACAGAAAAATATTTTTCTATTAACTATACACTATAAATATTCTTTTTTCACAAAAAAAGCGTCCTGAAAAAGCATTTTCGGGACGCCTCAAGAGGCTTTTTTACATTTGTGAAAAGTCGACAGGCATCAATACCAGAGCGTCTGCAACTGTTCCTTTGTATAGCCCATGCCATTCATGCACCATTCAAAATAGTTGCCCCACTGGAACGAGTCCCCCCAGCGGAACCGGCTTCCACCGACCATGGCATCCGTCTGCTCGGTACAGGACATCTGCGCGGATCTGAACGCCTGTTCCGCAGGCGTCAGCGGCCTGGTGGCGCACCCGCCGAGCAACAGCAACGCCGAGGCAAACGAGACGAAAAGCATCATCTTGAACATGGCATCCTCCTGAGTATCCAAAAAAGTGCCCACCGGAAGCTCCGGCCCAACAGCAGCGGTTCATGAGGAAAAGATATCCTATGTGCAGGACGCTTCAATGAAAATCATACGGGACAGAGCTGTTTTTTGCCCTCCCCGGCCCACGGTTCGGGCATATTTACAACAAACCCTTTTTCCATCACACTGACTTCCGATCTGAAAGCAGACGGCACGAGAAACGACGGCCTCAGGCTGTAGTGCGTTGCCATTTCAGCGAACGCAAGGAGCAATACTGCATGTGCGGAATTATTGGTTATGCCGGACACAGGCCTGCGGTCCCGGTCATCATTGAAGGGCTGCGCCGCCTTGAATACCGCGGATACGACTCTGCCGGCATCGGCTTCATACAGGGCAGGGAGCTGAAGGTCATCAAGGCCGAAGGCAAGCTGGCCGCGCTGGAAGAAAAACTCTCCCGCTATCCCAGTTCCCTGGCCATGAACGGCATCGGACATACCCGCTGGGCCACCCACGGCGTGCCCGCCGAACGCAATGCCCATCCCCATATCGGCGGCGACAACGAACTCGCGATCATCCATAACGGCATCATCGAAAACTTTCAGGAACTGAAGGAAGGCCTGCTCGCCAAGGGCTATGCCTTCAAGTCCGAAACCGATACCGAAGTCCTTGCCCACCTCATCGCCGAAGGCCGCAGGCATACGGATACGCTGCTGGAAGCCTTCGCCTGGGCGTTGCGCCAGGCACACGGAGCCTACGCCGTAGCCATGCTCTGCCCCGACGAGCCGGGAACCATCCTCGCCGCGAGAATGTCCGCCCCGCTCATCCTCGGCGTAGGGGTCGGAGAGCAGTTCGTGGCTTCGGACATTCCGGCATTTCTGCCCTACACCCGCGATGTCGTCTTCCTTGAGGACGGAGAAATCGTCCGCATCACGGATACCTCGTGGCAGGTCATGTCCCTTGCGACGCTCCAGCCGATCAAAAAGGCCGTGCAGACCGTCCAGTGGGACATGCAGGCTGCGCGCAAGGGCGGGTACAGGCACTTCATGCTCAAGGAAATCTTCGAGCAGCCCCGCGTCATCACCGACTGCCTTGCCGGACGCATTGATGAAACCCACGGCAAAATCCTGCTCCCCGAGCTTGACGGCCTGCCCGTCCCCTCACGGCTGCGGGTCATTGCCTGCGGCACGTCGTACCATGCGGGCATGTGGGGGCAGCACCTGCTGGAAGACTGGGCGCGCATGCCGGTCATCCCGGAAATCGCCTCCGAATTCCGCTACCGGAACGTCATTCTCGAGCCGGACGACATGGTGCTTGTGATCAGCCAGTCCGGGGAAACGGCGGATACGCTGGCCGCGCTTCGCCTCGCCAAGGAAAAGGGCTGCATCGCCATCGCGCTGTGCAATGTGGTCGGCTCCTCCATCCCCCGCGAGGCCGATGCCGTCATCTACACACAGGCCGGGCCGGAAATCAGTGTCGCGTCCACCAAGGCCATGTGCAGCCAGATGGTCATCATGGCCCTCATCGCGCTCTATTACGGGCAGCGGAAGAACCTGCTCGACGCCAAGACCCGCCACGAGGCCGTAGCCGCCCTTCAGGGCCTGCCGAAACAGCTTGAGGAAAGCCTCCCCGCCATGCGTGAAACCGCGCAGAAGCTGGCTCCGCTGTTTTCCGAGGCCCGCAGCTTCTTTTATCTCGGGCGCGGGCACGCCTTCCCCCTCGCGCTGGAGGGTGCGCTCAAACTCAAGGAACTCTCCTACATCCATGCCGAAGGCTACGCTTCCGGGGAAATGAAGCACGGACCCATCGCCCTGATTGACCCGGATTTTCCGACCTTTGCGCTGGCCTTTGCCGATCCGCTGTTTCCCAAGGTCAAGTCGAATATCGTGGAAGTACAGGCCCGCCGCGGCCCTATCATCGCACTGGCCAACCCCGGCGCGGATCTGAACGTGGAGCACCTGTGGACGGTTCCGGCGGCGTGGGGGCCCTTCTGTGCGTTCCTTGCCCTGCCGGCCATGCAGCTCTTCAGCTACGAAATGGCGGACTACCTCGGCAAGGATGTGGATCAGCCCCGAAACCTCGCCAAGAGCGTCACGGTCGAATAGCCGGAGCGGGATGTGGGCCTCCGGCGAGCAGGGCGCGGCCCTGCACCCGCAAGGGCGAGCCGCCCCTTGACCCGGCATGTTTTGCGGAAAGGGTGCGCCTGCCCATACTGACTCGGCTTGCCGGAGTGTTTTCAAACCTGAAAGGCTCCAGAGCCATGCCGCCTGCACCTTCGCGGGCGTCTGCTCCGCTGCCGCCGGAGCCATTTCAAACAAAATGGCTCCAACGAGGAAGTATCATGCATACTACAGAAGGACTCGTGTCCAAGCCCTGCACGGGCGATGTGGAAACCGTCTGGAATCGTCTGCTTGAAACGCTCAAGACGCTGGATGTGCCGTTGTTCGCAACGGTGGATCACGCCGCCAACGCCCGCGCCGCCGGGCTGTTCATGCCCGAAACCCGGGTCGCCATCTTCGGAAAGCCTGCCGTGGGCACGCATCTGATGCTGGAAAATCCCGAAATAGCCCTCGAACTGCCCCTGCGAATCGCCATTTCCGATGTCCCCGGGCAGGGAACGGTGCTGTTCATGCCCGATATTCTCTGGCTGGCCCACCGCTACGGCATCAACCCGCAGCTCGAAAGCCTCCGCAAGACCCTCGGCTTTATGGCCCTGCTTTCCGACAAGGTGTGCGGCTAACCCAAAAACCATTTCTCGCCTCAAAACCAAAAGAGTTCCCGGAACCACGTTCCGGGAACTCTTTCCATAAGGGCATCCAGAGAGATCCACCCAACAGGGTGACCTCGTTACGAGGGGGTCCGGGGGGAATCATTCCCCCCGGCGGGGTTCGGGGCAACGCCCCGATGTCCCCAAAACAATCTCTCCGAAACAAACCTATTTGCCGCTGTGGGCAGCAAGCTCTTCAAGATATTCGGGGCGCACGTCAAAACCGCACTGCTGCGCCTTTTCAGCGTATTCGGCGGCCTTCTGGTAGTCGCCCTTTTCAAACCAGGCAAGGGAGAGGTTGTTCCACGCCGGAGCAAAGCCGGGGTGCTTTTCCACAGCCTTCTCGCTGATCTTGATGCTCTCGTCGTACCTTCCGTCCATATAGAAGGCCGCTCCGAGCGTCGCCATGGCCTGAATGAAATCGGGATCCCACTTCAGGGCCTTTTCCAGTGCGGTGATGGCCTTTTTCGGCTCTCCCTGCTGGAGATGCACAAAACCGATGTTGCTCCACGGAACGGGGAACTTGGCACGGCAGTTGGCCGCTTCCTCGTTGTAGCGGAGGCATCCTTCAAGATCGCCGCGCTGGAGACAGATGCCGCCAAGCTGCACATAGGCTTCGGCAAGGTGCGACGAATTGCGGATGGCGGCAAGGAACGATTCCTCGGCTCCGACAAAGTCGTTCTTGCTGAGCAGGGCTACGCCGAGATTGTAGTGGTGGTTGGCGCATCCGTCGTTCTGGCTGATGGTAGCCCGCAGATCGGCAATGTATTCGTCAAGGTTATCGTACCGTTCCTTCATCTATCAGTCCTTCTTTCTTCAGGAGGTTATAATACCACACGCAAAACTCGTACATGCCGAGATAGCGTTCGTCCCTGTTCACGATTCCGAGGGCGATATCAAACGCACCCTTGTTGAAGTCATTGCCTTCGGTGCGCTGACCAAGCGAATGCATGAAACCGCGGAAAAGCTGCTGCGTGGTGCGCTTGCTCACGTCCACGCGGATATCCATCGGATCGTTGGGCTTCTGGAAAGGGTCCCATTCGTCGTAGCCGATGCGATCGATGAACTTTCTGCGGCGAGGATTCATGCGCTCGTAAATATCGCGCTTGAGCAGCTCCTGCTCTTCGGTCAGCACCTGTTTGGTGCTGTCGCGAAACATGGTTGCGGAAATCATCGAGACTCCTTCGGGGCGGGGCCGATGCCAAGATAGGCGTCATCATATTTCGTGAGCAAGGCCATGGAGACCGGCACGAACACGGTATGCAGCTCCTTGAACCGGGACTGCACGCGTTCCCGGATTTCCACGCTGAGCCGATCCAGACGTTCCTGAATCTTGTCCACATGCACGGTCGGATAACTGCCGCCCGCAGCAAAATTCGATTTGCCGCACACATGGGCCTTCCCGCCGATGGCGGAAGGAATCCCGTACAGGCGACAGGTAATGGGGCGGTATTCGTACAGGGCGCACTCGCCCTCCACGCCAAGCAGCGGACAGCGGACACGGGCCTTGGCGGCCTCATCCATGATGTGGGACATGGCCTCTTCGGAGGCCTGGGCGTCGCGCAGTTCGCGGAAATAGTCGCGCTTCATGCGGGTCAGCTTGCGGTCCACATCCCCGGCGTTTTCCAGAATACGGGAACGCACGGGTCCGAAGTCGTATTTCTCGGCGAAGCGGGCATTGAGGTACATGGCTTCGACAAGCGAAAGATCAAAGGTGGCGTGGCAGCAGTCGCTGCAACCGGGCTTGCAGGTCACGCAGTCCGGGTGCATCTCGCTCACGCGGGCAAACACCGCGTCGGCTTCAGCAACAAGTGCCTCGTACGCAGTGAACACAGGGATAAGCTCGGGCATGAAGTTGGTCATGGGATAGATAATAGGTAAGAGTGAAAAAAAAGGAAGGGGCCTCTTGAAAAAAAGCTCCTTCCTCTTGCGGAAACCGCCGCCCGCAAAAACGGACGGCAGCCTATGAAATCCTAGTTTTCTTCAACGGTGATGGCGTCGTGTTCGCACACTTCCACACAGGATTCACAGCCGAGGCATTCTTCGGCATGGGCCGGGCTGGACTTGCCGTCGGTCATTTCATACACTTCAACGGGGCACACGTCCACGCATTCGCCACAACCCACGCACTTGTCAGCATCAACAGCAACATTCCAAGACATCGTCATTTCCTCCAAGTTTTTCTGGATCAACCAAATGATCCGGATGGTGTCTCTACCACTGGCACAGTCGTGCCGTCATTCTTGCCTTAGCGTCCGAAGTGGTAGGTGTCAAGTGTTTTGAGGGGCCAGATCCAGCCGATCCGCCACAGCCCGTGCCGCGGCTTTGGTGAAGTCTTCCACGGAAAGGCGTTCCTTCTCGGCAGCCTCGATCACCAGCGAGGGACGATTTGCCAGAGAGGGATCGGGCGCGACCCCGTATTCCGCCGGGAAGGCGTTGTCAAAATACATGTTCTGGAATCCTGAAAACTTGAGCGCGTGCGCCGTCGAGTCGAGCACGGCCTTTTCGTCCGCGGCAACCCGGCCTTCTTCGCGGGCCTTGAGCAGCCCGGCAAGGCATTCCCCGCCCTGCGTGCACACGATGTGGCCGTGCCGGTTGGCAATGATGGTCGCGTCCATGATGGCCTGCTCGGTAACCTGCACCACGTCAAAGACCCCGCCCGCGGCTTCGTAGGCATCCACCAGCTTCCGCACTCGGGGGAAGGATACCGGATTGCCGATCATGGCTGCCTGCGCGACGCTCGGGCGGACCGCCACCGGCGCGTAGGCGCGTTCCGCCTTCGGCTTGCTGTAGTAACGCCACACCGGGTCGGCATGTTCGGACTGTACGCCGAACAGACGCGGAAGCTCGGCGATGATGCCGAGGCGGTGCATCTTGAGCAGGCCGGACATGACCGCCGTGATGTTTCCGGCATTGCCCACGGGCACGAACAGCACCTTTCCCGCCAAATCCCAGTTGAACCACTGCGCCACTTCATAGGCATAGGATTCCTGCCCCAGAATGCGCCAGCTGTTCTTGGAGTTGAGCAGGGCAACGCGGTAGTTTTCGGCAAGATGTTCAACGACTTTCATGCAGTCGTCGAACACGCCAGGCACTTCGAGCACGGTTGCTCCCGAACCCAGCGGCTGAGAAAGTTGCTGAGGGGTAACTTTTCCCTGCGGCAACAAGACGGCGGTCTTGATCGGTGCGCCCACATACGCACCGTACAAGGCGGCGGCAGCGGAGGTGTCTCCGGTCGAGGCACAGATGGTCAGCACCTCGTCCCAGCCATGCTTGCGGACCAGCGCACGCAGGTAGCTGTAGGCGCAGGCCATGCCGCGATCCTTGAAGGATGCGCTGGGGTTCTGCCCGTCGTTCTTGAAGGCAAAGGAGGCATCCAGCTTCTTCTGAAGCTCGGGTGCGCCGTCCACCACGGGGGTGTTGCCTTCGCCAAGATAGAGGATGTCTTCCTGTTCCAGCACCGGAGCCATCAGCTCATAGAACCGGAACACGCCGCGCAGGGCGGTGTTGCGGGTAGAGGCCCGGCTGTCGAACAGGCTGCGCCAGTATGCGCCGTCATGCTTTTTCAGCGCATCAAAGGTCGTGTCCTCAAGCAGGAACACGCCTCCGCAGCTCGGGCAGGTGTACAGCAGTTCGTCGATAGGGTGACGCGCTCCACAGCCGAGGCACACATATTCCATATGCGCCCGGTAGGTCGGAAACTGATCTGACATGGTTGCTCCGTATAGGGGTAGTCCTCCGGAGGCAGGGGGCTGCCGCCCCCGACCCCGCCCGGGGGGAATGATTCCCCCCGGACCCCCTCAGCCCGGAAAGCCCCGGAGGGCTTCCGGGACGTTCCGGGCGAGCGGCCCGGAGATTCTTTATCGTTGCTCCTGAGGTGGTAAGGGAAAAAAAAACGGGTGGCAAGCTCTTGTTCTGCAACAACAGGCTGCCGAAAACCAACGTTCTTTTTCCTCCGCAAAAAAAAGAGGACGCTCCCTGCCGCTTCCACAAGATAGCCTCCTCTTTCCTTTTTTCCGCAAAAACATTCCGCCCAGCTCTCCCCCCTTCCCCAATGCTCAAAAAATCCCCTAAAAAGCGATCGCCAGCTTCGCTTCAAACTTCCAGCGTTCTCCAAGGGATGCCGCCGTGGGATACTCCACGTTGCGGATCATCACGGACGCGTCGTAGTTCTGATACAGGCTGAACTGCGTGCTGACGCCGAGCGAGGCATTGTACTCGGGCATCTTGAAGGTCACCGAAGGGCCGGCAAACCATGTGGTGCTCGCGTCGTTGTTGGAACGTCCGTACCGGCGGGAATCCGTATTGTGCTCGAACTGGGTTTCAATGCCCATGTCCCAGTTGCGGCTGAGGGCGTAAACGTAACGCCCATTCAGGCGGAAAACGTCGCTGACGTCGACGCGGGAGCTGTGCCCGACACCGCGGTAGAGGTACATCACTTCGCCTTCCAGCAACTGGCGGCCCCCATCAAAGGCATAACCGATGCCGAGACCGCCCATCATGCCCCACGCGCCCGTACCCACGCCGTCCTTGGAGGTGCTGCCCGTGGGAGTCCAGACGCCAAGATCCCATGCCATGTTCACCGGCGCGCCCTCGCGCTGGCTCAGGAACTGCTTGTGCAGAACAAAGGTGGTGTCCCCTATGCCGTTCTTGCTGCTCACACTGTTGGGGGTCAGCGTGCTGTGTGCCCGGAAATTGTTCATGACGATGGGCATGGCGAAACGGATATCCCAGCCGTCGCCAAGGCCGTAGCGCATCTTGTAGACAAAGCGGTCATGCCTGTTGCGCTGGTTTCCGCCGCCGGGGGCTTCCGCCGTATGCCGGGAACCGTTCTTGTACCAGATATGCTTGTCCGCGTGGATATAGTTGAGGATAGCGGCCAGCTTGCCCTTGGGGATGGTTCCGGAAGCCGGCCCCATGCTTTCAATGACCACCTGGCCGACTTGCGGGACGTCCTGTTTCTGGTCATCCGCCAGCGCAGGCGAAACAAACAGCAGCGACAGGGCAAGCAGCCCTCCAGCGATACCCGTGTACTTCATACCCATACTCCATTGTGTACGCGGAGCGTTTCTCCGCGAAGTGCAAGTCGATAAAAAACCAACCGTTGCCGTAAAAAAAGGGGCCTGTCCATACCGGGGCCCCTTTTTGTTTCATGCATATAACGCCAGGTGGTTTTTTACAAGGATTCTTCCTCGTCCGCCTCGGCTTCCACGTTTACGGTATCAAATCCGACCACGCGGGCACCGTCATCAAGCTTCACCAGCCGCACGCCGATGGTGGCTCGGCCGACCGAGCGGATCTCGTCCACGCTCATGCGGATGATCTTGTTGGTGGAGGTGAGCAGCACCAGAGCTTCCTCATCGCTTACGGACATGGCTCCGATGACCGGGCCTGTCTTGGGCGTCACCTTGAAGTTGATGATGCCCTTGCCGCCACGGCTCTGCACGCGGTAGAGTTCCACGTTGGTGCGCTTGCCGAAGCCGAGGGCGGAAACGCTCATGATCGCCGGGCTGTCTTCCTTGAGCACGAGGCAGGCCACCACGGTGTCGCCATTGCGAAGGGCGATGCCCTTCACGCCGGAAGCTCCACGGCCCATGTTGCGGACATCAAGGCAGCTGAACCGAATGGCAATACCGTCCGCCGTCGCCAGCACCACGAAATCGTCATCCGTGATCTCGCGGACCATGATCAGCTCGTCGTCCTCGCGCAGGCCGACAGCAATCAGGCCGCCCTTGCGCCCGCGGGCGTACAGGGCCGCACTGGAACGCTTGACCATGCCCTTGCGGGTGGCAAACAGGAAGTACTTGTCCTCCGCAAACTCGCGCACCGTCAGGATGGTGTTGATCCACTCGTCTTTTTCCATCGGCAGCAGGTTGGCGATGTGAACGCCCTTCGCCGTGCGGCTGCCCTCGGGCACCTGATGAACCTTGAGCTGGTGCATCCGGCCCTTGTTAGTGAAGAGTAACAAGAACTGGTGGTTCGTTGTGGCGATGAACTCCTGCACGAAATCGTCTTCGCCGGTATGCACCCCGGCAACGCCTTTGCCCCCGCGACGCTGCTGCTGGTAGGTGGCAAGGCTCGTCCGCTTGATATACCCGCGGCGCGACAGCGTGATCACCACGTCGTCGTCAGGAAGCAGGTCTTCAATGTCGATGTTGGTGAGGGCCTCGCGGATGACTTCCGTGCGGCGCGGCGTGGAATACGTCTGCTTGATATAGGCCACTTCGTCGCGGATAACGCCCCAAAGGACTTTGGGATCGGCGAGAATGGACTGATACCACGCGATTTTTTCCAGCAGTTCGCGCAATTCCTCTTCCAGCTTGCCGCGCTCAAGGCCGGTCAGACGCTGGAGCCGCATGTCCAGGATGGCCTGGGCCTGCACGTCGGAAAGCTCGAAGCGGGCCATCAGGCGGTCCTTGGCTTCCTGCGGGGTATCCGAGGCGCGGATCAGGGCAACCACTTCGTCGATGTGATCAAGGGCCTTCAGCAGCCCCTCCAGAATATGGGCGCGGGCTTCGGCCTTGCGGAGTTCAAACTTGGTACGGCGCACCACCACTTCACGGCGATGGTCGAGGAAGTAGGTCAGGGCGGTCTTGAGGTTCAAAAGTACCGGCCGGTTGTCCACAACCGCCAGCATATTGATGCCGAACGAGGTTTCCAGCGGCGTGAACTTGTACAGCGAATTGATGACGATTTCGGGTATGATTCCGCGCTTCAGCTCGATGACGACGCGAATGCCCTTGCGGTCGGATTCGTCGCGCAGGTCGGAAACCCCGTCGATCTTGCGGTCATTGATCAGGGAGGCGATCTTTTCCACCAGGCTGGACTTGTTCAGGCCGAAAGGGATTTCCCGGATGATCAGGGACTGGAACCCCTTCTTGCGTTCCTCAATCTCGACCTTGCCGCGCACCTTCACCGTGCCGCGCCCGGTGGTATAGGCGTCGTACAGGCCCTGGCCCGCGTAGACGTAGCCTCCGGTCGGGAAGTCCGGCCCCTGCACGCAGTCCATCAGATCTTCGACGGAGCTGTCGGGATCTTCGATGAGCAGGAGCAGGGCGTCGCACAGCTCGCTCAGGTTGTGCGGCGGAATGTTCGTCGCCATACCGACGGCGATACCGGAAGAACCGTTCAGTAACAAATTGGGGACTTTCGTGGGCAGCACCACCGGTTCGGCCAGCGTGTTGTCGTAGTTCGGCCTAAAGTCGACGGTTTCCTTGTCGATGTCGTTCAGAAACTCGCTGGCGAGCCGGGACATGCGGACTTCGGTATAACGCATGGCAGCCGCGGCGTCGCCGTCGATGGAACCGAAGTTGCCCTGTCCGTCTTCCAGCGGATCGCGCATGGAAAAATCCTGCGCCATGCGGACAAGGGCGTCATAGACGGCGGAGTCGCCATGCGGATGGTATTTACCGATGACGTCACCGACGATACGCGCGCACTTTTTGGGCGGGCGGTTGTAGCCGTTCGCCAGTTCCTGCTGCGCGAAGAGAATGCGCCGGTGCACCGGTTTCAGCCCGTCGCGGGCATCTGGAATGGCTCGCCCGATAATGACGCTGAGCGAGTACTCCAGGTACGACTTTCGCATTTCGTGTTCGATATTCACATTCTGAGACATGGTATCCCCTTGGGGTGTGCGCCTCCGGCGGCAAGGGGCTGCCGCCCCTTGGCCCGGCTTGGGGGGAATGATTCCCCCCAAACCCCCTCAGTGCGGAAGAGGAACGGCTGCGCCGTTTTCTCTTCCGCTCCGGGTGTCTTTGGAAAGTTCCTAGGAAAGGAACACGTTCCGCCGCCCGAGAACCTGCTTGTCAAAAATGGAGGAATGCCTTTGACATCCCCGGTTCTTCGCCCTGCCCCCACCCCAAAAGACGAACGTCTCAGGAGGGAGAGGGGAGGGGCCGGGGGAGGGGAGAGGGAAGCCCTTCTTCAGAAGGGTTCCCTCTCCCCTCCCCCGTTTTCTCCTTTAAATATCCAAATCCCGCACGGTCAGCGCGTTGCGTTCGATGAACTCGCGGCGAGGCTCGACGCGGTCGCCCATGAGCTGCTCGAAGGTGTCGCTGGCGGCTTCGGCGTCCTCGACGGTAACGCGCAGCAGGGTGCGGTTTTCGGGATTCATGGTCGTTACCCAGAGCTGCTCGGGGTTCATTTCACCAAGACCCTTGTACCGCTGGATGTTCAGGCCCTTGCGGGCTTCTTCCAGCGTCAGGGCGTGCAGGGCGAAGAGATCCGGAGCCTCGTAGGACTGATCCCGGTTGCGGAGCGTGAAGGTCAGCCCCCCGCACTTCTGGCGGATGACATCAAGTGCTTCCCACGAGTTGAGATACATCTTGGACAGGAAGAATTCGGCGGAAACACGGGTACGATGCCCGTTGGCGTTTTCGATGACCGCAAAGATGCGGTCGCCGTCTTCATGGGATTCCGTCTCGGTGGTCAGCTCGTAGCCGCGATCCTTCAGGAAATCGTAGCAGCGCGTTTCGGAGGTCAGGCAGTCGGGCGTCACGCGATCGTCGATGTCCACAAGGGAGAGGAACAGATCGCGGCTGATGCCCGCCAGCTCCGCATCACGCACGCGATGGGAAAGGCTTTCGATCTGCGACATCAGGGTCTTGATCTCCTCGCCCCGGAAAAGGGCACCGTTGGCGGCCTCGATTTCCATGTCGTCGCTGACGCGCTGCATGAGGAAGGCGTTCAGTTCGGAATCGTCCTTGATGAACCGCTCCATCTTGCTGTTGTGGGCCCGGTAGAGCGGCGGCTGCGCGATATAGAGGTAGCCGCGGTCGATCAGCCCCGCATAGTTGCGGAAGAAGAAGGTCAGAAGAAGCGTGCGGATGTGCGCTCCGTCCACGTCGGCGTCGGTCATGATGACGATCTTGTGGTAGCGCAGCTTTTCGTAGTCCGTGTCTTCCTCGCCGATCCCCGCGCCCATGGCGGTGATGAGGGCCTTCACTTCCTTGTTGGCGAGCATCTTGTCGAAACGGGTGCGTTCCGTGTTCAGGATCTTGCCGCGCAGGGGCAGGATGGCCTGCGTGTTCGGGTTGCGGCCCTGCTTGGCGGAGCCACCTGCCGAGTCACCTTCCACGATGAACAGTTCGGAATCGGCGGGGTCCTTGCTCTGGCAGTCCGCCAGCTTGCCGGGAAGCGCGTTGTCGGAAAGCGCACCCTTGCGGCGGACAAGTTCCTTGGCGCGCCGGGCTGCGTCGCGGGCCCGGGAAGCGTCCACGGCCTTGTCGATGATCAGGCGGGCGTCCTTCGGATTTTCCTGAAAGTGGGTGTCCAGCTTCGAATACACGATGCCGCCCACAATGCCGGCAACCTCGCTGTTGCCGAGCTTGGTCTTGGTCTGCCCTTCAAACTGCGGCTGCGGGAGCTTCACGCTGAGCACGGCGGTCAGGCCTTCGCGCACGTCGTCGCCGGAAAGGGCCTGCCCCTTGAGCTTCTTGGTGAGATCGGGCTGCCCCTTGATGTAGTTGTTGATGGCGCGGGTCAGCGCGGTCTTGAACCCGGCAAGGTGCGTGCCGCCTTCCTTGGTGCGAATATTGTTCGCGAACGTATACATGTTTTCCTTGTAGCCCGCGTTGTACTGAATCGCGAACTCCACGGAAACACCCTCGGACACGCCTTCCCCGTCGATGATGGGGTGAATGCCCACTTCGCCGGAATTCAAGTCCTTGACGAACTGATGGATACCGCCTTCCGCATGGAAGAGGTGCACCTCGCTGGTGCGTTCGTCACGGCACTCGATCTGAAGCCCCCGGTTGAGGTAGGCCAGTTCTTCAAAACGCTTCTTGAGCGTATCGTAGGAAAATTCGGTCGTCTCGAAGATGGTTTCGTCCGGCTTGAACCGGACGGTCGTACCGTGGCTGTCGGATTCGCCGATATACTGCAGCTCTTCCTGCGGGATGCCCCGGCTGTACACCTGCTTCCAGCGTTTTCCGTCACGGCGGACGGTGACCTCAAGACGTTCGGAAAGCGCGTTGACGCACGAAACGCCCACGCCGTGCAGACCGCCCGACACCTTGTAGGCGGCGTTGTCGAACTTGCCGCCCGCATGGAGCTTGGTCATGACCACCTGTACGGCGGGAACCTTCTCCTTGGGATGGATATCCACGGGAATGCCGCGTCCGTTGTCGCGGACGGTGACGCTGTTGTCCATGTGGAGCACCACTTCCACGCGCGTGCAGAATCCCGCCATGGCTTCGTCGATGGAGTTGTCCACGACTTCATAGACAAGATGGTGCAGACCCCGGTAATCGGTGCTGCCGATATACATGGCCGGGCGTTTTCGGACCGCCTGGAGGCCTTCGAGGATGGTGATTGAATCGGCTGTATACGTATTCGCGTTCGCTGTCATAGGCTTTGTGAGTCCATGTGTTGGTTGTGTCGCCTCCGGTTGTCCGGGTTTCCCCGAACCAGGCCGTAAGCTCCGCCGCTGCGGTCGGCTCCCGGCCTCCCTCAGAGGCCGCCGCAAAAGATACGGGCTATCACTTGCGGCGGCACCTGAAAGCATGGGCATCCCCCTGCCATCTGCCGGCTGGGGGATTTTTTTGTGACCGAAAGGAAACAATTCATCGCCTTCAGGGAAAAGCCCCTGAAGGGCGGAGAAAGGCTTTCCGTGAGGGGTCGCCTTTCTCCATGCTACTCCAATCTAGTTTTCTTCGTAATAACTTTCTTCGGCGATTTTCATGGGCATGATCAGCACGGTATAGTCGGGATCTTCCGTGCCGGAAATGCCGCAGGGCCCTTCCGGGCCGGTCAGGGTCAGGGCCAGCTGCCCGGACTGGTAGTGCGAAAGGATTTCCATGAGGTTCTTGGTCGGGAAGGCGATGCGCCCGATGGCTCCGTCGTAGGAAACTTCGAGCGACTCGTTGGCGGAGCCGGTATCCTGCCCCTGCGCCGAAAGCATGGCCTCGTTGCCGGAAAGATCGAAATAGGTGCAGCGGTCGCTTTCCGTATTGAAGATGCTGATACGGTCAAGGGCTTCAAGGCACTCCTTGCGGCTGACCTTCAGCAGGGAAACATCCGGGCCGGCCAGACGGGACATGAAGGGAGAGTAGTCGGGATAGGCGTAGCCCGCACGGGGGAGGCTGAGGGTTTCATGTCCGTCGCCCGAGCGCACGAACAAACGCTTGTCGGTAAGGTTGACCTCGATCTCGTCGCCGCCGAGCCACTTGCGAAGCTCGCCGACATACTTGCGCTGGATCAGCACCCCTTCCTCGGGAAGCAGCGCGGAAAGATCATCGTGGGTGAACCGGGTCAGGGCGAACTGGTGCCCGTTCAGGCCGCATACCTCAATGTGCCCTTCGCCAACGGGCTTGAAGTAGAGGCAGGAAATGGCATCGGAGGCTTCGTCGTCGCTGACGCAGAAAAAGACTCGGTCGATGATTTCCTGGAAGAAATCGCCGGACCAGACGACCGCGCCTTCCGTGGAGAAGGGCGCGAGGCTCTGGAACCAGGTCGGATCGTTGGCGGGCAGTTTGTAGGTACGGCGTCCCTGCTCCAGAACAACGGTGGATTCGTCGAGGCGGATGCTGAGATCGCCTGCCGGAAGACGGCGTACGAGATCCACGAAGTTGCGGCCATTCACGCCGACAAGCCCGGCTGCCTTCACCTCGGCGGGATAGGTTCCGGTAAACTCGATATTGGCGTCCGTAGCCATGATGGTCAGCACGTCCCCTTCGGCCTTGATCCAGAGAGAACGCAGGTAGGCGGCTCCGGCCCGAGTAGGAATGATGCCCGCCGCTTTTTGAAGCCCTTCAATGATGTTTTCTTTCTTTACAATAAAATGCATTTTTATAAATTCCTTATTGTTGTTTATTAAGAGACGCGTATTGTGTCTAACTTTCTTAATTGGAAGAAATAACACGTTTTTTTAGGAACGTTTCGGGAACGCTTCAGGAACGTTGCGAACACGCCCCCTGTTCGCAGCCCTAGATCCTGTATTCAAGGCACGCTTTTGTCAGTTCTGTTACCATTGTGTGCACAAGTCGATCATCTTTTTGTAATGATTTGATCTTTTTTACCCCGTGCATCACCGTGCTGTGGTCCTTCCCGCCGAACACGCGCCCGATGACGGGATAGGAATGGCCGAGAAGTTCCCGGCACAGAAACATGGCAATCTGCCGGGCCTGCACCAGATCCGGGCGGCGTTTTTCGCCCGTGATGTCCTTGCCGGAAAAGCCGCAGCGTTCCCCGACAATACTGATAATGACGTGAGGCGTGAGGGCCGCCTCTTCGCCGCCCTGCCGCACGATGGCGAGCAGATCCTGTTCGGAAAGTTCCCCCAGCAGAGAACGGTGCGACGCCACACGGACAAGCATTCCTGAAAGCCTGCGTATGTCCGGGCAATGCTGGGCGATGAGCTGGAGCTGTTCCCGGGATATGCGGAGCTGCCGCTGGCGAACCTGCCGCTGGGCGTAGCGCAGGCGGACATCAAGATCCGGTTCGGGAAGCTCCGCCCACATCCCCGTTTCCAGGCGGGAACTCAGGGAGCGGCCCGCAGCCCAGTCCCTTGGCCTCCCTTCTCCAGCAATGACAACGGTTTTTCCCTGATCCACGAAGCGATCAAGAAGGAGGCACAGTTCCTCACGCAGGGTAGGCACGGAGGCTTTCTCCTGCGGGGTCGCCTGCTGGGGGCGCAGTGACGCGACAGGCTTTTCTGGAATGCGCCTGAGATGCTGGAAGTCATCGATAAGCAAGGCTTCCTTTGCAAAAAGCTCCTGCCGCGCGGCCAGGGGGGATTTGTCGGAATACAGCAGTTCGAGGTCGCTCAGGGAGGCGCAGTAAAGATTGTCCCCCAGCGTGCGGAACAGCTCGTTGCCCACGGCGCGCAGCAAATGGGTCTTGCCCGTGCCGTGCGGCCCGCAGAGCACAAACAGCCCCGAAGCGGCGGGAGAGCCGTCTGCGGTCGCCGGATGCCCGGCGGTGCGGGCTGCCGCTTGCGTTGCGATGTTTCTGGCAAGGCTCAACGCCCACTTGTGCCTGCCGTTTCCGATAAAGGTTTCAAATGTCCATTCTTCTCCAAAGGGGGCTTGCCCGCCCGCCCCTTCCGGTTCGGCGGCGGGAGCTGGCTGGACGAACGGCAGCGGAGGCGTGGGGACGAATTTTCCTGAACCATAGGAGATGGAAATGTTTTTCCCCCACAATTCCCGAGCCTTGCGTTCAAAGAGTTTTTGAAAAAGGTTGAAGAAGCGGATACCGAAAAAGGTGTGGGGAAAGCGGACCGCCAAGGTTCCGGCGGCTTCGTCGAAAACGATTTCAAGCGGATCAAACCAGCTTTTGAGGGCTTTTTCGGAGCACGGCTCCATCGCTTCCCCTCCGGCGGAAAGCCGTTGGAGCAGGGGTTTCGGGCTTCCGGCACTGGTAAAGCAGGAAAGCAGCGAGGAACCGGCTTCCAGGGGCGTTTCGGCGGAAGAAGGCGTGAGGAGGTGGCGGCGTAACGTTTCTTTGGACACGGCGTTGCGAAGCTCCACAAGGCCCGAGCCTGAGCCAGTCAAAAAGATGGTGAAAAAGGAAGCGTGAAATCCCCTGTTCCCGAAGGGAAAAATATAGCAAAAAAAAGTACGTTACACAAGTAAAACCCCCCTGTGGATAACCTATGGAACAGCTGTTGCAAAACAGTGGAAGAGCAGGGGCGGGCAGGCCCGGCGGGAGCGGGCCGGAGACCATTGCCTGCCCTATGGAAAGCGGGCGCGGGGCGCGTGGCAAAAAGAGGCCGCAACAGGCCGCGAAGACAGGAACAGAGGTTTCTGGACAAGGCCCGTAGGGGTTGATACAGTAAAGAATATAAGGCCCTTCCATACAAAAATTTGAACGCCCCGCCTGTTTGCCGGGGTGCAATCCCTTTTTAGACAGTGTGGTTTTTCTCTTGCGAAACACTCCTTCCGCAGGTGCTATTCTCATCAGCTTTGTGTGTCTTTTGTGCGTAGTAGGCGGCATGTATGTTGTCAGCACCCGGCACGAGGCATCCCTGATGATTCCCGACGAGCAGGTTCAGGCCGTTTCCGCTCTTGAGGAGATCTTGAAAGAACAGGTCATCCCTTCCTTGTTTGCCCTGAAGGAACGGGCTGCGGAGGCTGTCGCCCTGCGTCCCGCCGCCCCGCCGCCCGCCTCCCCCGAGTCTGTTAAGCCTGCCGAGCCTGTTGAGGAGAGCCTTGCCCCCCCATCGTCCGAACCGCCTCTGGAACAGCCGGCGGAAGTTGCCCGGGCATCTGAAGAGCAGCCAGACGCCGTCGTCAACGGCGTGATTGAGAAGGGGGACAGTGCCTCCGGCATCCTTTCTTCCTATTTGCCGCAGGATTCGCTGCAACAGCTGCTGGATGCAACCCAAAAGGTCCATCCTCTCAACAGGATACGCACGGGACAGCCCTATACGGTTGTCCGGTCTTCCGACGGCGAGGACATGGAACGCTTCGAGTACGAAATCGACGAACGCAAAAAGCTTATCGTGACCCGTACCGACAACGGGTTTGCGGCCCATGTAGAGCCGATTGTCTATGATCATAGCCTTGTGCGCGTAAGCGGAACCATTCAGTCGAGCCTGTTCGAATCGCTGGCGTCTACGGGGGAATCCCCCATTCTGGCAGTCAGGATTGCGGATATTTTTGGTTCTGAAATCAATTTTATCAAAGACGTGCGTGAAGGAGACCGCTTTTCGCTGCTGATCGAGAAACGCTTCCGCGGTGACGAGTTCAAGGGATACGGCAAGGTTCTCGGGGCCACATTTACCAATCAGGGCAAAACCTACGAGGCCTATCTTTTTTCCACCGAGGATGGCGAGGCGTTTTTCAATGCCCGGGGCGAAAGCCTCAAAAAGACGCTGCTCAAGTCGCCTCTGGCCTTTACCCGTATTTCCTCTGGGTATTCCATGAACCGCAAGCACCCGATTTTCAAGACGCACAAACCGCATCAGGGGGTGGATTATGCCGCTCCTTCGGGAACGCCGGTGAAGGCCGTAGGTGACGGCACGGTAGAAAAAGCCGGGTGGGGCAACGGTTACGGCAACATGGTTGTGCTCAAGCATTCCGGTGGGTTGGAGTCCATGTATTCGCACCTTTCGCGTTTTGCGCCGTCCGTCAAGGCGGGAACCCGTGTCCGTCAGGGGCAAGTCATCGGCTATGTCGGGGCTACCGGCTACGCCACCGGTCCCCATCTGGATTTCCGGATCAAGAAGAACGGGCAGTATATCAATCCTGCCAAGGTGGTTTCGCAGCGGGGGGACGGCATTTCCCGCAAGCGCATGGACGAATTCAAACGGCGCAAGGCTCTGGTGACCGCCTATCTCACAGGCAAAAAGGATCTTTCGGACTATTCCTGGTGACGGGAGCGGGAGAAGGCAAGAATCCGGGGTTTCGCAAGTGCGGCTTGGGTGGTAAAAGGCGGGCATCCACCTCGTCACGAAGAGTCTGCCTTTCACAGGGCAGGCGATCCAACCACAAGGATATACATGTTTTCCATCCCGCAATCTGAAGCCGATGTCCTGCTTTCCTCCTACCGCTACAATCTTCCTCCCGAATGCATAGCCCAACATCCCGGCGAACGTGGTGCGTCGCGTCTGCTGGTGCTGGACAGGGCCGCTGGAACCCGAACGCATGCGTCTTTTTCCCGTCTGCTCGAATTCCTTCCCAAGGGAGCCTTGCTGATTGCCAATAATTCCCGCGTTGTTCCTGCCCGGATGCTTGGGCAGCGGCCCACCGGCGGCAAGATGGAGTTCCTTTTGCTGACGCCCATGCCGCTGCTGGAACGGCACGGCGAGGGCAATGGCTGGCATTGTGCCGAGGCCGAAGGGCTGATCAAGCCCGGCAAACATGCGGGCGTGGGAGAAACCTTGTCCTTTGGCGACGATTTGCAGGTTGAAGTGCTCGCCAAGGGCGAGTTCGGCAAGCACACGGTTCGGCTCCACTGGAACGGGGATATCCGAAATATTTTTGAATCCCGGGGACATCTGCCTCTGCCTCCCTATATCC
This sequence comes from uncultured Lawsonia sp., assembly GCA_964538355.1. GTDB lineage: Bacteria > Desulfobacterota > Desulfovibrionia > Desulfovibrionales > Desulfovibrionaceae > Bilophila. The sequence continues at coordinate 12,783 of CAZIFC010000015.1, read as the reverse complement.
ACCGCGAGGATACCCGGGATGACCGTGGCTCGTACCAGACTGTCTACGCCAGAGACGACAAGGCGGGATCTGTGGCTGCGCCGACGGCTGGCCTGCATTTTACGCCCGAACTGCGCGCAGAAATGGCTGCTGCGGGCGTCGAATGGGCGGAAGTGACCCTCCATGTCGGTTACGGGACTTTCAGCCCCGTACGCTGCGAGGATATCCGCGAGCACGCCATGCATGCGGAATTCGTCGAAGTGCCGCAGGCGACGGCAGACGCCATAGCAAGAGCCAGGGCGGAAGGCCGCCCCGTCATCGCCGTGGGCACCACCTCCGCGCGGACGCTTGAAGGCGTCGCCGGGATGCATCAGGGCGTTCTTTCGGCCTATCAGGGCTGGATCAATTGTTTTATCTGGCCGGGGTATACCTTCCATGTCGTCGATGGGCTGATCACCAACTTCCATCTTCCCGAATCCACCCTGCTGATGCTCGTTTCCGCGCTGACCGGGCGCGAACGGATGCTGGAAACCTACAACGAGGCCGTGCGGGAAGGGTATCGCTTCTTTTCCTACGGGGATGCCATGCTGATCCGGTAAGTTGCCAAAAAAACGATACTGATTATTCTTGGACAACAACCGTTACAGGAGATGGCGTATGTGGGAAGCTCTCTTTTTGATTGGGGCCGTTGTTGCGGCTCTGGTCGTGCTCCGTCTGGCAAAGAAGGCCGGACTGGACATCATGCCCTGTGGCTGAGGCGTTCGGGCCGTTCCCCGTGAAGGGAACGATGACAAGGACAAGCGTCTTATCATCAAGTAGCCGCCATGATTGAAACCATCATCACCGTTCTCGTATTGTGCGTAACTGTGGCTATTCTGTGGCTCGCCCGGCGGCACGGAATCGTGATGCGGCCCGAGGCTGACGGGCTGGAGGCTCTCCCAAAAGAGCTTCATGAAGCGGAACTGCGTGAAAAAAAAGAAAAAGGTCAGCTCTAGCCTGAAAAAGGGCCGTGTCCGAGCAAACCCTGCTGTTTTGTTTTGCAAAGGTTCCTTCCGTGTATGCGGAAGGAACCTTTTTTGTTTTTGAACACTAAAAAATCCTAGTATCTTATACGGTTGCCGGAGTTAGGAACAAAAAGCCGACAGGCCCGCCCTCCCGCCAGGGAAAAGAAAAAATACGTCTTTATAAAACGATATAAAACAATATGATAACTAAATTATGCACAGATTGTGCACATTTTTATGAACATACGTCGGGGAGGATTGGGCGCGGGCTTGTTTCCCCTCCTCCCCTGTTTTCAGCATCGATTCTTTTTTATTTTAAATGGATATTTGAATTAGGAACGTTTTATGAACAGAGTTATGCACAATTGTTTCCGATGTGCACAAACGATGTTCGTTACAGGGCATAAAAAAAGCCCCATAAGGGGCTTTGCGTTCAGGATACGGGCGGGTTCAGTTTTTTTGTTCCCACCAGCTGCGGTCGGGGCCGAGATACCACCAGTCGGTATGATCGGTTTTGAGGACGGTTTGGGCCAGTTCCTTTGCGATGTCGGTACGCAGCCGAAGGACCGCGCTCTCGAGCCATTTGTCGGCGTAGCGGTTGCCGAGATCGCTTTCCCGCTTGAGATTGAGGATCAAGTCGAGCTGATCCGCATCGTGGGCCAGCAGGGATTCGGGAGATTCCTTGCCCGTGTGCTCATCCCAGATGGAGAGGATATCCTGTTCAAGGCCCGTGCCCGCCACCGCATCCTCAAGAGCCTCGCGCTCACGGGAGGTATCGTAGAGCCGGTTTACATAATTGAAGTCGCCGGTTCGCGCTTCCGGGAGATCGTGGAACAGGCACAGCATGACGGTGCGCCCGGCATCGGCCCCCGTGCGTTTTGCCAGCGCGTAGCCGATGACCGCCGTTCTGTGCGAGTGCTCGGCAACGGTTTCCCGCCCCGAACCGAGAAAGGCATAGCCACTCCGCGGGGTATGGCGGAGCATCCCTACTTCGTTAAGAAAATCGGTGAGACGCTGCATGGCGTCACGTTTCGGTTTTTCCGACATGATGAGCCTCGAATGAGATAAGGAAAAAGGGCTAGCACGGGGAATCAAGCGGTTTGGCTTTCCAGCTTTCCCCGACGGCCTTGCCGGAAGCCCAGGCCCAGTGGAGGTTGTAACCGCCAAGTAACCCCGTTACATCCAGGACTTCTCCGGCAAAATACAGGCCCGGCTGTTTGCGGCTTTCCAGTGTCCTTGGGTTCACATCGGCGGTATCCACGCCGCCAGCGGCAGCCTCGGCGTGCCCCATCCCTTCTGAGCGTATCGGCTGCACCGAGTGGGCGTGGAGGGCCGCATTGACGCTTTCCCGTTCTTTTTTGGAGAGCTGGGCCACTTTTTTTGAGGCCAGCGTTTCGGGCACAAGCCGTTCGGCAAGGCGTGAGGGCAGGAAGCGTCTGAAAAGCCCCAAGACGGTATTTTTGCCGTGCTCCGGCAGGTGCATCAGCTCGAGCGCGGAGTGTTCCGGCAGAAAGTCGATGGAGAGGGAAGAACCCGGTTTCCAGAAGCAGGAGGCTTGCAGGATTCCCGGGCCGCTCATGCCCTTGTGCGTAAACAGCAGCGGATAGCGGAAGGTCCGCCCTCCGGCACTGACGGCGGCGGTGAGGCTTATTCCCGACAGGCCGTGCAGGGGCCAGGATTCCGGGAAGATGAGCGGAACCAGCGCGGGGCGCACGGGGATAACCTTGTGGCCCCACTGCCGGGCCAGACGCATGCCGGCATCCGTGGCTCCGCAGGCAGGCCATGCGGGGCTTCCCGTAGCGATGACAAGGCGGGGCGCATGGACATCGCCTTTGGAGGTACTGACGTGGAACATCCCGTTTTCATAAGTGATATCGCCAAATTCCGCATTGAACAGAAAGGCCGTTCCCGCATCCCGGCATGTCTGCATCAAGGATTCGACCAGCCGGGCGGCCTGTACGGTGCAGAAGATCTGTCCGTAGTCCCGTTCTTCCCAGTCTATGCCGAAGGTTTCAAGCATCCGGAGAACGAACGCCGTGGAGCAGCGTTTCAGCAGGGCTTCAGGGAAGTTCGGCTGGGAACCAACGTACCATTCCGCAGAAATAAACTTGTTGGTAACATTACCCTTGCCGCCTCCGGCAAGGCGCACCTTGCGGCCTGCGACAGGGCTGTGATCGATGACGGCGCAGGAAAAGCCCCGCCGTCCGGCAGTCATGGCGCACATGAGCCCGGCAGCTCCCGCGCCGAGGATAACGGCGTCCTTGATCATGCTTCGGGGAGGCTCTTGAGCTTGCGGAACAAGGCTCGGAAGGCGTGCGGCGGGCGTCCGTGTTCGCGTTCGTTGCGGGCTTTTGCCGTCAGTTCGCGGAGTTCCTTGGCGTCTTCCGAGGCAAAGGGCGCAAGCAGTTCGTCCAGTTCGGCTTCCGAGGCGATCATCAGATCGTCGCGCAGCTTTTCAAAACGCTTGAAGCTGGCGGTTTCGCCCGCGTGTCCGAGCTTGAGGCGATCAAGAGCCTCGCGGATGGCCTGGGCGTCGCCTTCTTCGCGCATGAGGCGGCCGACATACTGCATCTGCCTGCGCCGTCCCTCGTGAGAGCCGAGACGCTGCCATTCAATGAGGGCTTCCCGGATATTGTTGCTGATCGGCATTTTGGCGAGCACGGAAGGCGAAAGGGCGGAAAGTTCTTCTCCCATGACCTGGAGCGCGGTGCTGTCCCGTTTTTTCTGGGAGCGGCTCGGGCGGTCGTCATCGTATTCGGAGCTGATGGTATCCCACTGGTAACGTTTTTTTGGCGGCATAGTACGTCTTGTTCGGTTGAAGAGTGTATCGGGGGAGGGGGAAAGGGCGTTCCGTTTTGAGCAAAGGGAAAAAGCTCTCTTATCCAATAAGGGAAAACTGTTGCCCGCCCGCAAACCCAAAGCGTGAAAGTCTTTGGAGGGGGTGGGGAGGGTATGGGAGGGGCGGGGGAAGCCTTTCTTCAGAAAGGTTCCCCCGCCCCTCCCATCTCTTTTTCTTCAGCTCCGAAAGCTACAGCTGCAACGTGCCCCGGAACTCGGTAAGGTTCTTGATGCCGAGCTGCTGGCAGAGCAGGGGAAGCTCTTCGGCAATGCGGAACGCAGCGTCGGGGCGCACGAAATTCATGGTTCCGATCTCCACGGCATGGGCTCCGACCAGAATGAACTCAAGGACATCCTGGGCACAGGTAATGCCGCCGATGCCGATGACCGGAATCTTGACCGCATTGCAGACCTGCCAGACACAGCGCAGGGCCACCGGCTTCACGGCAGGGCCGGAAAGCCCCCCGACCACGTTGGCAAGGAGCGGCTTGCGGCTCCTTATGTCCACAGCCATGCCGGTCAGCGTATTGATGCAGGAAAGGGCATCGGCTCCGGCCTGCTCCGCAGCCCTGGCAATGGCGGTGATGTCCGTCACGTTGGGCGAGAGCTTGACGATGACCGGGAGATTTCCCGCGTGCTTCTTGACGGATTCGGTCACTTCGGCCGCCAGCGCGGGATCTTGCCCGAACAGCACCCCGCCGCTTCTGACATTGGGGCAGGAAATGTTCACTTCCAGCCCGGCAATGCCTTCTTCGGCGGCCAGAATGGCGGCAAGCTCGCCGAATTCCGCCGGAGAGGTGGCGTAAAGGTTCGCGATGATCGGCGTTTCGTTCCAGGGCAGCTGGGGGAGCTTGTGCTTGAGGAACGACTCCACGCCGTCGTTTTGCAGGCCAACGGCATTCAGCATCCCGCAGGGCGTTTCCGCCACGCGGGGCAGCGGGTTGCCGGGGCGGGGCTTGAGGGAAAGGCCCTTGACCACAATGCCGCCGAGCCGGGTGAGATCGCCGTAGTTGGCGAACTCCACGCCGTAGCCGAAGGTGCCGGAAGCGGTCAGGATCGGATTCTTGAAGACAAGGGGCTTCAGTGCTCCCGAAGGCTTGTGCGCGGAAGAAAGTCGTACGGTGTAGCGATCCATCTAAGCCTCCAGCGTGATCTGATCGGCCCAGAACACGGGACCGTGGGTGCAGGTTTGCACGGGTGTCCCGGCCTTTTCCTCCACGGGCCACTTGTCCGTTGTCTTGGTGACGCAGCCGAGGCAGGCACCTACCCCGCAGGCCATGCGGCTTTCAAGGGAGAGCTGGCAGCGGGCGTTGGCGGCCAGCGCGAAACCCTGCACCGCCTTGAGGAAGGGCGCGGGGCCGCAGGCCAGCACAAGGCCGTTGCGTTCGGCGTAGGCCTCGATGCGCGAACGCACATGGTTGAGGAACCATTCAAGATCCTCGCCGGTATTTTCGTGGAAGGATTCCACATCGATGCGTTCCCCGAGGCTTTCCACGGGGTAACAGTCCTCAGGCAGCCTGTGCCCGAAAACCATTGAAAGGACGCCCGGCGTGGGGTGACGTTCCGCGTAGCCGACGAACGGCGCGATACCGATGCCTCCGGCAAGGAGCAGCGTCGGAGTGCCGCCTTCGACGGCAAACTTGTTGCCGAGAGGCCCCCAGAGGTGTACCCGGTCGCCGCGCCGAAGCTTGGCCATTTTTTCGGTACCTCGGCCGGCCACCTGAAAAAAGATGACGAGCTCGCTGGTGCTCACCCGGCAGATGGAAAAGGGACGTGCCCAGGGCATGTCGAGAGCCCACCCCTGAGGACGGAGCATGACGAATTGGCCCGGCGCCCAGCTTTTCCAGTCGGGACGTTCAAGGCGCAGAGCAAAAAAACGTCCCTGCGATCCGGTAAGTCCGAAGGGGACATTATCGATAACCGCCAGGTCGTAAAACGCGGACTGACTCATGTTGTAAACTTCCTGTCTTATACAAGTGCTTTGGGGTTTTGTAGTGTGGATACCCCCCCACGGTCAAGAGGCTAGAGAATTCTTTTATCTTTGTGTTGGATCTCGACCGGATAGCATCCCGGGTTTTATTTGATTGTGGAATGCAAGCGTGGCATACTTTTTCTTTATACATACCAGTTCGCGAGGAATGCAATATGTTCAATGCACCCAAAGGCTTTCGTTTCGCTACCGCCTGCGCCGGATTCCGCAAGGAAGGGCGTGCGGATCTTGCACTTCTTGTCAGCGATGTGCCCGCCGTCGCCGCCGGCACGTTTACGCAGAACCGTTTTCCGGCCGCACCGGTAACGGTCGCCAGGGCCATGCTTGCCGAGCGTCCGTTCGCTCGCGCGGTGGTGATCAATTCCGGCCAGGCCAACGCCTGCACCGGTGACGAAGGGATGCGAAACTGCCGCAGGACGCAGGAACTCGTTGCCGCCGCGCTCGGTCTGGATGCCGCCGACATCCTGCCCGCCTCCACCGGGGTCATCGGCGCGCAGCTCAAGATGGATCTTTGGGAGGAGGCCGCGCCGAAGCTTGCGGCGCATCTCGGCAAGGCTACGCCGGAGGATTTTGCCAAGGCCATCATGACCACCGACGCCTTCCACAAGATTTCCCGCCGCGAGGTGGAACTTCCCGGCGGCGTGGTGAAGCTTGTCGGCATGGCCAAGGGTGCGGGCATGATCTGTCCGAACATGGCGACCATGCTTTCCGTTGTGCTGTGCGACGCGCAGGTGGATGCCGCCGTCTGGCAGAAGATGATGCGGGATGCCGTAGAGCTGACCTTCAACCGCGTGACCGTGGATGGAGACACCTCGACCAATGATACCCTGTATGGCCTTGCCAACGGTGCGTCGGGTGTTTCCGCTGCCGGAGAGCCAGCGGAAAAGGCCCTGTTTGCCGCGCTGACCTCTGTGCTCGGGGATTTGGCCTACATGCTGGTTCAGGACGGCGAGGGCGCGTCCAAGGTTGCCCGCATCCGGGTGACGGGTGCGCTTTCCGATGCCGATGCCGAGCGCGTGGCCCGGACAGTGGGGCATTCGCAGCTGGTGAAAACGGCCCTGTACGGGCGTGACGCCAACTGGGGCCGCATTGTTGCCGCCGTAGGCCGGAGCGGGGCGGATTTCAACCCTGACGATGTGGTGGTGACGCTGTGCGGCGTGGAATTGTTCCGCAAGGGGCAGCCCACGGATTTGGATTTCGATGCCCTGCTTGAGGAACCGTTGAAGCAGCGGGATCTGCCCATTGATATCGTGATGGGTTCCGGTTCCGGCAGCTATACCCTGCTGGCTTCCGACCTCGGGCACGAGTACGTCAACGTCAACGCGGATTACCGGAGTTAGAGAGCTTGCGGTCGGGGGGAGCGTATCGGGGGAAGGGAGAGGGCACCTTTCTGAAGAAAGGCTTCCCTCTCCCTTCCCCCGAACCCCCATCCCTCACCCTCCCAAGACGTTCGTTTGCGGGCGGCAGGCCGGCTCTGTGCATGGGGCAGGGGCCGCCCGGTGTGAAATGCCTTCGTATGCCGGCGGTTGATGCGCCGTTTGTTTCCGGCGTCCGTACCCCGGGGAAGGCCCTTGCCTTCGGCGGCTTTTGGGGCCGCGCCTCAGCACTCTTCAAGGAATACCATGTCTGAACCATTGCAAGTGACGGCGGCGGAAGCGGGACAGAAGCTGCTGCAATTTTTGTCCCGGCGATTCGGCGAACCGCAGGGCGTGCTGCACCGCTGGATACGCACCGGTCAGGTCCGCATCAACGGAGGCCGCGCCAAGCCCTTCGATCGCGTGGAGCTGGACGACGAGATCCGGGTTCCGCCGTTTGCCGGAGCGGGAGAGAAGAGGGAGAAGCCCGAGGTGCCGCGGAAGGCGGGAGCCGCCTTGCCGCCCATTGTCGCAGAGACGGAGGAGCTGATTGTCTTCTGCAAGCCGTCGGGCCTGCCCGTGCATCCGGGAACCGGACACGATGACAGCCTGACCACACGGCTTGAATCGGCCTTTGCGGGAACGGCTTTCATGCCCGCTCCGGTGCATCGGCTGGATCGGGACACCTCGGGGCTGCTGCTGGTCGGCAAGACCTATGCCGCCGTCCGTCGGCTTTCAGACGCGCTGGCGTCGCACGATGGCGGTATTGCAAAGGAATATCTGGCTTGGGTTCGTGGGGAATGCCCGTGGCACCGTCCGAAGCGGCTTGACGATCGGCTGGCAAAACGTGTTGCTGCGGATGGCCGGGAAAAGGTCGTTTCCGGGAGATCCCCAAACCTGGAGCAGGGTGAAAAGCCGGCGAGCCTGACGGTGAGATGCCTTGAAGTGCGCGGAGGCTTCAGCCTTGTGCTGGTGCGTCTGCATACCGGGCGCACGCACCAGATCCGCGTGCAGCTTTCGGAACGGGGTTTCCCGCTGGTGGGCGATGTGAAGTATGGCGGGCCGCGTTGCGCCGACGGGCTGAAACTGCACTCCGTGCGCCTGCGGATAGGGAAGGAGCTGTACGAATCGCTTCCTCCGTGGGCCGGAGCCTGGCAGGTGGCGGACATGCCGCCGGACATGGAGGGTTGAGATGTACTTTCCCACTGCGGAAATTGAAGTTTCTCCGCTGATTCCGCCGCTGGTGGCATTCGGTATTTCGTTTTTTACGTCGATGGGCGGGATTTCCGGGGCCTTTCTGCTGCTGCCCTTCCAGATGTCCTTTTTGGGCTATACAAACCCTTCCGTCAGCGCGACGAATCAGTTGTATAATGTTTTTTCCAATCCCGGAGGGGTGTTCCGTTATTACCGGGAGCGAAGGGTCGTTTGGCCCCTGTCGTGGGTGGTGATGGCGGGGGCTGTGCCCGGCGTGGTCGCAGGGGGCTTTATCCGCATCTACTGGCTCTCGGAGGTGCGCCCGTTCAAGCTGTTCGTGGCTCTTGTGCTGCTCGGCATCGGCATAGAAATGCTGCGCGATCTGTTCGGGTGGATCCGCTATACTCCGGCCCCGAAGGACGAGAAGGCTCCGGCAAGGCCTTTTGTCGAGGTCGTGGAGCAGAATTTTTCCCGGGTGGCGTACACGTTTGACGGGTATCTGTATTCGTTTTCCGTGCCCATCCTGTTCGCCTACTGCATCGCCGTGGGGCTGGTCGGCGGCATCTACGGCATCGGCGGCGGGGCGATCATTGCGCCGTTCCTCGTTTCGGTATTCCATCTGCCCATCCATACCGTGGCGGGGGCGACGCTTGCCGCCACGTTCGTCAACGCTCTGGCGGGAGTGCTTTTCTATGTGGGGATTTCTCCGCTGTACCCTGAGCTGAGCATCGCCCCTGACTGGGGGATGGCCCTGCTTTTGAGCGTTGGCGGCCTGCTCGGGATGTACTGCGGGGCGCGGTTCCAGAAATACGTTTCCCCCGTTTTCCTCAAGTCCATGCTGGTTATCATTCTGCTGGGAACGGTAGGGGCGTATTTCGTGGAGTTCCTGCGCGGCTGACGCGCTTTTTGCGGATGCGGAGAACGCCCGGAACCAGAAGGTTCCGGGCGTTCTTTTTTGTGGAGGAGGTTCTGCGGTTACGTTTTCAGGAGATTACAGGGCAACGTCGCTCATGGGGATGCCGAGGGCATCGGCAACGCCCTTGCCGTAGGCGGGATCGGCCTTGGCGCAGTTGCGGATGTGCCGGATCTGGATTTCGCGCGGTACGCCGTTCATGGCTCTGGCGGTGTTGCCGAAAAGGGTTTCCTGCTGTTCGGGCGTCATGACCCGGAACAGCTTGCCGGGCTGTTCGTAATAGTCCGCGTCGTCACAGGCATACTGCCAGTGGGCGGCATCACCGGAAATCTTCAGCGGCGGTTCGGCGAAGTCGGGCTGATCCTTCCACGCGCCGTTGCTGTTGGGTTCGTAGTTGGTGTAGCTGCCATAGTTGCCGTCGACGCGCATCTGCCCGTCGCGGTGATAGCTGTGGAACGGGCAGCGCGGCTGGTTCACCGGGATGAGGTGATGGTTCACCCCAAGGCGGTAACGCTGGGCGTCGCCGTAGGAGAAGAGGCGGCCCTGCAGCATTTTGTCGGGCGAGAAGCTGATGCCGGGAACCACGTTGGCGGGATTGAAGGCGGCCTGCTCGACTTCGGCAAAGTAGTTGTCGGGGTTGCGGTTCAGTTCCAGCTCGCCGACTTCGATGAGCGGATAGTCCTTGTGATACCACACCTTGGTCAGGTCAAAGGGATGGTAGGGGAGCTTTTCGGCGTCTTTCTCGGGCATGATCTGGATGTAGAACGTCCAGCGGGGGAAATCGCCCTGCTCGATGTGCTCGTACAGGTCGCGCTGATGGCTTTCGCGATCCTTGGCGATGATGGCTTCGGCCTCGGCATCGGTAAGGTTCTTGATGCCCTGCTTGGTCTTCAGATGGAATTTCACCCAGAAACGTTCGTTCTGCGCGTTGATGAAGCTGAACGTATGGCTGCCGAAACCGTGCATGTTGCGGTAGCTGGCGGGGATGCCGCGATCGCTCATCACCACGGTGACCTGATGGAGGGCCTCGGGAAGGAGCGTCCAGAAGTCCCAGTTGTTCTTTGCACTGTGCATGTTGGTGCGCGGATCGCGTTTCACCACATGGTTCAGATCGGGGAATTTCAGCGGATCGCGCAGGAAGAAGACCGGCGTATTGTTGCCGACGAGATCCCAGTTGCCCTGATCGGTGTAAAATTTGATGGCAAAGCCACGGATGTCACGTTCGGCATCAGCCGCGCCGCGCTCTCCGGCAACGGTGGAGAAGCGGACGAACAAGTCGGTTTTTTTGCCGATTTCGGCAAACATGGAGGCTTTCGTATAGCGGGTAATGTCGTGCGTCACCGTAAACGTGCCGAACGCACCGGAGCCTTTGGCGTGCATGCGGCGTTCGGGGATGACTTCACGGTCGAAGTGGGCGAGCTTTTCCAGAAACCAGGTATCCTGAAGCAGCATGGGGCCACGGGGGCCGGCGGTAAGCACATTCTCGTTATCCACAACCGGAGCACCGGCATTGTTCGTCAGCATATCTTTGGACATGGTTCACTCCTTTGGGCTTTTCCGGGATGGCCGGGTTGTGTTGAGCGGTTGCCTGAGGCCGTGGGCCTTGCTGCCGGGAATGACCGTGCTCCTTTTTAGCGTATATGTCAATAACAATAATCAATATTATTAAGAGAGGACTCTCCTTTTCGTATTGAGATCCTCAAACAAGAGAAAAGGCTATGATTTTTTTATGATTCGGAATCATGCTCCGCTGCGGGGACAGCTTCAGGCGAATCAAAACCACAGGGAGGCCCTTCATGCGGAGGGCCTCCCTGTGGTTTTGAGCGAAAAGGAAAGGGCGGGGATCAGCGGAGCTGGTTCAGGCGGGCCTGAGCCTCGGTCGATCCGGCTGCCTGCGCCTTCTTGTAGCAGTCTCTGGCGAAGGCGGCATTTTTCTGGAGAGTTCCGATCGGAGGAGTGGCGGGCGAGTAGGCGTCGCCGAGCATCAGCAGGGCCTGCGGGTTGTTCCTCTCGGCAAGATCATCAAGGATAAGGCGTCCGGCATCCTGCGCCTTGGCATCGCCCGCAGCGGCAAGCAGCTGTTTTGCCAGCGAGAGGGCGGACTCCGCCGGGAGCTTGCGCTTGACGGCATCCCGCGCCACGCTCATGGCTCTGGAGCCTTTGAGATCTTCCGGGGCGTAGGTTGCGGGCACCTCGGTTCCGGGTTCCGCGTCGGCGGCTTCCTGCTTCAGGATTTCCACGGCGGGATCTTCCTGCTTGAGCTGGGTTTTGGGCAGAACCTGGGTAGAAATGAAGTACCCTGCCGCGGCGAGGAGCAAAACCGTCAGGATGGCAAAAAAGACATTGAGGACGGTTCCCCAGTAGCGTTTCGGACGTTCCGCCATGACCAGCAGCTCATCGGCGCGGATGGCCGAAGCGGTATTGCCGTCCAGTGAAAGGGACATGGCCGGGGCTTCCGCTTGCCTCTGCATGGCGGACATGGAGAGCGATGTTCCCAGCGGTGCGCCCAGAGTTATCTCTTGCCGTGCGGGGGCGGCTTCCATGTCCGGCAGGAGGTTCAGCGGCTCGTCCTGCACCGGGGCCACGGTCGGGTGAGCGGGCATTGCAAGCCTGCCGATCTCGAGCACGCCCTGCCACACATGGTCCATGTCAATGAACAGGATGAGCTGGTAGCCGGTTTGCTCGGCGAACCAGTTCACGATGTTCGGGCCAACGGAGATGAGAAAGGTTTCTCCGATTGCCTGTACGGATTCGGGGTTCAGCCAGCCGTCTCCGGTTTGCCAGCCGCTGGCTCCGAGGCTTTGTCCGGCCGTGTTTCTGATCAGAAAAAGGAGGGCGTCGGCATTGCCGGCAAAGCCGGGACAGGAGGCCAGAATCAGGCCGTATCCCGGGCCTTTGGTCGTATCCGGTTCAAACCGGAGAGAGCAGGGGGAAGTCATGGTGTTTTCGTATCCTGTGAAGAGAAAACGGAGTGGAAGCCTGAATGCCGAGAGGGGCCGTTGCTGCGCTCGGCCACCTGCGCCGGAATACCCGAAGTTCCGCCTTTCGTCCAATCTTGATGTGGGTGGGGAGGGTGGATGAAACCGGGGAGGGGAAGGGAGGGCTTTCTGAAGAAAGTCCTCCCTTCCCCTCCCCGGACCCCACCCCTTCCCTCGCAAAGACTTTTGACTTTATCGAATCCTTGTTTACAGTTGCGGCAACCATTTGAAGAAGGGGGTGTGTAATGGATACCTGCTTTGTAACGGCGGTACTGACGGCAAAAAAGGGAATGGAAAAGCAGCTGGAAGCGGAAGTGCTGGCGAATATCCCCAACGTTCGGGCGGAAAAGGGCTGTATCCGCTACGACTTCCACAAAAACCGCACGGAAGGCGGGACGTTTCTGTTTTATGAGATCTGGGAAAGCCCGGAAGCCCTCGCTGCCCACGCCAAGGCACCCCACATGCTGGAATACAAGGAGCGCACCAAGAATCTCTTGGCGCGCCCTACTGTCGTTGAGGTGTGGTCTGCGGT
>CAZIFC010000014.1:6921-52748 GCA_964538355.1 uncultured Lawsonia sp. | reverse complement strand
CTGCCATCCCCGCTGTCCTCGCTCCCCCGGGGCACAAGCCTTCCCTCCCTCCCAGCTCATCCTTTTTAAAAGCATGAATCCCTGCGTGGTTTTTCTCTGGCGGCATCTTTTCCAGGGTTTCAAAGAATCTGGTGAGAGAGTATAAAAGAGCCTTTCCAAAGGGTTGTACCTCCTTGTAAGCTCGGATAAACTTGCAGGAGCAGTTTAGGAGGCATGAATGAAAAAGTCGGCAGGTGCTATTGGTGTTCTTGGCGGGGTCGGGCCCTATGCGGGGCTGGATCTTATGCGGAAAATTTTTGATCAAACCGAAGCCCATTGTGATCAGGAGCATCTTTCGGTTATTCAGTTTTCGCTTTCACAGGAAATCATCGACCGAACCCGCTTTTTGCTTGGCGAGACGGACGAAAACCCCGGCGAGGCCATTGGCGATATCATGATTCGGATGGCGCAGGCGGGGGCCACCGTCATCGGCGTCCCCTGCAACACGGCGCACAGCCCCCGCATCATGGACGGGGCCGTCGCCCGGCTGCACGAGGCGGCTCCGCAGGTGCGTTTTGTCCATATGATTGAGGCGGTCATCGCCTTTATTCGCGAAAGCCTTCCCTCCGCCAGAAAGATTGGTGTGCTGAGCACGAAAGGAACCTTTGCGACCGGGCTTTATCAGGACGCGCTTGCCGGGGCGGGGTTTGAGGCGTTGTTCCCCGACGAGGAAGGACGCGAGCGGGTTCAGCAGGCGATCAGCAATCCGGTATACGGCATCAAGGCCCAATCCAACCCGGTGACTTCGGAAGCCCGCACAGCCCTGAGCGAAGAGGCGGTGCGGCTGATTGAACGCGGTGCGGAGGCCGTTATTCTGGGATGCACGGAAATTCCGTTGGCCCTGACCGAACCCGAGCTGCACGGCGTTCCTCTGCTTGATGCGACGGGTGTGCTTGCCCGTGCCCTTATTCTGGCCTATGCCCCTGAGCGATTGAAAAAAGCCTGAGTTCCCTTTTACCTTGCTGAGAATGCCATGACCGTTTCCTTGCCTTCTTTTGCCTCCCTCAAACAGGGAGAGCATGCGGTAGCCGTTGTCGGACTCGGCTATGTGGGTCTGCCGCTGGCGGTAGCCTTTGCACAGCATTTCCGCGTAATCGGATTTGACATGAATGCCCGGCGGGTTCAGGAGCTTTCCTCCGGGACGGATCGCACGGGAGAGGTCGACTCGGCGGTTCTCGCGCATTCCACGGCCCGCTTTACGGATGATCCCGCTGCGCTTCGGGAAGCCCGCGTTGTCATCGTGGCGGTTCCCACGCCCATCGATACCCACCGGAACCCCGATCTCTCCCCCGTGGAGGGGGCTTCCCGTTCTGTGGGGCGGAACCTGTCGCGCGGCTCCGTGGTGGTTTACGAATCCACGGTCTATCCGGGAGTGACGGAAGAGGTGTGCATCCCGATTCTGGAGGCGGAGTCCGGCCTTCGTTGCGGCGTCGACTTTACGGTGGGATATTCTCCCGAGCGCATCAATCCCGGAGACAAGGTACACACCCTTGAAACCATCAAGAAAATCGTTTCGGGAAGCGATGCCCCCACGCTGGAACTGCTGTCCGAACTGTACGGGAGCGTCGTCCGGGCTGGCATCCATCAGGCTCCGAGCATCAAGGTCGCCGAGGCCGCCAAGGTTATCGAAAATACCCAGCGGGATCTCAACATCGCGCTGATGAACGAGCTGTCCATCATTTTTGATCGTCTCGGCATCGACACGCTGGACGTGCTGGAGGCGGCGGGAACCAAATGGAATTTCCTGCCCTTCCGTCCCGGCCTTGTCGGGGGGCATTGCATTGGCGTGGACCCCTACTATCTGACCTTTAAGGCCGAAGAGCTGGGCTGCCATCCGCAGGTTATCTTGGCTGGCCGACGCATCAATGACGAAATGGGCAAGCATGTTGCCGAAACCTGCGTCAAGCTGCTCATCAGGCAGGGGCGTCTGGTCAACGCGGCGCGTGTGGGCATTTTGGGGTTCACCTTCAAGGAAAACGTCCCCGACCTGCGGAACACGCGCGTCATAGACGTCATCCGCGAGCTTCAGGAGTATGGCGTCGAGGTGCTGGTGCACGATCCCTTCGCCGATGCCGAAGAGGTGCGCCGCGAATACGGGCTTTCCTTTGCGCCGCTGGAGGAGCTGAGGGAGCTGGATGCCGTGATTCTGGCAGTCCCCCACACCAGCTACGCCGAATCGGGAACCCTTGACCCCTCGGCCCTGCACGCGCGTTTTGCGGACCCGGACAAGGCTCTCCTCCTTGATGTCAAAGGGCACTTCTCGCCGGAGAGGGTCAGGGCTGAAGGCATAGCCTATTGGCGGCTGTAGCATGGCGGCGATCAGCTTTATCGTACCCGTCTACAACGCGGAGCGGACGCTTGAGCGGTGCCTGTCTTCCCTCCTGGGGCAGGACTGCGCCGACTGGACATGTCTGTGTGTCAATGACGGCTCCACGGATGCCTCCAGAGAGGTTGCCGAAGGCTTTGTGCGGCAGGACTCCCGCTTTTCACTCCTGAATCAGGAAAATGCCGGGGTTGCGGAGGCACGCAATCGGGGCCTTGAGCTGGTTTCGGGCGAGTATGTCGCCTTTGCGGACGCCGATGACGAACTGCCTTCCGACGCTGTTTCCCTGCTGCTGCAAGGGATGCGGGAAGAGGCCGACGTGGTGGTGGGGAACATCCGCTGCATCGGAAAGGGCGGTGCGGAAAGGGAGCTTTTCCACCATCTGGAGGAGCGGGGGGCATCGCTGGCATCGCTGGTGGAGCTGTTCTGCTTCCAGTATATTTTCGGCAAGGCCTACCGGACGTCCTTTATCCGGGAGTATGGCATCCGCTTCAGCCCGTTGCGTATTTACGAGGACGAGGCTTTTTGCACACAGGCCCTCGTGTGCGCCGAGCGCATCCATTTTCTTGGCAACGTACTGTACGACTACCGTTTCAATGCCGCTTCGCTGACGAATGCGCCGGGGAAGGGCCCGGAAAAGAAGCGGGCCAGGCTGCGTTCCGCACAGATCAAGCAGGGGTATTCCGGGCTTGCCGAGCAACGCGGCGAAGTGTGGAAGCAGGCCCTTGATCTTTCCTGTCTGGAATCGTTGCGCGAGGTGTTTGCGTCGCTTTCCGGAGATCCCGCCCTGAAGCGGGAGCTGTTGGGCGAGGCCCATACCCTGGTGGAGACGCTGAAGCCGCTGCCCCGGCAGCCCCGTTTGTGGGGCTATGCCTTGCTGGCCTTCGCCTTGCGGAAACAAAGCCCGCTGCTGCTGGATATGGCCCGAGCCTGGTGCAGGCGGTTTCCCCTTTGCTGAAACAAAGCCCCGGACGTTTGCCATCCGGGGCTTTTTTCAGGCCTTGCTTTCTGGCTTCTCCTTGAGCTGGAGAGCGTGCGTCGGGCAGAGGGTAACGCAGGCCGGCTGTTCTCCCGCATCAAGGCGTTCCCGACACTGGTCACACTTGATGGCCTTGCGGCGCGGCGTATCAACCCAAACCAGATGATGCGGGCAGGCCTTGACGCACAGCCCGCAGCCGACGCAGAGGGCTTCCTCGACAAAGACGATACCGTCCGACTCCCGGCGGAGCATGGCTTTTTTGGGGCACGCATCCACGCAGCGCGGCTTCGGGCACTGTACGCAGGCCCGATAGCGCGTGTGCATCACCACACGGGGAAAGCCTCCGGCAGAGGGCTTTTCCGGCTGTTCCTGCACGCCGTGCCTGACAATGACGGGCGTAGCCTCGGCCTCGGCATCTTCAAAGCGCGGCCCGTCGACAAGGAGGGTGCCAAGCCGGATGCCCGGCGGCGTACCGTGGATTTCTTTGCAGATGGCTTCGCAGGCATGGCAGGCAATGCAGCGGTCCTGATCGACCAGCAGACGGTATTTGCTCATGATTCGTTGCCTTCTTCGGCCTTGCGGACCGTAATGAAATGTTCCTGAAGGGCCAGCCCGCCCCCGAGCGGATCTTCCAGATCCAACCCTCCGATCATGCAGGATTCGTCAGCGATGCCCTTGTCGAAGGCGCGGCTTTCCTGCGGCGTTTTCCTGCCGAAGCCGTGCAGCATGAAGGCCGCTTCGGGGTGTATGGCCGTTGTCGTCCGCACCTGAAGCCGTCCGATGGTTCCGTCCGGGGTGGAGACTTCGACCGTATCGCCGTCGGCAATGCCCAGCCGTCCGGCCCGCTCCGTATGCAGCCAGAGCGCGTTGGTGGGGAGCAGTTCGGACAGCAGGGGGTTGTTGATGGTGCTGGCCTGTGTATGCAGGGCCATGCGGCCCGGAATGAGGCGGAACATGTCCGCTCCCCGCGGCTGCTCGGGCCTTGTGTACGGAGGGAGGGAATCCTGTCCTGCCGCGGCCCATGCCTTGCTGCGGACTTCGATTTTCCCGGATGGCGTAGGCAGCGTTACCTCATCCAGACTTTTCCAGCAGGGCTTGTCCACCAGCGGGATAAAGCCGGTGGACTCGAAATCTTCGGCGGCAAAGCCGGTCCCTTCAAGCTGATATCTCCAGATGGCCTCGATGGATGGAAACGCCAGCCGATCAAGCCCCAGGCGAGCGGCAAGCCCGCACAGGATTTCCCAGTCGGCTCTGGTGTCGAAGCGCGGGGGAATGGCCCGTGGGCGGCGAAAGAAGTGGGGTTTCAGCCCTTTCTTGGCGGCAAGGATGCTTTCCCGGGAAAGCGGAGGGGAAAGCGGGAGGATGATGTCCGCGTAGTCCGCCGTGGGCGACCAGGTGGTGGTGACCGCGACAATGAGGTCAAGGCGATCCAGTTTCCGGCGCAGGCTCTCGGGGTCAGGAAGCGAAGACAGGATGTTGTGGCGCATCGAAATGTAGGCCCGAACCGGGTAGGGATTGCCGGTCACGGCGGCGTCAAGGGCGCGGTGCAGCAACCCGGGTTTTTGCCAGCCGGAACGGTCCGCCATCGGCGTTGTGGCCTTTGGGTAGAGGGTGGCGAGAGGCCGGAGCGCAGGCAGTTCGCCGGAGGAGAGGCTGATGGGCATCCCGCCGCGTTCTCCGATGGAGCCGAGCAGGGCGTTGATGAGGTAGATGCTGCGCGCGGTCGCAAAACTGTCTTCGTAGCGGGCGGTAAACCAGCCGGGATACCAGAGTACGCGGGGTGCGGCCTCGGACAGCTCCCGGACGAGAGCGACGATGCGTCCGGCCTCGATGCCGGTTTCCCTTTCCGCCCACTCCGGCGTATAGGGGCGCACAAACGCCTCCAGCTCCTCAATCCCGTCAATAAAGCGGAGCTTGTCAGGCTGATAACGCTTTTCCGCCAGCAGCACATGGAGCACCGCCAGATTCATGGCGTAGTCGGTTCCGGGGCGGACAAGGAAGAAGGTGTCCGCCTTTGCCGCGCTGACGGTGGCCCTGACATCCATGACCGTGAGGCGGCACCCGTTGGCCCGCGCCGCCGTGATGCCCGCAACCTCCCCGAGGTTCAGGGCTTCCAGCGCATTGCGGCTCTGGAAGACGATGTGCCGGGCTTCCTTGTAGTCGATGATGAGGCGGCCCCGTTCAAGCCCGAGGACCGAGAGGCAGGCCTCGTCCACGTTGCGGGTACAGGTGACGCCGTGGCTGTAGATGTTGGGCGTGCCAAGCCCCCGCACAAAGGCCTGATACAGATCCGTGAACGGGCCTCCGCGGTGGGAGAAAACCAGACTTTCAGGCCCGTATTGTCTTTGTACGGCCCGGATGCCCTCAGCGGCGGCATCCAGAGCCTCGTCCCAGCTTGCCGCCCGCCACTGGTTGCTGCCGCGCGGCCCCACGCGCATGAGCGGGGATTGCGGGCGTTCGGTATCCCGTTCCAGGGACAGGGCCGCAATCCCGCGCGGGCAGAGCGCGGTTCCCGTCGGAGCATGCGGGTTGCCCTGAATCCAGACAGCCCGGGAATCTTTGACACCCACGGCAACGGGGCATCTGGCTCCGCACATGCCGCATACGCTATAAACGGTCTTCATGAGAGTATCCTGTATCCGACAGGCGGATGTTTCGACCGGGGAAAAGCACCTTTCATACCGAAACCGTTCTTTCCGGAGCAAGCCTCTTTCGAGGGGAGGGCTGCGTTCCTGCATGGGGAAGGGATGCCCTCAACGCGAAGCCATACCCGTTCCTGTCATGCCGGAGGAGGCCGGTTTTCCCGAGACGGTGCTGAACGCTGTCCAGTCCTAGTAGGAGGCGATGTAGTCATCCATGCTGACGGAGGAGCCATTCCGGTTGACCCAGAAGGCGGACGCCCAGACCATGAGGGCCGTGGCCTCGGTATCCCCGAGACGCTTCAGCTTGGCTTCAAGGCTGGAACGGCTTGCTCCGTGGCGGGCATGCAGCCCGTTTTGTTCGCAAAGTTCGCCCACGCGCAGCAGCAGGTAGGAAAGGCGGGTGTGGTCGGGAAGCAGGCGGAGATCCTTGTGGGCGTCAATGATGGTCTTGAGTTCCGGCCCGGTAAAGGTGGCCTTGATGGTGGTGATGGCGCGGAAAAAGGTATCGACGGCCCAGGGCAGGATAAACTCCGCCCCCGCGTTTTTCGTGCGGAAATAGTCCTTCAGCCAGCGTTCCTGCTGTTCGTTGATGCGTGCGTCAACCTGGGGCATGCGCGGCTCCTTTTGAGAGAATGGGGAAACGCTATCCCAGAAGCCCGGCTTATTCAAGCGGGTGGAGCTGAGAAGGCGAAGCCGCCTCATCCTCGTACCAGACCTTTTTCATGGTCAGGCCGCAGGCAGGGGCCGTAAGCGGAGCCATGCGGCGATCGCAGGCCTGGAGAATAGAAGGGATGTCGCAGGGTTCCAGCTTGCCTCTGCCGACGGCGACGAGAAGGCCCATGGTGTTGCGGACCATCTGCTTGAGAAAGCCGTCCGCCTCGAACCGCCAGCGCAGATCAAGGCAGCCATCGGGAAGCGGCCCGGATGGCGTCCGAGCAATGGAGAGCATGGTGCGGACTGTGGTGCGGAGGTCGGTTCCGGCGTTTTTCAGGCTGGCGAAATCCTGTGTGCCGAGAAGATAGCGGCTGGCTTCATCCATCCGGGCAACGTCCACGGGGCCGCAGGCCCAGACAAAGGGGTACAGCTGCGGCGGCGTATAGCGTTTGGAGAGCCACAGGCGGTATTCGTATGTCTTGCGGACGGCACTGTGCTGGGCATGGAAGGTATCGGGGACGAGGGCGGCGTCGGCGATGCGGATATCGCGGGGGATGAGCGTGTTGAGGGCGAGCTGCCAGTCCATGCCGGCGCGGGACTCGGGAATGTCGAGGTGGGCGACCTGCGCTTCGGCGTGGACGCCCGAATCCGTGCGTCCGGCTCCGTGGACATGGACCCGTTCCCCAAGCACATGGGCAACGGCGTCCTCGATGATGCTCTGGATGGTAGGCAGGGGGGCACGGTTCTTGAGAGCCTGCGTCTGCCAGCCGTGGTACTGGGTGCCTACATAGGCTATCGTCAGTTTGAGGCGGGGCATGAAAGACCTTTGGAGGAAGAAGCGCGACAAAAGCCCCGACCCCCGATCCGCAACTGCGGCCGGGGCTGGCACGACATCGTCAGGGCCGATCCGGAGCGGGGCGAAAGCCCCTCTCCGGGACTACTTGGAGCGGTGTTCGCTGCCGGTTACGCTGAAGGCAAGCGCATAGAGATAGTGGAAGAAGTCCACATACTCCACAACAACCTTTTCGGGAACGTGAATCCTGGCTCCGGCAAAGTTCAGGATGCCGCACACACCGGCTTCCACCAGATGATCGGCGGCACGCTGGGCGCGTTCCGGCGGCGTGGTGATGATCCCGATTTCGATGCCCTTGGCGTCCACAGCGGCCTTGAGATCGCTTGTGCAGGTCACTTCCAGTCCGTAGACCTGTTCGCCGATCTTGAAGGGGTCGCAGTCAAAAGCTCCAACGATGTTGAAGCCGCGGGCCTTGAACTCGGCATGGTGCAGCAGGGCACGGCCAAGGTTGCCGACGCCGATGAGCGCGGCACGCCACTCGCGGTCCACGCCGAGAGAGGCCTTGATCGCCGCAATGAGGCTCGCCACGTTGTAGCCGACGCCGCGCACGCCGAATTCCCCGAAGTAGGCCAGATCCTTGCGGACCTGCGAAGCGTTCACGTCGCAGGCTTCGGCAAGGGGGCCGGAGGAAATGATTTCCACGCCGTTGCGCTGCATGCTTTCGAGCACCTGAACGTACACGGCAAGACGGCGGATGGTGGCTCTGGGGATACGCTCACTTTTCAATGAAAGCATAGTGACACCCTATGTTCCTTAAAGATAAAAAAACGGGGAAAAGGACACGTTGCCGGTCCCTCCCCGGAAGTCCCGGCAGGCCCGAAGGCCCGCCGGGGATAAGCCGATTGCTTAGATGAAGGGGTTGGCGAACAGGATGATCAGGTTCACCACGAGGGAGTAGATGGCGAGGGATTCCACGAAGGCGAGGCCGAGGATCAGGCTGACCTGGATCTTGCCGGCGGCGTCGGGGTTGCGGGCGATGCCTTCGCAGGCGGCCTTCAGGCCGAGGCCCTGGCCGATACCGCAACCGGCGGCGGCAATGGCCATGCCGAGAGCGGCACCGATGACGGCGAGGCCGAGAGCGGCGGAGTCCAGTTTCACGGCGGCGGCTCCGTCAGCGGCGAAAGCGAGGCTGGCGATACCCATCATGGCCACGGTGCTGAGCACGGTCACAAAAATCTTACGCATGTATGTTGCTCCTTGAGCGGTTGTATTGTGTTGGTCAAAAAGACCATTTCCCCCGAGAGGAAGCCCGGTTTAGTGGGCGGGTTCCATCGCGCCCTTGAGGTAGATGAGGGCCAGCATGTAGAAGATGAAGGCCTGCAATACCTTGGCGAGAGAGAACAGGAAGTAGATGGGCAGCGTGCTCACCAGCGGAGCCATGAGGAAGAAGAGCAGAAGCACGATTTCTTCGCCGCGGATGTTGCCGAAAAGACGGAGCGTCAGCGACAGCGGGCGGGCGAGGTGCGAAATGAACTCAAGGATCATCATGAACGGGGCAAGCGGCAGCATCGGGCCCATGAAATGGTGGATGTAGTGCCCGCGCCAGCGTTTGATGCCCTCGTAGTTGTAGTACAGGAACACGAACACGGCCATGCCGACGTTGGTGTTGATGTTGGCGGTAGGGGCGTCGCATCCGGGCACGAGGCCGAGGATGTTCTGCATGGCGATGAACAGGAACAGGCCGCCGAGTACGGGAAAGACCTTGCGCCCGTCGTCGCCCATGTTTGTCACCGTAAAGTCTTCCAGACCGCCTATGATGCTCTCAAAGACGTTCTGGAGCTTGCCGGGAACCATGGACAGGTTGCGGCGCACAATCCAGCCGATGACGAACAGGATGAGCATGGCCATCCATGTATAAAAGACATGCCTGAATTCCACCGTCTGTCCGGCGATGGAGATGTGATCAAGGTGGACCAGTTCGGAAAGAAGAATCGGCTCAGGAAGTCCGCCTGCCATGTGTGCGCTCCTTCAGATGTATTGACGCTACCGTGCGCCCGAAAAAACAGGGGTGTTGCCGCTCGATGCCGCAAACGCCCGCATTCATGCCGAAGAGAATCGGCATGCTATCGGATCTTTTGGAAAAAAATACTGCAACGCAGGTCAAACGCCACGCTGTCCCGTTCCTGCCGGTTTGTGCATTGCCTTTTTCAGACCC
This sequence comes from uncultured Lawsonia sp., assembly GCA_964538355.1. GTDB lineage: Bacteria > Desulfobacterota > Desulfovibrionia > Desulfovibrionales > Desulfovibrionaceae > Bilophila. The sequence goes on along the minus strand of CAZIFC010000014.1, from coordinate 43,103 downwards.
CCTGCCGTCATCCCGACAAGAAGCACGGCAAGGCCCGCCAGCAGGGCGGAGATGGGGCCTTTGAACCATACCAGCGTCATGTACAACAAAATTCCGGTAAATAAAAGTCTCATGTTTGTATGGACAAGAAGCACAATAAGATTTTTTGTACTCCAACCATCTGATATGACTTTAGGAACAAATTTTATCAAAGCGTAAAAATTCCATGCGGAAAGAAGCGCGCCAAAGCCGAACCAGAAGATCCACGCCCCAAGGGGGTGGAAGGGCCAGAGCAGGCCGCCCGCAAGCAGCGAGATTCCCGTGATCGCGAACTGCCAGCAGAGGATTTCCCTGAGGATGCCCTCCTGTATGCCGCGCCGCCAGAGCTGCTTCTCCAGCGAGTGGAACAGGCCGTTAGCCCTTGCGGTGCTTTTTTTCTGCATCTTCCTGTTCTCCCTGACGAAGTAATATGCGTGCATCCATCCAGACATTGCGGAACCCCGCTCCGATGCCCACGACAAGCCCGATGCCCGCGCACCACGGATAGGTTCCCAGCCACCTGTCCAGCCCGTAGCCGAGCAGGCAGCCGACAATGATGCCCGAAACCATATGCAGGCCCATGGTGCTGGCTCGCCCGAGCGAGTCGAAAAGCTGTTGCTGGGAGGTCTTTTTTTTCTTTTCAGCCGGAGGCGTTACTGGAGGCATGGATTCCCTTCTTTTCAAAATACATCCCTGCGGCAACGGCAGGCGGGCATGGAGCCGCTTCGTGCGAAAAAACGCCTGTTGCCAAAGGAGCCGGTGCATACATCTTGCTGCCGGGCGGCCCGGCCTTTCGCCGTGCCGAGCCTGCCGCCCGCGTGGAAACGTCTTTGGAGATGGAGAGATGGGGTTTGGGGAAGGGAGGAAGAAACCTTTCTCCAGAAAGGGTCTTCCTCCCTTCCCCAACAAGCACTCCCCCTTGATTCACCACCCCGTCGCTTCAAGGAACTTTTCCGCGGCGCGGCCCGCGCTTCCCGGTTCTCCGCAGCGGCGGCGCAAGTCTTCCAGTTCAGCCCGTACGCCCTCAAGCCGCGTCGGAACATCAAGCCAGGCGGCAAGCTGCGCGGCAAAGGCTTCGCCCGTGGCCTGCTCCTGCAATAGCTCGGGAAACAGCTCCCGGCCCATGATAAGGTTGGGCAGGCTCACCCATTTGACCTTGATGAGCAGCCGTCCGATCAGCGCGGAAAACGGCGCGACCCGATAGCCCACGACGGTGGGCACGCCCGCGAGCGCGGATTCGAGCGTAGCCGTGCCCGAGGCGGCAAGCAGGCACTGGCAACGCCGCATGGACTCGTAGCGATTGTCCGGCCCTTCGAAGGTCAGGGGCAGGTCGGCGGGCCAGAGGGCGCGGAGCTTCTCTTCCGGCATGTTGGGCGCGCGCAGGCAGCAGAATTCCAGTTTGCGGCCCTGCTGGAGCAGGATGCGGGCAGCCTTGCCGAATTCGGGGAGCAGGGATTCGACTTCCTTGCGGCGGCTTCCGGGCATCAGCCCGATGCGTCCGGGAACAGGAGCAACCTTTTGCCGTTCCGGCCAGTTTACCATATCCACCAGAGGGTTGCCGATATAATCGACCTCCACCCCGTGCGAGGTGTAAAATTCCGGTTCAAAAGGCAGGATGCAGAACAGCCGCCTGACGTACCGCTGGAGGAAGCGCACCCGGCCCGTGCGCCAGGCCCAAATTTTGGGAGGAATGAAATAATATACCGGAATCCCAAGCTCGTGTGCGATTTTTGCCACCCGGAAGTTGAACTCCGGGGCATCCACGAGGATGACGGCATCCGGGCGCAGGCGGGCAAGCTCCTTTTTGATTGCGGCAAGCATCCGCAGGGCGCGGGGAAGCGCGGTCAGCACCTCCGCAATGCCCATGACGGAAAGCGACTCCACCCGGAAGAGATTGCGCTGTCCGGCAGCGGCAAGATTGGGCCCGCCCATGCCGACGGCGGAGATGCCGGGCCTGCGTTCGCGCAGGGCGGTCAGCAATGCGGCGGCCTGCATGTCGCCGGAAAGCTCTCCGGCGTTGATCCATACCGTTTTCATGAAACCTCGTCGGGAACGGTGTCCCTGTATTGCGTTCGGATGCGGCTATTTCGCCGCCTGTCTGGCGAGAAGCCCCGAATAGATGTATTCCCGCAGGGCCTGCGACCACGGGCGCATGGCGTTTCCGGTAAGAGCCGTGTATTTTGCCGAGGAAAGCACCTCGTAGTCGGGGCGCAGGCTCTTGTCGGGGCTGGATACGGCGCGCACCGCACAGCAGAGGCTGGCCTGCCGGACGGCCTCTGCCGCCAGTTCGCACCACGAGGCCTGGCCCGCGTTCGCCACATGGAACAGGCCGTTGGCCTGCACCTTGAGCAGCTGGAGCGTAGCCTCGGCAACGTCTTTTGCAAAGGTCGGGGAGCCGATCTGATCGTGGATGACTTCAATGCTGTCTTCGGTGGTGGCCTTTTGGAGCAGCTTTTTCAAAACGCTGTCTCCGTCCGGCCCGAACAGCCAGCCTGTCCTGATCACGCAGATGTTTTCGGCATGCAGCTCCAGCAGGGCCTGTTCACCGGCAAGGCGGCTTTTGCCGCAGGTCGAGATGGGGTCGGGAGAGTCTTCTTCAGTGTAGGGCGTTTCCTTCCTTCCGTTAAAGACCTGATCCGAGCTGTAGTGGACAAGCCGGCAGGGGCTTCCCTTGACCAGAGAGCCGAGAAAGGCGGGGAGGGTACGGTTGACAGACAGGGCTTCTTGTGGCTGTTTTTCAGCAGGATCTTCCGTATCCCAGCTGACGGTATTGAAGATGGCGTCGGGAGCGCACTGCTCGACGGTGTTTTGGAGTTCTGAGGTGTCCAGCAGGCAGGCTTTGTTGTCCAGTATCCGAGCGTCCCAGCCGCTCGCAGTGAGACACTGGATCAGAGGCTGACCCAAAAGGCTGTGTCCGCCAAGGACGAGAGCGACAGGGGTATTCACGGGCTTTCTCCATGCATCGATAAGGAATATAAGCGTACCAGCCGGGATGGGGCGCGTCAACGCATCTTGCGGGGCAGAGCTTTCTATTTATTTGTAAAGAAAGATGAAAAAAGGAGGGTACAACTTTTTGTACGCATCAACTATGAAAAGAGGCATCCTTCTTGCAGCGTTTGGTTCCGGCAGCTCGCAGGGCGAGTCCACGCTCCGCAGGTTCGACGAGCAGGTCCGCAGGCGGTTCCCGGATGTGCCCGTACGCTGGGCGTTTACGTCCATGCTGATGCGCGAGCGTCTGGCTTGCGCCCGGAAAAAATCGGACTCCGTACACAAGGCCCTGATGAAAATGGCCTTCGAGCGGTTCACCCATGTGGCGGTTCAGCCGCTGCACGTCATTTCTGGCCTTGAATACGGCGACATCATTGCCGATGCCGATGAACTGCGCGCCAACGGGACGTTTGCGTCTCTGGCGGTCGGCGCGCCCTTGCTGACCGGAACGCCCGAATCCGTGGAGCGCGCCGCGCATGCCCTGCTTGCCGAGCTGCCGCCCGAGCGCAAGCCCGGAGAGGCCGTGCTGTTCATGGGGCACGGGAGCCGCCATGCGGCGGAAAGCCGGTACAATGAGCTTGGGGCCGCTGTACGCAAGCTCGATCCGCTCGTGCTGATGGGAACCCTGAACGGAAGCGTCCGGCTGGAGCACCTTGTGGAACGCCTGCGGTGTTCCGGGACGTTTTCCAACCGCGTCTGGCTCTTGCCCCTGCTTGCCGTCGTGGGGCGGCATACGCTTGAAGATATGGCGGGAGATTCCGAAAGCTCGTGGCGTTCCCGCCTTGAGGCCGAGGGCATCGCCTGTATCCCCGTTCTGCGGGGCATGATGGAATATCAGGGATTCATGGATATCTGGGTGGACAATCTGGGTGGGGCCATGAGGAATTGGGACTCCCGCTCCTTATGAAGGGAAGCCTGAACGGAAAAAGGTTCCGGGTGGATGGCCGCCCGGAACCTTTTTTTCTTTTGAAGGACGGCTAGGCCTTGGAAACGGCAGCCTTCTTGTTCACAAAGGTATCGAACTCCCGCTGGAGGGAGTCGATCAGCTCATGCACGGAGACAATGCCGTTGATGCGGGAGACGTTTTCCCCGCAGAAGGCAAACCCGCGCTCAAGGTTCCCCTTCATCGCATTGATGAGGGCGGCGGCGATGCAATAGGGCGTCTTTTCCTGTTCGCACGTCTTCACGCAATGGAAGATGCACTTGAAAGGCTTCTTTCCACCATCGCGCATGGAGTCGATGAAGTTGTTGACCAGAGCGCGGCCGGGCATCCCCACCGGGCTTTTGATGATGGTCACGTCTTCTTTTTTCGCGTTGATGTAGGCCTGCTTGAACCGGTCGTCGGCATCGCATTCGTAGGTGGCGACGAAGCGGGTGCCCATCTGGACGCCGGAAGCTCCGAGATCCATGAACCGCTTGATGTCCTCGCCCGTGTACACGCCGCCGGCGGCGATGACGGGGATGGCGTGCCCGGCCTTGTCTTCAAGGGGCTTTACGGCTTCGACAACCTGAGGAACCAGCTGTTCCAGCGCGAAGTTGGGATCGACGAGGTTTTCCGCGGCAAAGCCGAGATGACCGCCCGCCTTGGGGCCTTCGACGACAAAGGCGTCCGGGATATAGCCGGTGCTGGACATCCACTTGCGGGCGATGAGGGTTGCGGCGCGGCCCGAGGAGACGATGGGGACCAGCTTGGTCTTGAAATCTTCTTTTTTCCGTTCGCACGTTTCATTGAAGAGCTTCGGCAGATCCATAGGCAGGCCCGCGCCGGAGAAGATCACGTCCACCTTGGACTCGATGGAGGTGCGGACCATATCGGCGAAGGTGGTGAGGGCCACCATGATGTTGACGCCGATGATGCCCTGCGTGGCCGCACGGGCCTTTTCGATTTCCTGGCGAAGGGCGCGCAGGTTGGCTTCGAGGGGGTTGCTGGCAACGTCGGGCTCTTTCATGCCGATCATGGCTCCGGCGATGACGCCGATGCCGCCTTCGTTGGCTACGGCAGAAGCAAGCCGGGAAAGGGAAATGCCAACGCCCATGCCGCCCTGGACGATTGGTGTTTTAGCGACAAGGTCGCCGATACGCAGAGAAGGAAAGGACATGAAAACCTCCTGGAGGTTTCTGTATGGTGTGAAGGCGTGGTACGAGAATAGGAATCCCTATCTGATTCTCACGCTACTATATCGTGTTGGCTGGGTATGATACACACGTTCTTCCAGGAACACCAGCGGCAATGTGCGCCTTCCCGCGGGCGGAATTCAGGGCAAAGTTCCATGTGCAGCAGGATGAAGCCAATCAGGGAGGGGATGCGGGCGAGTGCTTTGGCGCGCTCTTCAACGGTCATCGCGGCTCCGAAAAGGGGGCGCTCCTGACCGTCTTCGCCAAGGGCGACAAAGGCCGCATCGAGTACGGGCTTGCCCGTAGCCTGTTCATACAAATAACAATAATACAGCAACTGCACTGTGGGAATACGCTGGGCCACAATCGGCAGCAAATCTTTTTCTGCGTCCGGCTCGGCGGCGGCTTCGGCGGCGCGTTCCGGCTCCAGCATGTCCCAGAAGGCGTCATCGTCCCAGATTTTGGGATTCAGCGACCTGATGCGCCCGGTCTTATAATCAAGGATGAAAGCCCCTTCATCCGCTTCGCCTTCCGCGTCCGTCTGTTCCCGCCAGTCGATGCGGTCCAGCGTGCCGGTCAGATGGCGCGTCCGCCCGCCAACGCTGATGTCGGCGTTGAAGGTTTCTTCGAGGGACAGGATTTCCGTTTGCTCGGGCTGGGCCTCGAGATACATCGCGAGGCGTTCCGGCCCGGTGACCGAAAGCATGGCTGCGCTTTCGGGAGGCAGGGACGCCTCCAGTCCCGAGGCCTCCAGTTCGTTGCGGAACAAGGCCCGAAGGGCCTTCTCGTCAAGGAATGGCCGTTCGGGATCGCCCGAGTCGGCGCGGCACAGGATCTCCTTGCCCACGGCGGGCGCGTAAAACGTGCGGAGCACGTTGTGCAGCAGCGTGCCTACTGCCGCCGGATCGTCATCCTCGTTGACCTCGTCGATGGGCGCGATGGAGCAGAGCCGTTCATAGTAGTAGCGCAGGGGGCAGGTGAGATAGGCGTCCAGCCGGGTCGCCGACAGAGGCTGGCTGAGGGAGGCGGCTATCTGTTCCCTGATGGCTGGCGTCTTGGGGATGCTTTTGCGTACCCGTACCGGCGGCCTGACGTCAAGGCGGGCCGTGCGGAGCGGCTCATGCCCCGGCCTGAGGCGTTGCCCCCGGGCCTGCTCTTCCTGCCAGATCAGCTCTTCCACAAGGCGGCTCCGCTGTTTTTTGCTGTCAAAAAGCCCCGATGTTTCCACGCCTTCCTGCCAGTAGAGCCAGACCTCCTCGGCCCCGGCGATGAGCCGGTGGAAGGTGTAGGCCGCCAGCTGTTCGCGGTTTCTGGTGTCGGGAAGGCCGAGCAGGGCGCGGAGGCTGTCCGGCAGGAGCGGGCTGCGGATTGGAGCACCGGGAAGCCGGTCGTCGGTGAGATCCACCAGAAAAACGCGGGAGAAGCGCAGCAGGCGGGTTTCCAGCATCCCGAGGACCTGAAGCCCGGTCAGCGGATCGGCCTCAAAGGGAACGCGCTCGTCGCGGACAAGCTCCAGCAGCATGGCCTGCATCAGAGGCCACGGCAGGCGGGTATCGGCCATGCCGTTGTCCCTGAGCGCGGGAATGATCCGCTGCATGAGCCGGAACAGGCATTCCGCATCAATGGGGAAGCGCGACCAGATGTCCGTTTTCCCGGAGGGATCGCCGCTGCCGTACGTCAGCAGGGTATCGCACAGCCCGGAGAGGGCCGCGGCGACACCGGCGAGGGTTTCGGCTTCGGCCCATGTGTCCACCGTATCCCGAAGAATCCGGCCCACAAGCTCCCGGACGGCCGGCAGAGCCTTGGCAAGGCTGGGGTGCGAGGCGGCGATGAAATCATCCAGAGCGGCTTCGGCTATGGCGTGGGCATCGGCATGGCGGCTGCCCCGGCGGAGGCGGTTTTCCATGTTCTGAAAAAGTTCGCGCAGGGAGATGCCCTCGGCTTCCAGCAGGCGGAGATAGGGATGCCGGACAAGATCGGCAAGGGCCTTCCAGTGCGTCGTGCCGTTGGGCTGGCGGCGGTTGCGGATGGCGAGCACCGTTTCCAGCAGCCGGAACAGGAGCGAGCGTTCCAGCGGATAGCCCAGCGAGATATTGCAGTCTTTACGAGGCAGGTGGTGCAGCACGGGCAGGAGTGCGCCGCTGTGCGTCAGGGCTACCGCCGTATCGAGCTGAGAGGTGGGGAGCAGGGGAAGGGCCGGGGAAGCCGGGGGAGGGGAGGCCGTTTCACCGGGAGTGTTCAGAAGGGATAGCTGACGGGCGTTGCCTCTGGCCTTGAGCGCGGCGGCGAGCTGATCCTTGTGCTCCAGTTTGAGAAGATCCGAGCGCAGGGCATCGAGCTGGGAGTGGAGATCATAGCCCGCAAAATACTGTATTCGTGGCTTCTTGCCGGAGGGAGGGCAGGCCAGTACGGTTTTCGCGCCCCATCCCGCGATCCATGTCGCCTGTTCGGTGCAGGCCCAGTGCCCTTTTCCGTGTTCCGCCAGTGCGGGATCTACATGGAGAAAAACCTGCGCCCCCTGTTCCCAGAGTGTCCGGAAGAGCGTGTTTTCCGTGCCCGTGAGCATGCCGAATCCCGCCAGTAGAATGGCTTTTCCGGCGAGGAATCCGGGCAGTTCCGCCTGCCCGTTCCGGCGGGCCTGCTCCAGGGCCTCGGCGACCATGAAGGCGTCGAATCCCGGAGTGGTGAGATCGGACTCGATGAGCATCTCCCGGTAGCGTTGGAAAATCCTGCCCAGCGAGCCGAGCAGGGCGGCCCCGAAGGGCGCGACATCGCCTTCGGCGTACATCAGGTCTTCGGGGGCAAGGCCCTGCGTGAAACATTCTTCCAGCAGATCGGCAAGCCGGACGCCCCACGGGAAAAAGCCCGCGTCATCCGTCCTGGAGAGCTGGGCGCACAGGTCGGTTCCGGGTTCGGCCAGTTCGCGCACGCACCGCGAGAGCAGGGCCACCTGATCAAGCCGTCCCGCCTCTTTGCGGAACGCCTGATGCTGTTCCTGCCGAAAGGCCGCCATCAGCTCGCGTTCCGTGAACATGCGGGGCAGGATGCAGGGGCGGGGCACGTCAGGATCGCGGCGGAACCGTTCCCGCAGGTAGCGGCGCGGCCGGTCGTGCATGAAGATGACCACCGCGTTGCCGGGCTGGTTGCGGGTGGCCTTCAGCACGCCGGCTTTCAGGGCATCCAGAAAATCGGTATCCCAGGGAACGATGCGGAACGGCGGGCGGGGCGTCATGGCTGCTCCTGATGCGGAAGAGGGTGATGCGGGGGCCGGGGGAGCTGCGCGAGGTATTGAAGGCCTTCCAGAGAGCCGGAACACAGTAACCGTTCAGCACGCTGCGGGAGCGAGGGGGCCGGGGGACATTTCCCCCGGCGGGGTTCGGGACAAGGCCCCGATTCCCCGGCAAAAACCATCACTAGTCCCGTTCGACGATCCGCAGGTACAGCTCGCGCCCTATCCACGCATCAGTGGCGGCGTAGCGGATCTGTTGCGGCGTGAGGGTCTTCTTGGCCCAGTTGGAGCATTGCGCGGCCTTGCTGATGCGGATGCCCATGAGCTGGGCCGCCAGCGTGCGAAGCCCCTGCGCCTTGATCCCCCGCTGCTTTGCCATGTCGCCCAGATCCGCAAGTCCGGCGGGCGTGAACTCGTGCAGCTTCTGGAGCGAGCGGATGTCTTCCCGGATGGCAACCCCGGCCTTGACCACATTGGGCGCGGCGAGCAGATCCGCAAGTCCCTGCGAAAAAGGCACGATATTCAGGCGGATCAGCACGACCAGTTCCGAACCGGCAAGCTGAATCAGCGACGTGGGGTAGGTCTTGCCTTTCTTGAAGGAGGGGCGCGACTCGGTGTCAAATCCGAGCAGCGTTTCCCCTTTCAGCAGGGAAAGAGCGCGGGACAGCTCGCCTTCCGTTTCGGCGAGCATCACCTCGCCTTCGTAGGCCAGCATGGGCAGTTCGTTGATTTCTTCCTTGGAGAGGGGCGGGCCGTTCGCGGCTTCTGGGGATGCAATCATGTTATTTGCCAATGCAGAACGATGCAAAAATGCGGTTGAGGACTTCTTCGGGCGTATCCAGGCCGGTGATTTCCGCCAGAGACGCGGCAGCTCCTTCCAGACGAACGGCGCACAGATCATAGGGAACGCCGGATCGGATGTCCTGTTCCAGCAGTTCCAGCTCTTCGCGCACCCGGGCAAGGCTGTGGGCCTGCCGGAGGTTGGGCACGGCTTCGCCGGGTTCCGGCTCCTGTCCCCGGCTGCGGGCCAGAGCCAGTTCGCGGACGGCTTCGGAGAGAGGCTCCAGCCCTTCCCCAAGCTGGGCAGAGATGACCGCATGCCCTGCAGGAGCCGGGCCTGTGCCCGGTACATACCAGTGCGGGGGAGGGGTGGCAAGATCGCTCTTGTTCCAGACCAGCAGGGTGCGTTCCGGTCCCAGCTCTGCCAGCAGCTTCCATGTATCCGGGGTGGTGCCCTCGGTGCCGTCAACCATCAGGAGGACGACATCCGCAGACTCGATCATCGAACGTCCCAGCTGGATGCCCTGCGCCTCTGCGGGGTTGTCGGTTTCACGCAGGCCCGCCGTATCCACCAGCCGCACGGGAAGCCCCGCCAGCCGCACGGGTTCTTCAAGAAAGTCGCGGGTTGTTCCGGCATATTCCGTCACCACGGCGCGGCGGCGTCCCAGCAGGGCGTTCATGAGGCTGGACTTGCCCGCGTTGACCGGCCCGGCAAGGGCCACGGTCACGCCTTCGCGCCAGCAGCGGGTGCGCTCGAATCCGGCAAGCAGCGCGGCGACCGCCGCCCTGACCTCGGCAATGGCGGCAAGGAAGCCCTCCTGAGGCAGACACTCCACCTCATCGTCGGGAAAGTCCACGGCAAGGCAGATCTGCGCCCTCAGATGCTCTACGCGATCCCTCAGGGCGGCGATACGCTGGCCCAGCACGCCGTCGAGCTTTGCCGCGGCGAGCCGTGCGCCTTCGCGCGAGGGGGCGGCAATCATTTCGGCCACGGCTTCGGCCTGCGTCAGATCCATTCTGCCATTGAGGAAGGCCCGGCGGGTGAATTCGCCCCGATCCGCGAGCCGTGCACCCGCGTTCAGGCAGGCTTCAAGCACAGCCGCGAGCAGCACCGGGCCGCCGTGGCACTGCAATTCCGCCACGTCTTCGCCGGTAAAGGTGTTGGGGCCGGGCATGAAGACCGCCAGCGCATCGTCAAGCTGGGTGCCGTCCGTATCCCGGACGTGCCCGCGCCGCAGGGTCCACGGACGCCAGCCGCCCTTGCCCGAAGGCGCAAACAGCGTTTCAAGGACGGGCAGCGCATCCGGGCCGCTGACCCGGACGATGCCGATGCCCCCGGCTCCGGGGGCTGTAGCGATGGCGGCGATGGTGTCGGTCGTCATGATGGTTCCTGAAGGGAAGACGGTTGCATGCGGGGAGCATCCGGCTGCGTTGCCGGGCCGCCTGCCGTTTGCTTCAGTGCAGAATAAAAGCAAAAAGCGACTTCACCGAAGCCGCCTTCTCGCCCCGCCGCCCTTATGCAAGCCTTTGGAGGTGGTGGGGTGGGGTTTGGGGAGGGGGAGCCTCTCTCCTGAAAGGTTCCGCCTCCCCAAACCAAGCATATCTTAGTGCCGTTCCTGACGGCGACGCTGAATGATCACGCGCTTGAGCGGGCCTTCGCCGGAGCTGCGGGTCTGCACGTCCGGCGAGTCCTGCAACGCCATGTGCACGAGGCGGCGATGGTAGGAGCTCATGGGCCGGGTGGAGCAGGGGCGGCCTGTCGTGCGGACGCGTTCCGCAAGGGAAAGGGCCAGCTCGCGAAGCCGGTCGTCCTGCCGTTCGCGGTAGTCGCCTACGTCGAACTGCACCCGTACCGGGGCTTCCATCCGGCGGCTGACGATGCGGGAGGTCAGATACTGGAGGGCCGCCAGCGTCTGCCCTTCGCGACCGATGAGCAGGCCGGAGTCGTCGCCGCAGTCTACATGGATGTCGACGCGGTTTTCCAGAATCTTCACTTCGACCGGCGTTTCCCCGAGGATGGAGCTGACGATTTTGGAGGCGACTTCCTGAGAGGCCGCGGTCAGCTTTTCCCGATCCAGATCCGCAAAGGGCTTTGCGGGGATGCCTTCGGTCAGGGCTTCATCCTGATCGAATTCCAGCGACTGATCCCGCAGGATATCCTGCTGCGCCACGACCGGAGCGCGGCGTTCCTGCCGCGGCTCGAAGGCCGGACGGGGGGCGCGCTGGGGACGTTCCGGACGTTCCTGCCGCTCCGGGCGATCCTGCCGCTCCGGGTTGGGGCGGCGGGGTTCCTGCCGGGGGCGGCGCGGGCGGAACGCTTCGCTGTCTTCGGACGGACGCGGGGCGTCGCGGCGGGGCCGACGGGGAGCACGCGGCTCCTCGATGCGGTTGCCGATGGAGTCGTCGATGTCCAGCTCGAGCGGTTCGATGCGGTTGCCGATGGCATCGTCCTCTTCCCGGGCGGGCGCGGGAATACGGTTGCCGATGGAGTCGTCTTCCTCAAGCAGGGGCTTCGGCTCGCGGTTGCCGCGCGGAGGCCGGGGGGCCTGCCCCTGGCGCGGTTTCGGAGCGCGGTTTTCCTCAGCCTTTGGCGCGGGCTGGGGGTCTCGGCCCAGAATGTTCCCTACGCGGGGCTTGAGCTGCATGCGGCGGGCACGGACAATGGCCTTCCGTGCGCCAACCAGCCCGAAGATGCCGTTCTTGGCGTCCTGTACGATGTCGATTTCCAGCTTTTCGCGCGGGGCATCAAAGTACGAACACGCGGCGCGGATTGCTTCGTCAAGGCTTTTGCCCTGGAACTCTTTGAAATCATCCATGAGAACCTCTCTCACGCAAACCGTTATGCCTTACGGAGCATCCACCACTGCTGTCCGATGGACAGAATGTTGTTGCAGAGCCAGTAGATCACCAGACCAGCGGGGAAGTTGATGAACATGACCGTAAAGATGACGGGCATGAACATCATGACTTTCTGCTGGGTGGGGTCGCCGGCAGCGGGAGTAAGACGCTGCTGGAGGAACATGGACGCGCCCATGAGCAACGGCGTGATGTAGAAGGGGTCGGCGGCGGAAAGGTCGGCCAGCCAGGTGATATTCGTGAAGGGCAGGTACTCGATGAAGGACGCGTGGCGCAGCTCAATGGAGTTCAGCAGGGCCTGATACAGGCCGATGAAGACCGGAATCTGCACAAGGATGGGAAGGCAGCCGCCCGCAGGGTTGACCTTGTAGGTCTTGTAGAGCTGCATCATTTCCTTGTTGAGGGCTTCCTTGTCGTCCTTGTACTTCTCGCGCAGCTTCTGCATCATGGGCTGAAGTTTCTTCATCTGTTCCATAGACTTGTAGCTCTTCTGGGACAGGGGCCAGAAGACGACGCGGATACAGAAGGTCAGCATCAGGATGGCGATGCCCCAGTTCCCCACAAAGGAGTGGAAGAAGGCGAGGATCGTCAGAAGCGGACGGGCGATGATGGAGAACATGCCGAAGTTGACGGCATCGGACAGGTTGTCGGGCGCGGCGGAAAGCATGGCGCGATCCTTGGGTCCGAACCACCAGTTGACGGCTACGGGCGTTTCCGCGCCGTTTGAGGCGGTAACCATGTCGGGGCGTTCGAGAGCCAGACGCCACACGCCGCCCTGCACGCGGCCCTTGAGGGTCAGGTTGGCGGGATCGGCGGGCGCGGTGACGTTCATGAAGTAGTTGCTCATGACGCCGGCCCAGTTGAAGATGCCCTGTTCGAGGATGCCGGTTTCGGTCAGCGTGCTTTCGCTGGTTTCTTCCTTGAAGCTGCGGTCGGCGTCCCACGCGAGGCGGGTGGGGTCGTACTTGCCGTTGCTGAAGGGCGTGGCGGAGACGATGAAGCCGAGGCGGACGGAGCGCGGGGCCTGATCGGCGGAGGCGACCAGCACCTTTTCGCTCATCAGGTAGTTGTCGGCATTGAAGGAAATCACACGGGTAACGCGTATGCCGTCAACCATGCCGGTAAAGGTCAGGCTGCCCTGCTCGCCGGCCTTGAGGTTGAGATCGGAGCCGGAGAAGGACCACTGGCCGGTGCTCCAGGAGGGCTGGCCGTTGACGGTCAGGCCGAGGGGCGCGGTCTGGGCGGCCTGCGCGGAAACCAGATTGACCTTGGGCGAGTCCACGTTGATGGTCTCGTCGTAGTTTTTCAGCGTGAAGGAGCGGAGGATGCCGCCGCCGGAATAGATGACGGCGGAGTACAGGGGGGTTTCCACCTTGATGTCGCTGCCCGCGGAAGGCGTGAAGACGGGAATGTTCGCGGCGGGCGCGGACTGCGTAGCCGGGGCGGGCGTTGCGGCGGGCGCGGCTTCCTGAGCGGGGGCGGAAATGGGCTGCTGGGGCTGGATCCAGCCCATGTGTTCGGCCAGCGGGGTCCACGCCAGAAGAACGGCGATAGCCAGTGCGATGGCCAGAAAAGTACGTTTATCGTCCATGATGGTCCGGTTGCTCCTGATGGCTGGAAGAGAAAGAATGTGGGGGAGGCACTGGATCATAGCCTCCCGAAGACCAGGGGTGACAACGAAGGATGCGCCGCAGGGCCAGCCAGCTGCCCCTGAAAATGCCGTGAGTCAACACAGCCTCGATTGCGTAGGCTGAACATGTGGGAGAGTAACGGCAGGATGGTGGAAGCACGGGAGAAAGCGTCCACTGGTAGAGACGGATGGGCAAGACCGCCAGACGGCGGAGCAGGGGGCGGTTCACGCCGGAACCCCGCAGGCGTTTTCGGGTTCCTGCCTTCCTGATGCGCCGTTTTCGCCGCAAGAAGAGGCGGGGCAGGCGTCTTGGTCGCGGCGCGACGCGACATACCCGCAAATTTCCTTGATCAAGGGAAGGAATTCGCGGGTTGCGGCAGCAAGATCGAGCTGTTCAGGTTTGAGATAGCGTTTGGGCACGATCACAAGATCCACAGCCGTAGGCAATAGGGCCTGATGCAACCGGAAACATTCCCGGAGCACACGTTTGACACGGTTCCGCACGACTGCCGACCCGACTTTCTTGGTGACGGCAGTGCCGATACGCCAAGGTTCGTCGGGTGCACGAAAGCGCACAAACACAACGAAGTGTTTGGAAAAGAAACGGCGACCCTCATCATAGCAGAGTGTGAAGTCGGGCCGCCGGAGCAGTCTGTGCCGACGAGGCCGGGTTAAACAGCTAATTGTTTACGCCCCTTGGCGCGGCGGCGGCGAAGAACGGCGCGGCCGCTGGCGGTGCTCATGCGTTCACGGAAGCCGTGCGTACGCGCTCTTTTAATCTTGCTGGGCTGGTAAGTTCTTTTCATGGAAACTCTCCTTGAGAACGTAGATCAGTGGGGTATACCTTTTCAGCTTCGGAGAGTCAAGCTCGGAAAGGAGAACACGACGCCGAAACCTATGAGGAACTTGCCGAATGGAGTAAACGATTTATTCCTTCAAGAGAAGAATTGCAACCGCATGAGCGGAATAATACGGCGGACGGCGGAAGTCCGCCCGTGTTGCCGCACCCGGCTTTCGGGTGCATACTCCGCAAAAAAACGAGGAGAAGCCGCATGCCCCCACGCTTTCGCGCCTTGAAGACGACAATCCGCACCCGCCTGAACGACCCGGACTGGAATGTGTTTGCCGAGGAACTGGACGAGATCCCCGCCCGCGAGCTGATCGGGCCTCTGTTCGCCTGCCTGCCGCTGGGCGGAGAGGCGACGGATCGCGCTGCCGCCGCGCTCGGGAAGGCCGTTTCCCGGCTGGCGGACGAGCATATCGAAGACGCCCGCAATGTCGTGCGCCGTCTCATGTGGCATATGAATGAGGAGTCCGGCAACATCGGCTGGGGAATCCCGGAGGCCTTTGCCGAGGTGCTTGCCCAAAACCGCCGCCTTGGGGATGAGTTCCATGCCATCCTGTTTTCATACATCACCAACACGGGCAAGGAAGACAACTTTTGCGACAATGCACCGCTGCGGCGCACCTGTTTCCGTGCCGCCGAGCGTCTGGCTCTGGCCCGTCCGGATCTTGCGCCCAAGGTTCGGGGTTCCTTTCAGGCCGGGCTGCGCGACGAAGACGCGGTGTGCCGGGAGCTGGCCCGGGAAGCGTTGGGCAAGATCGGCATGTTCTGAGGCCGCCGCAGGGCGGGAGCGTCAGGATTCGGCTTTGGGTACGGGAAGGGCTTCTCCGCAGGGGGAGGCCCTTTTCCATATATAAGGTAGAGCCGTCCGCGCTGGCGTTTTCCCGTCCACAAAAAACAGCAACGCCCCGGAGGAGGAGACGGGGCGTTGCATGGGAAGGAGGAGGATACGGTTTTTTGAAGAAGGAGGAGGATGATGACCATTGCCAGTGAACGATCAGACGAAGCTAGGTACCTGTGAAACGGTCAGGCAGAACATCGTTCAAAGTTTGTCTGTAGAGGCTCTCGTATATATAAACGGCGTTGCCGGTTGTTGTTTTTCCCTGACTGGATGGGAGTCAGGGATATATTGCCGCCGGAAAGGGAGACTGTCCGGAGGCGAGGGGGGGCACGTTTATTGGCCTTCCGGGGCAGACGCTTCAGGCGCGTTGTCCGGCATGGCGGTCATTCCTGTGGCAGGGCAGCGGCGGGGCTGTTCAACGGGACATCCATGTCCCCGGTTCTGGAAGAGGTTGATGCCGACTTCCTTGGCTATCCTGTCCACCATTGCCTGGCGTTCCTTGGCGAATTCGTTGCGGAGGGCAACCAGTTCTTCGGTAGCCTTGCCGACGGCCTTGGGGTCCGGGGCGGGGCTGTTGCCGAGGGTACGCAGTTCCAAATACTTGGCGGCGAGCTTGTCCCGCAGTGGCGCGGTCTTTTCGGCGAAATCCTTCATGATGGCATCATATTGAGCCTGCTTTTCCGGGGTCAGGGCCTGATAGATGCAGTTGATCGTCTGGGCCTGATGACCGTGTCCCCCGTGGGGTCCAGCCAGAGCTTGTCCGGCCATTCCACCAGCCGCAAGGAGAACAGCGAGGGCTGCGGCGAGAGAGGCTTTGTGAAGGTTCATCGGGTTTCTCCTGAAAGGTTGTGTTCGTCGCTCTTGTATAGCCTTTAGCAATGCCCGTGCCAAACATGACAACACGCTATTTTAACAGGAAAAACCAATTATCATGCCTCTGCTGGTTTCCGCCGTGCCGGGAAAAGTGTATAAAATATATACAAGCGGCTTTGACAGTGTATAAGAATTGTTCAGGCAAACAGGCGGCTGGATAAAAAGAAGACAGCCGCCCTTGCAGGAAGTGCGGCTGCCGTTGCTGTTTACTGGGTCTGGTGTTCTTCAAAAGGCTGGGGGTTGAGATCCGACATTTTGGTTCCCCGCATGCGTGTGCCCCAGCCGGGGTTGAATCCGGCGATTTTTTCCATTTGGGCCGAGAGGCGTTGAAGTTCGCAGAGGGCTTCCGCACGCAGGCGGATGAGTTTTCTGCCGATGACGGCCAGCGCGTCGGGGGGGGTGTCGGATGCAAAGGAAAGGTTATGGAGTTCCGCAAGAGTCTGGCGGAGTTGAATGTGGATAACGGTCAGGCATGGTTCGGCCTCGCGCATGATGGCAAGGGCAGCTTTCTGCTGCTCCGGGGTCAGATCCGCAGGCAGGGGCATGGCGAACAGGCGGCTTTCGAAGCGGCTGGTGTCATGCTTCTGCACCGGGGCAAGAGGCTGGCAGCCGGCTGGATCGTCGGGCGTAAAGTCCGGGAAGGCTTCGGGCATCCGGGATGTGGGAGCAACCTTGTCGGGCACTGCCTGCCTCTTCTGTTCTTCCTGGGAGTGGCCTGCGGCGAGAGCCTGCCCCGGGCTGTTCCAGCAGGACAGCGCAACCCCAAGCACTATCAGGCGAAACAGCGGCAGGCGGAGGCTGTTTTCTGATGATGTCTGCATGAAACCTCTTTTGGCTTTCGGGTGTCAGGGAATGGTTTGTTTCGGGCGGTTCGGAAAGGTTTCCAAAACCGGATCTTTATGTTCTACCATGTACGTGAGCCATAAACGGCTCGTCAATAGTCGAAAAAATTGCAAAAAATATACCATGCCGAAACGTGGCGGAGCGGCATGGCGGTGGGACCGCCGGACTGTCTGGAGCGTTTCTTGCTTTGCCGCAGAAAGACCCGGCCTACAGATTCAGCAAGGAATAATGCCTTTATGCAGACGACAGAACTTTTTTCTCTCCCTTCGGGGCAGCAAACGCGCGTACGCAGCGGCAGTTCGCTCATAGGAACGCTTGGCGCGGCGTTGGTGCTGGTGGTGGGCGTGGTGCTGGTCACGGGGCTTTCGCTCGACAGGACACAGTCCGCGATGGTGCGCTTTCTGGCTGAAAAGGGTGTGGCTCTGGTGGCTGCGCTGGAGAGCGGAGTCCGCTCGGGAACCCGATCCCGAACCGGCATCCGTCTGCAATATCTTGTGGAAGAGCTGGCAGATCGGCCCGACGTGCGGTTTATCGCCGTCACCATGCCCGATGGAACCATCTTGGCCCACAGCAACCCGGCCCGGGTGGGCGAGATGCTGAATACGCGCGGCGGGCGGGAGCTTGGCGCGGAAACCATCGCCGCGTTGCGTCCTTCGGAGAATCCCTCGTGGGCGGTGCTGGACATGGAGGGCGCACGCGCCTTTGTCGTCTTCAAGACCTTCCATCCCAAGGTGAAGGGTGAGGAACGCCCCCGTGACGAGGATGTAGGCCCGCTGCCGTATGTGTTTCTCGGGCTGGACATGGCTCCGCTGGAGGTGGCGCAGGCGCAGAACCGCGAGCGGGCCGTGCTGCTCGGGGCCGGTGTCCTGCTGGCGGGCATGCTGGCCTTGCTGGGGCTTCATGCCGTGGAGCGCGTCCGGGCTTCCCGGCGCGGACAGCGGGCGGCGGAGGCGTTGGCGGAAGAGCTGGCGGTAACGCTCCCGGACGGGCTTGTCGTCTTTGACGCGCGAGGCCGGATCACCCGGATGAACAAGGCCGCGCTCACCCTGCTCGGCATGGATGCTCCAGCCAAGGGCAAGGCCTTTCAGGGGCGCAAGCCTGTGGATGTGCTTCCTTCCCCGCTGGCGGATCTGGCGACGACGCTCCTGCGCGAACGGCTTTTGCCGGACACGGAAATCACCTTGCGGCATGGCGAGGAGCTGCGTTTTCTTTCCGTCCGCGGCGGGCATGTGAAGGAAGGGGATGAGGGGCGGCTCGGTTCGCTCATGTTCCTGCGCGATCAGACGGAGGTTCGGCGTCTGGAGGCGGAAGTCCGGCGTCGGGAAAAGCTCGCTGCGGTGGGCAATCTTGCTGCCGGGGTCGCCCACGAGCTTCGCAATCCGCTGAGTTCCATCAAGGGGTACGCCACCTATTTCGGAGGCAGGTTCCCCGAAGGCAGCGCGGACCGAGAGGCGGCGCAGGTGATGGTGAAGGAAGTGGAGCGGCTCAACCGGGCAATCGGCGATCTCATCGGCCTGTCCCGTCCTACGGACATCCGTCCCTGCATGACCGGGATGCGGCGGCTGATTGAGGATACGCTCCGGCTGATAGGGCAGGATGCGGCGGCGCATCGTGTGGCGGTTCGGCTGGAGGCTCCTGAAACGCTGCCGGATGTTGCCATCGATCCGGATCGGATGCGCCAGGTGATCCTGAATCTGTGCCTCAATGCGCTGGAAGCCATGCCCGGCGGCGGGGAGCTGATCCTGTCGTTGCAGCCGGAGCAGGATTCCCTGCGGCTGGAGGTTCGGGATACCGGGATGGGGATTGCGCCGGAGGCCCTGCCGCATATTTTTGATCCGTACTTTACCACCAAGGGGCAGGGGACCGGGCTTGGCCTTGCCACAGTGCACAAGATTGTGGAGGCGCATGGCGGCAGCATTTCCGTTGTTTCCGAGCCGGGGCAGGGGGCGATTTTCCGGCTAGTTCTGCCGCTCGGCGGCGAGGAGAAATAGCGTTTGGGGGGAGAAGATTTTCATACTGGTTGATGGCGGGCCGGGGGACTCGGCTCTTACAGGATGAAGAGAACGTCTCCCGGCGGCACCCCAGAAAGGCAGAGGTTTCGGGAAAGACGGGGCTGTTCGGAAACGCTGGGGAACACCCGGGAACATTGTGCGGGAGTCCGAGGGGGATCATCCCCCTCGGCGGGGTCAAGGGGGAGCACCCCTTGCCGCCGGAGGCACGGAGGAAAGAAACAATGACCATACCACCGACCATACTGATTGTAGATGACGACAGCTCCCATCGCTCCATGCTGCGGACGATGCTCCGGGGCTGGGGATACTCGACCGATGAGGCCGACGACGGCGACACCGCCGTGGAGAAAGTGCGGGAACGGGCCTATGACGCCATCCTGTCGGATGTCCGCATGGCCCGCATGGACGGGATTTCCGCCATCCGGGAGATCCTCCGCCATAACCCCTCGATTCCCGTTCTGGTCATGACCGCGTGGCAGTCCGTGGAAACCGCCGTTGCCGCCCTGCGGCTCGGGGCCTACGACTATCTGGAAAAGCCGCTCGATTTCGATCTGCTGCACCTCACGCTGGAACGTGCGCTGGATCATACGCGGCTGGCAGCGGAAAACCGGGAGCTGCGTGAATATATCCGGGAAAACCCCTCGGGGCTGCTCGGGCGAAGCCCCCGGATGCGTGAGCTGGTGGAGATGGTCAATACCGTGGCCCCCACCGAGGCGACCGTCCTCATCACGGGCGAATCGGGAACCGGCAAGGAGCGCGTGGCCCGGGCCATTCAGGAGGCCAGCGCACGGAGGGACAAGCCGTTCGTTACCGTCAACTGTGCCGCGCTCAATGAGTCGCTGCTGGAATCGGAGCTGTTCGGGCACGAAAAGGGGGCCTTTACCGGTGCGGACAAGCGGCGGGAGGGGCGGTTCAGCCAGGCCGACGGCGGAACCCTGTTCCTCGACGAGATCGGCGAGCTGCCGCTGCTGCTTCAGGCCAAGCTTCTCCGGGCCTTGCAGCAGGGCGAAGTGCAGCGCGTCGGGAGCGATACGCCCATCATCGTCGATGTCCGGGTCATCGCCGCCACCAACCGCAACCTGCGTGAAGAGGTGGGCGAAGGGCGTTTTCGCGAGGACCTCTATTACCGCCTGAACGTTATCGGGGTGGAGGTGCCGCCGCTTCGGGAACGGAGGGAGGATATCCCGGTTCTGGCCACCGCCTTTCTTGAGCGTTTTGCCTTGGCGAACAGAAAGGAAATCAAGGGCTTTACCCCGCAAGCCATGGATTCCCTCCTCAAGTACGGCTGGCCCGGCAATGTGCGGGAGCTGGAAAACGCCGTGGAGCGGGCCGCCATCCTTTGCCTTGGCGAGTATATTTCGGAACGGGAGCTGCCGCTTGCCGTCTCCTCGGCCCCCAAGGGCGCGGAACCGCTTCCTGAAATGGCAGCGGCGGCAGCCGGAGAAGCAGGAAATATGACGCTGGACGAGCTGGAGCGCAGCGCAATCCTGCGTACCCTTCAGGAAACGGGTGACAATAAAAGCGAAGCAGCCCGGAGACTTGGCATCACGCGGGCTACGCTCCACAACAAATTGCGCCGGTATGACATGGACTAGTTGACAAGAACAGGAATTGATACTATTAAAGAGGCACGTCAATCAACTCTCTTCGCAACCAGGAGGAGTCATGAATACAACGCTTCTTACCCTTGATCGCCCTTCCGCGCTGAAGGCTTTCAGCAATCAACAGATAGACTGGGATCTTTCTCCTGAAATGGCGGTGACGCTGTATCTGGAGTGGGGCAACAACGACTGGCGGTCCAAGCATCCGCCCGTGCGCTCCAAGACCGATGTGGCGACCTATTTTGTCGTCGATGCGTGGCAGGACCCGCTTCAGGTTCGGCTTGTGCGCCGCAACTCCGAGGCGGCGGATGATTTGATCAGCGTTCCCCTGCCCGAACCCCTTGCGAAAGCGTTTCGGGACGAGTACGGTTCGCTCAAGGGCGTTTTCGAGCCTCTGCCGGTCATCAAGGACTGGCTGAAAAAGGAACTTGGACAGAACTGATGCGGGTTCGGCGCAAGGAAACACCGGCGTTCGCCTAGCAGCCTGTCCGTACAGCGTTTCCCCTGACGCTGCGTTTCCTGAGCTTCCTGTTTTTTGATTTCCTGTTTTCCTGAGCAGTATGTTCCGGTGTGCGGGTGGCGCACCGGTACGGCAAGACCCCCAAAGGCAGCAATGCCCGAGGGGGTCTTGCCGTATCCGGAGATTCTCAGTGGTTGCCGATCTCAAGGCAGGCAGGGTATGATTGCCGCAATCCCTCTCCTCGAACCGGGTAGTATGTATGTTTTTTATCCGCACCCTTCTTTGTCTTTGGCTTGTTTTTGGCTTTCCCTCCGCGGCGTTGTCCGTTGATGGCGGGGCCGATCCCTCTCCAGCAAAAGCGGAGGCCAGGGCCTCTGGGCCGGCCTCTGCTCCGGCCCCAGATCCGGCTCAGGATGTCTGGGCGACCCTGCTGCAAAACCGCGTGGAAGAGCTTGGCAGTATCGACGCGGAAACGCTGGAGCTGACCCGGAAACTGCCCGCAGCCTCCCGGAAGCTCAACAATTCCCTTCAGGGCATTGAGGAAGAGTATCAGCGGCTGATGACGCTTGCACGGGTGAGCCGCGGGCTTCCGCTGGAGCTGTCCGTAGTCCAGCAGCGGCTGCAACGCCTGAACGAGCAGATTCTTGCCGTACTTGATCCGCTTGAGGGAACCATGAATACCCTCAAGAACCGTCTCAATGAAATTTCCCTGCTGGAGCAGGACTCCGCCCCCACAAAGGATGAACCGGCCCCCTCGCCGGAGCTGAAAGCCTTTCTGACGGATTTGCAGCAGACGCAGGGGCGGCTCAATGCCGTGCAGATCCGCATCAGCCGGGTTCTGGCTCCTGCCCGCAAGCTTCAGGAGAACATTGTCGGCCTGATCGCGCGGGTTGGGGAAAATATCCCGCAGCTGTGGCAGGATTACTACCTGCTCCGCTCCGGGAAAATGTATGAAGTGGAGTCGTGGCTCAACATCCAGAAGAGCCTTTCCGCGCTGGAAGAAACCTTTTTTGTCCGCATGAATGCGGAGCTTCCGTGGACGGTTCCCGGATGGGTGGGGGTTATCCTGCGGGCGTTGGTGTTCATCCTGCCGATCCAAGGGCTGATCTTCATGTCGCGGCGGTTCTCCCGGCGGTGGACCGAGTCCATCCGCACGGGCTGGAACCGGATGTGCGGGCACAGCTTTGTCTGGCTGTCCCTCGGCTTCATGTTTCACTTTGCGGCATGGTCGCCGAGCGGTTCCTACCACCTGCTGTCCATTGCGGGCACGCTGCTGCTGAGCCTCGGGCAGATGGCTCTGGCGTGGGATCTGTACATTTTCCAGCGCAACGATCTGCCCCGTCGTTCCCCGCTGTGGCCTCTGTTTGTGCCGCTACTGTTCGGGCTTCTGCTGCTGTTCTTCAACCTGCCCGGGCCCATCCTCGGGGGGATCTGGCTGATCATGCTGCTCGTCACCCTGTGGAAGGAGTATAGGCGGCCTCTGCCGAACATTCCCTTCCCGCTCGTCATCAATCTTCTGAAAGGGCAGACCTTCATTCTTTGGATCGCTGTCCTCATGACGCTGATGGGCTGGGGGCGGCTCTCCATTCTCCTGTGCGTGGCCTATGCCGCGGTAGCGGTCTGCGTGCAGCAGGCGGTGGGGTTCATGCGCCTCATGGGAACCATTGCCCAGACCATGCCGCAGGACGGGGCAAAGGCCCTTTTCAGCGGGTTCCTGCTCGCGCTGGCCCTGCCCGGCATTCTCGTCCTGGCGACGGCGGCTACCGGGCTATGGATTCTGGCCTACCCCGGCGGGGAATTTTTGCTGACGCATCTGGCGAACATGGATGTGAGCGTGGGGAAGACCTCTTTCAGCATGCTTCAGGTGCTGCTTATCGTCAGTGCGTTTTATGTAACGCGGTCGTTCATTTCGGTGGGCAGGTCGTTCATTTCGGACATGCCCGCGCACGGCGTCCGGATTGACCGCAGCCTTGTAGGTCCGATTCAGGCGGGGTTCACCTATCTGCTGTGGGGGCTGTTCGGCCTGTACACCCTGAGCGCGCTGGGCTTCAGCCTGACCAGCATTGCTGTGGTTGCCGGCGGCCTTTCCGTGGGCATCGGCTTTGGCCTCCAGAACATCATCAACAATTTCGTGAGCGGCCTGCTGGTGATTTTCGGGCAGACCCTGCGCGAGGGCGACGTGATCAACGTCGGCGGCGTCAACGGCATTGTCCGGCGCATCAACATCCGCTCCACGCAGGTGGAAACGTTCGACAACGCCGTCATCTTTGTGCCCAATGCGGAGTTTTTGTCCGCAAAGCTCACCAACTGGACGCGGAATGGCCGCATGGTTCGGCAGGAGGTCGCCGTGGGCGTCGCCTACGGTTCCGACATCATGCTGGTGGAGGAGCTGTTGAAGCAGGTGGCGGACGAGCACCCCAAGGTGCTCTCGTATCCCGAACCGGTGATCCTCTTCAATGACTTTGCGGCCAGCTCGCTCGATTTCCGGCTGCGGTTCTGGGTGGGGGATATCCTGCACGGAACGGGCATCGCCTCGGAAATCCGCAAGTCCATTGATGCGAAGTTTTCCAAGGCCAAGATCGAGATAGCCTTCCCGCAGATGGATATCCACTTGCGGGACAACGAAATCGTACCCGTTGACCTGCGCGGGCCTCACAAGGCCGTGCGGACTGAAAGCAAGGAGGACAAGCATGTCCCGGAATCTGAACCCCAGCCCGCTGGACGGGCTTCATCTTGATGTCGCTGTCTGCGCTGATCCTGACGGAGCGGCGGAATGCGCCGCCGGGCGTCTGGCGGCTCTCTGTGCGGAAGCGGTAGCCCGGCGCGGCGTGTTCACGCTGGCCCTGTCCGGCGGCAGCACCCCGCTGCGCCTGTTCCGGCTGCTGCGTACGGAGGCGTGGGCGCAGCGCATCGACTGGCCGCATACGCGGGTCTTCTGGGTGGACGAGCGTTGCGTCTCTTCGGCTGATCCCGCCAGCAACTACGGGGCCGCCAACCGGGAGCTGCTGGCGCATGTGCCCGCCGCGGCGATATATCCTATGGATGGCGAAGGCGACCCCGACGAATCCGCCGTGGCCTATGAAGCCACGCTTCGGGCGCATATCCCTGCCGAGGCGGGGATGCCCCGGCTTGACTGCGCCTTGCTGGGCATGGGGAGTGACGGACATACGGCTTCGCTGTTTCCCGGCAGCCCCCTGCTGCTGCCCGAGGCACTCCGTTCGGGGCGGCTGACGGGAGCCGCTCTTGCCGAGCGTCTGGCTCCCGCGCCGGAAAGCCGCCGCATGACGCTGACACTGGAGATGCTCAATGCCGCGCGGTGCTGCCTGTTCCTGGTGACGGGTGCGGAAAAGCACGCTCCCCTCGGAGCCGCGCTCAATCTTCTGGCTCCCGCCTCGCTGCCGGTTCAGATGGTGCGCCCCAGCGACGGCAGCCTCGTCTGGGTTCTGGATGGGCAGGCCTGTGCCGGAGCCTGAGTGTTTCGGCAGTCCGTTCATTATAAATAAAGAACTGTTCCTGATTAGGTATAAATTTTTATACCAAAATAGCCTGATCAGCCCGCTTAAATATAAAAAACTGTACAAAATTGCCTTTTAGAGAAGAAAAAAAGGCCAGTTTGAACGGCGTATCAGTGCTGTGCCGACGAAGGCTCGGGGAAGCGTTTTCTCCGTGCCGGGGGTTCTTTTGAACCCTGAGTGAAAGGGGGGCTTGTTTCCCCTCTCTCCGCTTGCCCGGGAATCGGCACTCCGCCTTGGTTATCACGGCTTCTCCCTAAAACGCGACTCAGCCCCTTCCGAGCCTCGGCAAGGGGCTTTTTTTGGGGCTTTCCGGAGAAAAAATTGAGCGGTGATCTTTTTTTCAGGCCTTTTCCCGTCCTGAAATACATGTGTTGGCATACTGTTTGCTATAGACTCTTTGCGCGCATTATAGGCCGGAACAAGGTGGTGTTTCCGGTAAACCCCTAACAGAAGAGGAACCTTTTTTTATGCGTAACCCATTGGCAGGATATGCCCTTTCTGCAGCAGGAACCTTGACCCTCCTCGCTCTCGTGACGGGTTTTGCACCCGGAGGGAGCAGTGGCGGTCTTGTGCCCGCTGCCGGAGCGACTAGCCAGGCCAAAGGGGACATCCCGCTGTCCCGCCCCTTGCTCCATATCCCCGAGCAGTTCAGGGATGCCATGAAACAGAATGCCCCCGCCTCTTCCTCCGCTGCCGGGAAGACTTTCCCCGTGCTGGAAGTGCAGGAAGACGGAACCATCAATATTCGTCCCCTCTCGGGAAGCATGGCCGTGAGGCTGGAAACCACAAGTACGGCCCTGACCCAGCTTGCCTCTGTCGCACTGGAGCCGCGCGAGCCGGAGTTTGTTCCCCGTGCGGAGCTGTTCTCCAATATGCCCCGCCCCAACCGGGTGCAGCCGGTGCATCTGGACGCGCTGGACAAGAACCTCGATTTTGATGATCTGCCGTTGCGCTGGAATGGAAGCCAGCAGTCTTTCGAGCTGGCCCCCGAAGTTCGGGAGCGCACGGAAAAGATGATCGGCGAACTGCGGCAGGTTTCGGGACTGACGGAATCCATGCGCCGGCAGGCCGAACGGTACCGCCCGACGGTGGAAAAATACGCCGAACGCTATAATCTTTCTCCCGATCTTGTTTTTGCGATCATCTACACGGAAAGCGATTTCAACCCCGATTTGATCAGCAACCGGGCGGCGCACGGGCTGATGCAGGTTGTGCCGAATACGGCTGGCGGCGAAGTCCACCGCTGGTTTGGCCGTTCCGGCAAGCCGTCCCCGTCGCAGCTCCTGCACCCCGAGACGAACATCAAATACGGCACCGCGTATATGTATCTCTTGCAGAACAGGCACTTGAGCGCAATCGAGGACCCGCTTTCCCGTGAATACTGTTCTATCGCCGCGTACAATATCGGCACTGGCGGGATGCTGCGTACCTTTGCCCGATCGCATGATGCCGCGTTTGCCGCCATCAATGCCATGACTCCGGAGCAGGTTCGGGATACGCTGCTGAAAAAGCTGTCTTCCCGTGAAACCAAGGCCTTTCTGACCAAGGTGCTGAAATCCCGCGAACGTTTCTCTGCCCTCAGCTAGCCGTTCAGGAGCTTCGTGCGGCGCATGTCCGTGTTTTGGAAGCTCCTTTTTTTGCGGATTGTGGACAGCGGGGAAAAGAGGTATACTGAAACAATTGGACGGCCCTTTTTCACAAAAGGCCTTCTGCAACAACCTTATCCCTATCTGGAGATTTCATGCGCATCATCAGTGCCGTTGCCCTGTGTCTTACGCTTGCCCTTGCGGCGGTTGGCTGCACGCCCAACAAGCTCGCCGTCGTCGATCCTGCCCGCCTTTTTCAGGAAAGCGAACCGGGCAAGGCCGGTATCGAACACCTGAAGCAGCTCGAAGGAGCCATGCAGGAGCAGCTCAAGGCCGCTCAGGGCATGCTTGAAAAGTCGCCCAACGATGAAGCCCTCCGTGCCCGTTTCCAGAAGACGTTCGTGGGCTACCAGCAGCTTGTCAATGCCGAACAGCAGAAGGTTGTTCAGCAGATCAACGGCATGATGCAGAAGACGCTGGAAGCCTTCCGCACCAAGAAGGGCTATACCGTGATCATGAACACCGAAGGCCTGCTGTCTTTCGATCCCAAGGCTGACGTGACTTCCGAAGTGATCGCCGAAATGAACCAGAACAAGGCGAGCTTTGAGCCGGTGAAGCTGGAACCCATCACTGCCGAGACTCCCAAGGCTGCTCCTGAAGCCAAGACCGAACCCAAGAAGTAGCTCCCTTCTTTATAGAGAGCTGAAAAAAAGCCCGTTCCTCATCTCAGGAACGGGCTTTTGGTGTTTTTGGCATCCGGAACTAGCCAAGCCGCTTGAAGAGCCTGTCCAGTTCCGCAATGTTCCATTGCAGTACGCAGGGGCGTCCGTGCGGGCAGAACTGGCGGTTCTCGGTCATCAGCCATTGGGCGATGAGGTTGACGGCTTCGTCAGGAGCGAGAAGGTCGCCTGCCTTGATGGCGGCCTTGCACGCCATGCTTGCCCAGAGCGAACGGAGATCCTCCCTGCGCCCGGCAAGCACTTCCCGGATGAATTCTCCGGCGGCGGGCCGTTCCAGCAGCGGCGGGATGGCCCGCACCTCGAGGACCGTGCCCGCACCCTGTTGGCGCAGGACGAGATCAAAGCCAAGGGAGGCCAGGGATTCGCGGAACTCTTCGGCCCGTTCGCATTCCGCAGGGTGGAGGGCATATTCCAGAGGAAGAACCAGCGGCTGCGACATGCCGGAAAAACCACCCGCCTCGATCCGGGAGACAAGCACCCGCTCGTGGGCCGCGTGCTGATCGAGGATCAGCAGGGCGGCATGGCTTCTGCTGTTGCGGATATCCCGAAGGAGCAGGTAGGTTCCGCCGATCTGCCCCATATAGATGTAAGGGCCGATGCGGATCTGCCCTTCCTCAAGCCGCTGGATATCGGGCTGTCCCGCAGGCTGGGAAGGAGCGTCGCAAACGGGAGCCGAAGGCTCGGCAACCGGAGCCTTGCCGTCCTGCGGCGGTGTTTCCGCCCTTGGTGCGAAGCCGAACGGCGCGGGAGGTTCGGCAAGGCGCACCGGGGCGGGGTGTTCTGGTATTCCGTCCCACGGCAGTCTCTCGTTACCGCAGGGTATCAAATGGCTTTCCGGCGCGGAGAGGGATGCAGGCCGCGGCGGTTCGGACGGCTCTTCGTCAGGCTCGGGAACGAACCGGGAGTGCTGTTCGGGACGCAGGATACGCTCGCGGTCAGCCTCTCCCCAGAAGCCGAGCGGCTTGGGTGTAAAGGCTGTCGAAACAGGAGGTTCCGGAATGTCAGCGGCAGGAAGGTGCTGGAGCACCGCGCCTTCAACGGCATGGAGAACCGCACCGAAGACAGCCCGCTCGTCACGAAAGCGAACTTCTGTTTTGGCAGGATGCACGTTGACATCCACCTCTTCGGGAGGCAGCTCCATAAAGAGGACAAGCTGCGGGTATTCCTTGGAGAGGAGCCGTCCCTTGTAGGCTTCGCGAACGGCTTTGAGGATGATCTTGTCGTTGACGGCTCTTCCGTTAACATAAAGTAACATCCGGTCGCCACGCGGTTGAGCCTGTCCCGGAGGAGAGACAAGCCCGTGAACCCGGATGCCGTCAGCGGCACGGTCAAAGGGCAAGAGCGTTTCGGTGACGGAATCGGGCCAGATGGCGGCAAGGCGTTCCAGCAGCGTCTGCCCGGCGGGAAAACGCAAGACTTCCCGGCCTCCGGCGAGAAAAACGAACCCCGTGCCCGTGTGGAGAAGTGCCAGACGGGTCAGCAGTTCTTGGGCGCGCTTTTGTTCGGTGGCGGGCGATTTCAGGAATTTGAGCCGCGCGGGAATCGTGGCGAACAGATCGCGTACTTCAACGACAGTCCCCCGATGCAGGCCGCTTGGCCCCTGTTGGGCAAGGATGCCGTGTTCCATCTGGATAAAGGCGGCATCCGGGGGCACGTCCTCGGAAATGCGGCAGGCCGATTCCATACGGAAGCTGGAGACCGAGGCGATGCTTGGCAGTGCCTCGCCGCGAAAGCCGAAGGAGTGGATACGCCACAGGTCGTCCATGCTGGCGATTTTGCTGGTGGCGTGCCGGGTGACCGCAAGTTCCAGTTCCCCGGCCGGAATGCCGGAACCGTTGTCCTGAACGCGGATAAGGCTTTGTCCGCCGTTTTCCAGCGTCACCTCGATCAGGGTGGCTCCGGCGTCAAGGCTGTTTTCCACCAGCTCCTTGACGACGCTGGCGGGGCGTTCCACCACTTCACCGGCGGCAATCTGGTTGCACAGCTCCGGCGAAAGGAGGCGGATGGCGCGGCGGTCGGAATCTGTAGCCGAAAAATCTGAGTTGTTCATAGCTCTTGTATATCGTCTTGCGGAAAAAGCCTCAAGAGGCTACCTTGAAACCAAACCGGAACGCTGTGCGGCGTTTTGGCCCGCAGGGTTCCCTTTCGCAACCGCAACCGTGGAGGATTTTCATGCGTCGTCTTTTCCTGTCCGGTTTGATGCTGTTGGCTTTTTCCGTGACTGCTTTTGCCGGTGTGGACGTGAGCAAGCTCCAGCTGCCCGGCGACCTGACCCAGACACAGGCCGAAACGGTGATGAAGGGAGCTTTGGCGAAAGCGAAAGAGCAGGGCGTTCCCATGAATATTGCCATTGTGGACGCAGGAGGCAACCTCAAGGCCTTCATGCGGATGGATGGCGCATTCCTTGGCAGTATCGACGTGTCGATGGGCAAGGCCCGTACCGCCCGGCTGTTCAACATGCCCACGTCGGCCCTTGGTGCGGCTTCTCAGCCGGGACAGGAGCTGTACGGCATTGAAGTCACCAACAAGGGGCTGGTTATTTTTGGCGGCGGCGAACTGCTCAAGAACAAGGATGGCGTCATTGTCGGAGCCATCGGCGTAAGCGGCGGAAGTGTGGCTGAAGACACCAACGTCGCCAAGGCGGGCGTTGCAGCACTCAAGTAATCGACTGCACAAAAGCAGCTTACACGAGGCGTCTCGAAGACATTCGGGACGCCTCTTCTTGCGGACGCTGACTCAGCGCAGCGTTTTTTTAAGATACAGCATGTCGGTACAGAGGCTGCCGTTTTCAACGATGGGTTCAGGGTAGTTGTCCGTGAAGAATCCGGCTACGGAATGCGATGGTTCGAACCCGGCCCGGGCATAGAAGGCCACGCCGCCGGAGGACGTTCCCACATACATGGTTGTAAAGCGTGCCGCATAGATGCGGAAAAGGCTTTTCAGCATGCGTGTTGCATGCCCCTGATGCTGAAAAGACGGGTCCGTAACCAGATTTTTCAGCTCACAAGCCGTGTCCGACAGCGGCAGGACGACTGCAATGCAGATGGCCGCATCGCCGATAGAGAGGATATGCATTTCCCCGGCGTTGAGATAACGGTCGATCATGGCCTCGCTGGGATCTGCGAGGAGCAGCAGGGGGAGATATTGCTTCTTGTCGGACGTAACGGTCTGGAAGGTGCTCATGGCAGGCCTCGGAGGCATAGCTGTGAAGGCCGCCGGAAAACCGGCGGATACAAAAAAGGGGAACGGCAATCCGTTCCCCCTCTGCAAAAACGAGTGCGCGAACGTTAGGCCAACGCGAGGGAACCTTCGTAGGCAGGCTGCTTGTCGCGAACCTTGCGGGAGCGTACTTCTTCCAGAGAAAGATCGATGAGGGTAAGGGCCCGTTCGTTCTCTGCCTTGCGCAAGAAGGTGTTGTTCAGCTGGTGACCGGAGCAGCACACTTCAAACTGGCCCTGAATAGGCATGCCCAGCATGGCCATGTCGCCGATGAAATCGAGGACCTTGTGGCGGACGAATTCGTCCTTGTAGCGAAGCCCTTCGGGATTCATCACGCCGTTGTCGTCAAGCACCACCACGCTTTCAAGAGAGCCGCCGCGGGCAAGGCCGTTGCTGCGGAGGTATTCGACATCCTTAAAGAACCCGAACGTGCGCGCGTTGGCGACGCGGGAAAAGGACTCGGGGGTAACATCCATGCAGAACCGTTCGCGTCCGATGGTCGGATGGGGGAAGTCGATGGTGTAGTCGATACGGAAACCTGCGTAAGGCAGGGCACGGATATACTTGTTGCCGTCGTGCAGCTCCAGGGGGCGGTTGACGCGCATGACCTTGCGGGACGCGGAAAGCTTGCGGACGCCGGCTTCGGCAAACAGGGAGAGAAACGCGGAGGCGGAACCATCCATGATCGGGATTTCGCCGCCTTCGACACTGACGACGAGGTTATCGATACCCAGGCCGAGTACGGTAGCGAGCAGGTGCTCCACCGTGGAGACCGTGGCCCCGTTCAGGCCAAGGGTCGTAGCGAGCACCGTCGTCGCGACGGCTTTGGGAGAGGGGCTGACGCGGCGGATACCATCCGGAGTGTGGATGTCAAAAATGATGCCCGTGTTGGCGGCGGCGGGGCGCAGGGCCAGGTAGACCTTGTTGCCGCTGTGCAGGCCAATTCCGGAGCAGGTTACGGCGCGTTCGATAGTGGTTTGGTTCATGGAATCCCTCCGCCTATCATATAGCAAAAAACGATCCACTTTTTTATTCTTCATATCTCCCTTATATTCTTTCTGAAAAAACAGCTGTCACCCAAAAGCCACAGTGTCTTTTTGTCCACACTGTGGGATTCACGACATGGGCTTGCGCGCACTGGTTATACGATCAAGTCCTGCCAAATCCTTGATGACATGGATGTTTTCCCATTTGTTGCTTTCAAGACACACCTTGAGGGCCTGCCCCTGCGTGCAGCCATGTTCCATCAGCAGCAGGCCGCCGGGCTTGAGCGCGGCAAAGGCTTCGCGAGCTACGGCAAGCAGGTGTTCAAGTCCTTCCGGCTTGTCGGCGGAGGCGGCGGGAAGGGGTTTGCCGTCATCATGGTGGTGATGGTCGTGGCTGTGTACGCGATCGGAATCGATGAAGCCCGGAACCAGAGCCGTGACCGGTTCAAAGTCGCGCACTTCCACGGAGAGCGTTTCGTATTCCGTCTTGCCGACATACGGGGGGTTGCTGACCAGCAGATCCAGCGAGGCGGGCCGCAGGATGGGCCGGGTGAAGTCCGCACGCACGGGCTGGAGGCGTTGGCGCACGTTGTGGCGTACCGCGTTCTGGATGGCGACGGACAAGGCCCTTGCGGAAATATCCACCATCATGCCGCTCCATTCGGGGCGTTCGGCGCACAGCGTCACGCCGATGCAGCCGCTTCCCGTCCCCAGATCCGCGAACCGGACAGGGCCGGCACAGCTTTTCAGGGCCGCTTCGATGAGGTGTTCCGTTTCAGGGCGGGGAATGAGGGTGGCTGGTGTTACTCTAAAGTCACGTCCGTAGAATTCGCGTTGTCCGAGCAGGTAGGCAACGGGTTCCCCTTCGGCCCGGCGGCGGAGCAGGCCGGAAAGCCGGGCAAGCTGATCGTCGGAGAGGAGCGTTTCGGGGCGGGTGGCGAGTTCCACTCGGGTTATGCCACAAACGTATTGCAGGATGAGTTCGGCGGAAAGGCGCGGCGAGTCCACGGCGGCCTCTTTCAGAACAGAGGAAGCTTCGCGGACCCAATCGGCTCGGGAGCGTTTGGACATGCGGGAAATCCTTTTCCAGAAACAAGTTGGCGAAAGGTAGCAGTACGGCTAAAACCTGTTGAAACGTATGGATGTTCAGGAAAGCAAGGCGGGCAGCTCCGCCAGGGTGACACAGGCGATGCCCATGTTTTTCATGTCGCGGATGTTGGCGGCTGCGACCTCTTCATTCTGGGCGGAGCAGGCGTCCGTCACCACAATGGGGGTGTAGTCATGGCTCATGGCGTCCACGGCGGTTCCGCGGACACAGTTGGGGTACTGCGTTCCGGTGATGACGAGGGTATCGACGCCGAGGCGTTTCAGGAGCATGTCGAGTTCGGTCTGGAAAAAGGCACTGAAGCGGAGTTTGCGGAGAACGGTTTCACCGGGCCGCGGGGCCAGTTCCTCGACGATCTCCGCGCCTTTTGTGCCGGGAATGCAGATGCCGGAGCCTTTGGCGAAGAGAGGCACGCGCGCCTTTTCCACATCGCTGCCGTCGGGCCGGTGCTGCCGGATGACATGGATGATCCGCCAGCCCTGTTCCCGGGCCTGATCCAGCAGGGTACGGATGGTCGGAATGGTGGCCTGAGCCCCCCTGACGCACAGCGGCGCGTCGGGAAGGACGAAATCGTTCTGCATGTCGATGATGACGAGGGCGATGGACATGGGCTTTTTCCTGAAAAAGGGTTGGGCGCGAAAATCCGCACGGGGCCAAGTATAGCAGGTCGTGGGGATGCTGGCAAACTGCGGTGGCTTTCCGTGCCGTTCATGAAGGGGGGGGAACGCAAAAAGCCCCCGGCGGACTGCCGGGGGCTTTGCTATTCAGTCAGGCTGCCGAGGGCATACCGGGCCGGGGCCTAGTACATGCCGCCCATGCCGCCCATGCCGCCCATGTCGGGCATGGCGGGGGCGTCCTTCTTGGGTTCGGGCTTTTCGGCAATGGCGCATTCGGTGGTCAGGAGCAGGGAAGCCACGGAAGCGGCGTTCTGCAGGGCGATACGGGCCACCTTCTTGGGGTCGATGACGCCGGCCTTGATCAGGTCTTCGTATTCGCCGGTGGCGGCGTTGAAGCCGAAGCCGTCCTTGCCTTCGCGAACCTTTTCCACAACCACGGAACCTTCATGGCCGGCGTTGCCGGAGATGAGGCGCAGGGGTTCTTCAAGGGCGCGGCGGACGATGTTCAGGCCAGCCAGTTCGTCGTCGTCAGCGGGCTTGATGTCGTCGAGGGCCTTGATGGAGCGGACGAACGCGGTGCCGCCGCCGGGGATGATGCCTTCTTCAACAGCGGCGCGGGTCGCGTTGAGAGCGTCTTCCACGCGGTCCTTCTTTTCCTTCATTTCGGTTTCGGTAGCCGCACCGACATGAATCACGGCAACGCCGCCAACGAGCTTGGCAAGGCGTTCCTGCAGCTTTTCGCGGTCGTAATCGGAAGAGGTTTCTTCGATCTGAGCGCGGATCTGCTTGACGCGGCCCTTGATTTCGTCGGACTTGCCGGCACCGTCAACGATGGTGGTGTTTTCCTTGTCGATAACAACGCGCTTGGCGGTACCGAGGGAGGACAGGGGCAGGCTTTCCAGCTTCACGCCGCGTTCTTCGAACACGGCTTCGCCGCCGGTGAGCACAGCGATGTCTTCGAGCATGGCCTTGCGGCGTTCGCCGAAGCCCGGAGCCTTCACGGCGACCACGTTCAGCGCGCCGCGGAGCTTGTTCACCACGAGGGTAGCCAGAGCTTCGCCTTCGATGTCTTCAGCGATGATCACCAGAGGACGGTTGACCTTGGCGACCTGTTCCAGCACGGGGAGCATGTCCTTCATGCTGGAGATCTTCTTTTCGTTGCAGAGGATGTAGGGGTTGTCCAGTTCGCAGACCATCTTTTCGGGGTTGGTCAC
The DNA here is from genome assembly GCA_964538355.1 of uncultured Lawsonia sp. Lineage (GTDB taxonomy): Bacteria > Desulfobacterota > Desulfovibrionia > Desulfovibrionales > Desulfovibrionaceae > Bilophila. The sequence goes on along the minus strand of CAZIFC010000014.1, from coordinate 9,031 downwards.
GAAGTAGGGGGACAGATAGCCGCGGTCGAACTTCATGCCTTCGACGACGTCGAGGGTGGTTTCGAGGCCCTTGGCTTCTTCAACGGTGATCACGCCTTCCTTGCCGACCTTCGCCATGGCTTCGGCGATGATGTTGCCGATGGTGGCGTCGGAGTTGGCGGAAATGGTGCCAACCTGAGCGATTTCTTTCTGGTCGCGGGTAGGCTTGGCGATGTTGCCGAGTTCCTTGGTGACGGCTTCAACGGCCTTGTCCACGCCGCGCTTGATGGCCATGGGGTTGCGGCCAGCAGCCACAAGCTTCACGCCTTCGCGGTAGATGGCCTGGGCGAGCACGGTGGCGGTGGTGGTGCCGTCGCCAGCGATGTCGTTGGTCTTGGAGGCCACTTCGCGGACCATCTGGGCACCCATGTTTTCGAACTTGTCTTCCAGTTCGATTTCCTTGGCAACGGAAACGCCGTCCTTGGTGATGACGGGCGCGCCGAAGGACTTTTCGATCACGACGTTGCGGCCCTTGGGTCCGAGGGTCACCTTGACGGCGTTGGCGAGCTTGTCCACGCCGCGGGACAGTTTTTCACGAGCTTTGGCATCAAACAGGATTTCTTTGGAAGCCATGAGAGTATCCTCCAGAACTATCTATAGAAAATTGTTTTTTTGAGAGAAAGCGGCAAGGCGACCGCTAGGCAATGATGGCAAGAATGTCGTCTTCGCGCATGACGAGATGCTCGGCACCGTCGATCTTCACTTCCGTGCCGGCATACTTGTTGAAGAGGACCATGTCGCCGGCCTTCACAGCCATGGGGATGAGCTTGCCGTCGTCAGCATGCTTGCCGGGGCCCACGGCGACAACTTCACCCTTGGAGGGCTTTTCCTTCGCGCTGTCGGGGATGTACAGGCCGCTGGCGGTGCGTTCCTCGGATTCGAGACGCTTCACAAGAACACGGTCATTCAAAGGTTTCAGACTCATGACGACTTATCCTCCAAAAAGGTATTTTTTCAGTTGCAACCAATCCCGTCGGCTTTGGTCGCGGCGGGGCATTCCCGCAAGCGTTCCAAAGTGGCGGACGCGCCCCCGTATAGCGGAATACGCCGCTCGTTTCAAATAAGGGATGCGCTCGCCGGGGGGTAAGCCTTGCACCGGGCCGTGGTGTTCCGGCCTCTCTTCGGCATAAATAATCCCCCTTGGCGGGTTGGGAAGAGGCACGAAGGCAAAAAAAATGCATTTTTATCCTTTTTTGTTAATATTTGATTGTAATTAAAAGTATTTTTTGTTTTTAGCGATAAAAACCCTCCCTGGGAGGCCTTGCCATTCATCCCGGAATGAGGCTATAAATGGAATTCGCGCCCGCTGGCCTGCACGAACCCTTCACCTATAAGAGCAACCGCACGTGGGCGATACCTGCAAAGTACACCAATCCGCTTGACAGGTTGCGGAGAAGGGGGTACTTATCCCTTCTCTTTTTTCGGAGGTTCTAATGTACGCGATTATCGAAACGGGCGGCAAGCAGTTCCGCGTTGAAGAAGGCACCAAGATCCTCGTGGATCGCATGGTTGCCGACGTGAACAGCGAAGTGTCCCTCGACAAAGTGCTTATGGTTGGTGGGGCCGAACTGAAGATCGGCGCGCCCTATGTTGAAAATGCCAAGGTGACGGCCACTGTGCTGGATCACGTGCGTGGCGACAAAATTCTTGTTTTCAAGAAGTGGCGCCGCAACGACTCCCGCAAGCTGCAGGGCCATCGTCAGGACTATACCGCCATTCAGGTCAAGGCTATCGAAGCCTAGGCTTGGAGTGTAAGGAGATCCCCTCATGGCACATAAGAAAGCAGGCGGCAGTTCCCGTAACGGTCGCGACAGTAACGCACAACGCCGCGGCGTGAAGCGTTTTGGCGGTCAGGCCGTTCTCGCTGGCAACATCCTTGTTCGTCAGCTCGGTACCGTTATCCATCCCGGCGAAAACGTGGGCATGGGCAGCGACTACACCCTGTTCGCCACGATTGACGGCACGGTGAAGTACGAAACCTATGTGCGCAAGCGCAAGGTTCAGAAGCGCGTCCACATTCTGCCTTTCGAAGCTCCCGCTGCCGAATAGTTTGCAGAAGAGACGATTTTTC
>CAZIFC010000014.1:0-6821 GCA_964538355.1 uncultured Lawsonia sp. | reverse complement strand
ATTCTGCCTTTCGAAGCTCCCGCTGCCGAATAGTTTGCAGAAGAGACGATTTTTCAAGGGAAGGAGCCATATGGCTTCTTCCCTTTTGGCGTATGCCCGGATACGTTTGCCCGGGGCATGGCTCCGCTCTTTCCTCCGTACATGCTCTCCGGCGGGGTGCCCCGCATCCCGGTAATCCGAAGCGGCCCCGGCGTCAGCTTTGAGACTTTTTTTTGATATTTCAACATTGTTAGGATACCAATATGCGTTTTGTGGATGAAGCTGTAATCAGCGTCAAGGCCGGCAAGGGCGGGAACGGCTGCGTGTCGTTCCGGCGTGAAAAATTCGTACCTCGAGGCGGCCCGGACGGCGGCGACGGCGGCGACGGCGGCAGCATCATTCTGCGTGCCGAATCCCGTCTGCTGAGCCTGTACGACTTTCGCATCATGCGCCATTACGAGGCCCAGAACGGGCAGGGCGGCATGGGCAGCCAGCGTTATGGGCGCAAGGGCGAGGATCTTGTCCTCAACCTTCCCGTGGGCACGCTGGTATTCGAGCAGACCCCGGAAGGCGAACACCTTCTGACAGACCTTGCCGAGGCTGGCGACGAATTTTTGGTTGTCCGTGGCGGGCGCGGCGGCAAGGGCAACGAGCATTTCAAGACCTCGACCATGCGTGCGCCCCGCTTCGCGCAGCCGGGCGAGCCGGGCGAAGAGCGCAACCTGCGCCTTGAACTGAAGATCCTTGCGGATGCCGGGATCATCGGTTTGCCCAACGCGGGCAAGTCCACCTTCATTTCCAAGATTTCCGCCGCCCGCCCGAAGATTGCGGCCTATCCCTTCACGACGCTGACGCCGAACCTCGGCGTTGTGATCGACGAGTACGATCCCGATCAGCGCATGGTGGTGGCGGACATTCCCGGACTTATCGAGGGCGCGAGCGAAGGGCAGGGCCTTGGGCATCGTTTCCTCAAGCATGTGGAGCGCACCCGTTTTCTGGTGCATCTGCTCAGCATCGAGGACGTGAACCCGGAAGACAACCCGTGGGCGGGCTTTGATCTCGTCAATGACGAGCTGGATGCCTTCGACGAGGAGCTTGGACAGCGCAGCCAGCTGCAGGTGATCAACAAGATCGACCTGCGGACGCCGGAGGAAGTTGATGCCCTCCGTGCCCTCGCCAGGCGGGACGGGCGGGAGATTTTCTTCATGTCCGCCCAGCAGGGGGAAGGTGTCGAGGAGCTGCTCGCCGCCATGTGGAAGCTGCGGGCCGAGGTCGAGTCTCATGCGCCTCTTCTGCACTATCAGGAGATGGTGCTCGAAGATGAGGAATTCCCGGACATCGAGGTCGTCTACACCCGCGAGACCGAGTAGCGAGCTGTTTTTTTATTGGGGAAGGGGAGGAAGACCCTTTCTGGAGAAAGGTTTCTTCCTCCCCTTCCCCAAACCCCCTCCCCTCCATCTCCAAAGACGTTTGGCTGGTGGGGAGGCTGCGCGGCGGAAGTTCGTTCCGGCGGGGTGGCAGGGATTGGAGGCGGGGAGCAGGCCGGCGGGGAGGAGAGGGGAAGGAGGCGCGGATGGCGTGCCGGATGTGCGGAGACGGGATAGCCCGTCTTTTTTTGTATGGTTTGCGGCGGCGGGGAAGAAGCGGGGGACTGGCTTTCAGGGGCGATTTGTGATGTAACCGGAGGCGTTGTGCAGACAATCAAGCCGGGTCAAGGGGACGCTGTCCCCTTGCAGGTGCAGGACAGCGTCCTGCCCGCCGGAGGCAGCCTTTACGGAGTGGCTATGAATTGGCAAGAAGAACGGGACGTGACGTTGCGCGAAGCCCGGTGCGTCGTGGTCAAGGTGGGGTCGGCGGTTCTCAGCACCGGGTCCGAGCTGAATCTGCCCGTGCTGGAGAATCTGGTGGAGCAGCTGGCGGTCTTGAGCCGTCAGGGGCGGCGTGTGGTGCTGGTTTCTTCCGGGGCCGTGGCTGCCGGACGGACTGCGCTCAGGAACCTCCCCGGCGAACCCGTGGCTGTGGGGTTGAGCGGCAAGCAGGCCGCCGCCGCAGTGGGACAGGGGAGGCTCATGCACCTGTATGACAACGCCTTTTCGGAGCGCGGGCTTTTGACGGCGCAGGTATTGCTGACGCGGGACGATCTCAAGAACCGCACCAGATTTTTGAATATCCGCAATACCTTCAGCGAACTGCTGAACTGGGGCGTGATCCCCGTCGTCAACGAGAACGATACCGTTTCGGTCAATGAGCTGAAATTCAGTGACAACGACAATCTCGCCAGCCTGCTCATCAATCCGGTGGAAGCCGATCTGTTCGTCAACCTGACGACCATCGGCGGCGTACTGGATGCCAATCCGCTGGAAAATCCCGATGCGCGGATTATGCCCTGCATCGAGGATATCCGCACCCTGAATCTTGACGGCCTGTGCGGCGGGAAGACCTCGGTCGGGACGGGCGGCATGTATTCCAAACTGCTTTCTGCACATCGGGTGGCGCAGCTCGGTGTCCCGACCGCCATTCTGCCGGGTTGCGAGCCTGATGTGATCCCCCGGCTGTTTGCTGGCGAAACGCTGGGAACGTGGGTGCGCCCCGAGCAGCGCACCGTTTCCCGGCGCAAGTACTGGCTGGCCTATCAGGCCGATCCGCAGGGGACGCTCTATCTTGACGAGGGCGCGGCGGACGCGGTCAGAAACAACGGCAAGAGCCTTCTGCCCGGCGGCATTACGGACGTGCAGGGCAGTTTCGAGGCTGGCGCGCTGGTGCGCCTCGTTTACGACCGCCAGACCGTGGGTGTGGGATTGAGCAATTACAACGCAGCGGATCTGTTGCGTATTCGTGGCCTGAAACGGCATGAGGTAGCGGCCATACTCGGCGATGCCCATTATCCCGAGGTCGTGCATCGCGACAATCTGTTGCTGGATGCGGCCCTGTAGAAACACACGGCGTGCGCTCCGCGCCACGCCACCATCAAGGAGTGAGCATGTATATCGTAACAGGCGGCGCAGGATTCATCGGCAGTGCGATGATCTGGCGGCTCAATGAGGCTGGTATCGACGATATTCTGGTTGTGGACAATCTTGCCTCCAGCGAAAAGTGGCGCAACCTCGTCAATCGCCGGTACCGCGACTATATCCATCGTGACGAGTTCCGCAAAATGGTGCTGGAAGGCCGCGCTCCGCAGAAGGTGGAGGCCATCATCCATATGGGAGCCTGCTCGTCCACCACGGAGCGCGATGCCGACTTCCTGATGAACAACAACCTGCACTACAGCCAGATGGTTTGCCGTTACGCGCTGGAAGTGGGGGCGCGCCTCATCAATGCCAGCAGTGCGGCGACCTACGGCGACGGCTCGCACGGCTTTTCCGACAGCCTGCTGACGACCCTGTCGCTGCGTCCGCTGAACATGTATGGCTACTCCAAGCAGATGTTTGATCTGTGGGCCTACAGGGAGAACCTCCTCAACCGCATCTCCAGCGTGAAGTTCTTTAACGTCTACGGCCCGAACGAGTACCACAAGGGAGAAATGAAGAGCGTGGCCTGCAAGGCGTTTACCGAACTGCGGGAAACCGGCTCCCTGCGCCTCTTCAAGTCCGACCGTCCGCAGTATCCCGACGGCGGGCAGATGCGCGACTTCGTGTATGTGAAGGACTGCGTCAACGTCATGTACTGGCTGCTGGAGCATCCCGAGGCCAACGGCATCCTGAATATCGGTTCCGGAAAGGCCCGTACATGGAATGATCTTGCCAATGCCGTCTATTCCGCAATGGACAAGATCCCGGACATCAACTACATCGACATGCCCGCCGAGCTGAAGGGACGCTACCAGTACTACACCCAGGCCGAGATGGGCTGGCTGGAACGCCTCGGCTGCGATGTGCCGTTCCATTCGCTGGAGGATGGCGTTTCCGATTACATCAAGAACTATCTGATGAACCCGTATCCGTATTTGTAGATCTGATGTCGGGGAGGGAACCCGTTCCGAGAAAGTCTCTCCCTCCCCTCCCTTCAAAGAAAGGCAGGAAAGCCATTTCCTGCCTTTTTTCATGCGCTGCCGGGAGACGGCTGCCTCCGAACGGGACTGTGCAGGCCGGATTGCCCGAGCAGACCCGTTCAAAAGTCTTTGGGAGGGGTGGGGGAGCTTGAGGGGGCGGGGAGGATCTTTCTTCAGAAAGTCCTCCCCGCCCCCTCAATATCTCTTCAACAACGCTTCAGGCTAAAACTTGTAGCCCACGGACATGGCCGCGATGTGGCTGCGCCCGCCGTGCGAGTAGCCGGGGAGCACGCCCGGAGCGGTAGATTTGTCATAGTTGAGCTGCTTGATGACCAGATAGGCATAGGCAAGGTCGACAGTCCAGCGATCCCAGTTGAAGCCCACACCGGTGGTGATGCGGTGACGCCCGTTGCTGGGAGTCATGTAGTCACAGGTGTTGTCCTTCATCGGGCTGGTTTCATACACATAGCCGCCACGGAGGGTCAGCCAGTCCAGAGCCTTGTATTCGGCACTGACATTGATGGCCCAGGTATCGCGCCAGTTCTTGGGGCTGTACTGGGTTCCGTATTTTTCGGTATTGATGTTCAGGGAGCGGTAGTTGCTCCACACGGTATAGACCGTTCCCGCTTCAAGGCTCAGCTCGTCCGTGGGCTTCCACGTCACGCCGAAGGAAATGGTATCGGGCAGGTGCAGGTTGCCGGTGAGATCGGAGTTGGCAAGGTTGACGCCCGGGAAGGGGTTCTTATTGTCAAACTCCAGATGCCCGGATACGGACTGCTTGACCCGGCTGCGGTAGGTGAGTCCGGCGGCCCATTCGTCGTTAAACTTGTAGTGTGCGGCAAGGTTAAAGCCGGGAGCGATGCTCGTTCCGGTCAGCATCTGCTGGTCGTAGCCGAGCCGTCCGGCAAGGGCGGGATTGACCATCTTGCCAAGGTCGCTGTCTTTTTTCATGAGCATGGTCGCATACATGAATTCGACACCAACGGCGAGTGAAAGATTGTCATTGATCTTGAAGGCCAGATTGGGATTCAGTGAAACGGTCTTCAGGCTTACATACTTGAGGTTTTCGCGTCCGGGCCAGTTGGTGGGGTAGGAGTTGCCGAGTCCGAAGCGCGAAAAGATGCCGACACCACCCCAGAGCCTGTCGCTGAACTGGTGCGTAAGGTAGGCGTGGGGGTTGGCCCACACATGATCATCCACATTGGTGGAGCGGCGGCTGCCGAAACGGTCGATGGTATCCACCGTCCCCGAAGGGGCGATCAGGGTCATGCCCGCCATCGTTTGCGTGCCGGGGAGCTGTGTAATCCCGGCGGGGTTCCAGGCAATGGCGGAGGGATCGTCCGCCCGGCCGACCATGCCGCCGGCAAGTGCGCTTCCGCGTGCGCCAAAATCGGAGAGAGCAAAGCCTTCGGCGTGGGCTGTCCCGGTCAAAGCGGGAGCGACAAGCAGGGATGCGGCAAGCAACAGTGAGGCAAACCGTTTCATTCAAAAATCCTTTTGAGGTACAAGCCCCGTACAGGGGGAAAAAGGGTTTGACAATCGGAAGAGCCGATGAAACCTTATGGTGTAACGCCTCCGCTGAGGAGGCTGTTCGCACTGTGTCGGTTGCTTTCACGGGAAGGCAACAGTACAGGCATGACCCGGCCCGTGTATTCCGGTTCCTTTGGGAACAGGGTGTGCAAGGGCAAGGCTGCTTAAAGAAAGATAAAGAAAAATCAATACTTGCCGATTAGAGTTTTGTATCGGCAAAAGACCATTGCTTGTAGCAGAAACCTGTGGAAAAGGCCAGCCGCTTCATGGCCCGGATTTATCTCTCTGGTTGGCGGTATGGTGCTTTGGAGTTGGGCATGACCGAAACGACGTTGCCGCTTCTTGATTTTCGCGATGTAAGCCGGTTTTTTACGGTGCGGCAGGGGGTGCTCGGCAGAGTGCGCGGAGAGGTCCGGGCTGTGGATTCGGTATCCCTTTTTGTCCGTCATGGTGAAACCCTGGGGCTTGTTGGGGAGTCCGGCTGTGGAAAGTCCACCCTGGCCCGGATGGCTGTGCGGCTGCTGCCGCCAAGTTCCGGAGATATCCTTTTTGATGGCGAATCTGTGTTGTCGAAGGAAAAGGGCCGCGACAACGCATGGTATGCCCGCCGTCTGCAAATGGTTTTCCAAGATCCTTTTTCTTCGCTGAATCCCCGGCTGCGGATAGGCTCCTCCATTGGCGAGCCGTTGCTGGCGCAAGGCATTGCCTCGGAAGAGCGAAGGGAGCGGGTTGGGGAGATCCTGCGCCGGGTAGGGCTTCAGCCGGAACATGCCGGGCGATATCCACATGAATTTTCCGGCGGCCAGCGGCAGCGGATCGCCATTGCCCGCGCTCTGGTGACGCGCCCGGATCTTGTCGTCTGCGACGAGGCTGTTTCCGCGCTGGATGCCTCGGTTCAGGCGCAGGTGCTGAATCTCCTGAAGGAGGTACAGGCCGATTTCGGGCTGGCGTACCTGTTTATTTCGCACGATCTTTCGGTTGTCGGGTATATGAGCGATCGGGTCGCCGTAATGTATCTGGGGCGCATTGTTGAGCAGGCGGATCGCCGGACGCTGTTCGGCGCAGCGGCGCATCCGTATACGCAGGCACTTCTGGCGGCGGCCCCTGTCCACGATCCCGAAAAGCGGCGGAACCGGATCTCCCTTTCCGGCGAGCTGCCCAGCCCGTTTTCCCCTCCGTCCGGGTGTGCGTTCCACCCCCGCTGTCCGAGAGCCACGCCCCGTTGCCGTGAAGAAGCCCCGGAGCTGCGCGGCATCGGAGAGCGGCACTGGGTGCGCTGCCATCTTGCCTGAGCGAGGCGTGAACAGAAAAAAGCCCTCCG
>CAZIFC010000013.1:0-55381 GCA_964538355.1 uncultured Lawsonia sp. | reverse complement strand
CGTATAGCCCTTTTCGATTTCCCAGCTGATAAAAAAGGCTCCCCGCCCTGCAACAGTCTGATTCTTTTTGCAGGATGGGGAGCCTTCTCGTTGTTCAAAGGCCGTCCGGGGGACGGCCCAAGATCGAACAAACCGCAGGCGTGCCTCTCCAGCTTTCTGAAGAGAGGCACACCTGCGGTCAAATGTATCGAAACCGTATGCTTCAGGGGAGGACAAGGAGCAGACGCCCGTTCCTCCGTGAAATCTTGCTTACCGGCTGTGTCCGTAAATGCCGCCGGCAAGAGCACCAAGGCCGCCGCCGATGAGCGCACCGGTCGTACCGCTGCCGCCAGTAATCGCGCTGAGGCCCGCACCAAGAAGCGCACCGCCCGCCGCGCCGCTCAGGGCACCCTGCTGAGTCCTGTTCATATTGGTACAGCCGACGCCGGCGAAAACCAGCATACCGGCCAACAAAAGGGCAGAAAGTCTTTTCATTTTCTTCTCCTATTGCTCTTGCAAGAGTGAAACGGCATCCGCCTACTTGCTGGCAGGAACCATGAATTCGTACCAGAGCACGTCAAACACGCCGCGAGACATCTGATCAGGGTGGGCGGCATACCAGTCATTCAGCTTTTTCTCGATCTGTGCCCAGTTAGCGTTGCCGAACGCCTTCATCCAGTCTCTGACAAACAGAGAGGGTTTCACGCCTTCTTTTTCGGCGAGCAACTGCTCGATAGCGACAACGTTGGATACGCCATACAGAAATGCCAGCCTTTCATTCTGCGTGGAACCCATCCAGGCCGTCCCGGTGAACTCGGAACCCGGTGCCGTATTCTGGGCCGCAGCCGCGGGCAGACACAATGTACAGACAAGTGCCGCCGCAAGAATGGTTTTGGTGAATCGAACCAGCATGAGTAACCTCCTTTTCGCCGCATGGCTGCCGCGTATGGGAGGAGAGAAACATATTTTCCGCCCAGCCGCAACTATTGGACAGAAAGCACGCATTATAAAACAAGTTTTATCGGAGGGGAAGCCGGGCCAAACGCTCGAAACGGCGGTGGGTAAGGTGGCAGATGGCTGCCGCAAGGGCATCGCCCGTATCCACGGCCCAGTCCGGTTTGACCCCGAGCACGCGCCCCACCATAAAGCTGACCTGCGCCTTGTCCGCACCGCCGACGCCGACCAGCGACTTCTTGATGACGGAAGGCTCATAGTCGCGCACCAGCAAATCCTGCGCGGCACACGCCGCCACCGCAGCTCCCCGGGCCTGCCCGAGCTTGAGCGCGGTCGCCGCATTCTTGGCGGTAAACACCTGCTCTACAGACGCCTCATCCGGCTTGAGCCGGACAAGGATCTTGTGCAGTTCCTTGAAAATAAATCCGAGGCGGGAGGCAAATTCCCCGTCCAGAGGGGGGCGGATAACGCCGCACTCGACCAGCCGGAGTACGCCGGATACTTCGCGCACCACGCCCCAGCCCGTATTTCGGGAGCCGGGATCGATGCCTATGACGGTGACGGGTTCAGCCATACAAAGAAGGAGGATAAAAAGGAGGAGAGACGAAGCAGCCCCAAACAACCTGAAAAACGCGAAAAAACGTGGCTTATGCAACACGCTTCTGCCGCAAGGGGGGCACGAAGCCGCCCTGCCCCGCTCCAAACACCCAAAAGTCTTTGGAAGCGGAGGGGGAGGCTTGGAGGGGGAGGAGGAAGCCTTTCTTCAGAAAGGTTCCTCCTCCCCCTCCAATATCATCCCAAGCGGGCCAGACTAGTCCAGCTGGCTCATGATCTCGTCGGAGATGTCCGCGTCGGAGTAGACGTTCTGAACATCGTCGTTGTCTTCAAGAAGCTCGATGAAGCGCAGGAGCTTGCGGGCGGTTTCCAGATCCACTTCCATCGTGGTCTGGGGAACCTGGTTCAGCTCGGCGGAAATCATCTCGAGGCCGGCGGATTCGAAGGCTTCGCGGACGGTATTGAAATCGGCCATAGCGGTCTGGATTTCCCACACGTCGCCTTCATCGCGCAGATCGTCAGCCCCGGCTTCGAGGGCGGCTTCCATCAGCTGCTCTTCGCTGTACTTTTCCTTGGAGAACTGAATCACGCCCTTGCGTTCGAACTTCCAGCTCACACAACCGTTTTCACCCATGGAACCGCCGCCCTTGCTCATCAAGTGACGGACTTCGGCTACGGTACGGTTACGGTTGTCGGTTGCGGTTTCCACGATGACGGCAATGCCGCCCGGGCCGTACCCTTCGTAGTTGATTTCTATGATATCGCCGCCGGCGTCCTGCCCGGTACCCTTGCGGATGGCGGCTTCAATCTTGTCCTTGGGGAGGTTGATCGATTTGGCCGCGGCAATGGCCGCGCGCAAACGGGAATTACTGGCAGGATCGCCGCCGTTCTTGGCTGCGATGATGATTTCCTTGGCTGCCTTGGTAAATTCCTTGCCGCGCTTGGCATCCTGGCGTCCCTTGCGGTGCTGGATGTTGGCCCATTTGCTGTGTCCAGACATTGAATCCTCCTGAATGTTTCAAAACAAGACCGGAGGCTTGCCTCCGGCCAATACCAATAAAAACGGGTTTCGGCGTTTCCTGCCGTTCGCAGGAAGCCGCAACCATACAAACATCAATCCCGGGGTGTTCCCGTCTCGTGCCCCTTGAATCCGAGCCCGACAAAAAACGTTTCCTTGCTTTCCGCACGGGAACTGTTCGGCTTGAACGACGTAACACGGGCAAAACGGGGACGCATGCCCTTGAGCAGATCCCCCACATCCGGGCCCATGAAAATCTTGACCACGAAACTGCCGCCCTTCATCAGATATTTTTCGGCAACGGCGAGTGCTTCCATGCACAAGTCAAGGGAACGGGCCTGATCGGTAAACTTGGTTCCGGTCGTCTTCGGCGCCATGTCGCTCATGACGACATGAAAAGGCCCGACTTCGGCAAGGAGCCGCTCGAACGCATCGGAACGCTGGAACACGTCTTCCTGATGAAACTCCACATTCGGAGGAAAGACGGTCTCGGTCGTCTGGATGTCGCAAGCAAGCACCCGGCCCTGTGCCCCCACGCGCTCGGCCGCACCAAGCGACCACGAGCCGGGAGCCGCGCCCAGATCCAGCACTTTCATGCCTTTTTTGAATATCTTGAAACGTCCGTCTATTTCTTTGAGCTTGTAGACGGAACGGGCAGGATAATTTTCCTGTTTGGCCTTGAGGAAGTAATGATCGCGATATTCTTTCATAGTATCTCCGCCTTGTACCCCAAAACCTTCCAAATAACCAGAGGTATGGGCGGAGGGAACCATCTTTTTTCGGTTCCCCGGGGAGGGAAGGCTACATGCGGTCGCAGTAGACCGCGCTCAAAAAGTCTTCCATCGCCTCATCCGCGACGGCTATATACTCGGAAAGCGGGAACTGCTTGCCGCAGTGGGGACAAAACATATGCACCTCATGGCAGGAACGCTCTATGAACAGCGGCGTTCCACAGTGCCTGCACGCCACGGTGGTTTGAACCTTCCGGGCGCGGGAAAACGCATTCCACATAAACACCTCCGAATCCGCCGGACTATACGAACCGACTTTTTTCGTCAAGCGATTTCCAGAGCATACCGGGAGCAGACACCCCTGCCCCCTCTCATGCTACAGCATATTCACAGGATCGATATCCAGCGATATCCGCAGATTCGGCGGGGAGGCCAGCGGCAGAAGCGCGCCGTACAGAGCGCGGATGGACTGCCAGTCTCCCGCCTTCAGCAAACACTGGAAACGCCGCCGCCCCCGCAGGAGCGGCAGGGGCGCGGGAGCCGGGCCAAGAACAGTCACCCCCCGGTTTTCCGAGCGGAGCAAGGCCGTAATCCGGGCCAGCTGCGCCTGTCCGTCGGCCCAGTCCATCGGATAGGAAATCCGCAGGAGGGCAAGATTGATGAACGGCGGATACCGCCTGCGCTTTCGCAAGGCGATCTCGTGCTCGTAAAAGCCCTGATAGTCCCCGTTTTTCACATACTGCCAGCAATAGTGTTCCACGTCGCGGGTCTGGATGAGGACCTGCCCCGGCTTCTCGCCTCTCCCGGCCCGGCCCGAAGACTGCACCAGCAGCTGGAACGTGCGCTCCGCGGCGCGGTAATCGGGAAGGTTCAGGCCGATGTCCCCGTCCGCCACAACCGCAAGGGTCACATCCGGGAAATGGTGCCCCTTGGAAAGCATCTGCGTGCCAACAAGCACCTGTGCCTCGCCCCGGGCGAAGGACTCCAGAATCTCCTCCATGCTCCCCGGACGCCGCGTACTGTCCCGATCCAGCCGCAAGACACGGCCTCCGGGCGGAAGCAGGGTGCCGATGTATTCCTCGACCCGTTCGGTGCCCTGCCCCATCGGATGGAAATGCAAGCCCTTGCAGCTCGGGCAAGGCGACGGGAACGGCACGGAATACCCGCAGTAATGGCAAACCAGCCGCTCACGCCCCTTGTGGTAGGTCAGGCCGATGTCGCAGTGCGGGCAGCGGGCCACCTTGCCGCAACCAAGGCAGTACATCAGCGGCGCATAGCCGCGGCGATTCAGCAGGATAACCGCCTGATCGCCCTGCTCGACCGTCTGCTTCAGGGCCGTGACCGTTTCTGGAGCCAGCATGGATTCGCCGAGGTTCGCCGTGCGGATATCCACCAGCCGGATGGACGGCAGCGTCCCTCCCCCTACGCGGCCCGGCAGGATCGAGGCGGGGATTCTGGCCTCCTGCACGGCATAGAACGTCTTCAGATCCGGGGTCGCCGAACCGAGAACCAGCAGGCCGCCGGACTGGGCGATACGGAACCAGGCCACTTCCTTGGCCTGATAGGTCAGCCCCTCATCCTGCTTGAACGAGGCGTCATGCTCCTCGTCCAGCACCACGGCTCCGAGCGAAGGCAACGGCAGAAAAAGCGCGGATCGCGTTCCGACCACAAGGCACGGCTCGTTCCGCTTCGCCAGTTCCCGGAAGGTTCGCTCGCGGAGGGCCGGAGACTGATAGCCATGAAAAAAATACAGCGGCATGTCGGGCAGGGCCACGGAGGCATCCCGCCGCAATTTCAGGGCCAGAGCCACTTCGGGAGCCAGCAGGAGCATGGAGCGGCCCCGGCGCAGGCACTCCCGCGCAAGCTCCATATAGACGGCGGTTTTCCCGCTTCCGGTCACTCCGAACAGCAGATGGGACGCGGGTTTTCCCGCATCCAGCTCGGCACGGAAGGCGGCAAGGGCGGATTCCTGAGCCTCGGACAGCTCAAAGGAAGCCTCGGGAGCGGGAGGCAACAAGCCGGCCCCAGGCTCCGCCTCGGCCTCTTTCCCTTCAAGGCGTTCCAAGGCCACCAAGCCGTTTTTCAGCAGCGACTCCAGCGCGGGAGCCACACCCTGCCCCAAACGCCGCAAAACCTCACGGCGGGACACGGCCCCATTCTCCAGCAGAAATTCCAGCACTTCGATCTGGCGCGTCGCCGTGGGACGCACCGCCCACGGGGGATCGCTCCGCAGCACGCACAATTCGCTGGCGGCGGCATCTTCCCGGGGGGCAAGCAGTTCCGCCCGCCCCTGCATCCACGCTTCCCCGAGCCGGGCCAGCTCGGCGGCGGGCAGCTTCGGAAGCTCCTTCAGGAGCTTCACCTGCGCCTTGCCCTGCCCTTCCAAAAGCCGCAAGCGCATCTGCGTGGCCCGAAGCCCGGAAGGGAGTACCGCGGCAAGGATCTGTCCGGGCATAACCGCCTGACGCAAGGCAAGCTGCCGAACCATCTCCATGTGCCCATCGGGAAGGAGCGGCTCGGTTTCAAGGGGCCACAGCATGGGACGCGCCTCTACCCCTTCCGGCAGCGGCGCGCCGTCGCCAAGCACGACCCCGACCCGCAGCATGCCCCGCCCCAGAGGAACGGCAACCCGAAGCCCCGGCAGCCAGGGGTATTCGGAAAGCCACTCGGGAACGGCATACGTCAGAGACGAAAACGGAGGCGTCAGCAGGGCAACGGTACGCAGCACACAAGCTCCAGAACAGGCACGCCGCAAGGCGTACCCGGCCTTTTAATCCAGAAGCTCGCGCAGGCGGGCTTTCAGGCCGTCGCGCAACTTCTCGTCGCGCAGGCCGAAATAGACGTTGGCGGTCAGATAATCCACCCAGTCCCCGGCGTCGAAACGGATGCCGCCCATCTTCACCGCCAGCATTCCACGTTCCCGCGCCAGCGAAGCCAGCGCATCGGTAAGCTGAATCTCGCCGCCGTGCCCGGGCTTCACCTTCTCAAGATGATCAAAGATGTCAGGGGTCAGAACATACCTTCCCACAATGGCAAGCCGGGAATCCACCGTGCCGACGGCAGGCTTTTCCACCATATTCGTGATGTTGTAGACACCGGGAGCGATTTCGTCGCCCATGATGATGCCGTAGCGGTTCACCTTGTCGGCGGGAATTTCCATAACGCCCAGAACCGGCATCTTGCGCTCGGCCGCCACGCTGACAAGCTGCGTCAGGCCCGCGTCGTCACCGATCATGAAGTCATCGCCGACCATCACCGCGAACGGCTCGTTACGCACCATCTCGCGGGCGCACAAAACGGCATGCCCCAGCCCGAGCTGTTTTTTCTGGCGGACGGACATGATGTTGACCATCTCGGCAACGTCGCGGATGCTCTTGAGCAAATCCAGCTTCCCGGAACGCTCAAGCACGCCCTCCAGCTGGAGATTGTAATCAAAGTGATCCTCGATGACGCTCTTGTCCCTGTTGGTTACAAAAACGACATCCTCCACTCCCGCGCGCATGGCCTCCTCAACAACGTACTGCACCACCGGCTTGTTGTAGACAGGCAGCATTTCCTTGGGGATATTCTTGCTGGCGGGCAACGAACGCGTCCCCCACCCGGCAACGGGGATGATGACCTTCCGAATCTGCATATCTACACTCCTGCCTGATTTTAACATATCCACATTTCACGCCAGAAGACGGCAACACCGCAACGGGGCATGTTTCAATCCACAGCCGGCTCCATCCACCGGCTGACCCCGTCAACGGCGGATAGGAGCCGTGCGAATTGCCCCTCCCTGAAGGGAGGGGTTACAGACCAATAGGGACTTTTTGACGAACGGAAACTATCCCAGAGCCTTTTCCACAATACCCGCAAGCTCATTGGCGTAGAGGCGCACCTTGTCGGCTTCCTGCCCCTCAACCATGACACGGCACAGCGACTCCGTTCCCGAGTAGCGCAGCAGCACGCGGCCCCGCCCTTCCAGGGCGGCCTCGATCCGCTCGACGGCTTCAGCAATTTCGGGATTTTCTTCAAAGGGCGTCTTGCGCTCGACATGCACATTCCGCAATTCCTGCGGATACGGGACAAGCAGGCCAGCCAGCTCGGACAGCGGACGACCGCGCTGGCGCATGATCCGCAGGATCTGAAGCGCGGCAAGCAGCCCGTCCCCGGTGGTGCTGTATTCGCGGAAAATCAGGTGCCCGGACTGCTCCCCGCCAAGCAAGGCCCCATTCTGGCGCATGGCGGCCACCACATGGCGGTCGCCGACATTGGTGCGGATCAGCGTCCCGCCGCGTTCCTTCATGAAAACTTCAAGAGCCATGTTGCTCATGACCGTGGCTACCAGCGTATTGCCGGGAAGCCTGCCCTGCTGCATGAGATCCTGCGCGCACAGGGCCATGATCTGGTCGCCGTCCAACACGGTTCCCTTTTCGTCCACCACGATAAGCCTGTCCGCGTCGCCGTCCAGCGCAAGGCCGATATCGGCCCGCGTCTCGCGGACCTTGGCGGCAACGGCTTCAGGATACAGCGAGCCGCAGCGGTAGTTGATGTTCAGGCCGTTGGGTTCCGTACCGATCTTGATGACCTCGGCCCCCAGCTCCTCAAGGGCCAGAGGAGCAACCTTGTAGTTGGCTCCGTTGGCGCAGTCGATGACCACGCGCAGCCCTTCCAGGGACAGGTGTGCGGGAAAGCTGTTCTTGAGATAGACAATGTACCGGCCCGGGGCGTCCTTGATCTTGTAGGCACGGCCCGTATTGGCAGGATCGGGATAGTTCCAGTCAAACCCGGCGTCCAGAACCATCTCGGTCATGCGGTCTTCGTCGGCGTCGGGGATCTTGAAGCCCTCGGCGTCAAAGAACTTGATGCCGTTGTCGCTGTAGGGATTGTGGGATGCCGAGATAACCACGCCCAGATCCGCGCGCATGTTGGTCGTCAGAAAGGAGATGGCGGGAGTCGGCAGCGGGCCGACCAAAAAGACATCCATCCCCGCGGCAAGAAGCCCCGCAGCAAGCGCATTTTCAAACACATACCCCGAAAGGCGGGTATCCTTGCCGATAACAACGCGGCTGCGGCGTTTTTCGCTGCGATAGAACGTGCCTGCGGCAAGACCGAGGCGCAGGGCCACTTCAGGCGTCATGGGGTACTTGTTGACCCGGCCTCTCAACCCGTCGGTCCCAAAAAGACGAACGCTCATCAACAACTCCAGAATCTCGTTTGCAAGGGCGAAACCAGCCGCCCGTCATTCGCTTGGATGCCGGGAAATCACTACGGATTCCGGGCTGACCTTCAACACTCGTCCGCCCTGCGGAATGGAAACCTGCAAGGGGACCGTTACCGTTTCCGCTTCGGCGGGCGCGACCGTATCAGGAGGAACCGCCGCCTGGAATTGAGCCAGATAGCCCATATCCCGGACCATGGCCTGCGGAACGGAGACCATCAGATTCACCCGTGAAGGCTGCACCTCCACGTTGGCGTTCTCTCCTTCGAAAATGACATCGCGCTGTAGGCTCAAGGTTCGCCTGCGGATATCAATTTTCCAAGTCACTCTGGCGACCTGCGGGCGAATTTCCACCGCGGCCGGAGCCAGCAGGGGAACGTCTTCAGACACGGCCTTCCCTTCCGCGGCGAAGTCCACAGGGATCTCGGCCTGGATTTCCTTCAGTGAGGAAATGACGCCGGACGGCCCGCGCACGGTCACCTGGGACGGCTCGACCGACAAATCCTTGAGCTTGACCGAAGAAGATACCGGAGAAGCCCGCAGCGTGACCTTGATCGGCAGCACGGCTTCCACAAGTTTGTCCACCTCAAGCACGATCCGCGAAGGGGTAACCTCAAGCACTTCATAGGCCCGCAACTCCGGGGGCCTGCTTCCGGTCGTCAGCGGAATAAGGTTCTTTCCCGGCGTCACGCCGGAAAGATCCATCGTGTAGGAAAGCTCCCGGTTGGTTACGGAACGCAACAGCTCCTTGGGGCCGCGCAGCCGCACCGTAACCTTGTTGATTTGGCCGTCCGTCACGACAAGCCCCGGAGGCAGCCCCTTGTAGTCAATCCTCACGTCAACTACCCGCTCTATCTCCTCGCGCGCGTTGAGCGTGTACCACAGGCCGAGAGCAAGGAGAAAGGCCACCAGCAGGCAAAGCCAGTTGCCTTTCTGCCGATCAGTGCTGGATAACATTGTTCAGGGTCTCCCTCAATTGTTCGGCGTCGGGCATGATTGCCAGATGCCCCTTGGACGCCACGCTTATTTCGCCGCGTTCTTCCGAAACGACGAGCACCGTTGCGTCACTGACTTCCGTAGCTCCGAGCGCAGCGCGATGCCGGGTCCCGAAGTTCTGGCGGTCCATCTGGGCCAGCGGCAGAATGCACCCTGCGGCGGCGATGCGCCCCTTGCGGATGATGACTGCTCCGTCATGCAGTGCCGTATTGGGGAAAAAGATGGTCAGCAGCAATTCGCGGGAAAGCCGCGCATCCAGGGCAACCCCGCCCTTCATCATGTCCCCCAGCGGGACATTGCCCTCAATGACGATGAGCGCACCGATTCGCCTCTTGGCAAAATATTGGCACACCCACACGAGGTCATTGATCATGCTGGGAGGGACGGTCCGCTTTTTCCACCAGAGATACTGTGTGCCGACCGTTGCGAGCACCTGCCGGATATCGTCGTGGAACAGGATGACGATAACAAGGAACAGCGAGCCGAACAGATTGTCGAGCAGCCACGACAGGGAGTAAAGCCCGATGTAGTGCGACAGGGCGTACACCACCATAAGGCCGACCAGACCAATAAGCGCGGAAAAAGCCCGAGTCCCCCGGATGAGCAGCAAAACCCGGTAAAGGAGCAGCGTCACCAGGGCGATGTCCAGCATGTCACGCCAATAAAAAGACAGAAACTCCATGATCCGGCTCCGAAACGGACGTTACAGGATACGCCGGAATGCTCAGGCGAGGGGCGTCATCGCTTCGACAAGACGTATCGCCTGCGCGCAGCCAGCGACATCATGGACGCGATGATAGGGGACGCCTCGTGCAGCCAGCAAAGCCACCGCCAGCCGGGTGGCTTCGGCCCGCTGTTCCAAATCCAGCCCCAGAATTTCCCGGAACATGGATTTGCGGGACAACCCGACATACAGGGGCCGCCCCAGCGAGGCAAAACGTTCCATCCCTTTCAGGATTTCCACGGTGTGCGCCTTGTTTTTACCAAAGCCTATCCCGGGATCAAGCACTATCCTGTCCTCGGGCAGGCCGGATTGGACCAACCTGTCGAGATGCTTTTCAAAAAAAGCGAGGATATCTTCCACAACATCCGTATAGCTGGGATTGATCTGCATGGTTTTGGGGTTGCCCTGACTGTGCATGAGCACATACCCGGGCTTGTATTCGGCAAGCACCTCGGTCAGTGCGGGGTCTTCCGTGCAGGCGGACACGTCGTTGATGACGTCGGCCCCCGCCTCAAGCGCGGCCCGGGCCGTTTCCGCCTTGAACGTATCCACGGCAAGCACGGCATCGGGGCGCAAGGCCCGGAGGCGCGTCAAAACGGGCATGAGCCGGGCACACTCCTCCGCCGCGGGAACGGGTTCCGCAAAGGGACGAGTCGATTCCGCGCCCAGATCGAGCATTCCGGCTCCGTCATCCAGCAGACGCAAACCGTGCTCCACGGCATGATCGGAATCAAGGAATTTCCCACCGTCCGAAAACGAGTCGGGCGTTACATTCACAATGCCTATGAGACAGAAGGGGGCAGGGTTCAACACCCTCCCCCCCAGGAGAATCCATTCGCGTTCGGTAATCACGTCGTCATCCCAAACGTTTGCCCCGGCCCCAAGAGGCCGGGGCAAACCGGTTATTGCTGTTTGTTTTCATCCTGCGGCTTGTCGCCGGGCGTTTCTTCATGCGAAGGGTCCGCTTCCAGCTTGAACTCGTCGTTCGCAGCGGCGGAAGGCGCAGGCTGGCTCGGCGCAACGGGAGCATCGGCATTGAAGGGCGGCAGGGGTTCACCCTTGACCAGCAAATCAATATCTTCGCCGCTGATGGTTTCGCGATCCAGCAGAGCCTTTGCCAGGGCGTGCAGCAGGCCGATATTTTCTTCAAGCAGCTTGTGGCAGTTCCCGCGGGCATCTTCCACCAGCTTCTTGATCTCGGCATCCACGACACGGGCAGTGTCTTCGCTGTAGTTGCGGGCATGCCCCCAATCGCGGCCGATGAAAACTTCCTCGCCCTGCTCCCCAACGGTCATGGGGCCGATAACGTCGCTCATGCCCCACTCGCACACCATCTTGCGGGCCATGCCCGTAGCGCGTTCGATGTCGTTGCCCGCGCCGGTCGTGATGGTGTCGAAAATGATTTCCTCGGCAACGCGGCCCGCCAGCAACACCATCAGGTTGTTGAGGAGATAGGCCTTCGAGTAGCCGTGGCGATCGCCTTCGGGGAGCTGCATGGTCACGCCAAGCGCACGGCCGCGCGGAATGATCGTCACCTTATGGACAGGATCGGTTCCGGGAAGGAGCTTTGCCACCAGAGCGTGGCCGCCTTCATGGTACGCGGTGATCCGCTTTTCCTCGTCGGAAAGGATCAGGCTGCGGCGTTCCTTGCCCATGAGCACCTTGTCCTTCGCGTATTCGAAATCGCGCATGAACAAGTTTTCCTGCCCGAGGCGGGCAGCCTGAAGAGCGGCCTCGTTGACGAGATTCTCCAACGCCGCGCCGGAAAAGCCGGGGGTTCCGCGTGCGATGACTTCCAGATTGACATTCCGATCCAGCGGCGTGCGGCGGGTGTGCACCTCAAGGATTCTGAGGCGGCCCTTCACGTCGGGCGTCGGCACCACCACCTGGCGGTCGAAACGGCCCGGACGCAGCAACGCGGGGTCAAGCACGTCGGGGCGGTTGGTCGCCGCGATGAGAATAACGCCTTCATTGGATTCAAATCCGTCCATCTCCACAAGGAGCTGGTTCAGCGTCTGCTCGCGTTCGTCATGCCCGCCGCCAAGACCGGCTCCGCGCTGACGGCCGACGGCGTCGATTTCGTCAATAAAGATAAGACAGGGGGCGTTCTTCTTGCCCTGCACGAACAGGTCGCGGACGCGCGATGCACCCACGCCCACAAACATCTCCACAAAGTCGGAACCCGAAATGGAGAAGAAGGGCACACCGGCTTCACCGGCAACGGCCCGGGCCAGCAAGGTCTTGCCGGTTCCGGGAGGCCCCACGAGCAGCACCCCCTTGGGGATACGCCCGCCAAGACGGGTAAACTTGCGGGGGTTGGAAAGGAAATCCACGACTTCAGAAAGCTCTTCCTTGGCTTCATCCACGCCGGCCACATCTTCGAACGTGACCTTGCCCTGCTCCTGATTGAGCATCCTCGCCCGGGAGCGGCCAAAGGACATGGCGCGGCCCGCCCCGCCCTGCATCTGACGCATGAAAAAGATCCACACGCCGATAAGCAGCAACATGGGGAACCAGGAAACGAGAAGGGTCATATACCACGGAGAATCCTCGGCGGGTTCCGCCCGGACCTCAACCTTCTCGGCAATGAGTTTATCCACCAGACCGGGATCATTCGGAACGTAAATCTGGAAAGATTTTCCGTCCGTCATCTTGCCGGTGATGGTATTCCCCTGAAGAACCACCTCGGACACTTCGCCCTTGGCGGCCTGACGCAGAAATTCGCTGTACGTCACGCTCGGCTGGGACGAATGCTGAGGCTGGCTGAACAGGTTGAACACAATGACCATAGCCAGGGAGATGACCCCCCACAGCACGAGATTCCGCGTAAACTGATTCAAAAGTACCTCCGTATGGCTCAACAGCAAAAGGGCCGTCGAACCGCGTCGGACACAGTGTAAGTTCTCTTCCCTCTTTTGACAACGGCACAGCTGAAAAACAGAAAGACAATCTTCCCTAACTGGCTCTGCCGTCAAGGATTTCATAGCAGAAAACAATAGCCGTCAGCAAGAAATTATATCGGCTATCCGAAGCGGCATTTCTGTGCCTTCGCCAAGAGTTACAGACTGTTGCCATCGCAAGGCGCACATGATGGCGCGCCACAAAAAAGCGGGAACCGTGTGGATTTTTATAAACGCGTTTCCACAAACGGCTTTTGGCTGGCTGTAAAAAAGCCCGGCCTCCGTTCTGGAAGCCGGGCCTCTATGCCGAAAAGAAAGCCCCTCTGTCCGGGCCTAAAAGACCTTCTTGTAAAGCTCGGTAATGGTTTCCAGGCTCATCGTGCGCGGGTTCGTGGCAGCGCAGGCGTCCTTCTGGGCGTGGCTGACCATCTCGACGATATCACGCGGATCAATGGCCTTGACATAGCGGGCGGCAAGCTGGGTAATGCTTGTCGGAATCCCCACATCCTGCGCCAGCGTCTTGATGGCGGAAATGGCCAGCGCAGCGGCGGCGCGTTCCGACATGCCGCTGGTGCATTCGCCCATCATCTGGGCAATGCGGATGAACCGATCAATGCGCGCAATCAGGTTGAATTCCTCAACATGAGGCAAGAGAATCGCGTTGCATTCACCGTGCGGCAGGCTGTAGTAGCCCCCCAGCTGGTGCGCCATGGCGTGGACATAGCCCAACCCGGCGTTATTGAACGCCATGCCTGCCAGATACTGGGCGTAGGCCATGCCTTCGCGGGCTTCCATGTCCTTGCCGTTGGCGACGGCCTTGCGGAGATACTTGGAAATCAGCCGGATGGATTTTTCCGCGCAGGCGTCCGTAAGCGGCGTGGCATTGGTGGAAACGTAGGCTTCAATGGCGTGCGTCAGCGCGTCCATCCCGGTGGCAGCCGTCAGGGAGGGCGGCATCCCCACCATGAGCAGGGGATCATTGACCGCGACATTCGGAGTCAGGAACCAGTCCACGATGGACATCTTCACATGACGTTCCTTGTCGGTGATCACGCAAAAGCGCGTCAGCTCCGAAGCCGTTCCCGCCGTCGTGTTGATGGCGATGTAGTGCGGCAGCATGTGGCCGACCTTGTCCACGCCTTCGTACTGGTAAATCGCGCCGCCGTTGGTGGCAAGCAGGCCGATGCCCTTGCAGCAGTCATGCGAGGAGCCGCCGCCGATGGAAATCAGCCCGTCGCAGCCCTCGGCGGTATACTGGGCGAGCCCTTCAATCACGTTCTCGTCAGTGGGGTTGGGGACGGTCTTGTCGTACACGCTGTAGGGAATGGCATCGGCATCCAGAATATCGGTGATGATCTTGAGGATGCCCGTATTCACGATCCCCTTGTCGGTTACGATCAGCGGCTTGGAAATGTGGTAGGTATGGATATAGTGGGGGATACCCTGGCATGCGCCCACGCCAATCAGGGAAATGCCCGGAACAAAAAAACTGTGCATCTTTCCAGGAACAGACATGCTCAATCCTTGCCGTCAAAAAAGTGAAAAAAACTTTCCGGCAACGCAGCCCGAAACGAAGCCATGCGAACCGTTGCCGAAAAACTTGTTTGCTCAACCAAACGTTTTTCTCCTACTCCAAATGTCTTCGATTGGCTAGATCTAAAATGCACCTTTTTTCACGAAAAAAGAATTTTCTCAACAGAGCGGAATAGCAAAAGAAAGCTGGACTAGAGATCAGGATTTCCTCTTCCCGGCGCACTCAGGAAGCTGTCGTTCAAGAGGATTTTCACCGTCCCGCCCTGATGCCGGATGCCTTCTGGAGCGGCCTGCCGCAAACCTGTTTCAGAGCAGGCAGAACCTCAATACGCCGAACCGCAACCTCCGAAACATGATTTTTTTGCGCCAGCTTGCGGAAACAGCCCCAAACGGCTTCGACCTCCACGAACCTCCCGGCAATGCCAGCATCCTGCCCGCCGGCACGAAGCGGCACAATATGAAATGAAGGCCGAAGCGTTCCCGGAGGTGAACGCTTGAAGTCCGTATTCGGAATAAAAAAACGGGAAAGAGGGAAAAGGGGGGAAAGAGAAAGGGAATTGGGGAGCGCAGCCTGAACATCCGCAAGCGGACCCGCGGGTTCGGATAAAAAAAACGCCCCGGTGCGAACATCGGGGCGCGGATGAATCAAGCCAAACTAGTAGCGCGGAGGACGCGGGGCACGGGGCTTGGCTTCGTTGACGCGCAGGGTGCGGCCACCGAAATTAGCGTTGTCCAAAGCTTCGATAGCAGCAGAAGCACCGGGCTCTTCCATTTCCACGAAACCGAAACCACGAGCGCGACCGGTTTCACGATCGCTCACGAGCTTAACAGAAACGACCGGGCCGTAATCAGCGAAAAGGCTCTGAACCTGTTCTTCGGTAGCGGACCAGGGAAGGTTGCCGACATAGATAGACTTGGCCATGAAATAAACCTCATCAAAAAAGACACCGTATTCCCGCGCTTGGCCACTTCCAAAACACCTTGGAAATGACGCGGTTCCTCATGGCTCAACCATGCCCGACACGACAGTGGAAGTCAATGCCTTATGCATTTTTTATCCTTCATTTCAACAAATTTTCTGTTTGCCTCCGCCGCACCCGTTAAAAAAAAGACCGTATTAAGGATATTATAAGCGAAACCGTTCCCCTCGCTGAGCAATAGGAAGCAACTTGGCGGAAATATGCTTGCACTTTCTCGGCAGGGGCATTTCCAAAATGAAGATTTCCCTTTCAGAATAATAAACCAAATAACATATCCGCCATCAAAACTGCTTCATACTTAGTTTGGTTATTCAACCAAACTTAACCGAGGCTCTTATCAAGCGGTTCCACAATCAAGCCTTTCCGGGTGAGCGAGACAGGGCGCACCGGAACCAGAGCGTGCCCCGAGCCATGTATCGGCCTGTTCAGGCGGCAGGGCACATAGCATTCGTCAATGCCGTGCTGCCCTGCACCAGCATCTTCATTGCAGTCCAGCGCGACCGTCAGCGTTTCGCACCCAAGGGCGGCCTTCCACGAGGCTTCGCGCTTGGCATCCACAAGGCTGCGGACACGGGCGGCGCGCTCTTGCCGAGCGGCCTTTTCCACCTGATCGGGCAGCTCCGCCGCCACAGTCCCGGGACGGGACGAATACGGGAAAACGTGCGCGTAGGTCAACGGAAGGTTCCGAACCACTTCAAGCGTTTCAAGCACATGCGCTTCCGTTTCGCCGGGGAACCCCATCAGGATATCCGCCCCCAAGCCGAGCCGGGGCCACAGTTTCGCCACGGATTCCACCGCCGCAACAAGCTCTTCCGGCGTGTAGTGCCCTCGGCGCATGTTGCGGAGCACCTCACCGCTGCCGCTCTGAAGCGAAAGGTGCAGATGGGGGCACACCATGCGGGTTTCCGCCAGCGCGTCAATCCCGCGCTCCGAAAGCTGGGCAGGCTCCACCGAACTGATGCGGAACCGCGCAGGATCGGGCCGTGCCCCGCTGCCCCACTCCGGGGCAAGCGCGCGATCCAAATACGACAACAACTCCCAAAAATCCCGGCAGCCTTCATCACGCATGGAATACTGGCGCAGATTGATGCCGGAAATCATGATTTCGCGGTAGCCGGCCTCAAGCAGGCGGCGCATTTCCGCAAGGCAGTCCTTGGGCGGCCGGCTTCTGGCCGGCCCTCGCGTCAGCGGCACAATGCAGTAGGCACAGCCATGCGAACAGCCGTCCTGCACCTTGAGCACGGGACGGGCGCGGCGGAATCCGCCTATTTCAAAGGGAGGGAAGGAACGGTCACGCAAGGCGGCCCGGGCGGTCGCCTCGGCAGGCGTTGAAGGAAAGGGGGATGGCTCCGCAACCCCTTCGCCGGCAAACTGCAAGAGGGGCGGCGCATCGAGCAGCCGGGCCTTGCTGTCTTGCTCCAGAACGCGGAGCACGCCGGGCAAGGCGGCAAGCTGGCGGCGGGCAACCTCCGCAGCGCAGCCCGCAATCACGACGGGAACGCCCGGAGCCTCCCGCTGGAGGCGGCGGACGGCCTGCCGCGCATCAGCCACGGCATTGGCGGTGACGGCGCAGGTGTTGAGCAGGATGACATCCGCACAGGAGGGAACGTCCGTTTCCGTTCCGCTCATGCGCTGCCATGCCTCGCGCACGGACTGGGATTCGTACTGGTTGACCTTGCAGCCGAAAGTCAGAATGCAGAAGGTCCAGGGATTGTATTGCATGATGTGGGTCTCCCCCGCGGAGCCTGCCGGTTTCCGGCTCGCAAGTGCGCGTCGGGAACGGCCCCGGATCTTCGGCCGGAGCGCAACTCGCACGGGGGAAACACCAGTCCCCTGGCAGGGATAAAAATCAGGCGGTATTCTTCTTGAACTCGATCTCGACGATTTCATAGTTGATGCGCCCGCGCGGGGCGTCAACCGCGATTTCATCGCCGACCGATTTGCCGAGCAGAGCCATGCCTACGGGCGACTGGATGGAAATCGTACCCTTGGCATAGTCCGCCTCATCGGGTCCAAGCAGCGTAAACTGGCGTTCTTCGCCGGAATCCACGTCTTCCACGGTCACCGTCGCGCCAAAGATGGCCTTCTCGCTGGAGAGCGTGGAAAGATCGATGACGTTGAACAGGGCCATGCGGGATTCGATGTACTTGATGCGGGCCTCGAGCATCCCCTGGCGTTCGCGGGCTGCGTCGTAGCCGGCGTTTTCTTTCAGGTCACCCTCCTCGCGGGCTTCCTTGATGGCCTGGATAACGTGAGGACGCTCTTTCTTCAGACGGTCCAGTTCCTGTTCAAGTGCCTGGAATCCTTCCTTGGAAATGGGGATACTGCTCATGTTCTGAATCTCCTGAATAGTCTTGCGGCAATCGACCTGCACAAAAAAAAACGCCCCCCGTCGCCTGCGCGATGGGTGGAGCCTAGGTGCGATTGTCACTGTTTCAGAGTAGTCCATCCCGGCGGATAGGTCAAGCGAGGAGAAAAATATGGAGAGGAAATTCCTCTTTTGAGAACAGTGACCTTGCGCCGCACCTCATGAGCAGGTATCAAGGAGGCCGCGGGAACACTGAACCGTTTTTCGCGAAGAGCCTTTCCTGTCCCGCAAACCGTTTACGTTGGAGGCATAATGCTGCAACAAATCCTCCTTGCCCTGAAGAAACTGCTTCGTGCGCTCGGCCCGGTCATTGTCGGGTGCATCTTCATGGGCGCGGTCTACCTGCTCTACAGGGAAATCAGCAAATACAGCCTTGCGGACATCCGCATGAGTCTGGCCCAAATCTCTATGGGGAGCATCGTCCTCTCCGTTCTGCTCGCAGTAATAAATTATATCATTCTCATAGGCTACGACTGGCTGGCCCTGAAGGGAATCCACAAGACGCTCCCGCCTGCCCGCGTGTCGCTCGTGTCGTTCGTGGGGCAGGCTGTCAGCTACAATTTCGGCGCACTGCTCGGCGGGAGCACGGTCCGCT
Organism: uncultured Lawsonia sp.; assembly: GCA_964538355.1. GTDB lineage: Bacteria > Desulfobacterota > Desulfovibrionia > Desulfovibrionales > Desulfovibrionaceae > Bilophila. The sequence goes on along the minus strand of CAZIFC010000013.1, from coordinate 36,842 downwards.
TCCGCTTCTATTCAAGCTGGGGCTTTTCGCCGATGGACATCGTCCGCCTTGTGCTCATGCTCGCCATCACCTTCTGGGTCGGCGCGCTGGGGCTTGTGGGGGCAATCTTCATGATCGCCCCGCCCGTGATTCCGCCAGAGCTGGGCGTACACATGCCGATGGACATCCGTCCCCTCGGCGGCATCCTTTTCCTCATTGCCGTCAGCTATCTGGTGGTCTGTAAATTCATCCACAAGCCAATCCACATCTTCGGCAAGGAGTTTGCCTTTCCGCCCTTCAAGATAGCCGTTGCCCAGGCACTGGTCGCCGGGGCCGATCTGGTGGCGGCCGGGGCCTGTCTGTATGTGCTGCTGCCTCCCGATTCCGGCATCACCTTCCTCCAGTTCCTGCCGACCTACCTTATGGCTATGGTCGCCGTGGTGCTCACGCACGTTCCCGGCGGCGCGGGCGTGCTTGAAGTCGTGATCCTTCACCTGACCACGGCGTCGCCTCAGGCCGTCTTTGCGGCCCTGCTCTGCTTCCGGGTGATCTATTACCTGCTTCCCCTGCTGCTTGCGGCAATCATTTTTGCGATTTACGAGATCCGGCTGCAAGCCGTCCAGGAATCCGGCGTACTGCACGATGCCGGACGCTGGATGCGGGCTTTCGCCCCCACCATCATGTCGAGCACGGTCTTCGGCGTCGGGGCCATTATGTGCTTTTCCGTGGTGCTTCCCGTCAGCCCCGAGCACCTCGCCCATCTTCGGGAATGGGTCCACCTTGGCGTAGTGGAAGGAGCCAGCATTGCAACAGGCGTTGCCGGCGTCATGCTGCTCTTCCTCGCCCCCGGCATCCGGCACCGCCAGCGCAGGGCCTTCCAGCTGACGATCGTCATGCTGTGCGTCGGTATTGTCGCTCCCATGCTGAGTTCCGTGGGCTGGCTGGTTTCGGTGGTTTCCGCCGTTACCCTGCTGACCACGCTGTCCATCCGCCGGAAGTGCTGCCGCCCCTCCTCTCTCTGGAAGCTGCACGCCACCTTCCGCCTGCTCTTCTCCATCGGATGCGTGCTCGGCTGTTCCGCCGGGCTGGGGCTGCTGCTCTGCCACCTCGATCTTTCCGATCCCGGCCTGTGGATGTTCACGGATTATGCGGCGGACGGCTCGCGCCTGTTCCGCACGCTGGCGGCCGAGGCTCTGGTCGTCTGCGCGATCGCCGTCGGCTATGCGCGCACCATGCCTCTCCGCAAGCGTTGGAACGCCGTCCGGCGGTGGGGCAAGAGCCACGCCGCCTGATTGCCATCCGATCCCGCTGCAATACGAAAACAGCCGCCTTCCTGTTCGCTGGGAGGGCGGCTGTTCTTATATCGTGAAGGTCTGCTTAGAGTTCGGAATCCAGCGTCGCGAGCTGGGCACGCAGTTCCAATTTTTTCGTATAATTATAAAGGAAATACCGCACATCTTCCGCCTCGGGAGGCGTTCCCGAGAGCTGCGCCGCAAGAATCGCCTGTGTGGAGCGGTTCATTTTCTCTTCAATATCCCTGATTTCATTGAGAAGCGTAGCCCGCTGCTTGGCCTTGGCAGCGTGCTTTTTGTGTTTCTCGGATTCAAGGATGATGACCTTGTCTTCCACGCCCTGCTGGACCTGTTGAAAAGCCTCGATCAACGGTGCCACATAGATGTCGAACGCTTCTGTGCCGAACTGGACGTTATGCCCATCTTCCCAGTAGATGACGCCCTGCCCCCCGGCCCACTCTATCTTGCGGATGGCCGGATCAAACATGCAGGGATCAAGTTCAAAGGCAATCCCATTGATGACAACAACATGCTCTCGGCTATGAATGGTGATGATATCCACCGGCTGCTCCCTGTATATCCGTATCCTGCGTGTTCCTGCTTCAAAAACATGTTTTTCTTGTACCAGCCCGGCTTGCCGTTGCCAAGCCTTGAAGCGTGGGAAAACAGCCGCCCCGGAGCTTCACGGCAGGCGGGAACCGCCGCCTTTCAAAACGTTTTTTCGAGTTCTTCTCCGCTTTTCCTTGACACGGCTCCATTCTGAGTTATGCTCATTTGAACATTATGGAGATGCCATGACCAGGCCCAAGCACTGTCGCTATGTCGAACGCAAACCCGGCGTGACCTATTTCAAGCCGCGCGGGATTCCCATGACCGAACTGACCGAGTCCCTCCTCACGGTGGAGGGCCTTGAGGCCCTGCGCCTTGCCGATCTTGAGGGCCTCACGGCAAGCGAGGGTGCTGAACGGATGAGGATTTCGCGGCACACCTTTGGGCGCACGCTGGCGCAGGCCCGCCGTGCCGTGGCCGATGCCCTCGTCAACGGAAGGGCCTTATGCATCGAAGGGGGAACCTACGCCGTTCTCCCCCCCACACCCGAGGCCACGCCTCGCAAGGAGTTTTGCATGTTGAAAGTAGCCGTTTCCAGTGAAGGGCCTTCGCTGGACGATATGGTTGATCCGCGCTTTGGGCGCGCAGGCGGTTTTGTCATCGTGAATCCCGAAACCATGGAGACATCCTATCTCGACAACGGGGCGTCCCAGACCATGGCGCAGGGCGCAGGCATCGAAACGGCGGAACGCATGTCCGCCGAAGGCGTCAACGTGGTTCTGAGCGGCTATGTCGGCCCCAAGGCTTTTGAGGCTCTCAGGGCTGCGGAAATCAAGGTTTGCCAGGATCTGGACGGGATGACCGTCCGCGAGGCCGTGGAAACCTTCAAAAACGGGAACGCGCCCTACGCCGACGCGCCCAACAAGCAGTAGGATTGCCCATGCGTATCGCCATCGCCAGCGGCAAGGGCGGGGCGGGAAAGACCACGGTTGCGGCCTCCCTCTCCGCAGTCTGGAACCGCCCGTTTATCGCGGCAGATGCGGATGTGGAAGCTCCGAACCTGCATCTGTTCCTCCCGCCAGCCCTGAACGCCGCAGAAACCGTAGGCCTCGAAGTGCCCGTGCTCGATCCCGCGCGCTGCACCCTGTGCGGAGCCTGCCGATCCATCTGCCGCTACAAGGCCATCGCCCAGTTTGCCTCGCGCCTGACCCTGTTTACGGATATGTGCCACGGCTGCGGAGGCTGCCTTGCCGTGTGTCCCGAACAGGCCCTTTCGCCCGGCAGCCGTGAACTTGGCACGCTCGAATCCGGTACGGTTCTGGAAGGGCGGGGCCGGTTCCTGATGGGCCGTTCCCGCATCGGCGAGGCCATGACGCCCCCCCTGCTCCGCGCCTTGCGGAAACGGCTCGACGCCATGCTGGAGTCCGGCGACGCCGATGCCATCATCGACTCCCCTCCCGGCGTGAGCTGTCCCGCAATGACCGTTGGCCTTGACGCCGACGCCGTCCTGCTGGTGGCGGAACCCACACCCTTCGGGTTCCACGACTTCCGGCTGGCGTATCAGGCCTTCTCCCAGCTTGGCAAACCCGTTGCCGTGGTCATGAACAGGGCCGCCATGCCTGACAACGCGGAAGGCGATGAACGCCTGCGGAACTGGTGTGCGGAGCACGGCATCCCCCTGCTCGGAGAACTGCCCTTTGATCGTGCCGCGGCGGAAGGCTACGCGCGGGGACGGCTCGTCGCCGAAACATCGCCGGAATGGAAAGGCCGCTTCGAGTCGCTGCGGGATGCCCTTCTGACCTTTGCCCGGGGAGTCAGCCATGCGTGAGATCGTCGTCATCAGCGGCAAGGGCGGCACGGGCAAGACGTCCGTCTGTGCAAGCCTTGCCCATCTTGCCCAGAACAAGGTCATTTGCGATCTTGATGTTGATGCGCCGGATCTGCATATCCTGCTGCATCCGGAAATCCGCGAGCGTGCGCCTTTCGTTTCCGGAAACGAGGCCGCCATCGACCCCGAAGCCTGCCGGAACTGCGGGATCTGCCTTTCCCGCTGCCGTTTCGATGCCGTGCGAAAGGAAGGCGGAAACTACAGCATCGATCCCCTGCGCTGCGAAGGCTGCGGCGTCTGCGTGAGCCTGTGTCCTGCCGGAGCCATTGCCTTTCCCGAAAAGGAATGCGGGGAGTGGTACGTCAGCGAGACGCGCTTCGGCCCGTTCGTCCACGCCCAGCTCCACCCCGGACAGGAAAATTCCGGGCGGCTCGTCACCCTGCTCAAGCAGAAGGCCCGCGAAATCGCCAGGGCGCACAATCTGGACTTTGTCCTTTGCGACGGCTCTCCCGGGGTTGGCTGCCCGGTCATCAGCTCGCTTTCCGGCGCGCATCTCGCGGTAACCGTGGTTGAGCCGACCCCCTCGGGCCGCCATGATTTCGAGCGGGTCGCCGCCCTGTGCGATCACTTCCGCATTCCGGTTGCGATCCTCATCAACAAGGCGGACCTCAATCCGCAGGAAACGGAAGCCATCCTGCGGCTTGCCGACGAAAAAGGCTATGCCGTGGCGGGACATCTGCCCTTCAACCCCGATGTGACAAGGGCGATGATTCAGGGCAAGGCCCTGACCGAGACGAATTCGCCGCTTGCCCCGGCCCTTGCCGATGCATGGAACCGTATTCTGGAACTGGCATTCACGCCGCGAAAGAGCCTGTCCCGCAAGCCCTCTTCCGGGCAGACGCTTTAAAAACACTATAAAACCATTTGAGGAGCTCCTTCAATGAACACTGTTCTTGCCATTCCTTCCGCCCTTCCCGGCGGCCTTGATGCCGGTATGGGCATGCATTTCGGCCACTGCGACATCTACACCATCGTGACCATCGAAAACGGCAACATCGCCTCCGTGGGCACGCTTCCCAACGTGCCCCACCAGCAGGGCGGCTGCCTCGCTCCGGTGCAGCACCTCGCCTCCCACGGCGTAAAAACCCTCCTCGCGGGCGGCATGGGCATGCGTCCCTTGATGGGTTTCCAGCAGGCCGGCGTTGAAGTCTATTACGCGGGCAACTATCCCACCGTCGGTTTGGCGGTGCAGGCCTTCATCGAGGGCAAGCTCCCCGCCTTCTCCACCGAATTCACCTGCGGCGGCGGGCATCACTAGGCATGTGAAGGCGGGGGAGAGGGAGCCTTCCTGAAAACAGGTTCCCCCTCCCCTCCTCCAAAGGCGTTTGCGCTTATCGAATCCCCGCTGACGGTTTCTCGCGCGGGCACAAGAAGCAGCCAAGAAAACAGCTTTTGATCCTGCACCAAAAGGAATTGTCATGGAACTGTTGCTCATTTCGTCCCGGCCCGACCTCTGGAAAGCCTGCCTGCCCGTCTTCGAAGGCGGCTGCACGCTGCAAAAGGCCGCTTCTCTTGAAGAAGCCAAAAACGTCATCCGGGATACGCCGCCGGCACTTGCCATCCTCGACCTCGCCCTTGAAGGCAAATCCCTGCGGCAGGCCGTCATCGACATCATGATGATCAACGCCAGCGTACACACCGCCGTGGTCAGCGACATGGACCCGGACGCATTTCATGAAGCAACCGAAGGGCTTGGCATCCTCATGCCGCTCCCCTCGTCTCCCACAGCCGACGATGCCGAAAAGCTCCTCGCCGCGCTCCGGGGAGTCATGTAACCATTGCCTCCTCCACACAAGGAAAGGCCGCCTCCCTTCTGGGAAACGGCCTTTCCTTGCGTCGGCACTCCGGCATCAGTTGTACCGCAGCACGCTCATCCCCCGCAGGCGGGGAAGAATGAGGTTTTCCGGCCTGACATTGGAAAGCTCCGCACCCGGCTCGAGCGACGTCACCACGGCCCGGCCGATGATATGGCGGCCTTCGCGCCCTCCCTCATCCGTACGGATGCCCCACATGTTGTGGAACATGACCGGGCGGCCCTTGTAGGAGCCGACATACAGCGTAATGTGCCCGCGCAGCCACAGCAACGTGGCAAACGGAACGCCCTCGTCCCTGACAATGTTTTCCTTACCCGACGGCGAGGTCTGCGAAAACCCGATGAATTGCCACGCCTTGGCTTGCGCCGACGAGTTGCGCGGCAGCCACACCCCAAAAGGGATGAAAAGATCCCTCATCGCCAGCGAGCAGTCCCGGTTGAAAAGATAGCCGCCCCAGCCGTAGGGCTGCCCCATCATCCGGTTGCCGATCTCGGCAACGGATTTTGCGGTCAGGGGAATGGGCTTGCGGACGGAATCGCCGGGAGCGACCTGCGCCGGGACAGCCACGGCATTTCCCTGCGGATCGCGCACGGGAACCAGAACCTGCGCCGCGGAGCCGCCCGCGCTTGGCAGCATGGTTCCGATGTTTCCGGTGGAAAGATAGCGGCCGCGGCTGTCCAGCAGCGGAACGTTGTCCCGCACGATGACGGAATAGCTCCCGGTGCGGTAGCGGGCACGGAAGGCCGCATCGGTGACGGCGGTATCGGCCGTGGGAACCCAGCCGGAGACCAGCCCGGTTTCCACATACACCCATGCGCCGTCGGCGGACGTGTGCACAATCAGCAGCGGCATCCCCACCGGAAGCGACGAATAGATGAACATGTCGAAGGGATAGCCTTCTCCGGCTTCGGAAGGATTGCCAAAGCGCGGCTTGTCCGTCGGGGCCTCGCGCAGCATCGTGGGACGCACGGTGATGCCCTTGTCAAACCGGGAGGGGTAGGCTTCGCGGGCGGCATTGGCCACCAGCCTGTCCCAGTTTTCCTGTGTCCACGGCAGCAGGTTTTCGGCCCAGCCACGGGGACGGCTCCGCTTCTTCTGCCCGCCGAACAGCGCAAACGCCTCGGAAGCGGAAACGGAAGGCCGGGCGGCTTCCCACGCGCCGAAAAAGAGGCTGTTGAACCGGGCGTCCTGCCGGGCCTGCTCGGAAGCCGAAAGCAGCGGACGATCGGGGTTTCCCTGCCGGGCATACACCAGCAGATCCTGCGGCAGCTTCCGCAGATCCGCAATGCTTCCCTTCGGCTGGGATACGACGCCCGCATCCACGGGCGTGACCCCCTTGCGGGAACCGCCGCAACCGCCAAGAGCCAAAGCACAGCACACCAGCATTCCAAGAGCCAGCACCCGGAACGGAACGCTGCCTGCCGCTCTCCCGCCCGTCTGCTGCAAATGCCAAAGCCCGTTGCGGGTATCCAAAACGGCCATTCCCTTCTCCTCAGTTTGCGGAGGCAGCGGTTTCCGGAGCGGCTCCCAACCTTCGGGCAAGCCAAGTGTACCGCTTCTGCATCCTGTTGTTCTTGATTGCCATCGCCAGGGCACGGGTTTCCCCGACCAGCACGACGAGACGCTTCCCGCGCGTCACTCCGGTATAGATGAGATTCCGCTGCAACAGCATGTAATGCTGGGTCATGAGCGGAATGACCACGGCAGAATATTCCGAACCCTGTGATTTGTGAATGGAAATAGCATAGGCGGCGACGATTTCGTCAAGCTCTTCCCACTCGTAGCCGACGAAACGGTCATCATAGCGTACAACAAGGCATTTTTCCTTGGCGTCCACGCTGGTGACGCGCCCGATATCGCCGTTGTACACGTCCTTTTCGTAATTGTTGCGGATCTGCATGACCTTGTCGCCTATCCGGTAGGTACGCTCGCCGCGCTGAAGGGCCTCGCCCGCCGGATTCAGGGCCTGTTGCAGGCGCAGATTGAGGTTCGCCGCACCCACCGTCCCCTTGTGCATGGGCGAAAGCACCTGAATGTCATCAAAGGGATCAAGGCGAAACCGCCGGGGGATATGGTTCTTGACCAAATCCACGATGGTATCCGCCGCCCGCTCGGGATCATCCTGCCGCATGAAATAAAAATCGGAAAGCCGCTCCTTCGAAGACTCCAGACGCGGCATCTCGCCCTTGTTGATGAGGTGGGCATTGCACACGATCTCGCTTTCCGCCGCCTGCCGGAAGACTTCCACCAGCTCGACCACGGGCATGGCCCCGGACGCGATGAAATCTCCCAGCACGTTTCCCGGCCCCACCGAGGGGAGCTGGTGCACGTCGCCCACGAAGACGATGGTCGTTCCGAGCGGCGCGGCCTTGAGCAGATGATACGCCAGCATGGTGTCCATCATCGAGGCTTCATCAACCACAAGCAGGCCACAGGCCAGCGGGTTGTCCTCATTGCGGGCGAACCCGTCGTCCTTGGGCGTGTATTCGAGCAGGCGGTGAATCGTGCGGGCCTCGCGCCCGATAGCCTCGGACATGCGCTTTGCCGCCCGGCCCGTAGGGGCCGCCAGCAGGATTTTGGCCTTGTTTTCCGAAAAGACCCGAATGATGGCATTGAGGATGGTCGTCTTGCCCGTACCCGGGCCGCCGGTAAGCACCATGACCTTTGATGTCGCCGCCGTCCGCACGGCCTCAACCTGCTCCTCCGCCAGCGTGATCCCGAGGCTGGAGACGACCTTCTCCACCACCTCGTCGGGCTTGGGAAAACGCACCGACTTCGGCGAGGCCATGATCCGGCGCAGGTAAAAGGCGATTTTGGATTCGTAATGGTGAAAACGGGTCAGGTACACTCCGACCGTGCCGTCAAGCTCTTCCAGCACCACGCGCTCCTCACGGACGAGCACATCCACGGCCTCCTCCACAAAGGCCTCGGCAATGCCGAGCTGCGAACAGGTCTGCTCCACCAGCAGGCGGCGGGGATAGTAGACGTGCCCGTCATCGATCTGCTTCATCAGCGTGTACAGCGTACCCGCCTGAATACGCAGCGGGTGCTCGCCCTCAAAGCCCAGCTTGGAGGCCAGCCCGTCGGCGGTGAGAAAGCCGATGCCCCGGATGTCCATAGCCAGCCGATAGGGGTTTTCCTGCACGATGGCGAGGGCCTGCGGGCCGTAATGCTTGTAGATGCGGACGGCAAAGGCCGCCCCGATGCCGTGCGGCTGGAAAAACTGCACCAGATTCCGCACGCCCTGGTGCTCTTTCCAGCACTCGACGATGGTTTCCAGCTTTTTCTTGGTGATGCCGGAAACCTCCAGCAAACGCTCCGGCTCCTCGTCAAAAATCCTCAGCGTGTCTTCCCCGAAGGCCTTGACGATGCGCCCGGCAATGCTCTTGCCCACGCCCTTGATCAGCCCCGAGGCCAGATACATCTTGATGCCTTCGGTCGTGGCGGGCAGCAGGCTCTCGAAAGATTCCATCTGCACCTGACGGCCAAACCGGGCATTGTTCACCCAGCGGCCCGAAATCCGCAGGGAGGCCCCCGCCTGCGGGCTGCCCATATGCCCGACCACGGTCACGAGATCGATCTCGTCCTTGCCTTCCGGCCTGAGCCGGAACACGGTGTATCCGTTTTCCTCGTTGTGAAAGACCACGCGTTCCAGCGTGCCCTGCACTTCCACGGCGTCATTCAGGGATGAGAGGGAAAGCTGCGGCATGGCTTACCCCATCCGGCGTTGCAGCAGCAGCGCATCCGCCACCACGAGGGCCGTCATGGCCTCGAGCACGGGATTGATGCGCGGAATGGCGCAAATGTCATGCCGTCCGCCCACGCGCAAGGCCACCGGAGAGCCATCCGCCGCCACGCTCTGCTGCTCTGCGGCAATGGAGGGGATGGGCTTGACCGCGACGGTCAGCACCAGAGGCTGCCCGGTCGAAAGGCCTCCAAGAATCCCGCCGCAATGGTTGGTCGCGGGATTTCCCGGCGTCGCCCCCGGCTCTGCGGGCCGATAGGCATCGTTGTTTCGGCTTCCCCGGCTGCGGGCTGCCGCGAAACCGTCCCCGATTTCCACACCCTTGACCGCCCCCACACTCATGAGGGCCTGTGCAAGCACCGCGTCCAGCCTGTCGAATACCGGTTCGCCAAGCCCCGCCGGAAGCCCAAAGGCCTCCACCCGGACAATGCCGCCCAGCGTATCCCCCTCGCCCCGCACGGTACGCACCAGCGTTTCCCACGGTTCCACCGCCGCCTCGCACGGAGCGCAGTAGGGACGGGAGGCCGCCTCCGCCGCCTCTGCCGGAGCAAACGCCGGTGCGGGAACACCGCCGATTTCCAGAGTGCAGGAACGGATGGAGATCCCCTGTGCGGCAAGCAGGGCGCGCGCAACCGCTCCGCCGACAACCCGGGCCGCCGTTTCGCGGCCCGACGAACGCCCGCCGCCCCGATAGTCGCGCACCCCGTATTTGGCATCATAGGTCATGTCGGCGTGTCCGGGACGCCAGACCGCCGCCAGCGGCCCGTAATCGCCGGAACGCTGGTTGGTGTTTTCGATGGCAAAACCGACAGGCGTTCCCGTGGTCACGCCCTCGAAGACACCGGAAAGCAGACGGACGGCATCCGGCTCCTTGCGGGTGGTTCCGGCCGTTCCGCCGCCGGGACGCCGCCGGTCAAGCTCTTTCTGAATAACTGCCTCGGAAAGCGGAATACCCGCCGGGCAGCCGTCCACCACGCCGCCAAGCGCAGGGCCGTGGGATTCCCCAAAGGTGGTCAGGCGGAAAATCCGCCCAAAAGTATTACCGCTCATGAATGCCTGTCCTCCGTGTGACTCCGCATGCTGCCATGCACAGGCGGCCTGCGCCACCACCGGCACAGGCATCCCGCCTGTTCCGAAAGATTTCATCGACTCCGCCGATTGTCAAATCCTTCGATTGCGGAACATCCTTTTCAGGATACCGTTTTTCGCGAGAAAAGCTGTTCATGTCCAAGGCCCCGACGGGCGAATCTCCCGAATACGACAGTTCTTTTTCCGCCCGATGCGCCTTCGGGGTTTTCCCTTCCCTTTACAGAAGCCGCCCTTCCCTACTATAGATAGAAATTCGGTTACGGACGGGATTTCCGCCCTTCCGCAAGGACTTCAGCCCCAAAAGGACCTCTGGATGAACAAGACCCTTACTCTCGGATTGGCCGGACTCGGAACCGTCGGCGGCGGCCTCGTTCGCCTGCTCTCTGAAAACGCCGAAGAAATCCGCGCCCGCTCCGGCTGCGACTTCCGCCTGAAGGCGGTTGCCGTCCGCAATCCGAACCGGCAGCGCGACCTTCCCGAAGGCGTGCATCTGACCACGGACCCCCTCGCCCTCGCGGACGATCCCGACATCGATATCGTCATCGAGCTTATGGGCGGCATCGATACGGCAAAGGCCCTCATCACGCGCAGCCTCGAAAACGGCAAGCACGTCGTCACCGCCAACAAGGCCCTGCTCGCCGAAGAAGGCGAAGGGCTGTTCCGCCTTGCGGAACAAAAAGGCTGCATCCTGCTTTATGAAGCCAGCGTCGCCGGCGGCATTCCCGTTGTCCAGACGCTGAAGGAAAGCCTTACCGGAAACAAGATCCTCTCCCTTGAGGGCATCCTGAACGGAACCGGAAACTACATCCTTTCCGAAATGAGCAGCAAGGGTGTCGATTTCTCCACCGCGCTCTCCGAAGCCCAGGAAAAGGGCTATGCCGAAGCCGATCCCACGCTGGATATCGACGGCTTCGATACCGCACACAAGCTGTGCCTGCTTATCCGCCTTGCCTGGGGAGTGGATTATCCCTATGCCAAAATGCCCATCACCGGCATCCGCAACCTCGACCGGATGGACATCGAGTTTGCCCGCGAGTTCGGCTACCGTATCAAGCTGCTGGGCCGCGCCCGGATGCGCGACGGCAAGCTGGAGGCGGGGGTATTCCCCACGCTGGTCAACCACACCTATCTGCTGGCCCGCGTGGGCGGCGCGTACAATGCCGTACGCATGGAAGGCAATGCCGTAGGTTCGCTGTTCCTGCACGGCCTCGGCGCGGGAAGCCTGCCCACGGCAAGCGCGGTGCTCGGCGACCTCATCTCCGTGGCCCGGGACAACAACCGGCTGAACTCCGGTTTTGTCAAGCAGGTGCTCCCGCAGGCGGATATCCTCTCCCCCGAGGAGGCCCGCAGCACCTACTATATGCGCTTTATGGTCAAGGACGATCCCGGTGTGCTGCGTGACCTTGCCGGAGCCTTGTCCGATCAGGGCGTCAGCATCGCGCAGGCCTTCCAGAAGGGCCAGAACGACGCCGGCGTGCCCCTCGTCTTCATGACGCACGAGGCCTCCGTCTCCTCGGTTCAGGCCGCCATCGAAACCATGCGGACGTCCGATTTCCTGCTGGCCCCCGCCATCTGCTATCGCGTGATGGGCTGACAGCGGCCTCACCGTAACGCTGTATGAAAAATGGGCATCCCGGAAAGGATGCCCATTTTTGTATGCTGAGGCAAAGCGGCTTACCGCCTGTGGCAGGCCGTGGCAAAGAAGATGCCGCCAAGAATCGCCGCGGAACTCAAGGCCACACGCATGGTGATAGGCTCGTTGACGAACAGGACGCCGCCGATGGCCGTGATAACCGGAACGCTCAACTGCACTACCGCCGCTACCGTGACGGTGAACCGGACCACGACCATATACCAGATGACATAGCCGCTGGCAGAAGCCAGCGCACCGGCAGCCAGCGCATACCAGATACCGGGATTGTCAAGGTTCACCTGCGAAGGCAGGCACAGCATCATGACGAGCGCGAAGGGGACGGCCTTCATGAAATTGCCGGCGGTCGCGGCTGCCGGGTCGCTCATGCCCTTGCCGCACAGGCAATAAACGCCCCATGCCAAACCGGATATGAAGATAATGATCGAGCTGAACAGAGGCGGCGCGGTCAGCCCCGGCAGCAGGAGAAACACAAGCCCCACCAGTGCAATGCCGATGCCAAACCCCTGCTGCCGGCTGGGACGCTCGCCGAAAAAAAAGCCGAAACCGATCATGGTGGTCTGGACCGCCACGGCGATGATCAGGGTTCCGACGGCGGTCGGCAGCTCCACATACGCCCACGAGAAACAGGCCATATAGGCAAAGAGCGACAAGGCTCCGGCCCAATTCCCGGACTTGAAGACGTTTTTGTGGCGTACAGCCATGATCAGCCAAAGCATCACGGCCCCGGAAAGCAGACGGACAGCGGTATAGGTCACCGGCTCCATCTTGTATTCAAGCAGGGCCAACCGGCATAAGACCGAGTTGCCGGCAAAAAGCGTCATGGAGAGCAGCGTCAGCAACGCTGTACATACTGTGCCGTTCATGGAGCCTACCTTGGAAGCGTTTCTGTGGAAAAAGACGGTTGACGTAAAAACTGCATATCGGAACGAGCGTCCGTTCATAGCACTGTGCAATCGCCATGACAATACGGCCTCGCCGCCAAAGCGGCAAAAACAGGTTGACCGCCGCCCTGTTCCTGTTAGATCTTCTGCAACAACGTACGGTCTGGAGGCGGAATGATGACGGCGGAAACGCAAACAATATCCGGCAGGGGAACCTTTGTGCTTGTGCCGGGATCATGGTGCGGCGCATGGTGCTGGAATCCCGTAGCCGACAGGCTCCGGCAGGCAGGGCATACCGTGTTCCCGCTCAGCCTGACGGGGCTTGCCGACCGCTCGCACCTGCTTTCCGAGCACATTTCGCTGGAAACCCACGTCATGGATGTCGTCAATTGCATCCGGTACAATGACCTGAGCGATGTCGTGCTTGTGGGGCACAGCTATGCAGGCGTCATACTCAGCGTCGTCGCGGATCGCATTCCGAAAAAGATACGGCACCTTGTCTATCTTGATGCGCTGGTTCCCCTTGCGGGCGAATGCGCGCTCGATCTGCTCCCGGACGAAGAAGCCGCACGCCGCATCAGGCAGGCGCAGCACGACGGCGGGCTCAGCGTTCCGGTTCCCGAACCCGGCTCTTTTGCCGATGAGCGCGTCCGGGACTGGTTCCGGGAACACATGACCCCGCAGCCCGTCAGACCCTACCTTGATCCCGTGCTCTTCCGCCAGCCGCAGGGGAACGGCATTCCCGCAACCTATATCTGCTGCATGCCCGTACACCTTCCGCCCATTGCCGTTTCCGTCGAGCGTGCCCGCAGGCTTCCCCTCTGGCGCGTCGTCGAGATCGCCTCTGGACACAACGTGCACCTTCACCGTCCCGATGACGTTGCGGCCATGCTTCAGGAGTGCGCGCTCCGCTGATGTTCCCGGCCTCTTGCGGAACAGCCTCCGGCCTCACCCCTCAAGGAAAAAGGGCCTACTCCAGGAGTATGCCCTTTCTATTGGGAGTGTATGGGAAAACCGACAGGCGCGTGAGCGTATCCCGCATCATGCCGCGCCCCTGAGGGGCGCACGCACGAAAGCCGTTACGCCTCGACCTTGCGCCGTTTTTCCCAAAGCTTCATATCTTTCATTTTCTTGCGCCGTTCACGCTGAAGCCCCTTGCAGACCAGCGGGGTATCCTTTTTGAGGCCCCACTTTTCGCGGTATTCGGGCGCATCAAGTCCGTGCCCTGCCAGATGCTTGCGCGTCAGAATCTTGAATGTCTTGCCGCACTCCATGCAGGTAATGGATTTTTCCTTGATGGACTTGCGGGGATCGCCCTGCACGTCCGCACCGGGAAGCTCCTCAACGCATCCGTCGCCTTCGGCAACGGTCTTGATGTCGGCCGAAAGCCGACGCACCATTGAAATGATTTCATCTTCGGACATGATGCGGACGCTTGCCTGCGCCTTGACAATATCCAGGGCCTCTTTCAAATGATCATCCATAATGATGCCTCCTCGAGAGCAAAGATGCTTTGCAGGTTGCGCCGTGGCATTTGGATACGTCTCCTCCATGCCACTCCCCCCAGAAAATTCAATACGCTTATTCTACAACATCCCTTGCAGGACATTTGAAAAAGACGACACGCCGTCCATCCGCCCGGCAAGGCACCCCTACCTTCCAGACGCTGCAACGCCGCAGTCATTCTCTTTCTCTTGCGTACCGGAACTCTCCGCACAACAAGGCTTAACAGTAAAGCTACTTTGTTCAGTATTGCACGAGGGCGCAGGACAATGCAATACATTTTCACGTAATTTCAAGAGATAATTTTATATAAACAATGTCTTGCATTGCTCGCATTCCACAATGCGCCTTAAAACACAATCCCTGGATAAAACGTGTTTTAAAACACCCAAAAACGGATGGGGGCCGGGCTTCCTCCGCCCACCGCAAAAACAACAGCAACCCGCCCCAAAAACGAAAAGCCCCGCACTCCCAAAAGCGCGGGGCCAGAGAAAACGGCCTGTTCCCGTCAGGCAAAGGAGCGGGGATCTATATTATATTTCTTTACCTTGTAATTGACGATCCGGTAGCTGACCTGAAGATCCCGGGCGGCCTGAAGCATGTTGCCGCGCGCATGCTGAAGGGCATCCACAAGCAGCTCCTGCTCGAAGCGCGCCACAGCATCATTGAAAGGCAACGCCGTCCGACGCTCATCCGAAGCCTGCAACGCCTGAGGCAGATGCGCCGCCCGCAACACCAGATCATCGCAGGCCTGCACAGCCTGCTCCATGCAGCGGGCCAGCTCTTCAGCATTGCCGGGCCATGCGTATTGCAGCAAAAGTTCCTGCGCCGGGGTGGAAATACGTTCTACAGAACGCCCTCCGGCTTCGGCTGAAGCCTTCAAAAACAGTTCCGCCAACGGCAGAATGTCTTCGGGACGCTCGCGCAGCGGAGGCAGCGTGATGGGAAAAGCCGAAACACGGTTGTAGAGATCCTCGAGGAACAATCCTCGGGCGACCAGATCCTCCAGATCCGCGGAAGAAGAACAGATGACCCGCACATCCACGCCCACGGCCTGCCCGCCGCCGACCCGCATGACAGCCTGATCCTGAAGGACATGCAGTATCTGCGTTTGCAGCGGCAAGGGCAGCAGATCAATGTCCTCAATAAACAGCGTGCTGCAATTCGCCAGCTCGAACAGGCCCTTGCGTGTCTGCATCGCGCCGGGGAACGCCCCCTTGCGATAACCGAACAGTTCCCGTTCCGCCTGCTCTTCCGTAAGCGCATCCGCTCCGGAAGCCCTGAGGCGAGAGGAGAAAAAGCGAACCAGAGGCAGCTCGTTGCGTACGCTTGCGGCATGGATAAAAGCCGCCACCCGGGCCTTTCCGGTTCCCGGCTCGCCGCACAACAACACCGGGCCTCGGCCATGCCCGGCATAGCTGGCCTGCTTGAGGACTTCGCACATGCCGCCGGATACGGCAATCATGCCGCCGTCCAAATCCCCCGGCATGTGCGGCCTGTCTCCGCGGCGTTCGGCAAGACGCTGCTGGCGGGCCATGTCATCCTGCAAATAGGTGGCCTGCGCCGCAATCATTCCCGCAACAACCTCAAGGAAACAGCGGTGCTGCTCCAAAATCTCGCGCGAGGCTCTGGGCATGTCCACACTCAAGACGCCGATTACCTTGCGGGCCTGCTCCCTGCCCGCCTCCCAGCTTGCCAGAGGCGCAAGTACGGGCACGCTCAAAAACGCCAGCGAGGTCAGCTCTTCTTCAGTACGCACAAAAAATTTGCTCAAAAAGACAGGATGCCCCTTCAGGCATTCCACGATAACCGGCTTGCCCGTCACAAAAACCTGCCCCGTCACCCCCATGCCCGGCTCATAGACCACAGGCCCGCTCCGCGGTGCGCCATCGGCAACGCACAAACGCAGCGTCCGCGTCTCCGGATCGAAGATGACAAGGTGCGGGCGCAGGAAGCCGTGACGTTCCGCCAGCAGCGAAAGCAGGGATTTCAGCGAAGACTGGAAGCCCCGCTGCGGCCCCATTCCGGCGGCGATGCATTGCAGGGTTTCCATATAGGGAACAGGATTCATCATCTCGGCAGAGGTCAGTTCGGACATAGGTATCAGAAAAGAAAACGGAAAACCGCTTTCTACGGTCTTGTGCGGCATCAGTGCGGAAAAAAAGACCCGCAAAACGAGGGGGTGCCCAGCCTGCGGGTGAAAGGGGGCCGAAAGCCGGCCCCCTCAACATCTAGAACAGCCGCGAAGCGTCGAGGATCTCGCGGCCGCGCAGCGCGGCCTTAAGATTTACGTCAACCAGCTTGGCGGGCATGAACGTGCGGATGCCCTCTTCCAGCGCATCGAAGCCGAAGGGCAAAAGGCCGGAAGCGCAAAGCGCACCCAGGAGGATATTGTTCCCCGACTGGGCGGAACCCAGTTCAAGGCCCATGCTACGGCACGGCAGGAACCACGCGGCGGAAGCCGTATCGCGGACGGACTTTTCCACGGCATCGATGCCGGGAGACACCTCGCGTCCGGCGGAAACGGACAGCGGAGGGATGACGTCCGTGCTGGAGAACACCACGCCGCCCTTTTTCAGATAGCGCAGGCCGCGCAGGGTTTCGAGAGGTTCAAAACCGAGCACGATATCGGCTTCCCCCAGGCCCAGCTTGGGGCTTTTCCAGCCGCCGAGGAGGATGGTGGACTCCACAACGCCGCCGCGCTGTGCCATACCGTGGATTTCACCGGCAACGACTTCAACGCCCTGGGCTACGGCTACACGGGCCAGCAGGGTGGTCGCGGTCAGGGTTCCCTGTCCGCCCACGCCCGTCATGTAAATACGAATTCGCTTGCTCATTTTCAGCTCCGCTTGCGGGCCCGGATGGAGGGCGTTATCTGGAGGCACACCATGCAGCCGGAACACTGCGACTCGTCCACGCTGACAACCGGAGCTTCCGCCGTGCCGCCGCGCCGGAACGCGGGACAGGCCAGCTCGGCCAGACACTTCAGCACATCTTCGCCTTGCGTGGCGACTTCGGCCACCTGCGGGCGGTTCTGCTTCAGGGTGCGGCGCGCAAACAGCATACAGGGTTCTTCGGCAATGATGACGCGGACGCCGGAACGGGATTTCATTTCTTCAATCGTCTTCAGGGTGCCGCGCAGGTTGAACGGCTTGACCTTGGCAACGTCGGTAACGCCAAGTCCGCGCACGACGCTTTCGATATCCAGATGCGCACAGCCTTCGCCGAGAACGGCCGTGCTCACGCCGGGATTGGGCTGGTGCCCGGTCATGGCGGTCGTGCCGTTGTCAAGGATCACCAGCAATACGTCGTGCTTGTTGAAAACAGCGTTGGCGAGTCCGGTCATGCCGGAATGAAAAAAGGTGGAGTCGCCGATGAAGCCGACCACCGGGCGATCGGAAACCATGGCGAAACCGCTCCCCGCAGAAACGGAAGAGCCCATGCAGAACAAGAAATCCGCGCAGCGCAACGGCGGAACCATGCCCAGCGTATAGCAGCCGATATCGCTGGAGTAGACCGCCTCGTCGCCAAACACCTTCCGTACGGCATAGTACACGGCACGGTGCGAACAGCCCGCGCACAGGTTCGGCGGACGGCCCGGCAGACGGGACACATCGACGGACGCGTCGCTTACGGACACAAGCTCCTTGCCAAGCACGGCGGCGAGCGCACGAGCCACGGCTCCGGTGGAGTATTCGCCAAAAATACTCAAATCCGGGCCCTTGCCCCAAATGGTCACGGCAATCTTGCGTTCCTGGGCCAGCGCACGCAGCTCCTGCTCCAGCAGCGGTTCAAGCTCCTCAAGCACCAGCACGGTATCGCAGCCGGACATGAAGTCGGCGATCAGGTTTTCCGGCAGAGGCCAGGTAAACCCAAGCTCAAGAATCTTCACGTCCTTTTCCCAGCCGTTTTCGGCAAGGGCGTCGGCAAGGTAGGCCCGGCTGATCCCGCTGGCGACAACGCCGATGCGTCCTTCGCCGGAAACCTTGTTCCACGGGGACTTTTCAGCCAGCGCACGAGCGTTTTCAAGGTGTTCCGCAAGGATCTTGTGCCGGGACTGGGCCACGGCGGGTACGGGCACGAAACGCATCGGGTTCCGTTCAAACGGCACGATGGGGGCAGGTTCGCCAAGAGGCCCGAAAGAGACGGGACCGCGCAGGTGGTTGACGCGCGTGGTCGTACGCAGCATCACCGGCTGCTGAAGCTCGCGGGCCAGCAGCAGGGCATCACGGGCCATGTCCTTGGCTTCCTGCGCCGTGGCAGGCTCAAAACAGGGCATTCCCATGAAGCGGGCATAGGTGCGGTTATCCTGCTCGTCCTGGCTGGAGTGGCAGGAGGGGTCATCCGCGCTGAGCAGCACGAAGCCACCGGGAAGACCGACATAGGCGGCGGTAAACAGCGGATCGGCAGCGACGTTGACGCCCACATGCTTCATTGTGGTCATGCACATGGCCCCGGCAAGAGCCGCGCCCGCGCCCACTTCCACGGCAACCTTCTCATTCACCGAATATTCCATGCGGTAGCGGCCGCATGAAGCGAGGTGATGGAACATGTCAGGAATTTCGGATGAAGGCGTACCGGGATAGCAGGTCACCACATTGATCCCTGCCTCCAGTGCCCCTCGGACGATGGCCTCGTTGCCAAGCAGCAGGTGTCGAGATCCCGCCTCAGCAGCCAGTAACGGATGACTCATGAAAACTTCCCTCGAGTTTGAAGTGCGGCAGGATCAGGCCCTGAAACGCACGGTTTTCCGAAAAGGAACGCTCCTGCATAAACGGGCTGACGCCTTGCGGCAACAGCCCGTTGATTTCCCGGTCAGGCCGGAGGAAGCAGCGACAAAACCGTTCCCGTAAGGCTAGGAGGCCATGCGCGCCTTGAGTTCGGCGATCTTGGCCTGAAAATAGCCGGAGTTCCCGGCATCGCCGATATTGCTGGCGATGCGTTCGTATGCGGCGAGCGCACGGTCAAGCTTGCCGGCCATTTCTGCGGACATGGCCTGCCCTTCCAGAATGAGGGGACGCAGGCTTTCCGGCGCATTCTTTTCCAGCGCGTCAAAAATCACCAGAGCTTCGGCATAGTTGCCCTGACGCTGGAGGAGATCGGCCTGATTGATGGTAGCCAGGACGCCGATGGCACCCTTCGGGTCGGCGGCGGCAACGGCGGCATAGGCTTCGGCGGCCTTGCCATACTGTTCGAGGGCCATGGCGGTATTGGCTATTTCAAGCTGTACGCCGGGCTTCATATCCTCAGGTGCGGAAGACAAAAAGGTTTCCAGAGCGGCGATGCGGTCGGCACCTTCCGTGCTGACGAGGATACGGCCCAATTCGAGATGGGCTTCCCGTTCAACGCGGGACTGGTTCCACTGCCAGCCGCCCACGCAGGCGATGACCAGCAGCAGAGCGACGACGACAGCTACGATAGTGCGGCTGTGTTCCAGCACAAAGCGCAGCAGGGGCGTGGCTTCGACAGCCACTTCGGACTGAATTTCGCCCATCAGGCTGCCGGGAATCTCGGGCCCGGAAGGGCGGAGAGGATCTGCCATGCTATACTCCTTGAGACGCATCTACGCGCTTTTGATCCCGGGGGCTTCCGATGCATGGGAACGGCCCGCCGGAGCAAGTCCAGAGGTTTTCGACCATAGGTTGGATCGACAGGAATGTCAAAAGAAATGTCCCGGGCCGGGGTTGCGGGAACCGGCATGGAACCGTATAGATATGGGCTACCGGAAACCGGTTCCACCCCACCGAGCAACAGAAGAGGAAAGCCATGACCGCCTCAATCGCACTTCAAATGGAGCAGATGGGCCAGCGGGCCAAAGCCGCCGCCCGAATCCTTGCCGCAGCCTCTCCGGCAGCCAAAACGCAGGCCCTGCACACCCTTGCCGCCCTGCTTGAACAACGCCGGCCCGAAATCCTCAAGGCCAACGCCGTGGACGTGGACGCGGCCCGGGCCGCAAACATGGACGCCCCGCGCCTTGACCGGCTGACCCTGACCCCCCGGATCATTGCCGATATGGCGGCGGCCTGCATGCATGTGGCGGACATGCCCGACGAAGTGGGCGTTGTCGAGCAGCAGTGGCAGCGTCCGAACGGACTGATGATCGGAAAGATGCGCGTTCCGCTCGGTGTCATCGCCATGATTTTCGAATCGCGCCCCAATGTGACCATCGATGCGGCCATCCTGTGCCTCAAGGCGGGGGACGCCGTTATCCTGCGCGGCGGTTCCGAGGCCATCCACTCCAATCTTGCGCTGGCGGCCCTCCTTCACGAGGCCCTCGGCAGCGCAGGGCTTCCCGCCGACGCCGTACAGGTTGTGGAAACGACCGATCGGGCCGCTGTCTCCGCCCTCTGCAAACTTGACAAATATGTCGACGTCATGATCCCCCGCGGCGGCGAATCGCTGGTCCGTGCCGTATGCGAAGCGGCGACCATGCCCGTGCTCAAGCACTACATGGGCGTCTGCCACCTTTATATAGATGAGGGGGCGGACCTGGAAATGGCGGTGAAGCTGGCCCGCAACGGCAAGGTGCAGCGTCCCGGCGTCTGCAATGCCCTGGAGTGTCTGCTGGTGCATGAAAAGGAAGCGGCTGCGCTGCTGCCCGTGCTCGGGCAAGCCCTCGGGAGCGAAGGTGTGGAGTTCCGAGCCGATGCCCGTGCGCTCCCGCTGCTTTCCGGCGCGCCGAAGGCCGTCGCCGCCCTCCCCTCCGACTTCGGACAGGAATTCCACGACCTCATCCTCGCCGTCCGCGTCGTTGACTCGCTGGACGACGCGCTGGATCACATCGCCCGTTACGGCTCCAACCATACGGAAGTCATCTGCACCAACAACCACGCCAACGCCATGCGCTTCCTGCGCGAAGCGGACGCATCCCTGACCGCCGTGAACGCCTCGACCCGTTTCAATGACGGCGGGCAGCTCGGGCTGGGCGCGGAAATCGGCATCTGCACCTCAAAGCTGCATTCTTACGGGGCCATGGGCGTGCGCGAGCTGACCACGACCAAGTTTATCGCTCTCGGCACAGGCCAAATCAGGGAATAGCCATGACTCCGGCACACATGATCGGCATTCTCGGCGGAACGTTCAATCCCGTGCACATCGGGCATCTTCGTCTGGCTACGGCCGTCGCCGAAGCCCTGCACCTCAAGCATATCGATCTTATGCCTTGTGCGGTTCCGCCCCACAAGGCGGATTCGGGCCTGCTTTCCTTTGAGATGCGCGTCTCCCTGTTGCAGGGGGCACTGGAATCCGCCCCCAACGCCTCCCCTGCCGATCCGCGCCTGCGGGTCAGCACGCTTGAGGGCGAGCTTCCCCATCCTTCCTATACATGGAATCTCATTGCAGAGTGGAGGAAGCGGAATCCGGCGGATATGCCCATATTCATTCTCGGCGGAGAGGATTTCCAGCACCTCGACACCTGGTATCGGGGTACGGATCTGCCCGCTATCACCAATTTTGTGGTGGTTCCACGCTGCAAGGCCGACGAGACGACCTTCCGCGCGACCATCGCCAGGCACTGGCCAACCGCAAAAATCCAAGCACCGGATGAAAACGGCATGCTTGCCGCAGCCATCACGGACGAAACATCCTGTCTGTACCTGCCGCTGCCGCATCTGGAGATCAGCGCATCGTTCATCCGGGCCAAATGGCTTCTTGGCGAAAGCATCCGGTACCTTACCCCGGACCCCGTCATCGACATTCTGGAAACATACCGGGACGACGTTCAGCACTGCTGGAAATAGCACTCGGCAAGGGCCTTGCCTCCGCAAAAGGGAAAGGCCCTTGCCGCGTATTGGATTCCGCCGCCCGTGTGCGGCCTCCGCCGTTTCAAACGTTCTTTATATCACATACCGTCTTTTTTCCCGGCATATATCTCCCGCCATGCACTTCTGCATTGCCTTTTGCGGTACTCTGCCCCGTTTGTTCTTTTAAAAACGTACCGCACCGCACGTCCGAACCGTTTCCCTCTGCCTTCCATCTGAATACATCATACTGAATTTTATGAAAGAATATTCCAGAAAACAGCCTTCTCCCGGCAAGCCTTTTTCACGTCATCACTTTCCGTTCATAACGCCAGAAAAAGGCGATCATAATTCATATATGCATTATGAGTTGTTTTTGCATTATAAAATAATCTACTAATATGTATTGATATATCATCAAAAGGGTGATTCATATATGCATCAATTTGCAGCCTGTTGCACTGATTTTTGAGGCTCGTTCAATGCAATTCAAAGAAATAATACAGAATCGACAATAAGGAACACCGCTTGCATATTCTTTTTTGAACAAGCTCACCCTTCCCATGAACGTCAGGATACGGAATGCCTCAAACCAGCCGCCCTTTCTCCTTCGCTTTTCTTCTGGACGTACATTCGTCCGGCGGGGTTGGTCCGTACATCAAGCCACATTCCCCTTTGTGTCAAAAGACCAGTATGCACATGCAGATCTGGTCTTTTTGTTATTGTGCCGCCCAACGCCCGCGTCCTTTGCATGACGGCAGCGCGGGAAGGCGGCCAATCTACGGCAACGCCAACGTTTTACTGGAGGAGCGTTTATGAAAAACCGTGTGAAGAAGCACGCGCTGTCTTTCGCGGCGGTCATGGCGATGGTTCTTGGTGGCGGCATGCAGCTCTATGCTGCCGACAAACTTGCCGATACGGTCTACCACAACGGTAAAATCTATACCGTGACGGAAACCGCAGCCGAGGCAAGGGAAGCCAAAGAAGCCAAAACGGTTGACGTTGTAGCTACCCTGAACGGCAAGATCATCTTTGCCGGTTCCAAGGCGGACGCACAGAGCAAGGGGCTTCTTGTCGCCGCCAATGTCAACAAAATCGTTGACCTGCGTGGAAAAACCATGCTCCCCGGCTTTGTGGACGGGCACGGTCACTTCCCCAGCCAGGGCAACAACGACTTGTTCAAGGTAAACCTGAACAGCCCTCTGCTGAGCGGTACCGTCGATACGATGGACAAGCTTGTCGCAGAACTTGCTCAAAAGGCTGAGACCCTGCCTGCGGGCAGCCCCATCCTCGGCTTCAACTACGATGACACGCAGCTTGCCGAACAGCGTCATCCGAGCAAAGCCGATCTGGACAAGGCCAGCACCACGCATCCGATCCTGATTGCACACATTTCCGGGCATATGGCTGTAGCCAACAGCGCGGCGTTGGCGAAGTACGGCGTTGATGAAAACACCAACGTGGAAGGCGTCATCAAGGGAGCCGACGGCAAGCCCACGGGTCTGCTTCTGGAAGTCGCAGCCATGAATACGGTTCCGCTGTCCTCCGAACTCAAGACCAATAATGTCCGCGGCGTTACCCGCGCGTCCGAAGTGTACACGGCTGCGGGCGTAACCACTGCCGACAGCGGCGGTGTGGGCCTTTCCGATCAGATGCCGCTTCTCCAGAAAGCCCTGAGCCAGGGCCAGCTGGACTTGCGCGTCCTTGTCCATCCGATAGGATACTACGCGTTCAACTATAAAGGACAGATTATCGATGCCATGGGAACTGGCAACCGTAAGCTCCTGGGCTGGAAGGACACCGGCAACAAGCTGTTTACGGATGGTTCCGAGGCTGTCCAGCCGGGTGCGGACATCACGAGCCTGCCCGCAGGAAAGGATGTCCCGGCCAACCTGCCCGAAAACACCATGCTGTTTGGCGCATGGAAGTTCATCTTCGACGGTTCCCCGCAGGGCTACACCGCATGGATGAAGAAGCCCGGCTTCTATGACTGGGGTGACTACACTGCGGAAGACAGCTTCAATAAGGCTGGCTACTTCAACGGGCTTGAAGGTACGCTGAACATCACCGTTGACGCGCTCAAAAAGAATATCGGCATCTATCATGCTGCCGGACAGAGCACGGAAACCCATACCAACGGTTCCGCAGCTGCCGAAGCGTGGGTGACTGCCCTTGAAGAAGCCGTCGCCGCACATCCTGAAATCAAGGATACCCGCCACACCTCCATTCACGGTCAGACCATTGAACGTCAGCACATCGAACGCCTGTCCGGCAACTACGGCAATCTTGCCGCTACCGCGGACATGTATGAAGACCTTGAAGGTGCCTTCAAGGACGGCAAGGTCGACACGACCCTGAATGGAAAACTGCCCAACGGCAACCTTCCCGAGTTGATGGCCGCCCAGAACAACTTCATCTCCTTCTTCAACAACCACACCTATTTCTACGGCTATCGCCATACCAACAAGTTCTTTGGCCCCGGCCGCGCCTACAACATGAGCCCCGCCGGCTGGGCGGAAGCCTATGACCTGCCCTATTCGTTCCACAACGATACGTTCGTGACCCCGATCTCGCCCCTGCGCAGCATCCAGTCCGGCGTAACCCGCGTCTCCGGCGACGCCCGCGCCGCAGCCGGCCAGAGCAACATCGAAGTGAACGGCACCGGTAAGGACGTAAACGCTACGGCAGACTACAAGGAACGGATCACCAGCACCGATACCCGCAAGTTCTGGACGTATGACCAGCGCGTCAATACGCTTCAGGCCCTCCGCGCCGTCACCATCGCTCCCGCCTACCAGAACAAGGTGGAAGACCGCATCGGCTCCATCGAGGAAGGCAAGCTCGCCGACTTCGTCATCATGGACAAGAACGTCTTTGAAGTGGCGGAGAACGAACCCCTGTCCATCGCCAACCTGCGTGTAGCCACGACCATCGTCAACGACAACGTCGTTCACGGCGTGCTGCCCGACACCGACTTCTTCGTCAACAACTTCCGCGCTGCGTATGACCAGCCCTCTCTCGACACCGTAGTCGGCCTTCGTGACCGCCAGTACATCGACCATGCTACGGCCGAAAAGAACTACGCGGCTCTGAACGATGGCGAAAAGCGTTTCGGCACCGTGTCCTTTACCGCAAACGTGGAAGCCGGCTCCAGTGCCATCTTCCAGATGGGCCTGCTCGGCAACGGCGAAAAGATCAGCAGCTTCAAGCTGTACAAGATGACTGCCAACCAGAAGGCCGAATACGCCTATGGCCGTCCCGATTCCAACGCCATAGCCTCCGCATCCGGCCAGTGGTGGGTTGCCGACTTTGCCAACCCGACCATTCCCCTGTCTCAGGACGCCGTGCTTGAAATGGACAAGCAGTACATCGCGTTCTTCATCATCAAGGACAACGACGCCACCTTTGACGCCGACCAGACTGACGGCGTGATCGTTGACCCCGTGTCTCTGGTGACCACCTCCGGCACCATGCCTTCCAACGGCGGCTCCTACCAGCCCGGCCCGGTCAAGAAGGACGATGGCGGCAGCAGCAGCGGCTGTACCGTCGGTTCCACGCCTTCCTATGACCTCATGGTCCTGTTCCTCGGCTTCACGGCCGTAGCCGCCATCCGCGTGCTGCGCCGCCGCAACGAAAACTAAACTAGACTGAAAGGAAGTCCCCATCGCTTCTGGATGGGGACTTCCTTCTGTCCGGGGTTTCATGGCGAATTTCTGCTACAAGGCCATTTCCGCAAGCGGGAAAAATGTACGAGGCACGGTAGAGGCTGACACTGAACGGCAAGCCATCGCGATCATTCGTGAAAAAGGGTTTGTTCCGCTTTCGGTCGAATCAGCCTCGGCTTCCGTTGCCCGTTCCGGCGCACCTTCTTCCCAGTCTTCCCTCAAAAGGCTGTTCGAGTCGCTCCATCCTGTTCCGAAAACGGCTGTTGCCGCCATGGCCCGCCAGCTTGCCACCCTGCTGCACGCGGGCCTTCCGCTTGATGAGGCCCTGGCGAGTATCTGCGCCCACGACGGAACCCCCAGAATGCAGGCCATCGTTTCCCGCTTGCGCGAACGCATCATGGCGGGCGGCGATCTCGCGGACGGGCTGGCGGAATTTCCAAATGTCTTTTCCTCCACCTTCGTCACGATGGTGCGGGCCGGCGAAGCCTCCGGGACGCTTGAGCTCGTCGTCGAACGCTTTGCGGAGCATATCGAACAGCAGGTGGCCCTTGTCCGCAAGGTGCAGGCAACGCTGGCCTACCCTGTCCTCATGCTTCTTGTCGGCGTCGGCGTCGTCATTTTTCTTCTGACGTTCGTCATCCCCAAGGTCACACAAATCTTTTCGGACATGGGCCGCGCCCTCCCCGTGCCGACCCAGATCCTTCTCGCCATCAGCGACAGCGTTCGCTCCGGATGGTGGATCGGGCTGCTGATCTTGCTGGCCGGTGCCGTCCTTTTTTGGCGCATGGGCAAAACCGAAAACGGTAAACGCCGCAAGCACCGCCTGCTGCTCCGTTTTCCCGGCATCAGCGGCGTTTACCGCCCCCTGATCGTGGGGCACATGACCCGCACCCTCGGCATGCTCCTCAAAAACGGGGTGACTCTGCTCAAGGCCCTGCACATCGTCAAATCCGTCTCGGACAACGCGCTCATGGCGGAAGCCGTCCAGAACATGATCGACGGCGTACAGGCGGGACGGGATCTTTCCGAATTCATGGACAACCCCCTCGTCTTCCCCCCGCTGGCGCGTCAGATGGTCGCCGCCGGAGAGCGCAGCGGGCAGCTTGGGGAGATGCTGCTCTGGGTGGCAAATGACAGCGAAAACCGGGTGGCCTCCCACCTTCAGGTCGTCACGTCCCTTATGGAACCGATCATGATCCTCCTCCTTGGCGGCATTGTCGGCTTTGTCGTCATCGCCATCATCCTGCCCATCTTCGAGATGAGCACATTGGCAGGCTAGCATGTCCAAACGCCGCCTTTCCACGTTGTTGACCCTTTTCTGCATTGCACTGGTTGCCTGGTTCCTTGCCAGGACAACCTTTCTGCTCCGCGAGCCGTCCCCCGAGCAGCTCGATGCCGCGGGCCGCCGGACGGAACGTTCCGCTGCGGCTCCCGAACCTCTCGGGGCCTTTGAACATATCGAAAAGCGCAACCTCCTCGGCGTGGCTGTTTCTCCTCCAGAGAAAAGCCGCTCTGCCGGGGGGCTGTCCGGCGACTCTGAAGAGGAACGGCTTTCGGAATCCGGCATACACGCCCTTCCCGTCAGCAAACGCGGCTGGACTCTGCTTGGAACCATCGTTGATACGGAACAAGGGCAAAGCAGAGCCATCATCCGTATCGACGGCAAGGATCAGCCGTACCGTGAGGGAGAAAAACTGCAGGGATGGACTGTGGCGCAAGTGCAACGGCGTATGGTCGTCCTTGCCAAGGGAGCATCCCGGGAACGCCTGATCATGGGCGACGATCTCCCAAAGCCGGATACAAGGGCGGATGCCCAAAAAACCATCAGCCGCACGCAGTTGCGGGGGCAGCTTGCCGACATCGCCACGCTCATGCGGAGCGTCACCGTCACGCCCCAGACCCTGGGCGGCTATCAGGGATTGCGTATTGCGGCCATCCAGCCGGGAAGTTATATTGAAGAGCTGGGGCTGCAAAAGGACGACTTGCTGCTGGGGGTCAACGGCAAGCCGCTGAGAAGCTTCGGCGATGTTTCGGGGTTGGGGGATTTGATCGACAAGAGCGCAATCACGCTCGAAGTCCTGCGTAACGGAAAGAAAACCATCATCCGGTATGATGTACAAAGTTGATGCCATGTTCGATTCGTCCAGCAAAACGGCAATGGCCCTTCGCGCTTCCATCCTGCTCTTCGCCCTGCTCTGCGGACAGGGCTTTCCGTCCGCATCGCCTGCATGGGCGGAACCGGAAAACGGCCTGACGCTGGATTTCAAGGACGCGGACATTCACGCCCTCATCAAATATGTCAGTGAAGCCACAGGGCGGAACATCATCACCGATCCCTCCGTCAAGGGCAAGGTGACGGTCTACTCGCCGGTCAAGATTTCCCCCGAAGAGGCGTTCGATACCTTTGTATCCATCCTCCGCGTGCAGGGATACGCCGTGCAGAAAAGCGGCACGGCCTACACCATCGTCCCGCTCAAGGAAGGGCTGGGGCAGGGGGAAGATGCCGCTGTGGGGCGCAAGATGGGTTCCGATCTGGAAACCATCACCACCCAGATCGTACCGCTGAAGGTCGGGGTGGCGTCAGAGCTTGCCAAGATCCTGCCGTCGCTCCTCGGCAAGGATTACGCCATCTCCGCCTACACGCCCTCGAATACCCTCGCCATCACCGCGCCGGCCAGCAACGTCGCCCGGGCCATGACCTTCCTCAATCAGGTTGAATCCAGCAAGGCCACCGGAACCGCCGCCACAATCGCCCTGCAATACGGCGATTCCAAAACGCTGGCGACGACGCTTTCCAAGATTCTGAAAAGCCGCGACGAGGAATACGCCAAAAAGGGCCGCCCCACCGTCAGCCTCGTGCTCGCCGATGAGCGCACCAACACCCTGCTTGTCTACGGCGACCCGGAAGCGGTCGATATCGCGCACGATACCGTCGGCACGCTGGATATCCCCACCCCCAAGGGCAAGGGCGATGTCCACCTCATCACGCTTTCAAACGCCAAGGCGGAAGATCTCGCGCAGGTCATCAACACCCTTGTGGAACGCCAGCGTGCCGCCGCCACATCGGAAGAGCAAAAGCC
The DNA here is from genome assembly GCA_964538355.1 of uncultured Lawsonia sp. Classification (GTDB taxonomy): domain Bacteria; phylum Desulfobacterota; class Desulfovibrionia; order Desulfovibrionales; family Desulfovibrionaceae; genus Bilophila. The sequence continues at coordinate 7,964 of CAZIFC010000013.1, read as the reverse complement.
GGATGCCGTGCTCTCCAAGGATATCAAGGTCGTGGCGGACAAATCGACCAACAGCCTTGTGGTCACTGCCCGTCCCGACGAATTTGAAGCCCTGAAAAACATCGTCGCCAAGCTCGATGTGGTACGCAAGCAGGTCTTTATCGAAGCCCTGATCATGGAAGTCAACAGCGAGGCGTCCTTCTCCTTCGGCATCAACTGGGCATTGGGCCAGAACAGCGGCGACTTCGCCTTTATGGGCGGCGTCAATCTGGACGGGGGGGCCGTTTCCCTCAACTCCAACAAGATGGTTTCCCTCCCCTCCGGGGTAAGCCTCGGGGCAATCCTGAAGGACGCCTTCACCGTGGGCGGAACCTCGTACAACATCCAGTCCATCCTCAGCGCGGTCAGGGGCAACAACGATGTGGAAGTGCTCGCCACGCCGCAGCTCCTCACCCTCGACAACGAGGAAGCCAGCGTGGAAGTTGTTGACAACATTCCCTATACGAAGGAAAGCACCACCCGGAACGACAACGACTTCACCACCCAGTCCATGGACTACAAGGACGTGGGCGTGAAGCTCAAGATCACCCCCCGCATCAGCGACGACGGTTCGCTCCGCCTTGAGGTCGAGCAGGAAGTCAGCCGGGTTACCGACAGCCTCGTAACCCTCAACAACGGCGATCAGATCATCGCCCCGACCACCCGCAAGCGCATGGTCAAGACCACGATTCTCCTGCAGGACAGCCAGACTGCCGTCATCGGCGGCCTGCTCGACGATCAGAAGACCTACAACCAGAACGAAGTGCCGGGCCTTGGCAGCATCCCTGTGCTCGGCTGGATGTTCAAGTCGCGCACCAAGAAGGCGACCCAGACCAACCTGTTTATCTTCATCACCCCGAAAGTCATCCGCAACGCGGGCGATTCCCTCGAACTGACCAAGGAAAAACAGCTTGTGCTGCATGAAACCAGCGTAGGGCACGACGGGCTTGGCCTGCCGATCATGAGCCGCCCCAAACTCCTCAAGCCCGTTTTTGTGAACTGACGCCATGAGCAACGCCCTGACTTCCCTGCTTGAACGCCTGAACCTCCCGCCCGAGGCTCTGGAGGCCTGCGCCCGCGCCGCCGAATCCTCGGGCATTCCGCTCGAACGTGCCCTGTTCGAGGCGGATCGCATTGATGAGGCGCAGTATCTGAAAGTCACCGGAGAACGCCACGCCATGCCCTGTGAGCTGCGTCTCGGCAAACGCATGGACAAGGAAGGCTGGACGACCGACGCCGAGCTGGTATGCCGGATTCCGCTCCCGTGGCTCCGCAGGCATGCCGTTGTGCCCGTACGCGACAAGGAGGGCGCGCTCGTGCTTGCCGTCAGCCACCCGTCCGGCTGGCTGCTGGCGCAGGAACTGGGCCTGCTGCTCGGGGAACGCCCCGTCCGGCCTGTGCTGGCATTGCAAAACGACGTGGAAGACATCGTCAACCGCGTCTTCGGCGAGTCCACCCGCTCGGAAGGGAGCGTATCCGAGGTTCTTGGCGACTCGGTCAACGCCATCGACGACTTTAACGAGGATGCCGTCGAGGATCTGCTGGAAGACAGCAGCGAGGCCCCCTTCATCCGGCTGGTCAACATGATTCTCGCGCAGGCCGTGCGCGCCGGAGCCAGCGACATCCACATAGAGCCTTACCGTGATCTGTCGCGGGTGCGCTTCCGTCTGGACGGCGTACTTTACGAGCGACACACCCTGAACAAGGCGCATCATGCCGCCGTGGTGTCGCGCATCAAGGTCATGGCCAAACTCAACATCGCCGAAAAACGCCTGCCGCAGGACGGGCGCATCGCCATTTCTCTCGGGGGGCGTCAGGCCGGGCTGCGTGTGTCCACCCTGCCCACCTCCTTCGGGGAGCGCGTGGTGCTCCGCCTGCTGGAAAAAAGCGAACGCGTCCTCTCCCTCGCCGAGCTGGGCCTTGGGAAAGACGATCTCCGGCTCATGCATTCCCTCGCCCGGACGACGCACGGCATCGTGCTGGTCACGGGTCCCACCGGAAGCGGCAAGACGACAACCCTTTATGCCGTGCTTCAGGAGCTGACCGCGCCGGACAAGAACATTCTTACCATTGAAGATCCGGTGGAATACGAGCTGGAAGGCGTAGGCCAGATCCAGGTCAATCCGAAAATCGGGCTGACCTTTGCCGACGGCCTGCGCTCCATCGTCCGGCAGGACCCCGACGTCATCCTGATCGGGGAAATCCGAGACGCCGAAACGGCCGCCATTGCGGTACAGTCCGCCCTGACGGGGCACCTCGTCTTCTCCACCCTGCACACCAACGACGCCCCCGGCGCGGTCACCCGCCTGTTCGACATGGGCGTGGAACCGTTTCTGCTCTCCTCCGTTCTGAGGGCCGTGGTCGCCCAGCGGCTCGTGCGGATGCTCTGCCCGCACTGCCGGGAAGCCTACCTCCCCGACGGACAGGAGCTGGAAAAGCTCGGTTCGGCCCGCGCCGAATACATCCCGGGCCAGCCGCTCTTCAAGCCCCGGGGCTGTCCCGAGTGCCTTGATACGGGCTACCGGGGCCGCATGGCGATTTACGAAATCATGCCGGTAAGCGATCCGCTCAAGCGGCTCATCGTGGACAAGGCTGATGCCAACGTCCTCGGGGAATGCGCCCTGTCCGAAGGGATGCGCAACCTCAGGCACGACGGCATGCTGAAGGTCATTGCAGGGCTGACCTCGCTGACCGAAGTGGCGAGGGTCACCAATGCGTAGCCCGTCATTCCCGGCTCCCGGACATCTCCGCCCGCAGCACGCTGGCATCCAAGGAGACACTACCCCTTGGGAGGAAAACTGATGCGGATTCTGCTGGACAGACTGCTCTTTGCCCTGCCGTCGCCTCCTTCACGGGCCACGCTGGTGCGCGGCGGGCTGTACCTTCTGTTCGGAGCGGCCCTCTACGCCTGTTTCTTCGGCCTCTTGTACCTGCGTGAGGGCGTCGCCGAGGATCTGCGCCGCGCGGCCCAGAGCGCGCCGGGGCTTCGCGTCGCCATGAGCAAGCCGGAAGTCTCCCTCTTCCCTCCCGCAGTCGACATCGCCAGCCTGAGCGTGCAGCCGCAGCAAGCGGCCGAGGCTCTGGCCTTCCGCAACGTCCGGGCACGGCTGACGGTTTTCCCTCCCGGCATCGCCGTTCTTGCGGATGCCTACGGCGGGGAACTGGCTGCGAATGTTTCCCCTTCCTCCCTCTGGAAGCCCGAGGCATTCGACGTACAGGCGACCCTTTCCGAGGTTCTCGCCGCGCCCCTGCTGGCCCCGTTTGTGGGGAAAAAGAGCTTCGTTCAGCTCCATAGCGGAAAGCTGGACGGCGAGGCCTCCCTCTCGGTTCCCGTCCGCAACGGAAAACCCGTGCCCCTTGCCGGAGACGGCAGCGTCACCCTGCGTCTGAAAGGCGGCCTTGCAGAGCTTGGCCTGCCCATCCTGAAGCAGCCAAGGCTGGACAAGCTGGTGGGGAAGCTGGAAACACGCTGGAGCAAGAACAAGCTGGATGTGCGGCAGGTGGAACTGCGTAACCCCACGCTCGCCTGTACCGTGCAGGGCACCGTTGCCCTTTCCCCGAACGATCCTCCCGCCAGCCGGATGGATCTTCAGAGTGCGCTGCGGATCTCCCCCGATCAGCTCCAACAGGAGCTTATTCCTCAGCGGACACTTCAATCCATCAAGGATACCGGAGAGGTACGGACGCGCCTTCGCGGAACGTTCCGAAGCCCCTCCCTTGACGTCCAGCCCTGACCGGAGAGCCTCATGCTGACCAAGGACCGCCTCATTATCCTCCAGTCCGGGACCGCCCTCACGGGCGCGATTTGCCGTATCGGCCTGAAACGCCGGGACATTGTCTGCTGCCACCGCGTGGCCTGCGCCGAACGTTCCCCGGATTCCGTCGCTGCGGGCCTGCGCTCTCTGCTTGAGGCCCTGAACCGAGAGGGGCCGCGCCCTGCGGAAGTCCGGCTCTGCCTGTCTTCCGAAAACGTCCTGTTCCGGGACTGGACCTTTCCCTTCCGCTCCCGGAACAAGGTGGAACAGGCTCTGGGCCTGATGCTCGAAACGGAATTTCCCTTTGATCCCGAACAGCTTGCCCATCGCGTCTCTCTGACCGGAAACGCCGCCGCATCCAGCGGGCTCAGAAACGGCGCGCAAGCCCTCAGCACGTCGCTGCGCCGCGAAGACCTCGACTTCTGGCTGAACGCCCTTGCTGCCGAAGGGCTTTTCCCCAGCCTCGTCTCCGTCGACCCCTTCCCTCTGCTTGCCGGGCTGCCGCCGCGCCAGTCGGGCCTGCTCCTGCATGTCCAGCGCACCCACAGCACCCTTGCCCTTCTGGACAACGGCGTGATCCGGCGCATCCGCGTGCTTGCCGAAGGCTTTGATCCCGAAAGACGCCAAGGCGGACAGGCCGCCCTGCCCGAACTGGCCGCACGGCTGGCCCGTGAAGCGGAACTTGCGCTGGAAAAGGCCCCCGTTGTACCAGAAAAATGCCTTGTCTACGGCGAGATCTTTCTGAGCGGCGGGGCCTCTTCCTGCCTTGCCGAAGCTCTGGGCCTTCCCGTCTCCGTCCTCGGGCAGGATCTTCCCCTCTCGGGACAGGTGGCCCGGCTCGGCGAAACCGATCCCGACAGGCTTCTTGCCCTGTGCACGGCGTCCCTGCCGTCCCCGACCCGCTGGAGCCTCCTGCCCTCCTTCCACCGGGCGGCCTCCAGCGGGCTGCTTTCAGGAGCAGGCAAACGGCTGCTTTGGGCCGCCGGAGGCATACTGTGCGTGGGAATGGCGGCTCTGCTCTCGATCTGGGCGGAAGGCTATGCCGAGCAGCGGCGCGCACAGCAGCACGAAACGGCCTCCCGCGAACTCTTCCGCAAGGCCCTGCCCGACGTGCGGGCCTCGTTCAATCCCGTCCAGATGGAAAGCATCCTCAAAACACGGATTTCCGGGCTACGCAGTTCGGATGACGAGGTGGCGTTTCCTGTCCTGCGCCTGTTGCAGGCCATGCATGCCGCCGTTCCCCCTTCGCTTGGGGTACGGATCGATCGGATGAGCCTCGATTCCCGACGCTGCGGCATCAGCGGCACGGCAGCAGGCTACGATCAGGTCAATGCCCTGCGGACGGCCCTGTCCGGCATTGATGGCGTCGGCGAGGCCAAGATCCTCAGCGCAGCCAACCGTACCGGCAAGCCGGAAGCCGGCGAAGCGGCAGGGGCAATCCTCTTTGAAATCGAACTTGCCCTCGAAGGAGGCCGGTCATGATTTCCCGTCCCCTGCTCCTCGGCCTCGGCGGCCTTGTCCTGCTCGGTGCTGTCCAGTGGATCATCCTGCCTGTCCTCGACTACCGCGCAGACAGCCTTTCCCGGGCCGAACGCGCCCGCCAGCGTCATCTGTCCATGCAGCTGCTCACGGACGACTACGCCCAGCTTTCCCGTACGGCAAAGCCTTCCGCCAAACGTTCGCTGTTCACCCTCGTGAACCGGGAAGCGGAACGCCTGTCCCTGTCCAGACACATCGAGGCACTCCGCCCCGCCGCCCGCAAGGAAGGCAATGACGCCGAGCGCATCGAAATGCGCCTGAGCGGGATCTACCTGCGGCAGGGGGTGCAGTGGCTCCACGCGCTGGAATCCCATCCCGGTGTCCGCATCGAAAGCCTCTCGCTCCGGCGCACCGCCAAGAACCTGCTCGACATGGACATGGCCGTTTCCCTTGCCGGGGGTACGCCATGAACCGGGGCTTCACCCTGCTGGAAGTGCTGATCGCTCTGGCCCTGCTCAGCACGGTGGCCATCCTTGCCGTGCGGGCAAGCGGCGACAGCCTGACCCAGCTTGCCGAAACGGGCTGGGAGGACGCCGTGCTGCGTGCCGGGCGCGGGAAGCTGTATCAGCTTCTCCGGCAAGACCCGGACAACCTCGACCAGTGGGGGACGCTGTCTCCCGAATATCCCCATGTGGAATGGCATTCCAAGCTTGTTTCCCTGAAAAGCATGGAGGGACAGCGTCTTGAATTCCGGCTCGTGGAAAGCCACGGGACGGTGCACCGGGAGTTGCTGCTTGAATACATCCTGCCGCGTTAGGCCGCATTCCCCTGAGGGCGGCTTCACACTGGTGGAACTGCTCATCGCCATGACACTCACCGCCGTCATCGGCATGGTGCTGTTCAGCACCTACGGCATGGTCATGGACAACGGAAGGGCCGTCCGCAACCGTGTCCTCGAGCGTGAGGGCGAGCGGATCTTCCGCGGCATCATCGACAATGACATGGCGGGGCTGTGCCTTGTCGACGACAAGCACTCGACCCTTCCCATGCCCTCCCGCCAGCCCATCACCCTTTCGGAAACCTATTATCGCCTGACCGAAGCGGACAGGCCCGACACGTCGGACGACCGGATTCTCATGTCCTTCGCCACCAGCACCCGGCTGGCGGACGCGGAAGAAACCCCGCTTCCCGGCCCGGTCTGCGTGGAATATGTACTGCGCGGCGGCAGCCGGGGGGATGCCTTCATCCGCCGCGAGCGCGGCTTTTGCGGTGTGGACGGCGATTTCCCGTGGACGGAAATGGTTCTTGTGCGCGGCGTAGCGTCGCTGACCATAGACCTGTTCTCCGGTAAAACGGACTTTGTTTCCGAATGGTCCGCCAAGGCCGATCAGGTTCCCGAGGCCCTGCGCTTCAACCTTCGCAGGGAAGGGGAAGAGACGCCGGAATCCTTTGTCGTTCCGGTGTTCCCCCGGAGGTCCCGTGCAGCCCGCTAACTTCTTTGAGGACTCCCGCCGGGGCGCGGTGCTGGTGCTGGTGCTGTTCGTGCTGACCGGGCTTTCCGTGCTTGCCGTAGAATTCAGCCGCGACGTGCTGCTTGATCATGCGCTGTCGTCGTCCACGCGTTCCATCCTTGCCTCCAAGCCGCTCATGGAGTCCGGCGAACGCCTCGCCGCCGCCGTTCTGATCCGCAACAGCGAAGCCGGAACGCCGGACCACCCCCGTGAGGACTGGGGATTCTTTGACCGCCAGCTGGAAAGACTCTCCGCGGAACTGCCCGGCTCCACGCTTTCGGGCTTCATCGAAGACGAAAACAGCCGTTTTCCCATCAATGCCATCCTGTTCGAGCGGGAGGCGGATCGCGCCCGGGCCGAAGCCTTCTCCAAAATACTGGCCAAGATGCTGGCCGGGCTCATGATCGTGCACGGCTTCGAAGGCGGACCCGACAATGCCTTTGCGCTTGCGGAAGGCTACGTCAGCTCGCTTCTGCAATGGTGCGGACAGAAGGAAAACGATCAGGAAAGCCTGAAATGGTACCTTTCCCGCTCTCCGCGTCGGCTGCCTCCGGGCCGCCCCCTCTTCGCACCCGAGGAAATCCTGCTGGTGCGCTGGCCGAATGTCGAAGAAAACTGGGGATATGACGTACTGCACGGCACGAAAGACCTGCCGGGGCTTCTGGAAGCCATTACCGTCTGGGCACGCGGCCCCATGAATATCAACACCCTGCACCCCGCCATCCTCGGCGCGCTGGTCCGCGACGAGCGGCAGGCCCGGCCCTTCATCAACGCCATCCTGCAATACCGGAACAATCCCGACAACGAGCTGGGGCAGGAATGGTACAAGGAACTCTTTTCCTATTATGATGTTCTGCCGCTGCCCAACGGGTGCATCGACGTGCGGAGCCGCTGGTACCGGCTCAACCTCACCGTGCGCCAGGGGGCCAGGGAAAACCGGCTGACCTCGGTGGGATGGGTCACAAACCAGTTTGTGGCATGGGAATATCGGGCCGTGCGTTAAAACGCGGTTTATGATAGCATTCGGCATTCGACACAGGAGGAGACACATGAAGACGCGTCAACCAAGGAAAAACGGCGGGTTTACCCTGCTCGAACTGATGATTGTCATCGTCATTCTGGGCATCCTCGGGGCCATCGTCGCCCCGAAATTCATGGATGAGCCCCACAAGGCCCGCGTGGTGCAGGCCAAGATGCAGAT
>CAZIFC010000012.1:0-56457 GCA_964538355.1 uncultured Lawsonia sp. | reverse complement strand
CGACCCAGAATTCCCATTTTCTCAGCCATGACATTCCTCGCTAAAGCTTGATTTCCACATCCACACCCGCAGGCAGGCTGAGCTTGCCAAGGGCGTCCACGGTCTGCTGCGTGGGTTCCAGGATGTCCATAAGCCGCTTGTGCGTCCGCATTTCAAACTGTTCGCGGGACTTCTTGTCCACGTGCACAGAGCGGTTCACGGTGAATTTATTGATATTGGTGGGCAGAGGAATTGGCCCTGCCACGCCCGCGCCCGTATTCCGAGCCGTATCGACGATTTCCGCCACAGCCTTGTCAAGGATGCGGTAATCGTAAGCCTTGAGCTTGATGCGGATACGATCACTGCTCACTGTCGTCATTGCGTCTACTCCGTTATCTGGCAACACTTGTCCGGTTCTGTTCATGAAAGAGCAAAAACAAAACGGACTTCCACACAGCAGCCGACCTTTGGTAAGATCGGTTCCAAAGCGTATGTTTGTGAACGCTTCGGCCAACCCTGGCAAAGACCAGACGGCAACGGGTTGCCACGAGCCTTTCGGCTTCGTGCAGACTTCAAATATGTTCGCGGGAGATTGGGACGGGAGGGATGGCCATTCCGGCGTCACTCCGACTGCTCTCCATACATAATGAAGCCAACCCATGTTTCGCCAGCCTGGCCTGTATTGGATGAATCCAATAAGACAGGTAGTCCCGCAGGGTCACCTAGGGCTTCCGCCCTTTCACAAGACCTTTACAACCGGGGTTCCGTGAGGGGTTCCCGCAGTTCTAACGGCTCTTGACATCCTTTCGGCAATCAGTGACGCCTGCAAATGTCAAAGTCGGCCTGATGGCCAACATAGCAGGATGAACAGGACGCTCATCCTTCCCTGCCGCACAGGGATGACCCACATTGAGTGGGGAAACGAATATCTATACAAAGAATCGCAGGGCGTCAAGGGTTTTCTTGCATTTTCCGCTTGCTCCGCTCCGCTTGAAGGCGTGCGCCCGCCCTTCCCGTTTTTCCGCCATCCCAAAAAAGAATCCTGCCATTGCCTTCTCTTGGCGTCGAGGCTACACTTTCAAATCCCGAACCCTTTCAACCGCCGGAGAGTACGTCCCGGCAAGGCCCACCCATGATTACCCTGCTGATTACCGTTTTTCTCGTGGTGCTGATCTCCGCCGTCTGCTCCATGACCGAAGCGGCCCTGTATTCCGTTCCCTGGACCTACATTGAAAAGTTGCGAAAACAGGGCGCGTCCACGGGACAAATCCTCTACCAGCTTCGCGCGCACATCGACCAGCCCATCGCCGCCGTCCTCACGCTCAACACGGTGGCGAACACCGCCGGAGCCGCCATTGCGGGCGCGCTTGCCTCAAACGTGCTCGGCCCGGACAACACCGCCCTCTTCGCAGCCGCGCTGACCTTCCTTATCCTCGCTTTCGGAGAAATCCTGCCGAAGACCCTCGGCGTGGTGCATGCCTGCGGCGTCGCCTCGGGCATGGCCCGCCCGCTCCGGATTATGGTGCTGCTCTTCAAGCCGTTCATCTGGTTTTCCAGCATGCTGACCCGTCTGGTGGCTCCGCCCCAAAGCGGCCCTTCCGCCACGGAAGACGACATCCGGGCCATCACCAGCCTGTCCCGGGAAACCGGGCGCATCCAGCAGTACGAGGAAAACGCCATCAAGAACATCCTTTCGCTGGATATCAAGCATGTGCGGGAAATCATGACCCCCCGCACGATGGTCTTCTCCCTCCAGGAAGCCCTGACCGTCCGGGAAGCCTACGAGCACCCCCAGATCTGGCACTACAGCCGTATTCCGATCTACGGTGACGACAACGAGGATATCGTGGGCATCGTGCTCCGCAAGGACATCGGCCGCTATGTCTCCCAGGGCGAGCCGGACAAGCTCCTGAGCGAGATCATGCAGCCCGTCCGGTTCGTGCTGGAAAACCAGACCGTGGACAAGCTGCTGCTGGAATTTCTGGAATCCCGCCTCCACCTCTTCATCGTGCTGGACGAATACGGCGGGCTTGCCGGCGTCGTCTCGCTCGAAGACGTGCTGGAGGAAATGCTGGGCCGGGAAATCGTCGACGAGACGGACGCCGTGGCGGATCTGCGCGAAGCCGCCCGCCAGCGGCGCAAGCTGACCCAGGCAAAGGCGGTCACGGCGGTCAAAAAAGCCTGATCCTCCCCAAAAAATCTTGCCCAAACGCAGAAAAAGCCACCCGAAAGGTGGCTTTTTCTGTGTCCTGAGAATGCCCGCTTCAAACGGATTCTCTATAGCTCCGCCAGACGCCGCATACTGCATCGGCCTTTGGCGGAGACGAAAGCGGCGGAAGCAGGCTCCGACGCTCCGGTTTGCGGAAAGGAACATTCCGGGAAGGGGCGTTCATCCGTTCCCCTTCCCGGGAGCCTATCCATGTTCAGGCTTCCCGTCTCAGACGGATTCGCCTTCCATAAGCGGATCAACGGGAGACGTATGCTCGACGGAAGTGGCTGGAGGAAAGCCCTTCTTGTTGAGCTTGCGGATCCACAGGGTGCAGGTTGCGCTGATAAGGCCAGCCGCGCCCAGATAGGTGCAAAGGTACCACGGTTCGCCGCCGTCCCATGCCACCAGCATGGTCGCCACCATCGGCGTCAGGCCGGCGGCAAAGATGCCGGAGAACTGGTAGACGAACGAAATGGCGGAATAGCGGACCGAGGGGTCAAAGCTGTCCGAGAACAGGCTCGACATGGTTCCGAACACCGCGGCGTAGACCACGCCGAACGGGAGGGCGAGAGCCAGACAGACAAGCAGGTAGTTTTCGGAATAGTTGTGAAAAATCCAGAATGCCGGGAAGCCGAGGATGCCGAGGGCCAGGGCGCAGCACCCGAACACGCGGGCCTTGCCGATCCGGTCTGCGACATGCCCCCAGAACGGGATAAAGAAAGACATGACCACGGAGGCGATCATCACGACCGCAAGCGCGGAGGAACGCTCAAGCCCACGGGTCTGCGTCAGATAGCTCAGGGAAAACACCGCAAAGGTATTGAAGGCCACGCCGTCGATGAGGCGTGCGCCCATACAGGCCAGCATCATCCGGGGATACCGCTTGAAGGCGTCGAGGAGCGGATACTCCACTTCCGGCATCTTGGCCTTGGCTTCGGCAAAGTCCTTGGTTTCGTGGACGGAGGAACGGATGTAGGAGCCTACGAACAAGAGGCCCGCGCTCATGATAAACGCAATGCGCCAGCCCCAGGAAATGAAGTCTTCGTTGGAAAGGACGGCCGAGAAGAAGCCGATGACGCCGGAGGCCAGCAAAAGGCCCAGCGAAAGCCCGATCTGCGGAAGGCTGGCATAAAAGGCGCGCTTGTGCGCCGGGGCAGATTCGAAGGACATGAGCACAGCCCCGCCCCATTCCCCGCCAAGCCCAAGCCCCTGCGCGACGCGGCACAGGATGAGCAGGATGGGTGCCCAAATGCCGATGCTCGCATAGGAGGGGATACAGCCGATAGCCACCGTGCCCGCGCCCATGATCATGAGGGTGAGCACCAGCACCTTCTTGCGGCCGATCTTGTCCCCAAAGTGGCCGAAGACAAGGCCGCCCAGCGGACGGGCCACAAACCCCACCGCAAACGTGGCAAAGGCCAGCATGGTTCCGATGCGGTCATCGAATTCTGGAAAATACAAATGGTTGAAAATAAGTCCGGCTACGACCCCATAAAGGAAGAAATCATACCATTCAATAACTGCCCCTACGAGGGAAGAGACGACGACGCGCCGAAGATTTTTGTCGTGTTCAATCTGTTCTGCCGTTTTCATGCCTGCTCCTTGGCGGTTGGGATTTCCCCTGTACTGTCCCAAAGAGCACAATCTGTGCCACTTGTTTTCCGTATTTCCTTTCAGAAGCTCGAGTTACGGCCATTTTCGACTTTTTTTCTCCTGTACCGGAAACCGATTACCACATATACCAAAAGCGACGACAACGCCTGCTCAAAAAGGGTATTGTTCCACTTTTGCAACATCGTGAATACAGGATAAGGGTAGTTTGGTGAAAAGATGCATCCAGACTGGCCTTATTTTTTAAGATTTGTTCCTGACAGGTGTTTTTTTGCAACAATACGAAATAGCGGGAAAAACGGCCTTGCTCGTGCCAAAACAAACAAGCCCCCTGAGGCAAAAAAGTTCCATAAATCAATAGGCTGCGTTATCAAAAAAAGAAAGCCCCGGTTTGACTTTTCCCCTCCCCGCTGGTATTCGCCATGATGGAAGTGAGGAGGAAAGCACTACAGGAAACCACCACATGGCAAAAAAATCCGGCAAAAACGTCTATCTCGTGGCGCTGCTCCTGTTTTTGGGAGGAGTTGGCTATCTTGCGTATTCCGGTTTTTCCGAAAACAGCGTCTACTTTCTCAATGTCTCCGAAGCCCTTGCCACCCCATCCGACAAGCTGAAGGCCGCTCGGCTTTTCGGCACGGTCGCTGAAGAGGGACTTGTCCGTTCGGACTCCGGGCGCGACGTGCGTTTCCATCTGGAAGATCAGGAAAGCAAGGCGACCACGCTTCCGGTCGAGTTTACCGGAGCCATCCCGGACACCTTCAAGGCGGGAGCCGAGGTTATCGTCGAAGGCGGCATCCGCCCCGACGGAACCTTTCAGGCCAAGACGCTCATGACCAAGTGTCCATCGAAATATCAAAAGGAAAACAGAGGCTAAACGCCGCCTGTCCCTTGTTTCCGGTTGGCCTGCCGCCCTGCGGCGGGATGCCGGTGATGTGGGCAGAGCGGCTTTTCTTGTCCATGCGGGAGCCGCCGGCACCCCGACCCACGGGAAGACATCCCGGATAACCTTGGAGTTTCCATGTATTATTTTGCCTTCTTCCTTCTCGCGCTTTCCATGCTCTGCGCCCTTGCCGGTGCAGGATGGGCCATCCGGTCGCTGTGGTCGCGCACGGCCTCCGCAGCGGGCAAGAGCGCACGGCCTGCGGCGGTCTCGGGCCTCGCGTTCATCGAAAAGGCCAACCTGCTGCTGACGGCCTGCTACGTCATCGCGTCCGCTATCCTTATATATGCGCTGGCAACCTTCGACTTCTCGCTCGTCTATGTGGCAAGCTATACGGACCGGCTCCTTCCGCTCTTTTACCGCATCACGGCGTTCTGGGCGGGGCAGGCCGGCTCCATGCTCTTCTGGGCCTTCTCGGTTGCCATCTGCGGCGGGCTCTTCCAGCTTACCCGGTCCTATAAGGATCTGACGCCGGACACCCGCCTCTGGTACTGGGTGTTCTACCTTGGCATCATGGCGTTCTTCGGGCTGATCCTCTGTACCTGGAACAACCCCTTCCTGATGAACCACGGCGTGCCGCAGGACGGCAACGGCCTGAATCCCCTGCTCCAGAACCCCGGCATGATCTTCCATCCGCCGCTCCTGTTCCTCGGCTACGGCGGATTCGTGATTCCCGGCTGTCTGGCCCTCGCCCAGACCATGAGCCGCCGCCACACGGAAGAATCCCAGTGGCCCGACGTGGCCCGGCCCTTCACGCTTTCCGCGTGGGCATTCCTGACCGCGGGCATTGTGCTCGGCGGCTGGTGGGCCTACATGGAGCTGGGCTGGGGCGGCTACTGGGCGTGGGACCCCGTTGAAAACGCCTCCCTCATTCCGTGGCTGGTGGGTACTGCCGCCCTCCACACCATGCTCATCCAGACGCGCCGCAACAAGCTGCACGGCGTCAACGTCTTCCTGATGGCCCTGACGACCATCTCCGCCTTCTTTGCCACCTACCTTGTCCGCAGCGGCGTGGTGCAGTCGGTACACGCCTTCGGCGAAGGCGGCGTGGGCGTCCCCCTGCTCGTCTTCATCCTTTCGTCCACCGCGCTCTCCTTCTGGATTGCCTTCCTCGCCCGCCGCTCCGATGCCGGCGAGCTGTCGGGCATTGAAAGCCGTGAAGGGTTCCTCGTGCTGACCTCGTGGCTGCTGCTGGCCCTTTCGCTGGTCATCCTCGTCGCCACCATGTGGCCCGTGTTTACCGCCTTCTGGAAGGAAACCATCATGGGGCTGGCCCGCGAGGCCACCCTTGACGCCGCCGGGCACGACCACGGCGGGGCCGTGGGCCTGACCGCCGACTTCTACAACCGCGTGTGCATGCCGCTGTTCGCCGCGCTGATCGCCATCCTGAGCATCTGCCCCTGGCTCGGCTGGAACGGCGGGGTCCGCAACATGCGCAAGCTCCTCCTCGTCGTCTGCGCCTTCATCGGTTCCGCCGCCGCGATGTACAGCTTGGGCTACACCCTGCCGGTCGCCGTGCTGGGGGCTTCCGCCAGCATCGCGGCCCTGACCAGCATGGTTCTCAAGCTCATGGAAAAACCGGTCTACGGGCACGCTCCAAGCCTCGCCGCCTATGGCATCCATATCGGGGTGGCACTCATCGCGCTCGGCATCGCCTTTTCAGGCCCCTACAAGATTGAGGCCGAACCCACCATGGCGATGGGCGAGACCGTCAAGGTCGGCAACTTCGAAGTGACCTTCAAGAACCTTTATGAAGGCGAAGGCTCCGGCTATATCTTCCTCGAAGGCGAGCTTGAAGTCCGCAAGGACGGCGAGCTTGTCGGCATCGCCTCGCCCCAGCGTCGCGTCTATGCCAAGTGGGGCCAGATGCAGTTTGCCGAGGCCGCGGTCATCCCCGCGGTCGGCAATGAATTCTACGCGACCCTTATGGCTGTGGACCAGCAGAATCGGGCGATCTTCCGCCTGAGCTCGAACCCGCTGGTCAACTGGCTGTGGATCGGCGGCACACTGATGTGTCTGCTGCCCTTCATCAGCTTCCGCCGCCGCAACTCCCGAGAAAGCTGATGTTGCTGAAGCTCGCCGGAATCGGAAAACTCTTCGGTGCACGCGCCGTGCTCAGGAACGTCTCGCTTGAGGTGTACCCGCACACGGTCACGCTGCTGGTCGGAGCCAACGGCGCGGGCAAGACGACCCTGCTCCGCATCATGGCGGGGCTGGCCCGTCCCACCGTGGGTACGGTCGAACGGTTTTGCGAAGACGGCGGGCTTGGCTACCTCGGGCACGCAACCTTTATCTATCCGGGACTGAGCGCACTGGAAAACCTCGCGTTCTGGAGCGGAATGCACGGCAAGCCCACGGATCGGGCCACCCTCTCAGAGGCTCTCGGACGCGTGGAGCTGGCCCCCTTTGCCGAAGAACGGGCCGGCACCTTCTCGCGCGGCATGGCCCAGCGTCTGAACCTTGCCCGCATCCTGCTCCAGTCTCCGCAGCTCCTCCTGCTGGACGAACCCGGAACCGGGCTGGATGTGCGTTCGCTCGCCATCCTGCACCGGGAAATCGCCGCCGCCAGGACGCGCGGGGCCGGAGTCGTCTGGATATCCCACGACGTCGCCGGAGACGCCGTGCGGGCAGACCGGATTGTCGCCATCGAAAACCGGACCATCGGCTATTGCGGGCCCGCCTCCGAATACGCAGGCACCCGCACCGGGGAGGCCGTATGCTGAAAGCAGCCTGTCTCATCGCCCGCAAGGATCTGCGCCTCGTGCTGGCGCGCGGAGCCGGTCTGGTGCAGGCCCTTCTGCTCGGGCTTCTGCTGATCTTCGTGTTCAGCCTGTCCCGCGAGACCGGGGAAACCATGAGCGGGCAGGGTGCGGCCACCATCTTCTGGCTGGCCTCGGCCTTCTGTCAGGTCTTGTCCTTCAACATGATTTACGGACTTGAGGAAAGCAACGGCTCCCGGGCCGGGCTGCTGCTCCTGCCTGCGCCGATCCAGTCCGTATGGCTGGGCAAGGCGGCGGCCGGGCTGTGCCTCATTCTTACGGCGCAGCTTCTTTTCCTTCCGGCGACCATCGTCTTTCTCGGACAGTCGCTCGGGGAAGGCTGGACTCTGGCCCTGCTCGCCCTTGTCCTGACCGACATCGGCATGGCGGCTCTCGGTTCGCTCCTCGGCGCGCTCTCACAAGGGCAGGCCGCCCGCGAATCGCTCCTGTCCATTGTGCTCTTTCCCCTGATCATCCCCATCCTGCTGGCGGGCATCCGGCTCTGTGCCGGGGGCTTCAGCGAAGCCCTGCCCGAAGGCTCCTCCTCGTGGCTCGGCATTGCCGCCGCCTTCGACGCGGTCTTCCTCGGCGCGGGGCTGGTTCTTTTTCCCTTTGTCTTTTCAGGAGACGAATAACCATGCGGTACTCATGGCTCCTTCCCTGCGCCGTCCTCGGCGGCCTGCTCATGGCGATCTGTCAGGTGCTCATCTACTGGTATGCGCCCATCGAACAGACCATGGGGCTGGTGCAGAAAATCTTCTATACCCACCTGCCGCTGGCGTGGTGGTCTTTCGTCAGCTTCTTTCTGGTCTGCGTATCGGGCGCAGCCTACCTCAAGACCCGCAACCGCCACTGGGACGCCGTAGCCGGGGCCGCCGCCGAAGTCGGCCTTGTGCTCAGCGGGCTGGCTCTCGTTTCCGGCTCCATCTGGGCGCGCCACTCGTGGGGCGTCTGGTGGACGTGGGACCCGCGCCTGACCACGACCATGATCCTCTGGTTTCTCTATGCGGGGTATCTCGTCCTCCGCAAGCTGGACATGCCCCGCGAACGGCAGGCGAACCTCTGCGCCGTGGTCGGGATTGTGGCCTTCCTCGATGTGCCGCTGGTCTTCCTGTCCGCACGCATGTGGCGTTCCATCCATCCTGCCGTTTTCGCCAACAAGCACGGAGGACTGGAACCGGAAATGAAGGTCGCCGCCATCGCCTCGGTGCTGTGCTTCGGGCTGCTGTGGGCGGCCTTTGTCGGCCTCCGCACCCTGCAAATCAAGCAAAAGGAACGTCTGGACGGCCTCGCCATCCACGGTGAACTGTAAAAAAAGATAGAGAGAAGCGGGGGAGGAACCTTTTTGAAAAGGAATTTTCCCCCGGCCCCCGGAACCTCAAACGCTTGCCTTTGAGGTTCCGGGGAATGGATGCGTTCCCCCCTTGCAGCCGGGACGCCCTCCGTACAGCCCCCTCCAGCCAGAAGCTCCGGGAAGGGGACGGAGGGAAGCCTTCTCCAGAAGGGGATCGCTCCCCACAAAACAAACGCCATCAAGGAGTACATCATGACCGATATGGACTGGCTCATGTACGCGAATATCGCCGTATGGATCGGGCTGGGCGCGTACCTTGCGTTCCTGCTCCGCAATCAGATTGCCCTCAACCGCCGCGTGGCCCAGCTGGAGACCCTCCGCAATGACTGATCTGACCTTCCGCAAAAACAGCCGCTTCATTCTGCTCGTACTCGGGGCCGGGCTGGCAATCATGCTTGTGTCCACCCTGTCGCACTTTTCGGCCAACCCGGATCTCGTTTCGCATTCCACCACCGGCTCACAGGCCGCCGCTCCGGCAAATCAGCCGACCTCCCCCGGTGCCACGGGCATGGATGAGGCCACCCAACAAGGCATCATGACCCTGATGCAAAAAATCCAGAAGAACCCCACCGACATCGAAGCCCTGATCGGCCTTGCCGAGCACTTCATGCACACGCAGGACTGGCAGCGGGCCGAAACCTTCGCTCTGCGGGCCGTGGTCGCTGCCCCCAACGAAACCCAGCCGCTCTACATGCTCGGCATCATCCAGCACAACCAGAACCGCCACGCCGAAGCCGCCGCCAGTCTGGAAAAGGTCGTCGCCGCCAAGGACGATGCTTCCGTGCGCTACAGCCTCGGCATCCTCTACGCCTACTATCTCGACCAGCCGGACAAGGGCATCGAACAGCTCCAGAAGGCTCTGACGCTCCCCATCCCCGCCGATCTGAAAAAGGCCGTGGAAGAGGAACTCGTCAAAATCAAGGAGCACAAGAACCACGCTCCCCAGCAGGCTCGGTAATCTCCAAACCCAAACCATACAAAAAGACCGGCAAGCCTTGGCTTGCCGGTCTTTTTTCACACACTGTTTCGAGGAACCAACCCGGCAGGCTCCCCTTTAAGCGGGGGTCCGGGGGGAATCATTTCCCCCGGGCGGGCCCGGGCGGCAGCCCGGTTTCCCCAAACATTTATATACCCTAACAGAAATCAGGCTCCACAGGCTTTCTGCCGCTGGCAGGAGCGCAATTGCAACTCCAGCACGATCAGGCGTTCGTAATCCTGAACAGGAACCACGGTCTGTTGATATTCGGCGCGCAGGGCGTTTTCAATCTGCTGGGTTTCTTCCCAGAAATCGAGCAGTTCCTCATCCGCCAGCGTCTTGATCTGGAGGTTAAAGGGGGCGTCATCAGCAGGAACAAGACGAGTGGCCATACACTATACTCCTTGTCAGCGGGCGGATGTACCCGAACACCGCCGCGTTTCTCAAACTATAAGAACAAAGCTGTTGGCTGGCAAGCGCAGAGGGCCGCAGTTTTCCCGGTTCCGGTTTGGCGCAGGCAGTTTTCCGGCAGCCCGACAAAAATAACAATTTTGTAAAACCATCCGCATTCCCCGTTTCCCCATGCTGAAACGGGCGCATTTTCCCAACAGGCCGAACTTCCTGATATCCAAGCACGTTTCAGAGGATTTTTCCGGTTTCTGGCTCGTTTTTTACCGCTGGAGGGCCATCATTTCGGGCAAAAAGCCCTCCAACGGACTTGACAGCGACGGCAAGGCGTTAGATGAACATCGAACGCCTTGTGAAAATCACATGCTCCAAGGCTTTCCTTTTTTGTTCGAGGATAGAGGATACCATGTCTGAAAAAAAACTCGTTGTCGCTGTCGTGGGAGCTACCGGCGCCGTCGGTCGTGAAATGCTGAAGACCCTTGAGGCCCGGAAATTCCCAGCTACCGAGGTCATCCCCTTTGCCTCGGCCCGCTCTGCCGGGACCAAGGTTCCGTACGGGGATTCCGAACTGCTCGTGCGCGAACTGAAGGAAGATGTATTCGACGGCATCGATATCGCCATCTTCTCCGCTGGCGGTTCCACGTCTGAAAAATATGCCCCCCATGCCGCCGCTGCCGGCTGCGTGGTGGTGGACAACTCCAGCGCATGGCGCATGGATGACCGCTGCCCGCTGGTCGTGCCCGAAGTCAACCCCGACGCGCTGGAAGCCCACAACGGCATCATCGCCAACCCGAACTGCTCCACCATCCAGATGGTCGTGGCCCTGAAGCCCCTGCACGATGTGGCCGGCATCACCCGCGTGGTGGTTTCCACCTATCAGGCGGTTTCCGGCTCCGGGCAGAAAGGCATCGGCGAACTGGAAACGCAGGTCCGCCAGCTGTTCAACATGCAGGAACCCGATGTGGACGTCTATCCGCACCGCATCGCGTTCAACTGCCTCCCGCACATCGACGTCTTCCTCGACAACGGCTACACCAAGGAAGAAATGAAGATGGTCCACGAGACCGTCAAGATCATGTGCGATCCCAACGTGAAGGTCACCGCCACCTGCGTGCGCGTGCCCGTGTTCTACGGCCATTCCGAATCCGTGAACATCGAAACCGAACGCAAGCTGACCGCCAAGGAAGCCCGCGCCATCCTCGCTCAGGCCCCCGGCGTGCAGGTGTACGACAACCCCTCCGAAAAGATGTACCCCCTCGCCGTCGACGCCACCGGTGAAGACGATACCTTTGTGGGCCGCATCCGCGAAGACGAAACCGTCCCCAACGGCCTCAACATGTGGATCGTTGCCGACAACATCCGCAAGGGTGCCGCGCTCAACGCCGTTCAGATCGCCGAAGAACTGGTTCGCCGCGATCTGCTGGGCGTGAAGGATCGCGAGGTCTTCCTCAAGAAATAACGCGGTTCCGCACATCGGCCTTTTTCCAGACGGGGTATCCGGGAAACCGGTTGCCCCGTCTGGCTTTTTCTGGCCGAAGAGCGTAAAGGGAAAGGATGGATCAGGACTGAAACGCCACCAGAAAAAGAGGCTTGCCATGATTCCCGTACTGGATACGAATGCGTGGATCGAGAAGCTCCGGGAGTTGGAACGTCCCGGTGCGGAACATATTTTGGCTTTTTATGAACACCGGTTTGGAGCCGTCTGCCGGGATCCCCGGCTGATGCTGGCCCCGCTGGACGATCATCTTGTCCATCGCGGAGACGGCGTTTTCGAGACCATCCGCTTTACCGAGCGCAAGGTCATCCATCTGGATGCCCACCTCCGGCGTCTGGCAAACTCCGCGGCCGGGCTGTCTCTGGAGCTGCCCTGCCCCATCGAGAAGATCCGGGAGATCGTCCTTGCCGTCGCCAAGGCCGGGGATGAGCCGGAGGGCAACATCCGCATCCTGTCGGGTCGCGGCCCGGGCGGTTTCGGCATCGGCCTGAAGGAGTGCCCCGCCTCCAGCCTGTACGTTGCCGCCTACCGGGTCCCTGTCCGGACGGACGCGTGGTACGACAAGGGCCTGACGGCCTTTCGGAGCCATGTTCCGGTCAAGCCCGCCATGTTTGCCCGGCTCAAGACCACCAACTACCTTTCCGCCGTCTTCATGACGCTGGAAGCCATGCAGAAGCACATGGACGTTGCCCTGACCTTCGATGCCGACAACTGCCTGACCGAGGCAGCCATCGCCAACGTAGCCGTGGTGGATGCCAGGGGTGCTCTGGTTCTGCCCGAGTTCAAGAACGCGCTGGTCGGCACGGTGGCGACCAAGGCAATGGAGCTTGCCCGGACCTTCATGCCCGTGGAAGTACGCCCCATTCCCGCCGCCGAGCTGGACAGCGTCCGCGAAATGATGATCCTCGGCACGGCGCACGAGTGCGTGGGAGTCACCCATTTCGAGGGCAGGCCAATCGGTGACGGCAAGACCGGCCCCGTGGCCCACAAGCTGCGGGTGCTGATCCGGGAGGCTCTGCTGGCTGATGGGGAGGCTTTTTAGAAGCGTTTTTCTGGAGAGGGGGAGAGAGGCACTTTCTGAAGAAAGCTGCCTCCCTCCCCCTCTCCAGACCTCTCCCCCTCCCTCCTCAAAGACTTTCGTGCTTATCGAATCCCTGTTCGCGGCGTTCCTGTCATGAAGGCACGGGGCAGAGGAGTATCAGGCTGTGCAGAAAAACGGTTCCATGCCCGGAGTGTTCGGGGATGGAACCGTTTTATATTGAATAATGTGTTGTTATGAATGAGGCGGGGCTATCGGCCCAACGGGTTGCCTCACAGGAAGGCGTTAAGGCGATGCCCCTAGCCGTTGCGTGAAGCCCCCAAAGGACGAGGGGGCGCGGGGGGAATCATTCCCCCGGTGGGGTTCGGGGCAACGCCCCGCTTTTCCCACGGAACAAAACGAAAGGTTACAGGCCGTATTTAAAATAGGCGGAGCAGCTGCCTTCTGTGGACACCATACAGGGGCCTACGGGGTTGGCGGGGGTGCAGGCCTTGCCGAACAGGGGGCATTGGCTGGGCGCGAGCTTCCCCCGGAGCACCTCCCCGCACCGGCAGCCGGGAAGCGGTTTCGTTTCGGGAAGAGACAGGCCGAGCCGTTCCAGCGCGTCAAAACGGGCATAGGCGGGGTTCAGCGCAAGGCCGCTTCCGGGGATGGTTCCGAGCCCGCGCCACAGGGCATCGGAAACGCGGAAAACCTGCGAAAGCACGGCCCGGGCGCGGGGGTTGCCCCCGTCGCTCACGGCGCGGGGATAGGCATTCTCCACCGAAGGCACGCCGTCCCGACGCTGGCGGGCCATGCGGCACAGCGCGTCAAGGATATCGGCAGGCTCGAAGCCCGCGACCACGGCGGGGCGTTTCCAGTCCTCGGCGACAAAGCGGAAAGGCTCCAGCCCCAGCACGGTGCAGACATGGCCCGGCAAAAGGAAGGCGTCGATGCTGTTGTCAGGATCGGCAAGCAGGGCCGCCAAGGCCGGGGGAACCAGCTTGTGGCAGGAAAACAGGGCAAAGTTGTCCAGTTTCCGCTGTTCTGCGGCGAGCACGGTGGCGGCAACGGCGGGTGCTGTCGTCTCAAAGCCCACACCGAGGAAAACCACTGTCGCCTCGGGATGCTCTGCGGCGAGGGCCAGGGCATCCAGCGGGGAATACACCACCGAAACCCGCGCTCCGGCGGCCTGTGCATGCTTGAGCGAGCGTCCGTCCGGCCCGGGGACGCGCATCAGATCCCCGAACGTGGCGACTATGACGCCGGGCTGTTCGGCGATTTCGAGAAAGGCCGCGACCTCCCGGTCGTGCGTGACGCACACGGGACAGCCCGGCCCGGTCAGATGGGTCACCTGAGCCGGAAGCAGCGTACGCAGGCCGCCGCGAAAGATGGATACGGTATGCGTCCCGCAAACCTCCATGAACCGCATGGGACGGTCGAGGAGTTCTTCAAGACGGCGGAGCAAGGCCTGACACAGCTGGGGATCATGAAGCGTGGGCATGGAGCGTCTCCGGGCAGTGGCGGATGGGTAGAAAAGGCTCGCCCCAGAGGGCGTCTTTTCCGTATAGCCTGTTTCCGGCATTCCATAAAGCCTTGATTTCCGCCGAAACGACCGGACGAGGCTTGCTTGATCTTGCCTTCCGCCTTGGCTATGGTCAGGAAAAGCTATGGATCTTGCCATGTCCTACTCCATCCGCCGCCACCGCCGCCCCAACGCCTCCCTGCTTGCCGAAGCCGTCAAAACCATCAGCAAGCGTCGTGTTGAAATCCGCCAGCAGGTTTCCTGCCCGCTGGAGGATCTCCGGCTGCGGTATCAGGTGGAAACATGGTTTTTCTTCCCCCGGAGCCTCCAGATCAACCGCTGGAGCTACACGCCCACCGACTACCAGCAAAGCCTCAAGACCTACATCCGCCTCGGCGTTCCCGTGCGCCCCCTCGAATCCCTGCTCGGCAGCGATCTTCCTCCCGATCTGCACCAGGAAGAGTGGCGGGAAGACGTCTTCGAGCTGACGCTGGAGGAGACGCCCCCGGATCTGCTTGAGGAATGCTCGAAACGCCTCGACGACCTGCTCTGGCAAAACACCCCCGAAACCCGCGAACAGTATGAGGACAGCCTCAAGCTGTTCTGCATCGCCTTCCGGGTTTCCCTGCTGGCCCGGAAAAACGCGGTGCTCGCCATTGAGGACGACGACGAACGCACACACGCCGCCTATATGCTGACCCGGCTGACGGTGGCCTGCCTGCACCGCTACCGGAAAAAGCTCGGCAGGCGCGCCCGCGAAGCCCGCAACCTGCTCAGGGCCTCGGCATTCCTCTACGGCGACGAATACCTTGCGATCATTACAACGCGTGCGCTGGGGGAAATCGTGCGCCAGCTCTCCCCGGCCAACCCCCGCGCCACGTTCATTCTGGCCTGTTTCGGGGCACAGCGGGCGTACCGCCGCTACCGCTATCCCGAAAGCATGCCCTCAAAAACCGGCGACAACGAACTTCCGGTCTTCCGCTGGAGCGTACTGAAAAAATATGTGGACATGCCGCTGTTCCTGAACGTGCAGCGTCACTCCGGGCATTCCCTGCTGGAACACGCGCTCTACAGCATCATTGCCGCCGTCGCCATGAGCCTCGCCCTGATTGTCACCCTGCTCTGGGAGGGCGCGGGTTCGCTCAGCGCACCCATTTTCGTCATCGCCGTCTGTGCCTACATCTGCCGCGAGCGCATCAAGGACGTGCTGAAGCACAAGCTGTTCTCCGTCTGCGGCAAGTGGATTCCCGACCGGGTTCTGCGCGTTTCCGACCCGCACGGCAAACCGCTGGGGCACTGCGCCGAGCAGTTCCGGTTCGAGGACTGGGAAAAACTCCCGAAAAGCGTCCGCAGGCTCCGCAACCGAACGCATTTCGTAGATATTCTGAATGCGTTCCACAGCGAAGACATCCTTTATTATTCGAAGCGGGTGGATATCAAAAAACTGCCGGACCCCTTTCAGGGCGGCAAGAACCTGCTTCTGGACATCTCGCGCTTTGACATTTCGGATTTTCTGCGGCATGCCGATGAAGTCCTTGACGAACCGCAGGGCGGCATAGACGATCCCGCAGTGGGCGACAAGGTCTATCATGTGGATATGGTCCGCAGGATCACACACCGTTGCGGCTCCGATCTGGAACGCTTCCGCATCGTGCTGACCCACGCGGGCATCCGGCGTATCGACGAAATCAAGCCGCTCTCCATCACGACCGACGAGGACGGCGACCAGGGACAATAACGTCACCATCCGCACCCGGCGCACCCCACCCGCCGGACGCTTCCATAAAGGGACAACCATGAGCATTACCTTCACCGATACCGAGCGCGCCATCCTGCGCATCGTCCAGTCTCAGATTCCCGACACCCTGACCCCCTACGCGGATATCGCCCGCGAGGTGGGCACGGACGAGGAGACCGTCCTCAACCTGCTGCGCCGCATGAAGGAAGACGGTTCCATCCGCCGCTTCGGGGCAAGCATCAAGCACCAGAAAACCGGCTGGAACCACAACGCCATGGTCGCCTGGATTGTCGATGAGGCGGACTGTGACGCCATCGCGGAAGTGGCGGTGAAAAACACCCGGATTTCCCACATTTATTTCCGTCCCAGCTCGGCTTCGGACTGGCCCTACACGCTCTACACGATGGTGCACGGGCGCAGTGAGGAAGAGTGCCGTCAGGTCATCGAGGAACTGCGCCGCGACACCTCGCTGGACGAATACGCCGTGCTTGACAGCCTTGAAGAATTGAAGAAAACCTCCATGACGTATTTTTAGGCCGTATCGGCATGGAACCCTGTGCGGGATACGTTCTTCCCTTCCGCCTCCCGAGAGCGGCAACCCCGTTTGCCACAGGAACGCGCATCGTCCCGCCGATGGGAGTCGATGCAGCCGCCGGCTCCGCAGGGAAGAGCCTTGCCGCTACAGCCCCGTTCATGCATCTCCCCGAAAGGGGCGTCTCAAACCATACAAGGAACGCCTGATGAAGACGACTCGTTCGAAAGAACTGTTCAAGGAAGCCTGCGAAGTCATCCCCGGTGGGGTCAACAGTCCCGTCCGTGCCTGCCTCGGCGTAGGTGCCGATCCGCTGTTCATCGCTTCGGGCAAGGGCAGCCACATCACCACCGTGGACGGTCAGGAAATGATCGACTTCGTGGAATCGTGGGGTCCGATGCTGCTCGGGCATGCACACCCGGAAGTGACCAGAGCCATTGCCGAAGCCGCCGGGAAGGGCACCAGCTACGGCGCGCCCTGCCCCGCCGAAGTGGAGCTTGCCCGCATCATCATTGACGCGTTCCCCGGCATGGACATGGTCCGTATGGTGAACTCCGGCACGGAAGCCACCATGTCGGCCCTGCGTCTGGCCCGCGGCGTGACGGGACGAAACAAGGTCCTGAAATTCATCGGCTGCTACCACGGGCATTCCGATCCCTTCCTCGCGAGCGCAGGTTCCGGCGTGGCGACCCTTTCCATCCCCGGCACCCCCGGCGTGCCGGAAAGCACCGTCCGCGACACCCTGCTTGCCCCGTACAATGACGTGCAGGCCGTGGAGGACATCTTCCACCTGTACGGCAAGGACATCGCGGCGGTCATCGTCGAACCCATCGCCGGAAACATGGGGCTGGTGCTGCCCGAAGACGGCTTCCTCAAGGCCCTGCGCGCCATCTGCGACGCCAATGGCTCCCTGCTCATCATGGACGAAGTGATTACCGGTTTCCGCGCCGAATACGGCGGGGCACAAACCCGTTTCGGCATCACCCCGGACCTCACCACCCTCGGCAAGATCATCGGCGGCGGCCTGCCTGTCGGAGCCTTCGGCGGCAAGCGCGAATACATGAGCCGCGTGGCCCCCGCCGGGGACGTGTATCAGGCCGGAACCCTCTCCGGGAATCCGCTTGCCATGGCTGCGGGCATCGCCACGCTCTCCGTGCTCAAGGCCAGCGACTACGCCGCGCTTGAAGCCCGCGTGGAAGCCTTCGCCGCGGAAATGGAATCCATCCTCCGCGGGAAGGGCGTTCCGGTCACGGTCAACCGTCTGGCCTCCATGTATACCGTCTTCTTCTCGGACGGCCCGCTCCGCAACTTCGAGGACGTGAAGCAGTCCGACACCGAAATGTACGCCCGCTTCTTCCGGGCCATGCGCGAACGCAATATCTTCATTGCTCCCTCGGCCTTCGAGGTGGCTATGGTTTCCTTTGCCCACACCGAAGACGATTTCGCCAAAGCTCTTGACGCCGTGCGCGATATCACGCTGTAGTTCTACAGGGTGAGAGTCCGGGAGGAACGTTTCCCCGGACCGCCGAAAGGCATGCCATATGGAAAAGGCGGGGTGTTTCCCCGCCTTTCCTTTTGCTTCTATGCGTTGGCTCCGTTGACTCCGTCGGCTCCGGTTCTTGCCTCATCCCACCACCAGCGGGCGCGCTGCACCAGCACGTTGACGTCCCCCCCGGCGGCGACGTTGAGAAAGGCCCGGTACTGCCGGATGGATTCGTGGCTCATGGGGTTGGCCTCGAACAGCCATTCGAACAGCGGGGCATCCTCGGTCAGGAGCTTGCGTGACGCTTCCAGCCGCCGCCTGAACGAGGGCGTGATGAAAGGCAGCAGCTCCTCATGCTCCGCAAGGGTGGCGAAATAGGCCAGACTGGAAATGAAGTTCAGCCCCTGAATGGAGGCTGCGGCCCGGTCGTGCGTTTCCGCCGTGGAGCGGAAGCAGGAGCAGCCCATGTCCCCGAACAGGCTCTCCACAAGCAGGGTGTCCCGCTCCTGCGCCGTTTTGCCCGGCGTAACGCATACGCGCATGTCCGAAAGGTTGGGCTGCGGCCCGAACAGCGGGTGCGTGCCCACTACCGGCCCGGCGTAGGCCTGCTCCATCTGCGCCAGAGGCCGGAGCTTCACGGACGTGATGTCGGCAAGAACCTGCCTGCCGTCCAGATGCCGGACAAGGCCCGGCAGCACTTCCGGCATGGCTCCGGCGGGAATGCACAAAAACACCGCGTCCGCGCCCGGAAGGACTCTGGCATAAAACCCGTCCTCCAGCGGCACATCCACACCCGCAACCGTATGCCCCGCCGCACTCCAGCGGTCTGCCAGCAGCGTTCCCATCCGCCCCCGGCTGCCGACCACCACCAGACGCCGGGGTGTAAAGGCCGCCTTTTCCATCATGCCGCTCATCCCCTCACCTGTTCCCAGCGTTCCCAGAAATCGGGAAACGATTTGCTCACGCAGGCGGGATCGTCCAGCGTGAGGCGTCCACCGTGCAGCTCCAGCAAGGCAAGGCTCATGGCAATGCGGTGATCGCCGTGCGCGGAAAAGCCGATACCCTCCAGCGATCCCAGCCGGGAAGCCAGTGCGGGGTCGCCATGCACGGTCAGGCCGTCCTCGTGCTCGTCACACCGCACCCCCACCTTGCCCAGCTCCTGTACCGGAACCGCAATGCGATCGCACTCCTTGAGGCGCAGATGCGCCGCATTCCAGAGACGGGTCGGGCCTGACGCGTGTGCCGCCAATGCCGCCACAGTGGGAACCAGATCCGGGCAGCGGCTCATGTCGGCCTTTACGCCGTGCAGCCCGGAAGGATGCACGGTCACGGCATCCGGCTCCACTTCAACGCGTGCCCCCATCGCGCGCAGGATGTCGAGCATCACGCGATCGCCCTGCAGGGAGTCGGCCCGCAGCCCCTCCACACGCACGGGACGCGGCCCCACGGCTCCGGCGGCAAGCAGGTAGGACGCACCCGACCAATCCCCTTCCACGACATACCGGCCTGCCCGATACGCGGCGGGAACCATGCGGAACCGGATTCTGCCAGGCTCCGCCTGCTCCAGCGCGTGCCAGTCCGCCGAATCCCAGCTTCCGCCCTTCAGACACTCCACCGTGAACGGAATCCCGAAATCTTCCAGAGCCTGAAGCGTCAGCCCGACATAGGGCCACGAAACGACCTTGCTCCCCCCGATGCATACGGTCAGCGGCGCGTGTGCCAGCGGAGCCGCCAGCAGCACCCCGGACACATACTGACTGGATTCGTCCATGCCGATATCCAGGCTTCCGCCGCGCAGCCCTTCCGTCCGCATGGCAAAGGGAGGAAAGCCCGGCTTGCCCTCAAAGGCAAAGCCCACGCCCTGCCCTTCCAGAGCGGAAGTCAGCTCCCCAATCGGACGCTCGTGCATCCGGGGCGCGCCGTGAATGCGAAACGCGCCGACTCCAGCCGCCAGCACCGCCGTCAGCAGCCGGCAGGTTGTACCGGATTCGTGCACATCGCAGGAAACCGGCGTTTCCCGGCCGCCTTGCGGTCTCCCGCCCACACCCCGGACGGCGTATTCCCCGGCTCCAGTCCGGTGGATTTCCGCCCCGGCAGCCCGCAGGATCGCCATTGTGCGTTCCAGATCCCTGCTTTCGAGCACACGGCTCACCACGGAATGCCCCTCAGCGAGGGCCGCCCCCATAACCATGCGATGCGATACCGACTTCGACGCCGGAGCCTGAACTGTAATCATCGTTCCTGTCCTTTCTGGCGGATAAAAAAAGGGGGCCGCGAACATCTGTCCGCGGCCCCCCAATCAACGCTTGCTCTGACACTATGCCGTCAGACGCGCGCCATGACGCCGCTTCCGCTCCTAAAGCAATAGTAGCAGAGGCCCCAGCTCGGGGCTTCGCAGAAGGAGTGGTTGGCGGCAAACGACAGCATCTGGCAGTTCCTTGTGGAAAAAGATGGGTAAATCCTACGGACAGGTTCCGCCCCTGTCAAGCGGAGGGACGGGTTCTCTTTTTTCCCGCTGTCCAGCGGTGCAATGCGCCGCATGGCCTGTTCCGCGTTTTCGTGCGGGCCAAAGGCCATCGGAGGGAATCTCCCATCCCGCTCGGGGCCGAAGCTGGCATCATCCGGCGGAACGACGATGCCGAAGCCGTTCGGGAGCCTTTCAAAAAAGGCCGTTCGGCATTCCCGCCACCAGCAAATCATGCCCGAAAAGCCTAAAGCAAGAAACGGGCCGAAATTCTTGGAAGCAAGGATTCGCAAAACCGTTTTCGTTACTATAGGCCCGATATGCATCTTGCTTTTTTTTCTCGGAGCGCGTATTTATTACCCGTCCTGAAAATGTTTCAGGGTGGGAGTAGAGAGGCTGTCTTTTTCTTCGGAACAAGACAGCCTCTCTCGTTTTTCCGACCCGAAAAAAAAGAGGGCCGAAGCCCTCTCCATAAAAACACCCATGAAAAGCCAAGCTATTTGGCGTATCCAACTGCCCGGCGTTCACGGATGACCGTAACCCGGATCTGTCCGGGATAGGTGAGGTTTTCCTCAATTTTCCCGGTAATGCCCTTACAGAGCATGTAGGTCTGATCGTCATCCACGTTCTCGGAGTTGACCATAACCCGGATTTCACGCCCGGCCTGAATCGCATAGGCCTTGGACACGCCGTCGAATTCGGAAGCGATATTTTCGAGATCTTCCAGACGCTTGACATAGCTTTCCAGAAGTTCCTTGCGCGCGCCGGGACGAGCACCGGACAGCGAGTCCGCGGCCTGCACAAGCACCGCCAGCGCGGTTTCGGGACGCTGATCCTCGTGGTGGGCGGCAATGGCGTGGAGGATTTCCTTGCTTTCGTTGAACTTCTTGGCGAGATCCGCACCGATGAGCGCGTGCGGCCCTTCCACCTCATGGTCAACCGCCTTGCCGATGTCATGCAACAGGCCGGCACGCTTGGCCTTCTTGATATCCATACCAAGCTCGGCAGCCATCATGCCGCACAGGGCGGACACTTCCAGCGAGTGCTGAAGCACATTCTGCGTGAAGCTGGTACGGTAGCGGAGCTGCCCCAGATAGCGGACCAGCTCGGGGTGGATGCCGTGCACACCGGCGTCGAAGGTGGCCTGCTCGCCGACTTCACGGATCTGCACTTCCAGCTCCTGCTCGCATTTATGAACCACGTCCTCGATGCGGGCAGGATGGATACGCCCATCCTGAATGAGGCGTTCAAGGGCCATCTTCGCGACCTGACGGCGCAAGGGGCTGTAGGCGGACAAGATGACCGTTTCGGGAGTGTCGTCGATGATGAGGTCAACGCCGGTAGCCGCTTCCAGAGCGCGGATATTACGCCCTTCGCGACCGATGATGCGGCCCTTCATGTCTTCGCTGGGCAGGGTCACGGCGGTGACGGTATGTTCGCCGACATAGTCCCCGGCGTAACGCTGGATGGAACAGGCGATGATTTCCTTGGCCTTGCGGTCCGCCGTTTCACGGGCTTCAGCCTCGATAAGGCGCATCATCTTGGCGGCTTCGTGGCGGGTACGGGACTCGATTTCTGCAAAAAGACGCTGGCGGGCTTCCTCGGCGGTGAGGCCGGAAACTTCCTGAAGGCGGCGTTCCTGCTCGTCGATGCGCTCGTTCAGGGATTCTTCCAGCTCGGTAAGCTTGCGTTCCTTTTTGGAAAGCTCTTTTTCGGCACCGAGAAGCTCGTGTTCCTTTTCGGTAGCCTTTTCAAGCTTTTCCTCAAGACGATCGCCCTGCTCCTGCAGCTTGCGATCCCGGGCCTTCAACTCGCGTTCGCGTTCCTTGAACTCGTGCTCAAGCTCACGCTTCTGGTTGAACAGCTCGTCCTGCCCCTGAAGCAGGATTTCCTTCTTCTGGGCCTGGGCTTCCTTGCGGGATTCCTCGACTATGCGCGTAGCCAGCTCGGTGGCATCGCCAATCCGCTTGGCATTAAGGTGTTTGCTGAAATAAAAACCTGCGCCGCCGCTGACGCATACCGCCGCGAAGACGCAGAAGATTGTGAAAAAATCCATAGATCCCCTCCCATTATAGTATCGGGCATACGCCCGTTCGCGCAATGCGGCGAGCCGGAAGGCTCAGCCGTCCAGAACACGGGAGGACATCAGGAAAAGGAAGGAAAGACAACATGATCCGCACAGGCGAAAACACGGATCTGTCCAGAAGGCACCCTTTGAAGGGGACACCAAAAATGACCCCAGAGCGCCGTGTCTCGATACAGGTGCAAAACCTGGTCTCCCAGGGGGGAACCTCGGCAGATCTTCAGACTTCCCGACGTGTCGGGCATGCACACCGATCTGGCACCCGGTTCCCATTTCATAAGCTTGTGAGGTCAGCACCTATATGGAAATCACGTACGCTCCAGGGAACATCCTCGCAACAATTAATCCGTTTTCTCTATAAGCTTCAACAGGCTGGCGAGGCGGTCGTCCACCTCGGCAAGCTGCTGCTGTGTTTGCAACAGGTCGTCTGCAACTCCCAGGACCAGAAGTGCCAGCAGTTTTTCCCTGCCGAACTGTCCTCCCTGGCTTTTCAATCTCTCATACTGCTTCTCCACGAACGCCTGCGCCTGTTCTATGCGAACAGGATCGGCATCCGTGCGGAAGGAAATGTCCAGACCGAGGACATTGAGCTGAAAGCTGTGCATACAGGTATCGATCTATTACGCTTCGCCCGTAAACTCGCGAATCGTCGAGAGCAACGTATCGATGCGTCCGTTTATCTCCGCCTTGGCGTTCTGCTCCTGCTCCAGCGACTCCTTGAGAGCCGTATTCTCCCCGTCAAGAGCGTTTACTTTTTCCTGCAAGGACTTGTTTTCCTCGCGAAGAGTATCGATCTGCCCAAGAAGTTCAACCACACGGGTTTCCAAGAGATCAAAAAGTTCCATGCAAAGACTCTACTCTTTTTGCCGTTTCATGGCAAGATTGAGGGTGGCAAGAAAAGGATATGATACGGTTTTCAAAGCAAGGCCGGAACCATCCAATAGCGGCCTCGCCCTCCGGTAATAAGCACATCCGAATACATCTAAACAAAGGGTATACGTATTCAGTAACGGAAACTTCGCCGTTCTTCAAGGCTTCAGAAGCCCCTTCTCGCGCAACCGGCAGCATCTTCTGCGTCAACAGGCACAAAACCCTATCTTCTCCGCAGGTTTGCCTGCCTCGAACGGGCGATGGCCAGCTGACCGTCCGGAACATCCTTGGTAATGACCGATCCCGCGCCGACGAGCGCGTCCGCGCCGACCGTCACCGGAGCCACCAGCGCGGTGTTGCTGCCGATGAAGGCATGCGCGCCGATAACGGTCTTGAATTTATTCACCCCGTCGTAATTGCAGGTAATCGTCCCCGCGCCGATATTCGCACGCGGGCCAATCTCGGCATCACCCAAGTAGGTAAGGTGGTTTGCCTTTGCGCCTTCGCACAGCCGGGCCTTCTTCATTTCCACAAAGTTGCCCATGTGGGCACCGCGCTCCAGCACCGCGCCGGGGCGCAGGCGGGCATACGGCCCGACAAGGCAGTCCGGCCCCACTTCGGCATGATCCATGTGGGTGAAGGAGCGGATCTCCGCGCCCGCCGCCACGCTGCTGTCACGGATGACGCAATGCGATTCGACAAGCACCCCGGAAGCGATGGTCGTATGCCCGTACAGCTCGCACGGGCCGTACAGCTCTGCCCCCGGCTCCACCACGACGTGCGGCCCGACCCGGATCATGTCCGGCCCGTGCATGACCACGCCGGCCGCCAGCCGCTCTTCAACGATGGCCCGACGCCGCAGCTCTTCGGATGCCGACAGTTCCGCGGGGTTGTTGATGCCGAGCAGGTTGGGATCGCTCCCGCAGGACAGGCCGCGCACGACCATGCCCTCGGAAACCGCCAGGCCGACAAGATCCGTGATGTAGTATTCCCCGCTCTTGTTCTGGTTGCCCACACGGGGGAGGAGCCTTTCCACCGCCTCAAGGCTCAGCATGTAGATGCCGGCGTTGATTTCCCCGGTAGGCTCGCCATGCACCGCCACATCAAAATCCTTCGCCTCCACAATGGCCTTCAGCTCGCCGTCCTTGCGCACGATGCGTCCGTACGCGCCGGGGTGTTCCAGCGTCAGCGTCGCTACGGAAAGATCGGCCCCTTCCGCATAAAAGATAAAGTCGCGCAGGGTATCCGTGGTGATCAGCGGCGTGTCGCCATTGACGACAAGCACCTTTTTCATACCGGCCCGCTTCAGTTCCGGCAGGGCCACCATCAGGGCATGCCCTGTCCCGAGCTGTTCCTTCTGCTCGACAAAACGCAGCTCGCGCCCGGAAAAGGCCGCCCGCACCATGTCCGCCTCGTGCCCGATAACGGCCCATACGGACGCCCCGAACAGCGGTCGCAGGGCCTCGGCAACGTGCCCGAGCAACGGCTCGCCCAAAATGGTGTGCAGCACCTTGGGCTTTTTGGAGTGCATGCGGGTTCCCTTGCCTGCGGCAAGGATCAGGGCGCAGCAGGATGCTGAAAACGTGCTGGTCTGGGACATGTCGCCACCTCGTATCTTCGCGTACCGGCAGTTTTCCGGCACGGCATTCGTCTCTTGTTTCCGCCGCAAAACGGCTCCTCCGCGACGCCACGCGCCGCCGGATCAACTCTACGCTACAAGGAGCACGCTTTACAAGCTCCACCCCCTGCGTTAGCACCTGCCAGAAACACCAACGACTTTCAGGACAAATCAATGAATACGGCAACACCTTCTTCGGCTCTCGTCATCTTTTCCGGCGGGCAGGATTCCGCAACCTGCCTTGGCTGGGCCCTCAACCGCTTCGACAGCGTCAGTACCGTCGGGTTCGACTACGGACAGCGGCATCATGTGGAAATGGACTGCCGCCGCAACGTGCTGGAAACCGTCCGCACCGGTTCGTCGCTCCCTGCCGCGTGGAGGGGAAAGCTTGGCGAGGACACCCTGCTGGAACTCGGCCTGTTCAACCAGATCGGCGCGACAGCCATGACCAGCGACATGGAAATCGCCTTTGATGAAAAAGGCCTCCCGAACACCTTCGTTCCGGGCCGCAACCTCGTGTTCCTCACTGCCGCCGCCGCGCTCGCCTGGCGGAAAGGCATCCGGCATCTGGTCATGGGCGTCTGCGAAACCGACTTTTCCGGCTATCCCGACTGCCGCGACGATACCGTCAAGGCCATGCAGATCGCGCTCAACCTGGGCATGGACTCCCGTTTTGTGGTGCATACGCCGCTGATGTGGCTGGACAAGGCCCGCACATGGACGCTGGCGGAGCGGGAAGGCGGAGCCTCGTTCGTTGAATGTGTACGCACGGTAACGCACACCTGTTACCTCGGGGAACGCGGAGAGCTGCACCCGTGGGGGTACGGCTGCGGCGAATGCCCGGCCTGCAGGCTCCGGGCGCGGGGCTGGGAAGCCTACGAAGGCACGAGGTAACATCCATCATGGCATACAGAGTCAAGGAAATCTTCTATACGTTGCAGGGCGAGGGCGCACAGGCGGGGCGTCCGGCAGTCTTCTGCCGCTTCTCCGGCTGCAACCTCTGGTCAGGACGTCCCGAAGACAGGGCTACCGCGAAATGCCGCTTCTGCGACACCGATTTTGTCGGGGCGGACGCCGGTATTTTTGATACGGCGGAGGCGTTGGCGCAGGCCATTGCCGGGACGTTTCCCGCGCTGCCTCCGCGGGAATACGGCAGCCGCAGGCCCTATGTCGTCTTTACGGGAGGGGAACCGGCCCTCCAGCTCACCCCGGAACTGCTCGATGCGCTCCACGGATACGGCTTTGAACTCGGCGTGGAGAGCAACGGCACGCTGCCGCTTCCCTCCGGCCTGGACTGGATCACCATCAGCCCGAAAGGTTCCAACGCGCTGGTGACGGTTTCCGGCGACGAGCTGAAGCTGGTGTGGCCTCAGGAGGGCTGTACGCCGGAAATGTTCGCGCCGCTGGACTTCCGGCACTTTTTGCTTCAGCCCTGCGACGACACCCGCAGCCGGGAGAACACCGCCGCCTGCATCGCCTATTGCCTTGCCCATCCGCGCTGGAGCCTCGGCGTGCAGACGCACAAGTGGATCGGCGTGCGATGACCGGACAGGCATGCGGCCCCTGACGGCCCAGCCAGACAACGGACAGCATGAAATCAGCCGGAAAGCATCCCCCGCTTTCCGGCTGTTGCCTTTCGGACCGTGCCGACTACCACTTCTTGAAGATAAAAAACGCCGCCAGAACAATCAGGGCAAACCCCACAAGGTGGTTCCAGCGCAGGGACTCCCCAAGGTAGAGTGTCGAAAAAAACGCGAACACGGACAGGGAAATGATTTCCTGAATGGCCTTCAGCTCCGCCGCGCTGAAATACCCGTAGCCGACGCGGTTGGCGGGAACCTGCAACAGGTATTCAAAAAAGGCGATGCCCCAGCTGATCACGATGGCGGCAAGCAGCGGCAGGGCCTTGTAGCGCAGGTGCCCGTACCACGCAAAGGTCATGAATACATTGGAAAGGGTCAGCAGTATGATGGTGGCGACCGGAACCGGAACAGGGAGATTCATGGGAGCATTCCTCTTCATGCAAAAATGTTCCGGCACTCTATCCGTCCGCAAGCCGCCGCGCAAGATGCCTCGCCCTCTTGTCCGCAGCCAACGCCGCCTTTCCGTTATTTATTTTTTGTCAATATATTCAAATAAGTAAGAACGTTCATCGACAGCGGAAACTTTGGGAGGCCGGGGAACGGCAGCCGCCCCCCAGCCTCCTTTCCGGCCTACTCCTTCAAAAATTCCCGCCAGCGCGCCGCATGCTGGTAATAGCTGATGCCTTCATCCAGCACCTGCCCGAGGGCGGCATCGGGGGCCTTGGCCCGTTCCCCCTGCTTCAATGACTCGGAAGAGCCGGCCAGCTCCCCGCCACGGTAAAAATGTACGCTGCGGACAGGGCGCATGATGATCGAATCATTGCCCTTCACATAGGCGAGTTTCTGGTAGTTGCTGAGGAACAGGCGCGGCTCGTACGCCGGGTCCAGCGCGTTCATGCCGTAAAATTGCCCTTCATACCGGAAACGCAGCAGGGAAAGCAGCGTCGGCACGGCGTCGATCTGGCTGATCGGCTGGTCATGCCGTTCCGCCTTGACGTACTTCGGCGCGTAGATGATCAGGGGAATATGATGGTTTGCCTGCTTGATCTCCTCGCGGCCCGAGCTTCCGGCCCCGTGGTCCGCGACAAAGACAAATACCGTCTCGTCAAACCACGGACGCTTGCGGGCTTCCTCCACGAACCGGCCTACGGCATAGTCCGCGTACATGACGCCGCCACGCCGCCCCGTCTTTGAAGGAATCGAAATTTTTCCATCGGGATAGGTGAACGGACGGTGGTTGGAGGTCGTCAGCACGAACTGAAAGAAGGGGGTTCCTGCCGCGTAGGAGGCATCCGCCTCCCGCAGGGCACGGGCAAAGAGATCCTCGTCGCAGACCCCCCAGACGTTCGAGAAGGAAATCTCGTCCTGCGAAAGCGCGGCGCGATCGACCGTCGTGAAGCCGTTCCCTTCGAAGTAGGCGTTCATATTGTCGAAATAGCCATAACCCCCGTAAATCCACTTGGTGTCGTAGCCCCGCTCCCGGAAGGGTGTCCAGATGCCGCGCAGGTGGTCGTTGCCCTGAAGCCGCACAATCGGCATCCCCGGCAGCGGCGGACGCGCCAGCGTCAGGGCTTCAATGCCCCGAACGGTGCGGGTTCCGGTTGCGTAGACATGGCTGAAATACAGGGATTCTGAAGCCAGCTTTTCCAGCTCGGGCGTCAGACGCTGCCCGTCGGTACGGAATTCGCTGAAAAATTCCGAACCCATGCTTTCCATCAGGACGATGACGACGTTTGCCCGCAGTTCCTTTCCTTTCGGCTCAACCCGATAGGCCAGCGAAGAAGGCTCTCCAACACGGCGCGCATCCGAAGCCAGATGGGGAGCCAGCGTCGCCACGACATCCGCATCGGGGCGCGTCAAATAGAAATCCCTGTAGGAAAGCTCGTTGGAAAAGAAGGCGGAAAACAGGCTGTACAGGCCATCTCTGGACAGCTCCGAAAGGTAGCGGTCGCCCGTATTCTCGGAAAGTTCCATGAAATGCACCATATTGAGCAGGCTGGCCACGGCGATGATCGCCACCGCCCCCGCACAGCGCGCACCCAGGCGGGGCGCAGGGCGGGCTGCAACCATCCAGCGTCCGGCAATGAACGTGAAAAGCAGGGCCGCCAGGGTAATGCCGCCAAGAAACAACGCCACCGGGTAGGATTGCAGGATGTTCCCGATGACTTCCCGCGTATAGACAAGATAGTCCACGGCAACAAAGTTGAACCGCGAGGTGAACTCGTCCCAGAACAGCAGCTCCGCGACTTCCTCAAAGAGGTGGCTCGCCGTGAACAGGAAGAAAAGGCCCACGGAGATCCGCTTGTCCCAGCGTCCTCCCTGCCATTTCCGGGGCAGGATCAGCAGGTACAGCAGGATGGGAAGCATCGAAAACAGGCAGGAAACCGCCGTGGTGCCGATCCAGACGGGAAGCGACACCAGCACGCCCTTGAGCGTCAGGTGGATATTGGCGGACTCCCGCAGGGCCAGCACGCTCAGTTCCAGAAGTTCCGCAAGGACATACACAACAATGAAAGGCAACAGCCGCCGCAACAGGTAGCGAACGGCATCCAGCAGGGTACGCATGGCAAACCTCTATGATATGGGAGAGACTTTTCCCGATTCCGGGTGCGCGGTTGTTACACGGGGTCTGTGACAATCGTGTGACAAAAAGGGCGGCGGGCAGGAACAAATATTTATACTTTCAAAGCACTTGCCTTGCCCTTGAAGGCCGCGGCGAGCAGGACGATCACTATCCATGCTCCAATCATGGTAAAGAGCGTGTCCGAAAGGAAGTGCTCCCCGCGCAGCATCTGATACAGCCCCATGATCCCCCCGGCACCAAGCCCCGCACACAGGCCGCGTGACAGTTTCATGTCGCGGGCAATCTTTCCATCCCGTGCGATCAAACGGAGGCATTGGTGAAGGCGTTCTGTTTGCCCCTTCTCGCCCGTCTCCCTATCTCTCCACGCGGATTCTGCCCTCAAGCCCCGCCTGAACAGGAGCGGCAGCGATATGGCCGCGCAGGATGTCGCTCTGGGAGCGTCCGGTGTACTGCCACTTCAGGGGCTTGAAAGCCGTGTAGCCGTCGCCGCCTTCCGCGATGTAGTCCACGGTGGCGACCCGGTAGACGGCCTCGGGGCGCAGCGGCTCCCAGCCGCCGGACGCGCCGCGCACGGATACGGTCCCAATCCGCGAGCCGACCGGCCTTGAGGGTGCGACCGCATACGAAAGCCCCGCAGCCTGAACAAACCGCCCCGCGCCCTTTTCATAGCCCGAGGCTCCGTGCTCCAACGCCTCGCGCAGCTGCTTGCCGGTCAACTCCCCGACAACAAGCGTGTTGTCAAAGGGCAGCGTCTCCAGCAGATTCCCCACCGTCACCACGCCGACCGGCAAAGACGCACGCACGCCGCCGCCCATGTACAGCGCGATGGTCGCCCCCAGGGGCTTCGCTTCCCGCAGCAGGGCATCGGCAACAATGTTTCCGCTCATGCATTCCCGCACCCGGCATTCGTGCACGTCCTCCTCCAGCCAGCTCAGGGACGGTGAAGACGCAGGCGGCAGAATCTTGCCGACCGGCTGGCTGATCCGGGCCTTCAACTGCCCCGCGTAGCCGTCCAGAAACGCCATCAGCTCCCTGTCCGGAGCCGCGGAGACGTGCTTTCCATCCAGCGCAACCGGCTCGCCCGTCCACGTCTGCGCCACCCCCGCGTCATCAAAGGCCACCTGAAGCCTGCCCAGCAGCCGGCAGGAAGAAGACGCCGTCACCACCAGCACAGGCTCGCCGGAAGGCGATTTCCGAACCACGGGATACGCCCCGACAGCCTTGGGGCTGGTGTTGGAAAGCAGGGAATGGGTATGCCCGCCGACAAAAACATCCACGCCGTCCACCCGTCCGGCAAGCTCGCCGTCCACGTCAAGGCCCAGATGGGTCAGCGCGACGATCACGTTCACCCCCCGCTCCCGAAGCTCCGCGACCGCCTTGCGGAGTGCGGCTTCCGCCGATCCGAAGACGGCTTCCCCGCACGGCGAGGACAGTGCGGGCGTTTCCTCGTTGACCAGTCCGACGATCCCGATCCGGCGGCCCTGCCGCTCCACGATGATCCACGGCCTCGTCAGGGACCGGCCATCGGAAGCGGACGGCAGGGAAAGGTTCGCCGCCAGCACCGGAACACGCATCCGCTCCACAAAACGCCGAAACTCGCCGCAGCCATCGTCGAATTCATGGTTTCCCGGCGTGAAGGCGTCATAGCCGATCCTGTCGAGCACGCCTGACGCGACTTCGCCCTTGAACGTATTGTAGAACAGGGTTCCCTGAAACTCGTCTCCCGCATCGAGGAGCAGGACATTCGGATCGGAAGCCCGCAGGGTATCCACGGCCTGCTTCAGGCGCACGCTGCCGCCTGTCCCGCCTTCACAGAGCGCGGAATAGCACGGCGCACCCTTGGCGGTGGTTCCCCCGTACATGGCGTGTACGTCGTTGGTGTGCAACACCGTCAGGTCAAAGGCCATGCCGGGCGTTGCACCAAAACCCAGCAGCAACAGCGCGAACAGCGGCGCACGGAAACGCTTCATGGACGGCTCCCAGAAAAAAGGTCTTGAAAACGGCCCGGCAAGGCCTCGGGTTTGACAATCGGGCCGGGCGATGGAATGCTTTCAGCTCCGAGGCCCTTTCGAGCTGTATAGGCTGCCTCTCCCTTTGCCAAGAGGAAACGATGGAAACAATTCGCCTCGTATCATGGAATGTCAATGGATTCCGCGCCCTGAGCGGCAAGCCCGACTGGAGCTGGTTTGCATCCACCTCTGCCGATGTCGTCGCCCTTCAGGAAACCAAGGCCGATCCCTCACAGATCGCCGAACAGCACAGAAACCCCGAAGGCTGGAACGCCGAGTGGCTGGCTTCGCAGGTCAAGAAAGGCTATTCCGGGGTCGCGGTGTTCTCGCGCCCCAAGCCTTCGCTGAAGCCGCTTGCCGTCACGCACGAGCTGCCCGATCCCCGCTACCGCGGAGAGGGGCGGCTCCTCCATATCGAGTATCCGGCCTTCCACTTCTTCAACGTGTACTTCCCCAACGGAACCAGCGGCGAAGAACGCCTTGCCTACAAGATGGGATATTACGATGCCTTTCTCGCCTACGCCGAAGAACTGCGCCGTGCCAAGCCCATTATAGTCTGCGGGGACTTCAACACCGCCCATCGGCCCATCGATCTCGCCCGCCCCAGAGCCAACGAGGATCATTCCGGCTTTCTGCCCATCGAACGGGCATGGGTGGACCGCTTCATCGAGTCCGGCTATGTGGATACGTTCCGCCATGTCCGCGGCGACGAGCCGCAGCAGTATTCGTGGTGGTCGTACAAGCAGAAGGCCCGCGTCAACAACGTGGGCTGGCGGATCGACTATTTCTTTGTTTCCGGCGAGCTGGCCCCGGCAATCCGGGATGCGTGGATCGAAACCGACGTGTACGGCTCCGACCACTGCCCGGTGGGTCTGGAACTGGCGATATAGAAGCTTTTGGGGGAAGCCCTTTCCCCCGGCAACCCGGCGGGCCGGGCATCCGAGGTCATGGCAACAGACAGGAAGGGAGGCGCGTACCCTGCCCGCCCAAAGTCCAAAAAGCGGCCCTCGGGCGGCAACAGGGCCGGAAAAACAAAAAAACCCCGCCAAAAGCGGGGTTTTTAAGACAATTTTGTGGGGCGAATGATGGGACTTGAACCCACGGCCCTCTGGGCCACAACCAGATGCTCTGCCAACTGAGCTACATCCGCCACATGCAGGAGTAGTCTTTATAGCACTCGGGGGCTGAGGTCAAGTCTTTCTGTGAAGATCTTTTGCGGACATTCGTATCCCCATCCCCGCCAGATGCGCCTTGACCAGCCGATAACGCGCAGAGTATCCTGCCATCCTTTCCTCCTCCCGCCTCCGGATCGCCTGCCGTTCCGCCCAGCGCGGAGCTTTCCAACCGACAACGCCCGGTCTTTCCGGGTCCAGCATACAGGATTGATTGTTATGGATAAACTGATCATCGAAGGCGGGGTGCCGCTGACCGGCGTCGTGCATGTAAGCGGTTCCAAAAATGCGGCCCTTCCCATCCTCATGGGCAGCATCCTGCTCGACGAGCCTGTGACCTATACCAACGTCCCGGATCTGCGGGACATCCGTACCACGAGCAAGCTCCTGGCCCTGCTCGGATGCCCGAACACCTTCGAAAACGGGCAGATGACGGTGAACCCCGGCGATCTCAAGCCCGAAGCCCCCTACGAGCTGGTCAAGACCATGCGGGCATCGGTGCTGGTGCTCGGCCCGCTGCTGGCCCGGCTGGGGGAAGCCCGCGTCGCCATGCCCGGCGGCTGCGCTATCGGGGCGCGTCCCGTGGATCTGCACCTTTCCGCCCTTGAAAAGATGGGGGCACGCTTCGACCTTGAAGACGGCTACATCATCGGACGCTGCCGCAAGCTGAACGGCGCGCACATCCATTTTGACTTCCCCACCGTGGGCGGCACGGAAAACCTGCTCATGGCGGCGGCCCTTGCCGAGGGTGAAACCGTGCTTGAAAACGCTGCCCGCGAACCGGAAGTCGTGGATCTCGCCCGCTTCCTCATCGCCTGCGGCGCGCAGATCGAAGGGCACGGCACCAGCGTCATCCGCGTTCGCGGCGTGTCCCGCCTCGGCGGATGCACCTACAAGATCATGGCGGACCGCATTGAAGCCGGAACCCTCCTTGCCGCCGCCGGAATCACCGATGGCGAACTGCTGCTGACGGACTGCCCCTTTGAGGAGCTTGACGCCGTGATCGCCAAGATGCGCCAGATGGGGATGCACATCGAACCGACCGCCGACGGCGTGCTGGCCCGCCGCGCATGCGACCTCCGCGGAGTGGACGTGACCACCCAGCCCTTCCCCGGCTTCCCCACGGACATGCAGGCGCAGATCATGGCCCTCATGTGCCTTTCCGAAGGCTCCGGCGTCATCAGCGAAACGATTTTCGAAAACCGCTTCATGCACGTTCAGGAGCTGGTCCGCATGGGCGCGGACATCCGGCTTGCCGGGCACACCGCCATTGTGCGCGGCGTCCAGCGTCTGACCGGTGCGCCGGTCATGGCTTCCGACCTGCGCGCAAGCGCGTCCCTCGTGCTTGCGGGGCTGGCCGCCCGGGGAACCACCACCGTACAGCGCATCTATCATCTGGATCGCGGCTACGAACGCATCGAGAACAAGCTCAATGCCGTGGGCGCGCGCATCCGCCGCGAGGCGGAGTAGGGATTGTTTTTTTATTGGGGGAGGGAAGAGGGGAACCTTTCTGAAGAAAGGCTTCCCTCTCCCCTCCCCCAAGCCCCCGCCCCTCTCCCTCCCAAGACTTTCGACGGCTGGGGAGGCGGCGCGGCAGGCGTTCCGCTGTATGGCGGATGGCGGGAAAGGCCGTCCTCTCTTTGATGCGGGCGGTACTGCCGCCGGAGCGTATCGTTGACGCGGATGGTCGGGGATGCCGCCGGAGCGGGCTTTCGCCTTCGTGCGGCATCAGGGGATTTTCCCCGAGCGGCCTTCAACCACAGGAGCCTTTTTATGGATACCACCAAGATTCTGGCTGATCTCAAGAAGCGTCCCGGCTTCACCGAGAACGTGGGCATGGTGCTCGTGCACAACGGCGTCGTGCGCGGCTGGGCGCGCGCCGACCACGCAGCCGTGACCTCCATGAAGGTGACGCCCGACCGGGAAAAGATGCACGCCATCTGCCGCGAACTGGAACAGCAGCCCGGCATCTTCTGCATCCATGCCGAAGCCGAGGAAGGCGAACTCAAACCCGGCGACGACGTGCTGTTCCTCGTTGTCGCGGGCGACATCCGCGAGCACGTCAAGGCAACCTTCGCGGAACTGCTCGACCGCATCAAGGCCGAGGCCGTCATCAAGCAGGAATTCACCGCCTGACAGCTTCCACACCGGGAAGGCTCCGCACCCCGCCGCTCCGCCCCTTGCTCGCCAAACAGGCCGGGTCAGGGGCGGCTCGTCCCTTGCGGGCGCAGGGCAGTGCCCGCCCGCCGGAGTCCTTCCCCTCTTCCTTTCAAGGCATACCCATGAGCAAGAAAAAAAACACGCCCCGCCCGCTTCCCGATACCCTCGGACTCCCCCCCACCGGGGCCGACTCACACGCGCACCTCGACTCCGAAGGGCTTTTTGAACGGCTGCCCGAGGTCATGGAACGGGCCGGCAACGCGGGCCTTGCCACTATCGGGCAGGTCTTCCTGAGCCCCGAAGCCTACCACGCCCGCCGGGAGGCCTTCGCGGCCTACCCCGGCGTGTTCTTTCTTCTGGGCATCCACCCCTGCGACGCACGGCAGT
Organism: uncultured Lawsonia sp.; assembly: GCA_964538355.1. Classification (GTDB taxonomy): domain Bacteria; phylum Desulfobacterota; class Desulfovibrionia; order Desulfovibrionales; family Desulfovibrionaceae; genus Bilophila. The sequence continues at coordinate 21,500 of CAZIFC010000012.1, read as the reverse complement.
GCACCGGAAAGACCCTCACAGCCATGCGGGAGGCCTTCGCCACCGATCCCCGCCTTCGCGCCGTCGGGGAAATCGGGCTTGATTTCTACTGGAAGGACTGCCCCCCCTCCATTCAGGAGGAGGCGTTCCGCGTGCAGCTTTCCCTCGCCTCGGCATTGGGGCTTCCGGCGGTCATCCACTCCCGCGATGCCGCACGGGACAGCCTGAGGATTCTTGAGGCCGAAGGCTTTGCAGGAAAGCCCGTGCTCTGGCACTGCTTCAGCGGCGATGCCGTGGAACGGCTGGACCGCATCCTTGCCAACGGCTGGCATGTTTCCATCCCCGGACCCGTCACCTATCCCGCCAACGCGGATCTGCGCGAGGCCGCCGCACGGGTTCCGTTGGATCGCCTCATGGTGGAAACCGACTGCCCCTATCTTTCTCCGCTGCCGTGGCGGGGCAAGCCCAACGAGACGGCCTTTTCCGCCTTTACCGCCGAAGCCGTGGCCCGCGCCCGCGGCATGGAGCCGGCGGCCCTGTGGACGGCCTGCGGCGACAACGCCCGCCGCTTCTTCAATGTGACGCAAACAGGGCTGCAATCCGTTCCCTCATCCGAGGCATAGACGCTTTGCCGCAAATGGGATAGGTTGAATCCCGACCCCGCCACGCGGTCAGTGCCACGGATGGGAAAGCGGCACTTTCCGGCAACGGTTCCCCGGTACGGAAGAACCGCCGTCCGCGCAGCGGTACCGACAAACCGTCCCCCCGCGGCACACGAGGCCGCATTGCTGAATCTATGCAAACAACCACACCGTCAACGGCCTTCGTGGAAACCCTTTCCTTCGATGATCCGGCTCTGGCCAATGCCCTGTTCGGACCGCACAACGCCCACATCACCATGATCGCGAACCGCACCGGCGCGGAGATTTCCACCCGGGGAAGCACGCTTTCCGTGGAATCGGACGATCCCGCCCTGCGCGAACGCATCCTGAACCTGTTCACCCAGTTTTACGGGCTGCTGCGCGGCGGGCACACCCTTCAGGGTTCCGATCTGGAACAGGGCCTTCAGTTGCTGGAAAGCGAACCGGCCTCGGATCTGCGCCGCTCCTTCCGCGACGAGGCGGTGCTGTCCCTTCCCAAAAAGACCGTGACGGCGCGCAATGCCGCGCAGCGTTCCTACCTTGAAACGCTTCGCAGCAACGAAATGGTGTTTTCCGTGGGGCCTGCCGGAACCGGCAAGACCTACCTTGCCGTGGCCATGGCCGTACACATGCTCACCGCCCGGCGGGTGCGCCGCATCATCCTGACCCGTCCCGCCGTGGAAGCCGGTGAAAAGCTGGGGTTCCTGCCCGGCGATCTCGCCGAAAAGGTCAACCCCTACCTGCGCCCCCTGCACGACGCCCTGCTCGACATGCTCGGGCCGCAGAAAATGGCCTCGCTTCAGGAAACCGGCATCATCGAAGTCGCTCCGCTGGCCTTCATGCGCGGGCGAACCCTGAACGACGCCTTCATCATCCTCGACGAGGCCCAGAATACCACCCGCGAGCAGATGAAAATGTTCCTGACCCGGCTTGGCTTCGGCTCCCGGGCGGTCATCACCGGCGACGTGACCCAGATCGATCTGCCCGCGCAGGGAGAGGACAATTCGGCGCGCTCCGGGCTTGTCCATGCCCTGCATGTTCTCAAGTGTGTCAGAGGCGTTGCTTTCCGGCATTTCACTTCCGCCGACGTGGTACGCCATCCGCTGGTCGGGCGAATCGTACAGGCATATGATGACTACGAAAAATTCCCCGCTACGCATAAGTGAGATCGTTCGGCTGACCCGTTCGCTGTTCCGGCAGCACCATCACGGGGTAGGCCTGCTGGTTCTCATCATCACGCTTTTCCTGCTCTCGTTTCTGGCAGGGCTTCAGCCACCTATGCAGTTTCGGGTGTTCACCGCCGGTGAAGTCGCCGACAGCGATGTGGTGGCGCACCGCAGCCTGACGGTGGAGGACACCGAGGCCGCCCGGATCAAGCGCAATCAGGTCGCCATGCTCCAGCCCACGGTCTTTGACCTCAGCGTCACCGAAATAGCGGGCCTGCGGCAGAAAGTATTCGACATCCTGCGGCTCCTCAACGGGCAGGATACCGCTCCCGAAGCGCAGGAGGCCCTGCGGGCCACGCTTTCGGAAAAGCTCGGGACCAACGTAAGCTCCGATCTCATGGCCCAGTGGGTCTCGCCCACGGTGCAGGAGTACATCCTGTCCTCGGCCCTGCCGTGGCTGGAGGGACGCCTGCGCGAAGGGGTTGTCGGAGACGTGCGCCTTGCCCTTCCCTCCAGAGGCGGGATCATCGTGCGGGATATGGATACCGGCTCCGAGACGCTGCGGCCGGAAGTTGCGGACATCAAGGACGTGCCCGCCGTCATCGCCGCGTTTACCCAGCAGCTGCGGACCGCCCCCGCGCTCTCGCCGCAGGAACGCCGCGCCGTGCTGGTCATGTTTTCGCCGCTGATCATGCCCACGCTGACCCTGAACCGCGAGGCAACCCAGTCTCTCGGCAACGCCGTGGCCCAAAGCGTGCCGCCGGTCTACTACCATATCCAGAAGGGCGAAGTCGTCGTCTATCAGGGCGAGCTGGTCACCCGCGAGAAGCAGCTCAAGCTGCAAAGCCTCTTCCAGAAGCAGGACGGCCTGATCCAGGCCCGTACCGTCGCGGGTACCTTCGTCCTTTCCCTTGTGCTCATGCTCGGGCTGTTCATGGCCCCGAGCGGCAAGCCGGGAAGCCCCCTGCGCCTCAAGGATTTTCTCTTCATTTCCCTGCTGCTCTTCCTGTTCGGGATCTCGGCCAAAGGGGCCTACCTCCTTATCGGCAAGCTCGTGCAGCCGCAGGATATCCCCCTCATCGTCCATTGCTTCCCGGTGGCGGGGGCGGCAGGGCTTTGCGCCCTGATCTTTGCGGCAAGGCGTTACTGCGTGGTCGGCCTGCTCCTTTCGCTGTTCACCTGCGTGATGCTGAAGGCGGAACTGCCCCTGTTCCTCTTCTTCTTCCTTTCGGCCATGCTGAACACATGGCTGGTCATCCGGGCGCAGAACAGGCAGGATGTGGTCATCGGGATCATCCCGCTCGCGCTCGGGCAGATCGTCATCGCCCTCGGCAGCGGATGGATGGAAGGCTTTCGGGGCGGGCACACCTTCCTGACCCTTGCGGGCACAGTCTCTCTGAACGCCTTCATTTCCATCATGATCCTGTTTGCAATCAGCCCGATCATCGAAATCATGTTCCGCTACACCACCCGTTTTCGGCTGATGGAGCTGATGAACCTCGAACAGCCCCTGCTTCAGGATCTCATGGTCGCGATTCCGGGGACCTACCATCACTCGCTGGTCGTCTCCAACATGGTGGAAGCCGGAGCCAAGGCCGTCGGCGCAAACAGCCTCCTCTGCAAGGTCGCCGCGCTCTACCACGACATCGGCAAACTTTCCTATCCCGACTACTACATCGAAAACCAGTTCAACGGTCCCAACCGGCACGACAAGCTGGCCCCCGCCATGAGTGCGCTCATCCTGCTCTCGCACGCGAAGAAGGGTACGGAGCTTGCGGCGCAAAGCCATCTTGGCGACGAAATCGTGGACATCATCCGCCAGCACCACGGCACGGGGCTTATCAAGTTCTTCTACGCCAAGGCCAAGGAACTGGGCGAAAACCCGCGCATTGAGGACTACTGTTACCCCGGCCCCCGGCCCCAGACGCGGGAGGCGGCCATCGTCATGCTCGCGGACGCGGTGGAGGCATCCAGCCGGACACTGACCGATCCCACGCCGGCGCGCATCAAGACGCATATCGATACGATCATGAAGGGGATCTTCTCCGAAGGGCAGCTGGACGAATCGGAGCTGACCTTCAAGGATCTCCACAAGCTCTCGGAAAGCTTCGCCCGTATCCTCACAGGGCTTTTCCACCAGCGCATAGCCTATCCCGATCTGAACAAGGACAAGAAAACGCCGCCGCCTCAGGAAAAGGCCGAACCGGGCAAGGTTCCGCCGCGCCCCGAACCAAAGCGTACCGAAAACTACGCCGCCGCCAGTGCCATGCCCGATGCCTCCGCGCCGGCGCATCCCGCTTCCGCGCAGAACGGGACGCCGCGCCCCTCGCCCATTGACCTGCTTTACCCCCTCGCTCCGGGGCAACAGAGGGGAGAGCGGCCTCCGCTGTCCGCAAACGGCACGGAAAAACAATCATGAAGCCCCTTTTCCAGGAACGGCAGGCGGCATCCCTCCACCTGAACCTCTCGGGCGGAGAGCTGTGCTGGCGGCTGCCCTTCTGCCGCACGGAACTGAGGCAGGCCCTCTCCGCCATGCTCGGCGCGGCAGAGGCCGGAAACGTGGAGCTGGATCTCGTGCTGGTCCGCGACGGCGGCATGGCCGCCTGCAACCACGGCTACATGCGATGCCACGGCCCGACCAACGTGCTTTCCTTCCCGATGGATGAACAACTTGAGGGGGATGAGCATACCCCGCTCCAGCTTGGCAGCCTTGTTTTTTCCGTAGATACCCTGCACCGGGAGGCGCGCCTCTACGGGCAGGATACGCGGGAGCACTGCCTCCGGCTTTTGGCCCACGGCCTGGGGCATCTGGCGGGGTATGACCACGGCCCGGAAATGGACGAGCTGTGCTCATCCATGCTGGAAGCCGCGGAACACTGGCTGACTACCCAATGAAGAGCAAAAGCGGAACAACTACTTGCCATTTTCACAACGCTGTGATAGATGCCCCTTCAATAAGGAAGCGCCGAAAGATGTGCCCCCACACATCCGGCGGCTTTCTGCGGGCTTCGTTTGGGAGTTCGTGGAATGGTGAGTGATTCCGGCGGAACAAGCTTTTGCATTCTTGTCCGGAAAGCGTGACAGGAGTTTCCTTGTCACATAAACTGTCCAAGGAGGACGCACACATGGCTGAAGTCACCTACAAGGGTAAAACCTTCGAAGTTGATGAAGACGGCTTCCTGCTCAAGTTTGATGAGTGGTGCCCGGAATGGCTGGAATACGTTAAGGAATCCGAAGGGATCACCGATCTGAACGAAGATCACCAGAAGATCCTTGACTTCCTGCAGGACTACTACCGCAAGAACGGGATCGCTCCTATGGTGCGTATCCTGTCCAAGAACACCGGCTACAAGCTGAAAGAAGTGTACGAACTCTTCCCCTCCGGCCCCGGCAAAGGAGCCTGCAAGATGGCTGGCCTGCCCAAGCCCACCGGCTGCGTGTGATGCCAGTTCGGGAATATGAGGCATCGTAAGATATTTTATCCTGTGATGTCATACATATAGTTCCCACACAGGGCGAGAGGAAACTCTCGCCCTGTTTTTTTTGTTGTGCGGAATAGAGGAAAAGAGATGCTTTCAAAAAAAATACAAGTAAGCCTCTTTACCTTTGCACGGGCCACAGGTAGAGTCGCATTCAAGCGAATATGGCAATGTATCCAGAAAACGGTTTTGCCGGTCGAATAACGCTAGGGGATGTTCGACAGGCCGGAACATTGCAGTGTTTCCTTGTGCAGAGCGATTCTCCCTGGAAACAGTTTGCATGTATTCGCTGACAATTTTTGAGGACGCTTCACTCCACCCGTCAGGGGCGGAGTGAAATCGCCTAACCCCAAGAAACGGAGGCTCACATGAAAATTTCCCGTTCTATTGTCCTCGCTGTCGCCCTGGTTTTCGCTTGGGCTACGGCCGGCTTTGCGGCCCACACGGTCGAAACCTGCCAGAAGCGCATTGAAAGCTACAACTATCTGGTGGACTACTCCGGCTCCATGATGATGAACTTCCCCGCCGTCGGCAAGACCAAGATGGCCGTTGCCAAGGAAGTCATGAAGCGCGTCAACGACGCGGTTCCGGATCTCGGCTATCAGGGCGGCCTGTACACCTTCGCTCCCTATGGCGCGATCGTGAATCAGAGCCCCTGGCAGCGTGCCGGCATGGCTGCCGGCATCGACAGCCTGAAGGACAATCTGGAAACCTTCGCTCGCTTCACTCCCATGGGTGATGGCATCCAGGCCCACAACGGCATCATCAGCCAGATGACCCCCCGCGCTGCCGTTATCCTCGTCAGCGACGGCGAATCCAACCGCGGCATCAACCCGGTTGACGAAGTGAAGGCCATCTACGCCGCCAACCCGAACGTCTGCTTCCATGTGATCTCCGTTGCCTCCTCCCCTGAAGGCCAGGCCACTCTGGACGCCATCACCGCTCTGAACGCCTGCTCCGTGTCCGTGAAGGCCATTGACCTTCTCAAGAGCGACGCCGCCGTCGACAAGTTCGTGGGCGACGTGTTCTGCCAGGAACGCGTGTCCGTCATCGAAGACGTTGTCGTCCTCCGCGGCGTCAACTTCGCGTTCGACAAGTACGACCTGACCCCCGAAGCCCAGGGCATCCTGAACGAAGCCGCCCGCGTCATCATGGAACACCCCGGCATGAAGGTGCAGCTCCTCGGCTGGACTGACAGCATCGGTACCGACGCCTACAACCTGAAGCTCTCCCAGCGTCGCGCCGACGCCGTGAAGAACTATCTGGTTACGCAGGGCGTTCCCGCCAGCCGCATGATCGCCATCGGCAAGGGCAAGTCCTTCCGTTATGACAACAACACGGAAGAAGGCCGTTACATGAACCGCCGCACCGAACTGGTGTTCATGGACTAATTTTCGGCTAACCGCCAACAAGGGCCCGGCGTATCCTCGTCGGGCCTTTTATGATCAAGAGGAACGTTCCCCTATGATTTTTACTAAAAAATCCACGTTGTTCGCTCTCGTTCTGTCCGCTGCCGTCCTTTGCTCCGGCCCTCAGGCCCTGGCTGCCAAAGCCAAGGCCGAAGCACCCGCCAAGGAAACAACCCTTGAAGTGAAGGCCAAGCTTGACGCGTTCGCCCAGACCCATGTGGCCCGTGCCAACAACACCCTTCAGGACAACCGCGCCCACATGAAGGTCAGCAAGGCCGGCAAGGGCTACATTGCCCGCTTCTCGGAAATCGACACGACGACCATGACCACGGAAATCTATCCCGGCAAAGGCCCGGGCTGCGAATATGTTGGGCACATCGTCTACCTTGAAAAGGTATACGAAAGCACCGGCAAGACCGTAGCCGAAGCCAAGTCCGGCGAATTCAAGAGCCCCAAGGCCCGCCGTATCCGCGAAATCACCCGGTACGACGGCAAGAAGTGGATCTACTAGGCAACGCCCCGCTCCCCGGCAGGGCACAGCCCTGCACGCGACGGGGGAAATGAGTTTCCTCAAAAGGCATTACAACAGAAAAGCCGGGCGATTGTCCGGCTTTTCTGCTGTTTTTTGTAGGGTATCGATACAGTTTCGATCTGGAGCAGGCATTCCCCGCCCCTCTTTTCCGATCCGGGCCAGCCAGCTTCTCTCTTCCGCACGGGAAGAGGTTGCGAAACAGCTTCCGCACTGTCCCCTCAGCTCAAAATCAGCTGTGCCCCCTCCCCTTTCGGCAAGACCCGCCCGACAACCCAGCCCGGCTCGCCAAGCGCGGCAAGGCGTTCCAGGGCCTCATCCTCACGCCCGGAGGGTACGGCCAGAGCCAGCCCTCCCGAGGTCTGGGCATCGAACACCAGCACGGCCCGCAGGCTGTCCACTCCCGGACTCACAAACGTCCGGCAGGCGCAATGCTTGCGGTTGGCATAGCTTCCGGCGGGGATCAGCCCGTCCGAGGCAAACGCTTCCACATTGTCGATAAACGGCAAGGATGCGGTATCGATTTCCACCGTCACCCCGGACCCGCGGGCCATTTCCAGAAGATGCCCCCCAAGCCCGAAGCCCGTTATATCCGTAGCCGCCCGGAGCTTCATGGCCCGCAGGACATCCGCGGCATGGGCGTTCAGGCGGGTTGCCCAGTAGTACAGATCCGCCTCGGCCTTGTCCGCATGCTCCCACTGCGCCTTGATCGCCGTCGCCAGCACGCCGGTTCCCAGCGGCTTGGTCAGCACAAGGCTGTCCCCCGGACACAGGCCCGCATTGCTGGCTATGGCGTCAGGATCGACGTAGCCGGTCACGGAAAGGCCGTATTTGATTTCCGCATCTTCCAGCGTGTGCCCGCCGGCAAGCACGGCTCCGGCCTCGGCCAGCTTCTCAAGCCCGCCCGTCAGAATCTCCGCGAAGACCTCCAGCGGGACATCCTGAGCCGGAAACGCGGCGATATTCATGGCAGACCACGGAAAGCCGCCCACGGCGTAAACGTCGGAAAGCGCGTTTGCCGCCGCCACCTGCCCGAACAGGCGGGGGTTGTTGCCAAGCGGACTCAGCACATCCACCGTCTGCACCAACGCCATGCCCGCAGGCGGCGTCCGCACGATAACGGCATCCTCATTGTGCTCAAACCCGTGCACGACGCGCCCCTCCGGGTCAGGAACCCGGGGAAGGGACGCCAAAACCTGCTCCAGCAACTCTGGAGCCGTCTTTGCCGCTCAGCCGGCGGCCTTGGCTTTGTCCATCAGTCTGAACGACATGACATGCTCCTTGTCTTGGATGGTTCAAAAAAAGTTCCTACAACGCGTCCCTGTCCAGTACCCGGCAGCCGATGGCCTCCGCCAGATGGGGGATGCCGAGACACTCGGCTCCCGCGAGATCCGCAATGGTCCGGCTTATCCGCAGGATGCGCGTATACGCCCGCGCGGACAGGGCCAGCCGCTGGACGGCTTCCTTCAGGAAGGCGTGCTCGCCGGAACCGAGACGGCAAAAACGCTCCAGAAGCTCCCCGGAAAGATCCGCGTTGGTCCGGCAGAAGGGGGCATCCGCATAGCGTTCGCGCTGAACGGCGCGGGCCGCAAGCACCCGCTCCCGCATGAGGGAGGAGGTTACGCCTGAAGTTCCGGCCTGCAAATCCTCATAGGGGACGGCAGGCACGTTGATGTGCAAATCGATGCGATCCAGCAGCGGCCCGGACAGCCGCGCCCGGTATCGGCGAACCTGATGCGGTGTGCAGGCGCAGGCATGGCGGGCGTCCGTCGCATAGCCGCAGGGGCAGGGATTCATGGCGGCAACCAGCATGCAGTCCGCAGGAAACGTTACCGAGTGTGCGGATCTGGATACCGTTACGGTTCCGCCTTCCAGCGGCTGGCGGAGCACATCAAGCGTATTTTTCCCGTATTCCGGCAACTCGTCAAGGAAGAGCACGCCCCGGTGCGCCAGCGAAACCTCGCCCGGACGCGGAAACGCACCGCCCCCAACCAGGGCCACGTCGGAAACCGTATGGTGCGGCTCCCGGAACGGCCTTTCCGAAACCAGCCCCCTGCCGCCAAGCATGCCGGCAACGCTGTAGATTTTGGTGACTTCCAGAGCCTCGTCCGGATCAAGGGGAGGGAGGATGGAGGGAATGCGCTTGGCAAGCATGGTTTTTCCGCTGCCTGGCGGGCCGATGAGCAGCACGTTGTGCGCTCCCGCCGCCGCGATCTCAATGGCCCTTTTGGCGTGCTCCTGCCCCTTCACATCGGAAAAATCGGGAGCACCCCACCCGCTCTCGTCCGTCGCCGACGGCGGAGAAGCGGCCTCCTGCTCGGACTCTCCAAGCAGGAAACGCACCGCCTCGTCCAGCGTAGCCGGGCCATAGGCGGGCAGACCCTCTACCAGAGCGGCCTCAGAGGCGTTCTCCGGGGCCGTAACCAGCCCCCGCGCCCCTTCGCTGCGGGCAAGCACGGCAAGCGGCAGAACGCCGGGAATCGGCTTTATCTGGCCTGTCAGCGAAAGCTCTCCGGCAAGGAACCACCCCTCCAGCCGCTCGGCGGGGATGACGCCCGAAGCCGCCAGCAGAGCCACCGCCAGAGGCAGGTCGTAGGCACTGCCCGCCTTGCGCCGATCCGCCGGGGCGAGGTTGACGGTAATCCTTGCCGCAGGCAGCGCGTAGCCGCAGGAGCGCAACGCCGCGAAAACCCGCTCCCGGGCCTCGCGAACCGCGCCCTCCGCAAGCCCCACAATGATGAATGCGGGCATGCCTTTCCGCAAAAAATCCACTTCCAGATCCACGCGGAAGGCATCCACGCCCTGCAAGGCTCCGCACGCCAGCCTGACGACCATAGCATATCCTTGAAAAGACTTCTGTGGAGGGGAGGGAGCGGCACATGCCCGGCCCCCGTCCGTTGCTCCATGAGGGAACGCCGCTACACCCGGCAAACCTAGCATACGAACACCGGCGGCACAAACGCCAGCCTCTTCCCCTCCAAACCTTCCCGCACAACAAACGTGCCCGGACCACAGGCCCGGGCACGTTCTTCCGCAGCAGGGAACCCGCCGGGATTTCATGAGATCGCACACGGAAAGCCCTCACGGTGCGAAGAGGGCCTCCCGTGCCGGAAACCTACTTGCCTTTTTGCTCCTCGAGAATTTCCTCGGCGCGGAGCAGTGCCTCGTCCAGCGAAGGGAAGATGTTTTCCTCGCCCACAGCCCGGAGGATGCCGACCCGCTGGAGCGTCTTGCGGGCAGGCTCCTGCACGGCGGCGAACAGCACACGGCAACCTTCCTGGCGACGCTCAAGGAACGCCTCCAGCGCGTGGATGCCGGTCATGTCGATGGCGGGGGTATTGTGCAGGTACATGATGAATACCTTCGCGGGCGTCTGCATGGCATCCAGCGCGGACTGGAAACGGTCTGCGACACCAAAGAACAGCGGGCCGTTGATCGCGAAGATCTCCACGCCGTCAGGCACGGTTTCCTCATCCGGCAGCGGGATGTCGTGCTCGGCAGCTTCCTCTTCCTCGCCGGAGGAACAGGTGTGGATGCCCGTCAGCTCGCTCATGCGGCGCATGAACAGCAACGAAGCCAGCATAACGCCGGTGTAGACGGCTACGGTCAGGTCAAAGACGACCGTGAGGGCAAAGGTCAGCACCATGACCGACCAGTCGGACTTCGGGCCTTCAAAGACGTGGCGCACCGTCCGCAGGTCGCTCATGTCGTATGAAACCATGACCAGAACGGCGGCAAGGGCGGCAAGCGGGATATACTCCGTCAGCGGCATGAGCCACAGCACCACCAGCACGAGGAAAATCGAATGGACGATGGCGGAAACCGACGAAACCGCACCCGCGCGGATGTTGGTTGCGGTACGGGCAATGGCTCCGGTGGCTGCAAAGCCGCCGAAGAACACCGAGGCCACGTTGCCGATGCCCTGAGACACCAGTTCCATGTTGGAATTGTGGCGGTCGCCGGTCATGCTGTCCGCAACGACACAGGCCAGCAGGGATTCGATGCCCGCCAGCAGCGCGATGGTGAGGGCGTCGGGGAACAGCTCACGGATACGCTCGAAGGTGATGCCTTCAGGCGGCGTAAATTCCGGAAAGCCCATAGGCAGCGTTCCGAAACGAGAACCGATGGTATCCGTGGGCAGATTGAACAGCCACACCACGAGCGTTGCCAGAAAAACGGCGACGACAGGCGCGGGGATCTTCGGGATCGTGCGCCGGATGAGCAGGATGACCGCCAGCGTAAACACCGCCACACCGAGCGTGGCAGGGCTGAAATCCATGGCGTTCTGCGCGTAGGCTCCCCATTTGTCAAAAAATTCCGGGGGAGTGTTCACCAGCGGCAAGCCGAAGAAATCCTTCATCTGCGACGAAAAGATGAGCAGCGCAATGCCTGTCGTGAAGCCCGTGGTCACCGGGTAGGGAATATACTTGACCAGTGTTCCCAACCGCAAGAAACCGAATATGACAAGCAGGATACCGGCCATGAGCGTGGTCAGCACCAGCCCCTCGTATCCGTGGCGGGACACGATGCTGTAGATGATGACGACGAAGGCACCCGTCGGCCCGCTGACAGGGAAACGGCTTCCGCTGAAAAAAGCCATGAAGAAACCGGCGATGATGGACGTGTACAGTCCACGCTCCGGAGTCAGCCCCGAAGCGATGGCGAACGCGAGCGCGAGCGGAATAGCCACCACGCCGACCGTAATCCCCGCCGAAACGTCCTTGGAAAACATGCCAAGGGTGTACCCGTTGCGAATGGTCTTAAAAAGGCTCGGAATAAGCGGGGTCTTGTGCTGAGCCTGCTGCACGCTGGACATGAAGCTCTTTCCTCCTCCGACGAAACGACGCGAAATGGTGAAACGAAAACGCCCCGCGCGGACTGCCTCCGGCGGGGAACCACACGTTTCCCGAACTCCTCCGGTGCGGAAAACGCCTCTGCGGGAATGCGGACACCGTACAATCCAAAGATTGCGGCGAACGCCTTTCCCGCAGCATAACAAAGGCCAGAATCACGCATTCATCAACAAAAATCAAGGGGGGATAGGCTTTTTCCTGAAAAAGATCCGCTTTCGGCGCGGCGCGCAGAGCGTTTCCGCTCCCGACGTGCCATCTTCCCGCTGGCCCTTCACTTTTCTATTGACGCTCCGTTATCCGCCGTCTAATAACGAAGCTTATTTTTAATGAGGAGAGTCCCCCATGTTCCGTACCGTACTGACCAGCCTTCTTGCCGTTCTCATGCTCTGCGGCTCTGCGTCCGCCGCTGAAAAAACCCTTATCGCCGCATCCAATCCGACCTGGCCTCCCATGGAATTTCTGGATGAAAACAAGAACATCATCGGCTATGACCGCGATATCGTCGCCGCCATCGCCGAAGAACTGGGCATGAAGAGCGAATTCCGCAACATTGCGTGGGACGGCATCTTTGCCTCGCTCGAATCCGGACAGGCCAACATCATTGCCTCCTGCGTGACCATCACCGACAAGCGCAAAAAGGCCTATCTGTTCTCCGATCCCTACTATGAAGTGCATCAGGCCGTTGTCGTCTCCAAGGATGCCGACATCAAGAAGCCCGAAGATCTCAAGGGCAAGAAGGTTGGCGTCCAGATCGGCACCACCGCCATCGAAGCCCTCCGCAAGATGGAGGTTGAAGTCGATCTGCGTACCTACGACGAAGTGGGCCTTGTGTTCGAAGACATGCGCAATGGCCGCCTTGACGCCGTAATCTGCGACGATCCGGTCGCCCGCTACTATGCCAGCCGCAAGGAAGGGTACCAGAACCTCATGAAGGTCGCCTTCCAGACCGAAGACGCGGAGTACATCGGCTTTGTGTTCAGCAAGGACAACGCCGCCCTTGCCGCTGAAGTCAACAAGGGCCTGAAGGCCATCCGCGAAAACGGCAAGGAAAAGGCCATCCGCAGCAAGTGGCTCGGCGAATAATTGATTTTTTTGCTGTATGCCGGAAGGGGCCGGGCGGGCTTTTTCGCGAACGCCAGCCCGGCCCCTTCCTCCACAATCCGCCTTCCCGCGCCCTTCCCCGCAAGAGAAGTTTGTTGACAACCCGCAGGATTCAGGGCACTGTAACAGGTCATTGAATCCAATACCCATGAGGGTATGGACATACATCAGTTTTTCTGAGGAGGCTCCATGGCGAAAGAAGATGCCATTGAAGTGGACGGCGTTGTTCAGGAAGCGTTGCCCAATGCGATGTTTCTGGTCGAGCTTGAAAATGGGCATACGGTGCTCGCCCACATTTCCGGCAAGATGCGCAAGTTCTATATCCGCATTCTGCCCGGCGACAGGGTCAAGGTGGAACTGTCACCTTATGATTTGACCCGCGGGCGTATCACCTACCGCATGAAGTAGACCCTCCGGCGTTTGCTTTTCCTCCCCCGCGACAGCCTTGCCGCGGGGTTTTTGTGTTTCGTCTGCCGAAGAGGGCCGTGCGCTATCTCGGCGTATCCCGCCCCATGAAATCCCTCTCGGGAAACGAAGGGAGGAAAAGCCCGCGCCTTCCCTCCCTTCAAACGTTTCTGGCGTTCTCCGCCGCCCTTACTCCGCAGGCGTTTTCCCTTCCTGAAGGAACAGCTCGATAACGTCGCTTCCGGGTGCAATGCGGATATCCGCGCTCAAATCCCGGCAGGAACCTTCCGTGCCGGCAGCCTGCGCCGTGGCGGAGGGGGCTTCCTCGCCCGCCTCTTCCCGGCATTCTGGTGTTCCCGGTTCAAAATGGGCATCAAAAAGATCGGCGTTGGGAGCCTTCAGCTGGGCGAGCAGCTCGCCCACGGCCTTGCCGCGGACGGCAAGATCGGTACTGAGCAGCGGCTCTTCCAAATACTCCGGGCCGTTGTCTCCAAGGACAGTATGGCGGTACCCTTTGGCGGCAAGCTCGGCAAAGAGGGTTTCCAGCGTCTGGCGGCTGAGCGGCGTGGTGAGGGAAAGGCCGATGATCTCCGTTTCCGCATCCTTGTAGCGCGAGATGATACCCTGCCATATCGCCCCCGCACTGGACAGCGACGTCTTGATCGAAAAGCTCTGGCTGTCATTGTACACCTCGCGCCGCAGCGGGATGCCGTAGGCAAGACACTCCGCCTCGCTCATGCCGCCCCGAAACGTCTCAAGCAGGCCGCCGATAGCGACGGTTTCCGGCGGATTCCGATCCGGGTCCCGGGCCAGATTGCGGTCTTTCTCTCCCCCATCCGTGATGAACAGGGGTTCGTTGTTGCGGTACACCTCCAGCGCAGGATCGGGCATACAGCCCATATCGAGCAGATCGTCCGCCTCCAGCTCCTGCTTGATGGGGAAGCTCAGCAGATAGTCCCCCATGTCCACCTCAAGGAAAAAACACGGCTCCTCGGGGAGAGGGACGGAAACCTTCTGCTCCATCTCCAGATGTCCGGCAAGCTTGTGCTCGACCCATTGCTGCTGAGAATCCTGACACCAAAGAGCAAAGCCCTCGGCTGGGTAATCCATATGATTGGCAAGCGTTGCAGCTGCTGCCGGATTTCCGCACGCGAAAAAAACAGTCAGCGCGAGCACGGTTCCGATACACCGGAACCGCCGCACCGCGCCGTTATCTCCCCCCGGTCCTCCAGAAACACGCTCCGCATGGAGCACGCGACTGAGGCCGGAAACGCCATAAGGCACATTCATGGAACCTCCTCTGTCTGTGGAAGGGTTACTTCCCCGAACGCACACGCATCTATAGCACAACTGCGGGCAGGAACTGAAAAGTTTTTTCCTTAAATAGTAAAGCTATCTTAGTGCAACCGCAACTCTTCAGGGGTTGCCGTGCTTGCGGAAGGGAGAATGCTGAACCGATGCAACACTCGGGCCACATGCAGGAGCCAGCACTGCGGGCGGAACCGTCTGGATTCAGAAAGCAGGTGCTTTTTTCATGAGTTACAGCCTGAAGGAAGCGTGCACAAGGGGGCTATCCCCACCCCGCGGCCCCGGCTTCTGTGCCTTTTGCCGATGCTCCAACCGACAGAAAAAAACCTGCGGAAAAACAGAGCGGCAATACCGTTGGCAGTTGCCGCCGGACAGGAAGCAAGCCTTCCTCCATACCGGAAGAAGGCATCGAAAGAAGGCGGCGGACAGCAAAAAGCCTTTCACTGCCAAAGATGACCGTGAAAGGCTTGCCCGCCGGAGGCGTCCGGCGGGCCGGAGAAACCTATTGTGTTAGCGGCGATCGCCCATCAGGCGAAGCAGCATCAGGAACAGGTTGATGAAGTCAAGATAGAGCGTCAGCGCGCCAAGCAGCGCACCGCGGCGGACAGCGGTGGGGTCGTCAAGAGGCGCATTTTCGCCAAAGGCGCGGATCTTCTGGGTATCGTAGGCAGTCAGGCCGGTGAAGATGATGACGCCGATACCGCTGATCACGAAGGCCATGGCCTCGCTCTGGAGGAAGATGTTGACGATCATGGCGATGATCAGGCCGAAAAGCCCCATCATGAGGAAGGTCCCCATGCCGGTGAGATCACGCTTGGTCACGGTTCCATACAGGCTCATGCCGCCGAACATCCCCGCGCAGGTGACGAACGTGGACATGACGGAGGTCCCTGTGTACACGAGCAGGACAGACGAAAGAAACGCTCCCATCAGCGCGCTGTACACCACAAAGACCGCCGTTGCGGCAGCGGCGGACATGCGGGAAATCATTCCGGTCAGAACCAGCGGCATCGCGAACACGGCGATGGCAAGGATGATCAGGCTGATCGTGTTGCCGAACAGGATATTCAGCAGGGCCGGGGAAGAGGCGACGAAAAAGGCGGTACCGGCTGTCACCAGCAGGCCGATGGTCATCCACTGATACACATGACGCATGAAGACGGATGCAACGCTCAGGCTTGCGGAGCGTGCGGAGTCGCGCAAGGTTTCCATCGAAATAAACCTCCATGAAAAGGGGGTAGGGGTTCTACGAAATGCCTTTCAGCAGGATAGTCATTAAAACCGCTCCAGGCAAGGGTAGTGCCTAGCGGATTTCCTGCCGGTACTGGAGCGACTGGCGGAGGGTTTCCCGATCCATGAACTTGACCTCCGCGCCAAGGGGGATGCCCTGCGCGAGCCGGGTTACGGAAACGCCGGGGAAACGCCGATTGATGAGGCTTCTGATCAAGGCTCCGGTGGTTTCCGCCTCCACGGTGGCTCCAAGGGCAAGAATGACTTCCCGCACGCGGCCTTCCGCAAGGCGTTTGACGAGGCGGTCAAGCTCAAGGCTTTCCGCGCTCAGGTTGTCGAGCGGGGCCAGCAGGCCGCCAAGGATCAGGTAGCGGCCCCTGTAGAACGCGCCTTCCTCAAGCGTCAGCATGCTGTCCCACTCGGAAGTGACGCACAGCAGGGTGTCGTCGCGGTCAGCATCCGTGCAGATGGGGCAAGGGTCCGTTTCCGTCAACGCCCCACAGCGCGCGCACAGCCGGAGGTTGTCGCGCAGATCGTGAATGCTCTTGCCCAAACGCCGGGTTTCGGCTTCGGGCCATTTGAGCAGCGTCATCGCCATACGCATGGCCGATTTCGGCCCAAGCCCGGGCAGCCGTGCCAGCTGCTCAACCAACGCCTTCAGCGGTTCAGGGATTCTGTGGTCCATAATGCCTCGTGGGAGAAACTCGGAGGAGGGGGAAGGAGGTTGTCCTCAGGGACGTGACAACCCGCCATCCACGGCTGGACGACGGGCAGTTGAAGCCCTGCGGAGGGCAAAACGCGCAGGCGTCCCCCACCCTCCCCCGGCGCAAACGCCCTGGAAAAGTGAGGGGGAAAATCCGGGAAGGGGCCGGAGCCTTTTGCAGCAGGCCCCTCCCCAATCCGCAGTCTCAGATAATGCCGGGCAGCTTGATGCCGCCGGTGATGGCACTGACTTCACGGTCCATCGTGGCGCGTCCGACGCGGATGGCTTCGTTGACGGCGGTCAACACGAGATCCTGAAGCATTTCCACATCGCCGCCCTCAAGTGCCTTGGGATCGATGATGATGGACTTGATATCCTGCTTGCAGGTGGCAACAACCTTGACCATGCCGCCGCCGCTGGAGGCTTCGACAGTGCGTTCAGCCAGTTCCTGCTGCATTTTGGCGATTTTGTTCTGCATGACGCCGGCCTGGCGTACGAGATCGTTCATGTTACGCATGTTGTCTCCTTAAAAGAGCGGTTGAAAAGGCGGCTTTCAACACCACCGGGACGTTCCCTATCCCCGCGTCTGATCCGGTCGAACACACCGGATGAGGGATGCGTCAAAGGCCTCGGCGAGAGACTGGATCACGGGGTGGGAGGCAAATTCTTTTTTCAGTTCGGCCTCGGTCTTGTTCAGACGCTCCGGAGCGGATACCCGAACGGCAGTCGGCCTGCCGCAATACTCGGATGCCAGCCGCTCCAGCTCCTGCAAGGCCGAGGGCATCACGAGCTGTTCATACTGGATGGAGCTGGTTGTGGCAAGCGTAAGGACTCCATCCGAAAAGAGACCGCTCGCCTGCACCAGTGCCGGGCGGGATATGGAATCGCCCATATTTTTTTGGCAAAAATTCAGAAAGAGCGGCCACGGCCCGGCCTCTCCAGCCGGAGAGGGCACAGCCGCCATGCTCCCGGATGCGGCGTCAGACAGAGGCGGCGCGTCCGCAGAAACGGCCTCGGGAACGGCACGCGCAGCCGGAGCTGCCGACGCGGCGGGCGCGCTATGCCACGGCGGAGTCCCCTGCGGAGCTGCCGGCTGCGACCGGACAGGAGCAGAAGCCGGAACGGGTGCGGCAGCCTGCTGCACGGCAGGGCGCGAAACGGAGGCGGACACCGGTTCGGGACGCGAAGGCACACCCCGTGCCCCGGCCTGCACGGGAGCGGCCTGCACGGGAACAGACTGTCGGGCGGGCGCGGCGGAAGGCGCGGGCGGAGCAGCCGAGGGCTGCGGGGGAACGGGCGCGGAAGACATCCCGACCGAAGCGGAGGACGCGGAAGGCGCGTTTCCTCCGGAAGGACCCGAAGAACCGGCAGGAGAGCCGCCTCCCGAGGCGGGCGCGACCGTAGCGCGGGAAAGCGTTTCCAGCGACACCAAACGGGGCAGCAAAGCCAAATTCAGCAACAGCAGTTCCAGCGCGGCGGAAGGTTCAAGGCTTGTCAGCACCTGACGCTGGCTTTCCAGCACCATCTGCCACGCGGCGTGGATGTAGGCGGGGTCGAACTGCGGGGCAAGATCCAGCAACCGCTGTTTTTCCGCTTCCGGCATATCCAGCGCGGAACAGGCGGCGGCTCCGGCCTGCCGGATCAGGAACAGGTTCCGCCACAAGGTTGTGAGTTCGCGGAGGAAAAAGCCGAGATCAACGCCGCGTTCCAACAGTTCCTGCGTCAACGCGGCTACGGCAAGGCAGTCCTGCGCCTTGAGCGCGTCAAGAAGGCGTTCGTAAAGCTCCTGTCCGGCAAGGCCGAGCACGCTGCGGGTCGAGGCTTCGGTCAGCTCTTCACCGCCGAGGGCCAGCGTCTGCCCGAGCAGGGACATGCTGTCACGCACGCTGCCGGCAGCCCGGCGCGCAAGCAGCCGAACGGCATTCTCCTCAAAGGGAATGTGTTCCTTATCGAGCACGCGCGTCAAGTGGGCAACCAGCTCGGCCTCCGGGATAGCCTTGAAGATGAAATGCTGGCAACGGCTGACGATGGTGATCGGAAATTTGTGCGCCTCTGTGGTCGCGAGGATAAACGTGGCGCGTGGCGGCGGCTCCTCAAGCGTCTTCAGCAGGGCATTGAAGGACTCGCGGGTGAGCATGTGCGCTTCGTCGATGATGAAGACCTTGTAGCGGCCTTCCATGGGCGCGTAGGCGATGGCTTCGCGCAGACGGCGGGCATCATCGATGCCGCGGTTTGAGGCTCCGTCGATTTCCACGACGTCGACATGGTTGCCCTGCGTGATGCGGCGGCACTGTTCGCACTGGTTGCACGGCTCTCCCGTGGGGGCATGGACACAGTTCAGGGCTTTCGCGAAGATGCGGGCAATCGTGGTTTTGCCGACACCTCTGGTTCCGCTCAGCAGGTAGGCGGGCGCAACCTTGTCTTCCGCGGCGGCGCGGGAAAGGATGGCCTTGACGGTTTCCTGTCCCGTCACTTCAGCGAATGTCTGGGGACGGTAGCGGGCGGCGAGCGATGCGTGACTCATGCGGATGGAGGGAAGAGGTGGCGAAACCGGAATGCCGGGGGAGGCACAGGCCGCCCCCGGCGTTTGTCTTTAGTAGGTATAACGGGTCAGCCAGCCCTCGTAGCGAGCGTCCTGTCCCTTGATGGCGTTGAAGTAGGCGGTCTGGAGAGCCTTGGTCACCGGGCCGGCATGGCCTTCGCCGATGGTGCGGTTGTCCAGTTCGCGGATGGGGGTGAGTTCGGCGGCGGTGCCGCTGAAGAAGGCTTCGTCGGCATAGTAGACTTCATCGCGGGTGAACAGCTGCTCTTCCACGGTGTAGCCCATATCGCGGGCGATGGTGATGATCGAGTCGCGGGTGATGCCGTCGAGAATGGCGGTCAGCGGCGGGGTCTTGATCACGCCGTCGCGGACGATGAAGAAGTTCTCGCCGGTGGCTTCGCAGACATAGCCGTTGGTGTCGAGCATCAGGGCTTCGTCATAGCCGTCCTGCTTCACTTCCATCTTGGCGAGCACGGAGTTCACATAGTTGCCGGCGGCCTTGGACTTGCTCATCAGGGTGTTGACGTGCATGCGGGCAAAGGAGCTGGTCTTGACGCGAATACCCTTTTCGAGGGCTTCGGCTCCAAGGTAGGCACCCCAAGGCCACACCGCGATGATGAGATTCGTGGGGTTGTTGCCGGGATACACGCCCATATCGCCGGCTCCGGCGAAGGCGAGGGGACGGATGTAGCCGCCGGGGAGCTTGTTCGCCACCACGGTATCCATCACGGCCTTGGAAATTTCTTCCGGGGTGTAGGGCATGCCCAGACCCAGAATCTTGGCGGAGTTGACGAGGCGTTTGGAATGTTCCGGTAGACGGAAGACGGCGGAGGTGCCGTCGGCGCAGGCGTAGGTGCGAATACCTTCAAAAACGCCGGTACCGTAGTGAAGACCGTGGGTAAGGACATGAACCTGAGCCTGATCCCAGGGGACCAGCTTCCCGTCAAACCAGATGAATTCCGTTTTCTGAAGCATGGGATTACCTCTACAACCCCTAAGGGTGAATTCGTTTGTACGCTCCGATAGATGTGAAGCGTTGCGATCCGTTACGCTAAGTGAAAGCGTCGCGAGGGTCAAGGGGTGCGGTTCCGTTCCGGGGCTTGCCCCGCGACTTTCCTTTTGGCGCAAACCGACGTACTCTTGGGGCACCGAAACGGCGCGGCAGCCTTTCGGCAGTCAGCACACTCGGCGCAGGCGGCACATTTCCGCCCGACGCCCGAACCCCCGCAGAGGAATCCAATGGATACACCGCTCCCCTTTGAAATACCCACCGTAACGGTCCTCCTCCAGCCCGAGGAGCAGACTATCGAAATCCCCCGCCACAAGGTCAAGAACGTCAAGCGGCTGCTCATGCACCTCGGCATCCGCGAATGCACAGCACTGGTGGCCCGGGGACGGCAGCTGCTCACCCCCGACCAGCCCGTATTGCCCCATGACAACCTGCTCGTCAGAAAGGTCACGTCAAGCGGCTGATCGCTTTGCAGCGAAACGGCAAAAGGGAGGAACCCGAAGGTTTCTCCCTTTTTTTATGGCTCGCACAGCACGCTAGAACGCGGGCATAATCGGCAAAAGCCCCATCATGCTCTGGTGGTGTCCCCGGCCCCGCTGCTCCTGATGCATGGGGCAATAGGTGTTTCCGTCCCAGCAGGTGCCCCGCTGGAGAGAAATGCCCAGCTCCTTGGCGAAACGATCCGCCATGACGTTGTGCACCTTGATCATCTGCGTATGGATTGCGGCGATTTCCGCAGCGACCTTGGCAATGGCCTCGTGATCCATGTTGGGCATGGAGGCCATCGTTTCAAGCTGGATGCGCTTCGCCATCATCTGCTCACGCAAGGGAAGCATGGTTTCTTCGGTCGACTTGACGATCGAGTTGTAGACAGCCTGTTTTTCCGGCGTCAAGGAACGATAGATCGGGTTGTTGTCAAAAACGCCCATGTGAACGGTTTCGGCAGCAGCGGGATGGTCTTCGGCCTGAGCGAACCCCGCTCCGGCACACGCGACGGATACGGCCAGAGCCAGACAGCAAAACGCTTTCGATGCCTTCATGTTTCAAACCTCCGTTTGCTTGGCAGTGAACCAAGCGTAGCGATTCAGGCAGGCCGAAACAATGATAGATTGCGTGAGAATCACGGGTATTGGGGAGAACATGCCG
>CAZIFC010000011.1:0-57366 GCA_964538355.1 uncultured Lawsonia sp. | reverse complement strand
CTCGATCATGATCGCCCCGTGCACCACGAGCGGGAAATAGATGGTCGGGGGATGGATGCCGCAGTCGATAAGGCCCTTGGCGATATCCATCGTGCTTACCCCAAAGGCTTCCTGCTTTTTGTCCGTAAACACGCACTCGTGCAGGGAAGGCTGCGGGAAAGGCAGATCGTACGCGTCCTTCAGGCTGAACTTGATGTAGTTGGCGTTGAGCACCGCCAGTTCGCTGGCCCGCTTCAGATCCGCGCCAAGGGACTTCATGTAGGCCCAGGCACGCAGGATCACGCCGAACTGCCCCCAGAAGGGATGCATACGGCCGATGGACTGGCCTCCGGCATCGACGGAGTTGTCCGTCCAGTCGAGCTTGCCGTCGGTTTCCACCAGACGAGGCCCGGGCAGGAACGGAACCAGCGTCTTGCTGACGCAGATGGCACCGGAGCCGGGTCCGCCGCCGCCGTGAGGCGTGGAAAACGTCTTGTGCAGGTTCATATGCATGACGTCGATCCCGATGCGCCCCATGTGGGCATAGCCCATGACCGCATTCAGGTTCGCGCCGTCGCCGTAGACAAGCCCGCCCCGGGCGTGCACGAGATCGGCGATTTCCTTGATGTTGGACTCGAACAGGCCGAGCGTGTTCGGGTTGGTGATCATGATCCCGGCGCAGTCGTCGTCCATCAGTTCGGCGACGGCTTCCACGGTCAGGATGCCGTCAGGCCCGAGCGGAACCTTGACCGAGGAGAAGCCGCACAGCGCGGCACTGGCGGGGTTGGTTCCGTGGGCCGTGTCGGGAATCAGCATCTTGGAGCGGTGGTTGCCCTGCGCCCGGTGCCATGCCTGAATGAGCATGATGCCGGTGAGTTCGCCATGCGCTCCGGCGGAAGGCTGGAGGCTGCACGCCTCAAGGCCGGTAACGGCACACAGCATCTGCTCGGCTTCAAACAGAACCCGCAAGGCTCCCTGCGAATAGCGGGAGGGGAACAGCGGGTGCGCGTTGGCGAAACCGGGGAGCGCGGCAACCTTTTCGTTGATTTTGGGGTTGTATTTCATGGTGCAGGACCCGAGCGGATACATGCCCGTGTCCACGCCGAAATTCCAGGTGGAAAGCCGGGTGTAGTGGCGCACCACGTCCAGTTCGGACAGGTCGGGCAGGTTCAGATCCGTCCGCACCATGCCTTCCGCCTGATAGGGGGCGGCGGGCACATCCGATTCAGGGAGGCTTGCACCCACGCGACCGGGGCGGCCCTTTTCCCACAGCAGGGGTTCGTTCAGCACGAGACTCGACACCCCGGGCCAGGACTGCTTGCTCATCAGGCGATCTCCTTCAGGATGGCGTCGATTTCGGCGCGGCTCCGGGTTTCCGTGGCGCAGAACAGGTAGCTGTCGGCAAGCGGGAACCACTTGGACAGTTCCATGCCGAACATGACCTTCTTCTCTTCCAGCAGACGCTTCCACTTGGCATCGAACCCGGCGGGGGCCGCCATCACGAACTCATTGAAGGTCTGGCCGGAATATACGGGCTTGAAGCCCAGCTTCATCAGCCCGGCCTTGAGGTATTCGGCCTTGTCGCGGTTGAGCTGCGCCATATGGCGGAGACCCGTGCTGCCCATGCTGGCGAGGTAGACCCCGCAGGTCATGGCGCACAGCCCGGCGTTGGAGCAGATGTTGGAAACGGCCTTTTCGCGGCGGATATGCTGCTCGCGGGTGGAGAGGGTCAGCACGAAGGAACGCTTGCCGGCGGTGTCCACGGTCTGGCCCACGAGCCGGCCCGGAATGTTGCGGACAAACTCCTTGCGGGTCGCCATGAGGCCGAGGCAGGGACCGCCAAACATCTGGGAGAGGCCGAAGCTCTGGCCTTCGCCGCACACGATGTCCGCGCCCTGGCTGCCGGGGCTGGCCAGCAGGCCGTAGGCCATCGCCTCGGTGAAGCCGGTGACGAGCAGGCCCTTGCGGGCATGGATCCATTCGGCCTGTTCGGAGAGATGTTCGATCACGCCGAGCACGTTGGGCGACTGCACGATCAGCGCGGCAAGCCCGGTGTCGTCCTTGAGGGAATCAAGGTTGACGACGCCTTCCTCGTTCATGGCGAGATCGCGGACTTCCACTTCATTCGCGCTGCAATAGGTGTCGAGCACCGCGCGGTAATGCGGGTGGAGCGACGCCGAAACAGCCACGGCACGACGCTTGGTCAGGCGGCAGGCCATCAGCGCGCCTTCCGCCAGCGCGGTTGCACCGTCGTACATGGAGGCGTTGGCAACGTCCATCCCGAGCAGGCGGGCAATGAGCGTCTGGAACTCGAAAATACCCTGAAGCGTGCCCTGGCTGATTTCCGGCTGATACGGCGTGTAGGCCGTATAGAATTCGGAACGGCTGATGAGCGCAGGCACGACGGCAGGAATGTGGTGCTGGTAGCTGCCAGCCCCGATCCAGGCGGAACCGGCGGCGGGCATGTCGGCGGCAAGAGCCTCCGCCCGATCCATCAGTTCCCATTCCGACACGGCGGTCAGAGGAAGCGGGCCTTCATGCCGGCAGCTTTCCGGAATGGAGGCAAACAGATCCTCCACCCGGTCGGCACCGACAACGCCGAGCATCCGCGCTTCGTCTTCCGCGGTATGGGGAAAATAGCGGTGCATTACAGGGTCTCCAGATGAGCCTTGTAAGCGGCGGCGTCCAGCAGCTGATCCACGCCGTCGGCGGTTTCGATTTCGATGATCCAGCCTTCCCCGTAGGGGTCCTGGTTCACTTTTTCAGGGGCGTCCACCAGAGCCTCGTTCACGGCCTTGATGGTTCCGGCAACAGGCATGAACAGCGGGCTGACGGACTTGGTGGATTCGAGCGTGCCGAATTCCTGGCCCTTTTCAAAGGTATCGCCCACGGAAGGCAGTTCCACATACGTAAGGTCGCCGAGGGCATTCTGGGCATAGTCGCTCACGCCGATCTTCCACGGGGCGGCGGTGCTGATCCATTCGTGATCTTCGGAGTAACGCAGTTCGGCGGGAATGTTGGACATGATCATGCTCCTCATCGTGCGGTTGATATTTACGGTATGCCTCCGGCGGCAAAGGGCTGCCGCCCCTTGACCCCGCCCGGGGGGAATGATTCCCCCCGAACCCCCTCAGTGCCGGGGGTTCAGGAGTTCCCTCTTCGTTTTACAACAAGGCTCGTCTCTCCCCCCGTTACAAACGTCTTAGGAGAGGGAGAGGTGGGGTTTGGGGAGGGGAGGGAGAAGCCCTTCTCCAGAAGGGTTCTCCCTCCCCTCCCCAATCATAAAATCTTTCCCTTCCTACAAACTTCCCAGCTTCTTGCGGGCGGTGCGGGCGGGACGGATATCCAGCACCGTCTCGACCTGAATCTTGCGGCGCGGGTCGGCAAGCGTCAGCTTCGTACCGTTTTCCAGCGGGCGGTTCACTCGGACAAAGCCGCAGACAAGGCCCTTGGGCGCGAACCCTTCGGGCTTCTCGGGGCTTGCCACGCTGACGATCACGCCGTCAACGCGCCCGATGGACACGTCGGCCACACAGGTCAGCACATCGCCGATGACTTCGTCCCCAAGCAGCACCTGCGGATGGGTGTGATGGTCGGGAGAAGTCACCTTGCGGGGGTCAAAGCCGCAGTAGGCATAGGTATAGGTCGCCTTGCCGGAAGCCACGGCCTCTTCAAGTGCGGCACGTCCAAAGAAGTCCTTGGTCCAGTTGCCGTTTTCATCCTTGGGAAGCGTAAACGGCCACGGATTGTTCACGAAAGGCCACGGCCCGATGTCCTGCTGCGAGAGCGGGAGCACGGCTCCGGCACGCACGGAGTCGCGCGCGGCAAGGCCGCAGGGGATGACGCCGTCGTCCTTTCCGGCTTCGAGAATCCGATTCCAGATATCCACCACCTTGTCGTAAGGCACGAAAATTTCAAAACCCTGTTCGCCGGTGTAGCCGGTGCGGGAAAGGAAAATCGGCGTTCCGTCGGCAAGGAAAACATCGCTGCGGGACAGCTCGATATCGCCCTTGAAAGAAAAGTAGGGGAATTTCTCAAAGAGGGACTCGGGATTTTTGAGGAGCTTACCCATGACCCGGACGGTCGCCGGCCCCTGAAGGTCAAGCTTGGCATAGGTTCCGCCGAGATCCCGAATCGTGACGTCCTTGCCTGCGGAAGCGGCCCATTCCCGGAGCGATTCGGCGATGCGCTCGCCCTTGCCCACGTTGAGCACCACAAAATAGCGGCCTTCGCTCAGGGGATACACGATGGCATCGTCCACCACGCCTCCCTCGGCATCAAGGAACGCACCGTAGGCGGCACGGGGGCCGGACAGGGCCAGATCCTTCGTAAAGGCCCACTGAAGGGTTTCCAGCGCGTCAGGCCCGGAAAGCATGAGGCCCGCCATGTGCCCGATGTCGAACAGGCCCGCATGCTGAATAACGGCAAGATGTTCCTTCACCGCGCCGGTAGGATACCAGAGCGGCATGTCCCAGCCGCCAAAATCGACCAGCGTTGCGCCGAGGGCCTCGTGCGTTGCGTGTAGCGCAGTTTGATGCAGCATGAATGACTCCGTGTTAAATATCGAAATCCGCACTCAAGAGACGGACGCCGGGGCATCCGCCTCTTGCCGCCGCCGAAAAATTACAGGATGTAAGGCACCTTCAGATTGAAGCCCTTGTAGACGATAAAGGTTTCAATGGAAGAGACCCTGTCGTGGCACTTGGAAAATTCGTTGGTGTAGAAATCAAGGAGGCCAAAATCCTCATTGAGAAGTACCGTCAGAATGAGATCGTGCCGCCCGGTCAGGACAGCCACCGAAACCACGCCTCTCAGATGGGAAAAGACTTCACCCTCACCTACGAGATCCGGGGAGCGGAGCTTGATCGCCACCAAAGCCAGCGTATGGCCGGGGATCTTCTCCACATCGACTTGCCCGCAGATATCCAGCACACCGTCCTCGATGAGCCTTGCCGCACGGGTACGCACGGTCACTTCGGAAAGGCCGAGGTCGGCGGCGATATCGCGAAAAGAGGCACGGCCGTTTCGCAGTGCCTTGATAATTGACAGATTGGTTTCGTCGAGCTTGATTTTCATGATCTTCCGGGGTCAGGGGGTGCTTGCGACATCCGGGCACAGGCCCGGAACCCAAATCGGCAAGAACTTTCCTTTCAAAAAAGGATAGCCCTTTTCTTTTTTTTATTCAACAGAAATCGCTGTTTTCTCTTTTGATAACGATATATTTCACATCCATTTGCATCACCGTGTTTTTCTTCACCAAGCCTTGCCGGAGACGGGAAGACGCCCTTGAAAAGGGGCACTCTGGTGCCTTCCCGAGGACATCGGCAAGGCCTCCCGCAACAAAGACAAAACGGCGGCACGAAGCCGTCAAGCCCGTGCCGCCGTCCGTACTTCGAAAGTGGGGAGGCGTTATGCGATACTGCTGCCGGGAGGCACCGCATCGCCGGGAGCCAGCAGCGAAAGTTTGCCGTCCGGGGTTTCAGCCGTCAGGATCATGCCTGCGGACACCAGGCCGCGAATCTTACGCGGGGCAAGGTTGGCAACAACGCAGACCTGACGGCCCACGAGATCCTCGGGTGCAAAATGTTCCGCAATACCAGAAAGGATCTGGCGC
Source organism: uncultured Lawsonia sp. (assembly GCA_964538355.1). Classification (GTDB taxonomy): domain Bacteria; phylum Desulfobacterota; class Desulfovibrionia; order Desulfovibrionales; family Desulfovibrionaceae; genus Bilophila. The sequence goes on along the minus strand of CAZIFC010000011.1, from coordinate 51,773 downwards.
GGTTCCGGCTCTCCGAGATCGATCTTGAAGCACAGCAGCTTGTCCGCCTTGGGAACCCGGGCGGCCTCCAGCACGGTGCCGACACGCAGTTCCAGCTTCTGGAAATCGGCAAACTCCGCCATACCGGGAGCGGCTTCGGCGGGGGCGGCGTCCTTCTTGGCTTCCTTCACGGCGTCCTTCTTTTCAGCGGCCTTTTTCTGCTTGGCTTTCTTCTCTTCCTTCATTTCCTCGGGAATCTCAAGCCGCGGGAACAGATTGGAGGCCGTAGCGATCAGGCTGCCCGAGGCGAGGCATTCCCACGCCCCTTCTTCATCGTTGATGTTGCCGGCGGGGGCAACACCGAAGCGTTCGCAGGCGGGCAGCGGCTGCCCAAGCTGCTCCAGAAGCGTGGCCGACGTGCCGGGCATGACCGGCCACAGGCACAGGGCCACCTTCCTCATACATTCGAGCAGGAGGCGGATGACCGTGCCAAGACGGGCCGTGTCGCCCTGCTTGAACAGCGTCCACGGAGCCTGCGAATCCACATACTTGTTGAGGGCACGGACCAGTTCCCACAAGGCGTCGAGTCCCTGCGCGAACCGGATGTTGCCAAACAGCTGCACATAGTTGCGGCGGGCGTTTTCCGCCAGCTCCACAAGGGCCTTGTCGTCTTCCGTCAGCGCGCCCATGGGAGGCACCTTGCCTTCGAAATACTTGGCGTTCATGGACAGCACGCGGCTGAACAGGTTGCCGAGGTCGTTGGCGAGGTCGGCATTGAAGCGGGTAATCAGGCCCTCTTCAGAGAAGCTGGCGTCGGAACCGAACTGCATGTCGCGCAGCAGGAAGTAGCGGAAGGCATCCAGACCGTACTGTTCCGCCATCTTGAGCGGCTCGACCACATTGCCGAGCGACTTGGACATCTTGGTATCCTTGATCAGCCAATAGCCGTGCACGTTGAGGTGCCTGTACAGCGGCACGCCCGCGGATTTCAGCATGGTGGGCCAGAACACGCCGTGCGGCTTCAGAATATCCTTGGCTACGAGATGCTCGCCGGGCCAGAAGGTTTCGTACTTCTCGCCATCGGGCCAGCCGAGCGCGGAAATATAGTTCAGCAGGGCGTCAAACCAGACATAGCAGACGTAATCCTTGTCAAAGGGAAGTTCGATCCCCCATTCAAGACGGGATTTCGGGCGGGAGATGCACAGGTCTTCCAGCGCGCCGCTTTCAACCATCGAGAGGACCTCGTTGCGGTACCGCTCGGGACGGATAAAGTCGGGATTGTTGCGGATGTGCTCGGCAAGCCACGGCAGGTACTTGGACATTCTGAAGAAATAGTTCTTCTCCTGAATGAAGTCGGGCTTGGTCTGGTGCTGCGGGCACAGGCCGTTTTCCAGTTCCTTTTCGGTGTAGAAGCGTTCGCAGCCGGTGCAGTAGTGGCCGCCGTGCTCGCCGAAATAGATATCGCCGTTGTCATAGACCTTCTGGAGGAAGGCCTGCACACGGGCCTTGTGGTCGGCGTCCGTGGTGCGGATGAACTGGTCGTGCTTGATGCCAAGATGGGGCCACAGGGCCTGAAACTGCCCGCTGATGCCGTCCACGAACGCCTGCGGAGTCTGCCCGGCGGACTCGGCAGCCTTGACGATCTTGTCGCCGTGCTCGTCCGTTCCGGTCAGGAACCACGTCTTTTCGCCCAGCAGGGCATGGAAACGGCGCAGGCTGTCCGCAACGATGGTCGTATACGCATGCCCGAGGTGCGGACGTGCATTCACATAATAAATCGGGGTGGTAATGTAGAACGTGGAGGACACTGGAAAGCTCCTTTATGGTATTCCTTAGTCAAAGGCCGCGAACCATCCCCGCGGGCCTTCGCCGTCTGTTTTCCGCCGGAACGGGCTTGCCGTTCCCCGGAGGCTCGTTCCGGGAGGGGCGCAGGAGGCAAGGCGGCAAACCCGCCGCCTTCCCCTTTCCGGCACGGCTTACTTCTTTCTCTTTCGCTTGCGCTTGGGGCGCAGGCCTTCTTCCATATTTTCCATATCGCCGTCGCCAAGCCCGGCGGCCTCGTCGGACAGCTCGTCAAACTCGTCGGCAAACGCCTCGTCGATGGTGTCGGGGTCGGCCATGACCACCATCAGTTCGTCATGCGGCCGGGGAGCCTGCTTGTTCTCGGGCTTGCCTTCCGGCTTGGATTCGGGGCGCGGCGGCGCATCGGGACGGCGGGGATCAAGGGCCTGCCATTCCTCAAGGGTCAGCTCAAGTTCCTCGTTGGCATCGGTCAACAGGGCCACGCTGTTGCGGAACATGTTGGCCCGGAGCACCTTCATCGGCCCCCTGTTGGTCTGATACCGCTTGCCGAGGCGGGGACAACTGCTGTGGAAGAGGTCGTAATTTTCCTGTTCATAGCTCAGGCAGCAGAGCAGACGACCGCAGATTCCCGAGATCTTTGACGGGTTGAGAAACAGGTTCTGTTCCTTCGCCATCTTGATGGTCACGGGAACGAACTTGCGCAGAAACCGGCGGCAACAGCAGACCATGCCGCAGCTGCCGACCGCCCCGAGCATCTGGGTTTCGTGCCGGACGCCGATCTGCCGCAGTTCGATACGGGTGTGGTACTCGCGCACAAGGTCTTTGACCAGCTCGCGAAAATCGATCCGGGTCGGCGCGGTAAAATAGAAGACCAGTTTGCTGCGGTCAAAAAGGACTTCCACGTCTACGAGCTTCATATCAAGCTGGCGTTCGCGGATGCGCGACTCGCAAAACTTGTGTGCAGCATAGGTAAGCGTGTCGTTTTCTTCCGCCGCGACGAGATCCTCGTCCGTGACCTTGCGGAGGATATCTCGCACGCCGTCCGGGGGAAGATCCTCCGGAAGCCGCTCCACAATGTTCATCACCGTGGCGATTCCGAGGCCCTGTCCTGTTTCCGCAAGCACGCGATCCCCACGTTCAACGAAGGGGTCCTCGCAGTAGAAAAAATATATTTGACCGTAATGACTAAATTTAATGCCAATTATACGCTTCATGGAGGTGGATTGTCCGTTACGGGGCGAACCGAGTAAGAGTATGGGAAAAGATCTCTTTCTTTTCCGTCATTCCCGAGGCCGTGTCAATCATCCGCCGATGCTGGCCTTTGCCACCGCACTGCGGTATGCAGCGTTCTCGACCGCTACACCCTTTTTCCCCTGGAGGCACCATGCTCGACCGCGAACAGGCCCTTGAACTCCTGCACGAACTTCGCCCGGAAAAACACCTTATTCAGCACGCACTTGCCTCGGAAGCCGTGATGCGCGGCCTTGCACGCCGCCTGGGGCAGGACGAGGAAGTCTGGGGGCTGACCGGGCTTCTCCACGACCTTGACTATCCCCTCACCCACGACGCTCCCGCCAAACACGGACTCGTCGGAGCCGACCGCATCGGCGACGGCCTGCCGGAAGAAGCCCTGCACGCCATCCGCGCCCACAACGGGGAACTCACCGGGGTGGTCCCCGCGTCCGCCTTCGACTACGCCCTGCGCTGTGGGGAAACCGTGACCGGGCTTGTGGTTACGGCGGCCCTCGTGCGACCCACCGGCATGGAAGGGATGCAGGCCTCCAGCCTCAAGAAAAAAATGAAGGACAAGGCCTTTGCCGCCAGCGTCAACCGCGAGTGCATCAGGCAGTGCTCCGAACTCGGCCTTGAGCTGGGGGACTTTCTCACCCTCGCCATCGAATCCATGACCGCCATTGACGAGGAGCTGGGCTTGCGGAAATAGGCCCGCCTTCCCGACAACCAAAACAGCATCGGTTCCTGCCGGAAACGATGCTGTTTTGGAATAAGAAGGGCTGGGCGAAGCGAGCCGGCGGATGGCGAACGAGGTCGCGACCGTCAGGCGACGGCTTCAAGGCTTACGGGCGGCAAAAGGGCAACGCCTCGCTCTCCCCGTGGGGTTCGGGGCAATGTCCTCGTCCCCCGGAGCATCCCCAAAATCAGCCCTAGCAATTCTTGATGCAGTGGAACTCGTCGTCCATCCAGTATTCGAGAGGAAGGGCCTTCTTGATGTTGTCGATAAGCCCCATTTCCTGTTCCGAACCCATCGGATGCAGCCGGATATACACATGGCTGGTGCCTTCCTGCGTCTTGCCGCGCGAGGTCAGCACGGAAAGCACGTTGCCCCCGTTATGGCTGATGAGATCAAAGATCGGCGTCAGCACGCCGGGCTTGTCAGGGAGCAGGAACGCCAGCTGGAGTCCGCCCTTCCCCGCGCCGCAGAAATCTACAAGCACGCGGAAGATATCATGATCGGTAATGATGCCCACAAGCTCGCCGGAGCCGTCAAGGACAGGCAGGCCACCGATGCCCTTGTTTTCCATCACCAGGGCCGCAGCGTCCACGGCGTCGGTATCGAACACCGTGACCGGGTTGGGCGTCATGATGTCTTTCACCTTCACTTCGGACAGCAGATAGTACAGTTCGTGCATGTCGAGCGTCGTTGCCTTGGACGGAGAGGCGGCGCGGATGTCCCGGTCCGAAACAATGCCCACCACACGCTTCCCGTCAAGAACGGGCAGGCGGCGGATACTATGATCCTTCATCAACTTCGACGCCTTCAGCATGGATGTTTCGGGGGTCACGGTTATGACTTCCTTGGTCATCCATTCACGAATCAGCATGGGAACCTCCTTGCGGGACAAGCCGGAAAATAACGTTATGGACGCTTTTCAGCGCATCCTGAATCTACACGATTTCACAGCTTCGCACAATGCCGGAACCGCACTCCCCTGCGCTGGATTCCCCAAAAAAAGCATGCTATCCGATCCATATGAACGACACAGATCTGCTCGCCCTCTGGAACGCGCTTGTCCGCCCCCTTACCCGGCTCCTGCTGGCCATGTGCCTTGGCCTGCTTATCGCCAATGTGGTGGAGGCCTTGCGCTGGACCCGGCCCCTTGCGCGGATATCCGCACCGCTGGTCCGCCTTGCCCGCCTGCGCGACGTGGCGGGGGCCTCCTTTTCCATGGCCTTTTTCTCCCCCGCCGCTGCCAACGCCCTCCTGTCCGAGAGCCACGCCAAGGGTGAAATCAGCCTGCGCGAGCTGGTGCTTGCCAATCTCTTCAACAGCCTGCCAGCCTACATGGTCCACCTGCCCACCATGCTGTTCATGCTGTGGCCCGTGCTCGGAACCCCCGCCCTCATCTACACGGGCCTGACCCTTGCGGCAGCCGCGCTCAGAACGCTGTTCACGGTCGGGCTGGGGCACTTCCTGCTTCCGCCGCTCCGGGAGGATTTTTGCATGGAATGCCGCCTGCCGCAGGAGCGCGTCACCTTCTCCAGCGCGGCGCGCAAGGCATGGCAGCGATTCCGGCATCGCCTGCCCAAACTTGTGATGTTCACTATCCCCGTCTATGTCCTGATGTACTTCATGCAGCAGTACGGCCTGTTCCGCTCCATCGAAGCCTGGCTTTCCGCCAACACGCCCTGGATGGACTTCATCCGCCCTGAAGCTCTCGGCATCGTGCTCCTGAGCCTCGCCGCCGAAATCGGAGCCTCGCTGTCCGCAGCGGGTTCCGCGCTGCACATGGGCGGGCTTTCTGCCGCCGAGGTCATTGTCGCCCTGCTTGTGGGCAACATCCTGTCCACGCCCATGCGGACCATCCGACACCAGTTCCCGGCCTACGCGGGCTACTACAGCCCCGGCCTGGCCTTCAAGCTCATCCTCTACAATCAGCTCCTGCGGACGGCTACGATGATCGGCGTCACTTGGATCTATTGGAAGCTGGCCCTCGCCTGATACCGGAACCGGAGCCTTTCCGCCGGAAAAACGCAGAAAAACGGGTATGTTTTGCACGTCGGCAACGTCACTTACGGAAATTTGAAATTTTTTTGCAAAAAAAGCTTGCCAAACCGTGCGTTCTCGACTATTAAATGACCTCGCTGCTCCGGTAGCGCACACGGCAAGGTAGCTCAGTTGGTCAGAGCATACGGTTCATACCCGTAGTGTCGAGAGTTCAAATCTCCCCCTTGCTACCAGATGATTCATGAGTCGATTTCAGCACCCCTGAAATCGACTCATTTTCGTATGCCTATCCCGGAATCGTCAGAAGGCCGCCGCCCCGTCCGATCCCTTCCCTGTTCCGCTATCTCTCGTCTTCGGACGCTCTGGCCTGCAACGCCGCCACATCCAGAATCCGCACATCCTTTCCGTGCAGCTCAATGATTCCGGCCTCGACAAACCGGGAAAGCTGGCGAGAAAGGGTTTCCCGCGCCAGCCCGAGGAGATTGGCGAGCACCTCCCGCGAGACGCCAAGCCGTATGAAATCCCCGCCGCCCAGCTGACGGCGGTGCAGCAGGTATGTCGCCAGCCGGCAGGACGCCCCGCCCTGCCCCTGCGCCGCCAGCTTGTGCGCGAACATCCGCAGCCGCAACGACAGGGCCGCCAGCATCCGCAGGGCCAGCTCGGGGTTTTCCATCACCAGGGCAAACAGGACATCGGCAGGCAGGTACAGCGTCTTCACATCATCCACCGCCATCGCGGACGCGGGAAAGGTTCCGCGCTGGAACATGGCCCCTTCACCGATGGTGTTTCCCCTGCGGACAAGGTGCAGTACGGTTTCCCGCCCGTCCGGTGCAAACCGCACGACCTTCACCACACCGTCCAGCACGATGAACATGCCCTCGGCACGCTCTCCTTCCCGATAGAGCACAGCCCCTCTGGAGAAACTCCGCAGCCGGCAGCCGGCGGCAAGCCGTTCCCGATCCCGCTGCGAAAGCGGCTCAAACAGCGGCAGCATCCCCAAAACTTCCAGTCTCTCGTCCGACATGTCCGCGCTCCTGCCCAAAGATTTCGCCAACCGTACACCGGAGGGCTGGACAGAGGCAAGCAAGCCCGCGGCAACGGAAAATCCCGCTCGAAAGGCCAAGTGCCGCCGCCACGCAGGGCGAGGGGAACACCTCCCGAACGGGCTTGCACAAGAAAGGCCCGGCATACAGAAAATCCGGCATATAGAAAGCCCGGCATGGAGGAGCACGCTGCTCACGCCATGCCGGGCCGGTTCATCAAGGCCGGAAGCCAGTTAGCCGAGAATGGCCTTCAAATCCTCGTCAGGAGTCGAAATGGGCCTGATGCCCCAGTTCTCGACAAGCACGTTGAGGATGTCCGGAGTCACGAAGGCGGGCAGGCTGGGTCCAAGCCGGACGTTCTTTACGCCAAGGGCCAGAAGCGTCAGCAGGATAGCCACGGCCTTCTGCTCGTACCACGACAGCACCAGCGACAGCGGCAGATCGTTGACGCCGCACTTCAGGGCATCGGCCAACGCCAGAGCCACCTTGACGGCGGAGTAGGCGTCGTTGCACTGGCCCACGTCCATGAGGCGCGGGAACGGGCCGATCTTTCCGAGATCCTTGTCAAAGAAGCGGAACTTGCCGCAGGCCAGCGTCAGGATCAGGGTATCCTGCGGGGCCTTTTCCACAAATTCGGTGTAGTAGTTGCGTCCCGGCTTCGCACCGTCGCAGCCGCCTACCAGAAAAATGTGGCGCACAGCACCGGACTTCACCGCATCCAGCACGGCAGGGGCGGCATCCAGCAAGGTCTTGTGCGCGAAACCGACAAGAACCTCCTTGCCCTGAACGTCGTCTTCAAATCCGGGCAGTTCCAGTGCCTTGAGGATCAGCGGGGCAAAGTTGCGATCCTTGATATGGGTCAGCCCCGGCCAGCCCACGATGCCGGAGGTAAACACCTTGCCGCCGTAGTTCTTGGGGTTCTGAATGCAGTTGGTGGTGAACAGCACCGCACTGGGGAAGTCCGGCAGTTCCTTCTGCTGGTTCTGCCACGCCGTGCCGTAATGCCCCGCCAGATGCGGGAACGCCTTCAGCGTGGGGTAGCCGTGCGCCGGCAGCATTTCGCCGTGCGTATAGATGCTGATGCCCGTCCCTTCGGTCTGCTTCAGCAGTTCGTACAGGTCTTCAAGGTCATGCCCGGACACCAGAATGGCCTTGCCCTTGACATGCCCGAGGGAAACCGATGTGGGTACGGGATCGCCGAAGGCCCCGGTGTTTCCGGCATCCAGCAGCTCCATTGCCCGCAGGTTGGCCTTGCCGCAGCGAAGCACCAGATCCAGCCATTCATCAAGGTTGCGGGCCTTGTCCGGCGTGCCGTCCTTGTCCGGCATCCCGGCGGCGAGGGCCTCGTAAACAAAGGCATTCAGTTCCGGATCGCGCTGCCCGAGCACAGCGGCATGATCCGCATAGGCCGCCACACCCTTCAGGCCGTACAGCAGAATCTGCATGGCGGAACGGACATTGGGATCGTCACTGAAACGGTCGGTTCCGGCCTGCACCTTCAGCAGCGCGTCAAAATCCATGTCGATGGCGGCGGCGCAGGTGTCCGGCGTACAGCCGAGCCGAGCCGCCAGTTCCTTGCGGCGACGGATGGCCTCGCGCGCCACGCCCTCAAGCGCATCGGGATCAAAATTCACATTGGTCAACGTGGAAAACAGTGCGCGCACCGTAAAGTCATCCGTATCCTGATCGATGACGCCCCTGGCGCGGGCCTTGAGCGCCGTGCGGGACAAGAGCCGCAACGCGTAAATGAGATGATCCTGAAGATCGGACACGGGGGCAGGCTTGCCGCAAACGCCCATCATCGTGCAGCCGGTGCCTTTCGCCGTCTGTTCACACTGATTGCAAAACATGAGAAACCTCCGGGTTGAGGTGATCGACATCGTTGTAGAAATCAGTTTTCTTCTCAATAGCAGAAAAAGGCCGTGATCAAGATCACAATACGGTCCTCTTGGAAAAAAATAATGCCCTCTCCGGCCCGCCGGGAAAACGGCGTCAGCTTGACAAGGCTCTTGCGCGGCAGATAGAAAACCCGTTCAGCCGGTTCCCGCCGGGCCATCCCATCCGCAGCGCACACCATGCCTGCTCCGGAGTTCCTTTCCTATGATATGTAAACGCTGCAAATCCGCTACGGCAATCATTTCCCTGCCGAGCCACAATACCGGTTTCTGCGAAGACTGTTTCCGCGACTTTTTCACCGCACAGGTCGCCCGCGGCATCGAAACCGGCAAGCTGTTCACCCATGAGGATCGCATCCTCGTCGCCCTGTCCGGCGGCAAGGACTCCCTCTCCCTCATGCTGGAACTGTCGCGGCTGGGGTACGACGTGACCGGCCTGCACATTGATCTCGGCATTCCGGGCACATCGCAAATCGTGCGCGGCGTCATCGAACGTTTCTGCGCCAAGTACGGCTTCAGGCTCATCGTCAAGGAAATGGAAAAGGAGGGGCTGGCCATCCCGCTGGTCAAGCAGCGGCTCAAGCGGCCCATCTGCTCCGCCTGCGGCAAGATCAAGCGGCACTACTTCAACAAGATCGCGCTGGAAGAGGGCTATACGGCTCTCGCCACCGGGCACAACCTTGATGACGAGGTTGCCCGCCTGTTCAGCAACACCCTGCGCTGGGACGTCGGCTACCTTTCGGATCAGGGCCCGCGCCTCGACGGCGAGGACGGCTTTGCCCGCAAGGTCAAACCGTTCTGGCGGCTCACGGAATTCGAAACGGCGACCTACGCCTTCCTCAATGAAATCGAGCACCACCACACCCCCTGCCCCTATAGCGCAGGCGCGAGCTTTACCTACTACAAAGGGCTATGGCATCAGCTCGAAGAGGAAATGCCCGGACGCAAACTTTCCTTTTATGTCGATTTCCTCAAGCGGGGCCGCCCCGCCTTCGCCAGCGTCGAGCGGGAAGAAGGCGACAGGCTCGCGCCCTGTTCCGTCTGCGGCTATCCCACCTCCTCGGAAGTGTGCGGCGTCTGCCGCATCCGGGAAGCGATTCAGGAAGAATAGCAAGAGATGCGTTGGGGGAGGCAACCCTTTCTGGCGAACGGACTCCCCCAGGCCCCACCCCCTCCAAAGCCTTTCGGGTTTATCGAATCCCTGTCCGCCGTGCGCCGGAACAGGCGGGGCGTCCGGTCTGGAAAAGACACTTTGAGGCACTTGTTCCCTGTGGAGACACCATGAGCATCAAGCAGCGATTTGAACAGGAGCCGATCTACCTGATGGACGGATCGGCCTTCGTATATCGGGGGTTTTACGCCAACCAGAGCATGCAGCGTTCGGACGGGTTCCCGACCAGCGCGCTGTTCATCGTGGCCCGCATCCTCATGCGTATCCTGCGGGAAGAGCAGCCGAAGCATTTCGCCTTTGTGCTGGACGGGCACGGCCCGACCTTCCGACACGATCTTTTCCCCCTGTACAAGGCCCAGCGCAGCGCAACCCCGGAAGATCTCATCCGCCAGCTTGACCCGATCCACCGCCTCATCCGCGCGCTGGGGCTGCACCTTGAAGTGTCGGAAGGCTGTGAAGCCGACGACTGCATCGCCTCGCTGGCCCGCCGCCACCGGGAGGAACGCCCGGTGATCCTTGTCGCCACGGACAAGGATCTCAAGCAGTGCCTCCACCCCAACGTCATGATGTGGGACCCTGCCAGCCGCGACGAAAAAATCGTCACGCTCAAGAGCTTTGAGGAGGAAACCGGGCTTCGGCCCAGCCAGTGGCCCGACGTGCAGGCCATCATCGGAGACTCCAGCGACAACATCCCCGGCATCCGCGGCGTCGGCCCGAAGACGGCGGAAAAACTGTTTATGGAGTACCCCACGCTGGAAGCCATCCGCGACGGCTTCGACACGCTGTCTCCCTCCCTCAAAAAGAAATTTGACGGGCAGCTCGAGGCCATGTTCCTCTACCGCCAGCTGACCACGCTGGATACCGGCTGCTGCGAAGCCATCACGCTCGACTCCTTGCGCGTGCGCCCGGTGAACCGCCAGGAAGCCGCCACCCTGCTCCGGGAGTTTGAACTGAACTCCCTCGAGCGCGAGCTGGCCACCCTTATCCGCGATGGGCGCGTAGCCGTGGAGCAGGATTCTCCCGAAGTGACGGATTTCGGCAAGAGCAACGGGACGATGCGCCAGCTTTCCCTGCTGGAAACGCCAAAGGCGGAACCGCGCCCGCGCCTTCGGGACGCCTCCGATCCGTTCTTCGACGCCGTGGCGGGCCGCGATGTGGCGGTTCTTGACGGGCACGGGGAACTTGCCGTTGCCGTGGGAAACAGGGAAGCGGTCTATGTCGGCCCCACCCCCCAGCTGGTGGACCGCCTGCTCAAGGCCGAGCGGATCATCGCCCCCGACGTCAAGGCCCTTCTGCACGCCCACCCGGACTGGCGGCGCATTCCGCCGGAGCAGTGGTTTGATCTCGGCCTTGCCAGCTACCTGCTGGAACCCGAGGATCGGGACTACGGCTGGCCCCGGCTTTCCGCCCAGTGGGGCACGACGCTCGGCTTTTCGGCGGCCAACCCCGGCCTGCTCGCCCTCGCCATCACCGAAAACCTGCGGAAACGGCTTTCGGGAGCGCATCTCCTTGAGCTTATGAAGAGCCTGGAGCTGCCGCTCATCCCTGTGCTTGCGGACATGGAAAGCGCGGGCGTCCAGCTTGACGCCACGGCCCTTGCCGGCTTTCTCCAGGAAGTCCAGAAAGATCTCGACCGCATTACCGAAGAGGTCTACCGCGAGGCGCAAGGCCCGTTCAATATCCGCTCGGCGCAGCAGCTCGGGGACGTGCTGTTCAACCGCCTGAAGCTGCCGATTTCCGGCAAGACGCGCGGCGGACAGGCCTCCACTTCGCAAGATGTTCTGGAAAAGCTTTCCGGGCACCATCCGGTCGTGGACGCGCTGCTTGACTTCCGCAAGCTGGAAAAGCTGCGCTCCACCTATCTGGAACCGCTTCCCCGGCTCATGGGCACGGACGGGCGCATCCGCACGACCTTCAATCAGCTTGCCACCGCCACGGGACGGCTCTCTTCCAGCAATCCGAATCTCCAGAACATCCCCGTTCGCGGCGTTTTCGGACGCCGGATGCGGGCCTGCTTCACGGCCCCGGCAGGCAAGAAGCTGGTTTCGGCGGACTATTCCCAGATCGAGCTGCGGGTGCTGGCCCATCTTTCCCGCGACGAAACGCTCCTTGCCGCCTTCCGGGAGGGTACGGACATCCACGCCCGCACCGCCAGCCTGCTCTTTGACGCGCCGCAGTCGGAAATCACGCCCGATCAACGCCGCAACGCCAAGACCATCAACTTCGGGCTGATCTACGGCATGGGCCCGCAGAAGCTGGCGCAGGAACTGAAAATCCCCCTGTCCGAGGCCAAGGCGTTCATGGCCCGGTATTTCGAGCGGTTGCAGGGCCTGAAGCATTTTTACGAGAACGTCGAGGAGATGGCCCGCGAACAGGGCTACGTCACCACCCTTGCCGGACGCCGCCGTCCCCTGCCGGACATTCAGGCGGAGAGCCAGCAGGCGAGGTCGCTGGCCCGCCGTCAGGCCATCAACACGCTCATTCAGGGGAGTGCCGCGGACATCATCAAGCTTGCCATGCTTGCCGTGCACGGCGATGCGGCCCTGAAAGCTCTCGATGCCCGCCTGCTCCTGCAGGTGCACGACGAACTCCTCCTCGAAGTTTCCGAGGCCAACGCGCAGCAGGCCGGAGCGCGTGTCGCCGAACTCATGGCCAACGTCCGGCCCGGCGGAGTCACCCTTGACGTGCCCCTCAAGGCCGACTGGGGAGCCGCCGAAAACTGGGGCGACGCGCATTAGCGGGAAGGCGGGAATATTGAGTGGGGATGTGCATGTCCATGGCAGCCGTGCCCGTTTACCTTTTGAAAAACAACAGGGGAATCGCATGTCCCGACTCATCAATCCCAGACATCTGATGGGAGCCACCAAAAACTCCCTGTCCGGACTCGTGTTTGCGTGGAAGGGGGAGCAGGCCTTCCGGCATGAGGTGCTGGTGCTGATCGTGCTGGCTCTTGTGCTGGCAGCCACGGGCAAGGGCGCGGGGGAGTGGCTCCTCGTGCTCGGCGGCTGGATCGGCGTCATGGTAGTGGAGCTGCTCAACAGCGCGGACGAGGAATCCTTTGATCTCGTCACCACCGAGTGGAACGAGCACGTCAAACGCGGCAAGGACATGGCCTCCGCCGCCATCTTCCTCGCAATGGTCATCAACGCGGGCATCTGGGTGTACATCTTTTTCCTGAGCTGATGCCGCCCCCTTTTTCCAACCCCCTTTCCAGCAACACGCCAACACGGAACCCGCACACGGGCCATTCATAAACAGGGAATGCCCCCACGCCTCCCCCGCCCCGATACAAACGTCTTGGGAGGGAGAGAGGAGGGGCTTGGGGAGGGGAGAGGGAAGCCTTTCTCCAGAAAGGTTCCCTCTCCCCTCCCCAAAACATCTCGTATCTTCCAAAGGATCACCATGCAGCAACTCTTTCTCAAAAAACACGAAGATCGCCGCCTGCGGGCCGGGCACCTGTGGATATTCAGCAACGAAGTGGACGTGAAGCGTTCCCCCCTGACGGCATTCGCCCCGGGCGAGGCCGCACAGGTCTGTTCCGCCGACGGGCGCGCCCTCGGCACGGCCTACGTCAACCCGGCCTCGCTCATCGCAGCCCGCATCGTCAGCCGCCGGGCCGAAGAGCCGCTCGACGCCGCCCTCCTCAAAAAGCGTCTGTCCCGCGCCCTTGCCCTGCGCGACACACTGTTTGATGTGCCGTTCTACCGCCTGTGCCACGGCGAGGGCGACTGGCTCCCCGGCCTCGTGCTCGACCGCTACGGCGACGTGTTCAGCGCGCAAATCACCACCGCAGGCATGGAAGCCCAGAAAGACGCCCTGCTGGAAGTCCTCGGCGATCTGTTCAACCCCCGGGCCGTGCTGTTCCGCAACGACGTGGGCGTCCGCACCATGGAAAACCTGCCGCTGATCGTGGAAACCGGCATGGGAACCCTGCCGGATGAAATCGAAGTGCTGGAAAGCGGCGCGACCTTTGCCGTCTCTCTGGCGGAAGGCCAGAAAACCGGCTGGTTCTACGACCAGCGGCCCAACCGGGTGGAAGCCGCAAGGTACGCCAAGGGCAAGACCGTGCTCGACGCCTTCTGCTACGCGGGCGCGTTCGGCGTCATGGCGGCCCGAAACGGCGCGTCCGGCGTCACCTTCCTCGATGCCTCGAAGCAGGCGTTGGACATGGCTTCCCGCAACCTCGCCCGCAATGCGGACTGCCCCGGAGACACCCTGCCCGGCGACGCGCTGGACACTTTGGCGACCCTGCGCGACGAGGGAAAACGCTTCGGCGTGGTCTGCGTCGATCCTCCGGCGTTCATCAAGCGCAAGAAAGATACCGAACAGGGCATGAACGCCTACCGCCGCGTCAACGATCTGGGCTTGCAACTGGTGGAAGATGGGGGCATCCTCACCAGCTGTTCCTGTTCGCACCACCTCGAAGCCGATGCCCTGCGCCGTCTGATCGCCCAGTGCGCCGCCAAGAGGGGCCTGAACACGCAGCTGCTGTATCAGGGTTTTCAGGGGCCGGATCATCCGGTGCATCCCTCCATGCCCGAAACGGCCTACCTTAAAGTTTTTATCCTGCGGGTCTGGAAAGACTGATCCGTCCTGATAAACTTGTCCGCACGACAGGAGACACCATGCTCAACAAGCCCCGTTTGCTCACTCCCGGCCCCACGCAACTGCCCGAGCGCGTCCGCCTTGCCCTCGCGCAGGACATGATCCACCACCGCAAGGCCGGCTTCAAGAAGCTGCTGCTCGAAACCGAAACCATGCTCCAGAAGCTGTTCGGAACCAGCCAGCCCGTGCTGCCGCTCTCCTGCTCCGGAACCGGAGCCATGACCGCCGCCGTACACGGCCTGTTCCAGCCCGGCGAAACCGTCATCGTCGTGAACGGCGGCAAATTCGGCGAACGCTGGGGCAAGATTGCTGCCGTCCGGGGGCTCAAGGCCGTGGACATCAGCGTGCCGTGGGGACAGACCGTCGCCCCGGAACAGGTTGAGGAAGCCCTGCGCCTGCATCCCGAAGCCAGAGGCGTGCTCATGCAGGTTTGCGAAACCTCCACCGCCGCCCAGCATCCGGTTGAAGCCGTGGCCCGGATCACCCGCAGCCGCGACGTGCTCCTCGTGGCGGACGGCATCTCCGCCGTCGGCATCTCTCCCTGCCCGATGGACGCATGGGGCATCGACTGCCTGCTGACCGGCTCCCAGAAGGGGCTGATGGTTCCGCCCGGCATGGCCCTGCTCGCCCTTTCCGAACGGGCCTGGAAACGGGCCGAAGCCGTTCCCGCTTCGTGCTTCTATTTCAATCTGGTGGGCGAACGCGACAACATCCTCAAGGGGCAGGGGCTGTTCACCTCGCCGGTCAACCTCATCGTGGGCCTGCACGCCAGCCTGTCCATGCTGTTCGAGGAAGGCGGGCTTGAAACCCTGTACCGCAAGCAGTGGGCCTTGACCTGCATGGTCCGCGCCGGCGTAACGGCGTTGGATCTGGAGCTGTTTGCCCAGAACGGGCATGCGTGGGGCGTCACCAGCATCGCCCTGCCCGCAGGCGTGGACGGAGACAGGCTCCTCAAGACGGCGGCCGAAGGTTTCGGCATCATCTTCGCCGGAGGGCAGGATCACTGGAAGGGGCGGATGGTCCGTTTCGGTCATATGGGCTGGGTGGACTGGGCCGACGTGCTTGCCGGGCTGCACGCTCTGGCTGCCGGATTGCGGGCCGTCGGAGGCTTCAGCGGTTCCCGGGATTATCTGGAAACCGCGCTTTCCGCGTATCGTCAGGCTCTTGACGTCGAGCCGGGAGTCGTTATTCCTGATGTCAGAAGCTGACCGATCCTTTTCCGGTCGCCAAACCACCCCACCCCGGAGATACCATGAACGCCGCCTCCCATGATGACAGCCGAAATGGCGATTGCAACCGACCGGGCTGCGAATGCTCGCTGCCTCAGGTCACGTTTTCTACATTCATTCTTTCGTTGGCCTCGTCCGCGCTCGTGCAGCTCGGCGAAGTCCCCAACCCGGAATCCGGCGCAACCGATCAGGATCTGCTCATGGCCAAGCATTCCATCGATATCCTGACCATGCTCGAAGAGAAGACGAAGCATTGCCTCGACAACGACGAGGCCCGCCTTCTGGAGGGCATCCTGTACGAACTGCGCATGAAATACGTCATGAAAAAGGTGGATTGAACGCAATGCAAGAGCAAAAGATCCGGGTGGGCCTTGTCGGTGTCACCGGCTACACCGGCATGGAGCTGGCCCGTCTGCTGACAGGGCATCCCTGCATGGAGCTGGCTGCCGCCACGTCCCGCACCGAAGCGGGCAAGCGGCTTGGAGACCTCTACCCGTTCCTGAACGGACTGCCCGGCGCGGATGTCGTCCTCATCGAGCCGGAGCCGGACCTGATCGCCAACGAGTGCGATCTTGCGTTTCTGGCGGTTCCGCATACGGCGGCGACCGAAATGGCGGCCGCCCTTGTCGAGCGCGGCCTCAAGGTGGTTGACCTTTCCGCCGATTTCCGCCTCAAGAGCGCGGAAACCTACGAACGGTGGTACAAGGTCGAGCACAAACGCCCCGATCTGCTTCCCGAAGCCGTGTACGGCCTGCCGGAGCTGTACGCCGCCGATATCGCCAAGGCCCGTCTGGTGGCAAACCCCGGCTGCTATCCCACGTCCATCATTCTCGGGCTCACCGCCGCCCTTGCCGACGGTCTGATCAGCACGGACGGCATCATTGCGGATTCCAAGTCCGGCGTCTCCGGTGCGGGGCGTTCCGCCAAGATCGGCTCGCTCTACTGTGAAGTGGCGGACTCCTTTAAAGCCTACGGCATCGGAACCCATCGCCACACCCCGGAAATCGAGCAGGAGCTGTCCCGTCTGGCGCACGAACCGCTGACCGTTTCCTTCAATCCGCACCTCGTGCCCATGAGCCGGGGCATCCTGTCCACCATCTACGCCCAGCTCAAGGCTCCGCTCTCTCAGGCCGACGCCCAGCGCGTGTATGAGGAAACATGGGCCAGCAGCCCGTGGGTGCGCGTCCTGCCCACCGGACAGCTCCCCGAAACCCGCAATGTGCGGGGAACCATGTTCTGCGACATGTCCGTCATCGTCGATCCCCGTACCAGCCGCCTCATCGTGGTATCCGCCATCGACAACGTTTGCCGGGGCGCGTCCGGGCAGGCCATCGCCAACGCCAACCTCATGTGCGGGCTGCCCGTAGCCGCCGGGCTCATGCTCTGCGCCATGATGCCGTAAGGCCTCCGGCGGCCGGGCTGCCGCCCAGACCCGCTCGGGGGGCATGATGCCCCCCGAACCCCCTCAGTACGAAAAAGGAACGGTTCCGTATCTGGCCCAAGCCGGATACGGAACCGTTCCTTTTTCGTCCATGTGCCTTCAGGAAAGCGTCTTGTCCGCTTCCGGGAGGATCAAAAAATACAAGGGATGTTGCTCTTCGCCTTTCTTATGCGGCGATGCCGGGGGACGGCTGCATCCGAAACGGAAAGGTGCGGAACCCGAGGCCGTCATGGAACCATAAAAACGTCGAGTTTGGGGCGGAGGTGGCGTTTGGGGAGGGGCAGCAACCTTTCTCCGGAAAGGGCCTCCACCTCCTCAAGACGCTCACACCAACCCCATCACGAACAGGCGCAGCGCAGCATCTTCGCGCCGTCGCGGAAAAGGATCTGCATCTTGTCCGGGGGAAAAAGTTCCTGCACCACACCGCTGCCGAACTTCGGGTGATCGATGACATCCCCGACGGCGAAGCTCTCGTTCATGGCGTAAGGCCGGGAAGAGGCTACGGTCTTGTTCATCGTACGCTGCCAATTCTGTTCCATATCCTCGGCGGCCTTCTGCGCCTTGGCGGCAGCACGGGACTGCGCGGCAGGAGAAGCGGCGGCGGTGGACGGGGTGGACGTCGGCTTGAAGGAATTTACGGCATCCTTGCGGGCTTCGCCAGCCTTCACGCGGCACACCGAGGTCTTGGCCTTCGCTTCTTTGGGGGCCGCGGGCGGATAGTACTTGTGTACGCTTCCACAGGCGCGGCATTCCACTTTGACGATTTCACCGCCGACCAAGGCGACAATAACATGCCCGGTGATATCATTACAACGAGTGCAACGGGCCTCAATACGATCTCCGGGACCTGGCAAACCAGCCATAGAAACTCCTTCAGAACACGCTATACACGAAAAAGTAAGTAAAAAAATATAGATAAAAAAACAGGCCGCGCAAGGATGCTGTCGGAGCACGCTCGCCGTTTCTTGGCCCAAGACCGGGGAGAATACACACATGACAACGAGGTGACAACCCCCTCAACCCATCGAAAAGCACACCGTTTTTAAAACGCTTCCGGGGACGGCGGTTTTTTCTGTGGCTGCCGCCCTTCCGCCTGCCCTTGCCGGAGGCTGGAAAAGGCCGTCTCTGCAAAACCGGCTTTGGGCTGAAATCGGCATTCAATTCCGCAATCAACAGCCGCCCCTGAAAGAGGAACGCGGTTCTTGTTTCCGACCACAGCTCAAAAACAGGTTCCATCCGGGCTATGCGGAAGCATTTTCACATAAAAAGACGTTCGCCGCACAAGAGCGATACAGTGATGGAAAATGGGATTCCGACAAAAAGTGTTTCCAGCTGAATCAAAAAGGACGGCATGCGAGCCGAACCATTTTCGCATTATTTCATAATGAAGCATACAACAGTGCCTGACGCGCAAAAAGCCCTCTCCGAACATGCGGCGGCCGCGCCGGAAGAAATCGCCGCCGTTCGTGCCGCCTTTGCCCGAGGGGTATGAAAAAATTTTTTCCTTGATCCGCCAGACGGCTGAGGCCGTACCGGAAACGTCCTTTTTGCCACAAACAGCGTTTCAGCCGCATTTTGGTGAACTCCTGCACGAGGAAAAAGCGCACGGAAGGAACACAAAAATGTCTACTCAACATAACACACCGTCAATAAAAATGAAACGTTTTTCTCTCTTTTGATCTCAGCCCGGTTTTTTTGACAAAAATGTCTACTTTTTTCCCTGCAAAGACTCCTTTGTCCTGCTTGGAGCAAAGAAAAAAATCTGCTGATTGAATACTCAGTCTATTCCCCTTTCCATACACGACTTCTTGGGGGCTTTCTCCGTTGCTCATCTCAAAAACCCGCTATTACACTCAAAATGGTGTTGACAATAGGGCCTGTCCTGTTATTAGTCGAACTAACATCATTTGTTTTGCGGCACCGTAATTGCCGCAGCAGGCTTTTGGCAGGGGGATTCGGTGAAGTTTTTCACCAAAACGAATTTGGTTTACCGACGTATCCGTAAGCCAGAGGGAGGAGATTTGTATGGCTAATGAAGAAAGCAACGTTGTCATAGATCGTGCCCAATCGCGCTGGTCCGACCTATGGAAGAAGGAAGACTACTGGGCCATCTGGCTTGGTTTTGCATTGTTGATCGCGGCTATCTGTATTTTTATCAACGGAGCTCCGGCCAGCTACAAGGAAACCATCGACAAGTCCAACGCCATCATGAAGGTGGAGTCGGAGAAGGCCCCCTTCAAGACTATCGCCTATATTGAAGCCCAGAACGCCAAGAAGGCCGTCGTCGGCACCAACCTGCCCATCGCCAAGACCATCAAGCATTTCATCGCTACTCCCGGCAAGTGGTCGGACAATCCCATCGCCGCCATGTTCGTAAGCCAGGAAGAAGCTGACGCCAAGAACGCCGCCAACAAGGAAAAGGCCGACGCTGCCAAGGCCAAGGCCGAAGCCTCCTTTGCCGCCGCCCAGGCTGCTGAAAAGCTTGCCGCCGACGCAGGATACAAGGACGCCAGCCTGAACACCGCCGCCGAAACCGCGATCAAGACATGGACCACCGACAAGGCCGCCGCTTCCAAGGCCGCCTCCAAGGCCAAGCCCATGAACCTGTTCACGACCCTGCCCCTGCTGATGGTTGCCTTCGCCGTGTTCTTCGGCATCGGCATCTTTGTCATGGGCCACAACCTGCCCAAGTTCCTCATTGGTTTCGTGGGCCTTTTCATCGTCGTCGTCATCGCCATGCTCCTCGGCAAGCAGTCCACCATGGCCTACTATGGCGTTGGCGTGGAACCTTGGGGCATCATCTTCGGCATGATCATCGCCAACACCATCGGCACGCCGCAATGGATGAAGCCCGCGCTTCAGGTTGAATACTACATCAAGACGGGTCTCGTGCTCCTCGGCGCGGAAATCCTGTTCGACAAGATCGTCGCCATCGGTACGCCCGGCATCTTCGTTGCATGGGTTGTTACCCCCATCGTGCTCATCACGACCTTCATCTTCGGTCAGAAGGTCCTGAAGATGCCTTCCAAGACCCTGAACATCACGATTTCTTCCGACATGTCCGTGTGCGGAACCTCCGCCGCCATCGCTGCGGCCGCCGCCTGCCGCGCCAAGAAGGAAGAGCTGACCCTCGCTCTGGGCCTTTCCATGACCTTTACGGCCATCATGATGGTCGCCATGCCTGCCTTCATCGCCTACCTTGGACTGCCTGAAGTCCTCGGCGGCGCGTGGATCGGCGGTACCGTGGACTCCACCGGTGCCGTGGCCGCCGCTGGCGCGCTTATCGGCCCCAAGGCCATGTATGTTGCCGCTACCATCAAGATGATCCAGAACGTCCTCATCGGTGTGACCGCCTTCGGTATCGCCGTGTACTGGTGCACCAGCGTCGACAAGACCGCCGGACGTGAAACCAGCCTGATGGAAATCTGGCATCGTTTCCCCAAGTTCGTCATCGGCTTCCTCGTCGCTTCGATCGTCTTCTCCATGTACAGCGCGAACCTTGGTCCTGACCTTGGCACCGCCCTCATCAACAAGGGCGTCATCAACGGTCTCGAAAAGGGCGTCCGCACCTGGTTCTTCGTGCTCGCCTTTACCGCCATCGGCCTCAGCACCAACTTCCGCGAACTCGCCCCCTACTTCAAGGGCGGCAAGCCCCTCATCCTGTACGTCTGCGGTCAGTCCTTCAACCTGGCTCTGACCCTCGCCATGGCGTATGTGATGTTCTACCTCGTCTTCCCCGAAATCACGGCGAAGATCTAACATGCTTACCGGGCGCATCCGGCTTCCGGGTGCGCCTCATTCCGGTTCAGGCCGGACCCGGAGGCGGGATCGCCCGGCGCGATTCCGCCTTCATGTTACACCAGCCCTTGATTTTTCCGTTCCCTGCACAACCGCAATCAGGAAAACATCATGTCGAGACGCCCTCTTCCCGGTTATGTAAAGCTGCTCCTCAGCCTCTTTACCCTCTGGCTTCTGCTCTGGGTCATTACACCGCTCTGGGTTCCCCACAGCAAACTCCATCAGGACTTTGCCGCCGCGCAGGAGAAGTTTGACGTGCCCATCGGGGCTCTCTATTACAATGACATTCCCTTCATCAACGACGCGGCCATGGAGCTGCGTGACACATGGCGGTACCTCCCCCGCGGGCCTTTCCCGGAGAAGAAGTAGGGGAAAAAGAGATTTCGGGGGAGGAAACCCCTTCTGAAGAAGGGTTCTTCCTCCCCCGTACCCCCTCCTTTCCCAAGACTTTCGACTGGTGGGGAGGTTGCGCGCAGGGCGTACTTGAAAAAACAAGAAGGGCTGTGAACGTCTGTTCACAGCCCTTGCCTTTTGAAAGGAGCGGTTCTTCTCCTGGCCCGTAAGGAACGCCTTTCGGGCCACCTCCCCACCAGCCAACGTTTTCGCGGGGAAGGGGAGGGATACGGGGAGGGGGCCTTTTAAAAGGCATTCTTTCCCCTCCCCGGTTATGCTTCCTAGTTTTCTTCGCCGTCAAAGGCGATGTTCGCGCCCATCACGGGACCATAGTACATGGCGGCGTCATCAAGATCTTCCTCGATGCGGAGCAGCTGGTTGTACTTGGCGAGACGGTCGCTGCGGCAGAGGGAGCCGGTCTTGATCTGCCCGGCGTTCACACCCACGGCGAGATCGGCAATGAAGCTGTCCTCGGTTTCGCCGGAACGGTGGGAAACAACGGTGGTGTAGGCCGATTCCTTGGCAAGCTGGATAGCGTCAAGCGTCTCGGTCAGCGTGCCGATCTGGTTCACCTTGATGAGGATGGAGTTGGCAACGCCTTCTTCAATGCCTTCGGCAAGGATATCGGGGTTGGTCACGAACAGGTCGTCACCCACCAGCTGGATGTTGTCGCCGAGGGTATCGGTCAGTTCGCGCCAGCCGTCCCAGTCGTCTTCGGCAAGGCCGTCTTCGATGGAAATCAGGGGGTACTTGGCGGTGAACTCGGCAAGCCACTGAATCATTTCAGGGCTGCTCAGGGCACCCTTTTCGCCGATCATGTACTTCCCGTTCTTGTGGAACTCGGAAGCGGCGGCGTCGATGGCGAGCACGACTTCAGAGCCGGGATTATAGCCGGACTCTTCGATGGCTTTCAGGATGTAGGAGAAAGCTTCGTCGTGGTTCTTGAGGTTGGGGGCAAAGCCGCCCTCGTCGCCCACGCTGGTGATGTGGCCGTCGGCGGCAAGGATGGTCTTCAGCGTATGGAAAATCTCGGAGCCCATGCGCAGGCCGTCGGCAAAGGAGCGTGCTCCCACGGGCATGATCATGAATTCCTGAATATCCAGGTTGTTCGGAGCATGCGCGCCGCCATTGATGATATTCATCATGGGAACGGGCAGCACCTTGGCGTTGACGCCGCCGATGTACTGGTACAGCGGCAGGCCAAGGGATTCTGCGGCGGCACGAGCCGTGGCGAGCGATACGCCGAGCATGGCATTCGCGCCGAGGCGGGACTTGTTGTCCGTGCCGTCGAGATCCAGCATGGTGTTGTCCACCTGCACCTGACGCAGCGCATCCAGGCCGACCACGGCTTCCGCGATCTCGGTGTTGACGTTTTCAACGGCCTTGCTGACGCCCTTGCCTTTATAGCGGCTCTTGTCTCCGTCACGCAGCTCAAGCGCTTCGCGCGTTCCGGTGGAAGCACCAGACGGGACGGCGGCACGGCCTACATGACCGGAATCAAGGGAAACTTCTACCTCTATAGTAGGATTGCCGCGCGAATCGAGGATTTCGCGGGCCCAAACCGAAGCGATCGTGCTCATGATCCAGCTCTCCGTTCTGCCCCTGAACAGTGTGTGACCTTGGGGACAGGGGCAAGCCTCCCGGTCACGGAACATCTCTTTTTCACATACCATTAAAAACGGGGCACTGCAACGAGCGTACCGGGAGGCATTTCCGCATGCTCCCGCCATCGCACTGCTTTTCGCGGCGCGGTTTCAAGCGCGGAGAAAGGGCGGTTTCTCAAGCGGCACGGGAGCTTCTCCAGGGATGGCGGACGGCTTGAATCCTCTTTCCAATTCGTTTACCGTCCGCCTTGACGGAGGTTTAGGCTGCCGCCAGCGGGAATACATCCTTTGCCCATCTCGGAGCCCCGACATGCCCCAGTATCCATTGTTCACCAAAACGCTGCTTGCCTTTCTGCTGGCTGGAGCCTTCCTTTTTCTCGCTCCCCCCGCTGCCACGGCAAAGCCACGGCCTGCCATCGCGCTTGTCCACCTGCTCCTCCCCCCAGAAAGCAAACACGCCGCAACGCCTGCCGAATGGGTTCGCAGCCTCGATCGCGCCCGCGACAGGATGGAATCGCGCCGCATCCCCACGGTCGTCTCCGCCGGGCCTCCCGGCGATATCCGCACCTTCCGCGAAGTCGCGAACATGGAGCCGGAGCTGCTGATTGCCACCAGCCCGCTGCTGTATGAGATGGCCCGTGAAACCTCCCGCCTTGCCCGTTCCACCACCGTATTCGTCTGCACCGACGAGACGGTGGACGGCGACCTCAGCGGCTTTCAGGTCAGGACATACGAGGCCCACTACCTTGCCGGGCTGCTTGCCGGTTCGCTCTCCCAAAAGGGCATCCTCGGCTACCTTGCCAACGATCCCTATCAGTCAGAGGCTTCGCGCCAACGCAATGCCAACGCCTTTGCACTGGGTGTGCAGGCCGCCAATCCAAACGGAACAATTCTTTACGCACCGGGAAAAACGCCCGAGCAGGAACTTGACGCCCTGCTTGCCGCCGGAGCCGACATCGTGGATGTGGAATGGATGCGCCCCGCGCTTGCCGAGCGTCTCCGCAAACAGTCCGCCCGCTATATCGGCACGGCGCAGCACCCCGGCGATCCGTTCTTCCTTGCCGCACCTGAATGGGAGTGGGGAAACGTCTTCGGAGACATCCTGACGCAAGTGCGCTTCGGCATCTGGCGGCCTCGCAACGTCTCCTACGGGTTTCAGGAAGGCGTTGTGCGCCTCTCGGCCTTTGGGCCGTCCGTCCCCGATGACGTGCGGGAACGGGTCAAAAAGGCTGAAAAGGCACTCCGGGCAGGCGGTTCCCCCTTCAAAGGCCCGATTCGGGACACGACCGGAACCATCCGCATCAGGGACGGCAAAATCCCCGGCGATGAAGACCTCCGCGCCATGAACTGGAGCGTGCAGGGGCTTGTCCCCCTTGCCGCCGCGCCCCGCTGAAACGCTGCCGCCGGGCATCGCCGTTTTCCCTTAAAGGCGTTGGCGGTTCCGGCAGGGCGGGCGGCCTCTTGGCATCAGAGCATTTCCCACGGATGCCAGCCGACCTTGCCGTCCCAGCCGAAATACGGCCTCCGGGCGGCAACGAGCCGATCTCCCGCAAAAAGCTGGATCGCCACCGGAGGCATGGCAAGGCCGGAAGCCTTTCGCTTGGCCCCCGCAAGCGTCCCCGTGTACTCAAACCGTCTTCCGTCCCCCAGCCGGATCAGGAACAGACTCCCTGTGCAAGACATATATAGGCTCCTTGCTAACTCAACAATGAAGCCATGATACGACAGTAAAAACGCCCTTTCAAGGCGGCACGGATACGCTGTTATTCAAACAGGTTTCCACGTTCGGAACCCGATGCCGGCTCCTCTGCGGCCCGGCGGTTCCGACGAATCAGTCCAAACGTCACTTGCCGGTCTTTGTTCCGCCACACGCGGCGTCTAGGTTCTCTTTCGTTCACCCCGAACGGATAAACACAAGGAGAACCTTCCATGAATGCCGATTGCAATCGTCGCACCTTTCTGCTGGGCGGACTCGCCGCCGGAGCCGTCCTGCTCGCCGGCAAAGCCTTCCTCAACCCCGCGCCCGCCCATGCCGCCGAAGCGGTCAGCCTCGACGCCTGCATCAACATGACGCCTGAAGACATGGCAAAAAAGTCGCCCCATGTCATGGCGGCATGGAAATACCTGCTGGAATCCGCTGCGGAAATAGCCGACCCCGCCCTCCGCGCCGCGACTCTGGACATCCTGAACAATCCTGCCCCGCTCCTTGCACAGGCCGACGCCGGAGCCATCATGGCCGAGCTGAAGGCCCAGGGGCTGCTCGCCAAGGAAGCCAAGGCCGTCTTCCCGCCCTGCTCCAGCACCAGACAAAGCCCCCAGCCCTTCTACACCGCGCCCGGCAGCGGCTGGAACAGCCACCACATCTACCCCGGCGGGCTTGCCACCCATACCGCCCTCAACGTGGCTTCCTGCAAGGCCCTCTACGACAGCTACGCCGCCCAGTTCGGCCTGACCCTCGACCGTGACGTGGTGCTGGCCTCCCAGCTGCTCCACGACCTCCACAAGCCCTGGGTGTTCCAGTGGCAGGCGGACGGAACCTGCCGCAAGGAAGCCTCGCTCGCGTCCACCGGCGAACACCACACGCTCAGCATTGCCGAAAGCCTCCGCCGCGGCCTTTCCCCCGAGCTGTGCGTGGCACAGGCCTGCGCCCATGACCACCCCGGCTCCGCCGCTTCCGAAGCATCCGTCGTCGGCTGGCTGAAGGCCGCCGCCGTCATCAACGGGAAGGACGCCGCAACAGCCGGGCTGCTCGCCAGAGACGGCAAGACGCTTCCCCTCCCCCGCCGCATGGAAGGTTTCGTAACCCATCTCGCCGACCACGACTGGGTTCTCAGCGTGCCCGCCGCCCAGTGGACCATCGAAGCCCTCAGGCAGGTCGCCGTCCGCACCTACGGGATCAAGGAGGCGGATCTGGACAAGAAGCCCTTCAACCAGTTCCGCAACTACGTCCTCTCCCAAAAGACCGCCATGCAGCTGTACGGCACCTACAGCACCCGCGGCCTTGAAGGACTCACCGCCGAAACCCTCAGCGTCGTTCGCGCCTAACGACAAAGGACACCAGCGTACCATCATGAACAAGCGTATCATTCCCGCCCTGCTGGGAGCCATGCTCCTTTCGGGCGTGGCCGAGGCCGCCCCGACTGTTTATCCCGTGGATACCGCCCGCTTCCTCGCCGGAAGCCGTTTCGACTTCAAGGTGGAGTTTGACGGGCAGATCGAGGAGAAGGACGCCAGAGTCCTCATCAACGGACAGGATGCCAAGACCCTTCTCGGCGCAAAGCCCGAGTTCATCGCCAGGGAAAAGGGCGTGGATGCCTCGGCTCTGCTTCTGCGCGGAGCCTCTCTCAAGCCCGGCACCTACAAGGTGCTTGTGGAAAGCCCGTCCGGTACGGCTTCCGCCAGCTGGGATGTCTACGGCACCCCGGACAAGCCCGTCGCCAAGAACGTCATCCTGCTCGTCGCCGACGGCCTGAGCATAGGCCACCGCACCAGCGCGCGCCTGCTCTCCAAAGGCGTGACCAACGGCATGTACAACGGCAAGCTGTCGATGGACACCCTGCCCTATACCGCCATGCTCGGCACCTGCAGCGTGGATTCCATCGCCGCCGACTCCGCCAACACCGCCTCCGCCTACATGACCGGGCACAAGTCCAGCGTGAACGCCCTCGGCGTCTATGCCGACCGCACCCCGGATTCCCTTGACGATCCCCGGCAGGAAACCATCGCGGAACTGCTTCGCCGCACCACCGGCAAGTCCATCGGCATCGTCACCGACGCCGAAATCGAAGACGCCACCCCCGCCTCTGTTGTCGGGCACACCCGCCGCCGCGCCGACAAGTCCGAAATCGTGGGCATGTTCTACGACGTAAAGCCAGACGTCCTCATCGGCGGCGGCTCGGCCTACTTCCTGCCCAAGGACGTGCCCGGCTCCAAACGCAAGGACGACAAGAACTACATCGACCTCTTCAAGAAGGCGGGATACACCCTCGCCACCAGCAACACCGAACTTTCCGGCGCGATCAAGGGAAGCCCCGACAAGCTCCTCGGCCTGTTCCACACCGGCAACCTCGACGGCGTGCTGGATCGCAAGTTCCTGAAGAAGGGAACCGTATCCAAGTTTCCGGACCAGCCGGATCTCACCGATTCCATGCAGGCGGCCCTCTCCGTGCTCTCCAGAAACCCCGAGGGCTTCTTCCTGATGCTGGAAGCGGGGCTTGTGGACAAGTACAGCCATCCGCTGGACTGGGAACGGGCCGTGTACGATACCATCATGTTCGACAAGGTGGTCGCCCTCGCACAGGACTTCTGCGACAAGAATCCCGATACGCTGCTCATCGTTACCGGCGACCACACCCACTCCATCAGCGTCATCGGCACGGTGGACGACAACGCCCCCGGCGAGCTGATGCGCGACAAGGTGGGCATCTATGACAAGGCCGGCTATCCCGACTACAGGGACGAAAACAACGACGGCTACCCCGACCGCGTGGACGTCTCCAAGCGGCTTGCCGTGTTCATCGGCAACTACCCGGACCACTACGAAACCTTCCGCCCGAAGCTGGACGGCCCCTTCGTTCCCGCCGTGAAGGATGAAAAGGGCCACTACATCGCCAACGCCGCCTTCAAGGACGTTCCCGGAGCACAACTGCGTACCGGCAACCTGCCGCGTACCGAATCCACCGGCGTGCACTCCATCGACGACCTCGTGGTCGGGGCACGCGGCCCGAACGCCGAAGCCTTCCGGGGATTCATGAACAGCACTGAAGTGTTCAGGATCATGAGTGAAGCCCTCGCGCTGGGCCAGAAGTAGGGAGGCAAGGAAGCATGGGGGAGGGGTCTTTTGGCAAAAAGCACCCTCCCCCGTCATACCCCTCCCCCGTGCCCCCTCCCGCAACACGTTGTCCTTATCGAATCCCCGTTCCCTGTTTTCCCTGCTTCCCCGATATCTCTTTTCGGAACGAATCCCGGCTGTCCATATTTCATCCAACAAGAACGATATGAAACAACTTCTTCTCATCATGTTCGCCCT
Source organism: uncultured Lawsonia sp. (assembly GCA_964538355.1). GTDB lineage: Bacteria > Desulfobacterota > Desulfovibrionia > Desulfovibrionales > Desulfovibrionaceae > Bilophila. The sequence continues at coordinate 23,819 of CAZIFC010000011.1, read as the reverse complement.
GTTCTGCCTGAGTGTCCCGGCCAGGGCGGAAATGCCGAAACTGGCCTTCGAGGAGCTGTACAGCGGTGGCGGCGTCCTCGGCCTGCAATTCTCGGACAAGGTCAAGGCCCTGTCGGGGCAGCGGGTTGCCGTCCGGGGCTTCATGGCTCCCCCGCTCAAGGCCGAAGCCGACTTCTTTGTCCTGACCCGCGAGCCGGTCGCCCTGTGCCCGTTCTGCCAGTCCGATGCCGACTGGCCCGACAACATCCTTGTCGTCTACCTCTCCGAAGCCCAAAACTTCGTGCAAAACAACGCCACCATCGAAGTGGAGGGCGTTCTGGAAATCGGTTCCCACCGGGACGACTCTACCGGATTCGTCAGCCAGCTCAGGTTACGCAAGGCCCGCTTCCGCACGCTCTAAACCGCAAGGGGAACACCATGAACGCCTTGACGCTGCAAGATATCCTGCTCACCTTCCCGGAAGGGGCAGGCCGAAGAACCGTGCTCGATATCCCCTCCTGCACGCTCCGTTCCGGGGAACACCTGGGCCTGAGGGGAGGCTCGGGTTCAGGCAAAAGCTCGTTCCTCAACATGGTAAGCGGGCTGGTGCTCCCGGACAGCGGCATTGTGGACTGGGGAGGGCTTCGGCCCGGAACCCTCCCGGAACACCAGCGCGACCGCTGGAGAGGCCGGAACATCGGCTTTGTCTTTCAGGATTTTCAGCTGTTCCATGCGCTGGATGCGCTGGACAACGTGCTCCTGCCCGTCACCTTCGACAGCTGGACAATCCCTGCGCCCCTGCTCCGGCGCGGGCGAACCCTTCTCGAACAGATGGGAATCCGCCCCTCCAGCCCTGTGCGCGTGCTGTCACGCGGTGAAAGGCAGCGCGTCGCCATCGCCCGGGCCGTATTGCGGGAACCGGGCATCATCCTTGCCGACGAACCGACCGCAAGTCTTGACGAAACCAATGCCGGGCAGGTCATGGAGCTTCTTTGCCTGCATGCGCGCTCGCTCAGAAGCACCCTGATCGTCGTCAGCCACGACACCGCCGTCCTTTCCCGGATGGATCGTGTCCTGACCCTCGACCGGGGGCACCTCAGGGAGGCCGCATGAATCCGCTGATACTGGTCAAAGGCGAACTGCGCCGTTCCTTGCCGGGCATTGTGGCAATGGCTCTGGTGCTGGCGATGGCTTTAAGCCTCGGCGTCGGCGTCAGCATGACCGAACGGGCCATTCGGCAGGGAACGGCCCGCGCCGGAGATGACTTTGATCTGCTGATCGGAGCACGCGGGAGCGGCGTGCAGCTCGTGCTCGGCGCAGTCTACCTGCGGCCCGAGCCGCTGCCTCTCATCCCCGGCTCCGCCGTCTCGTCCGTCCTGCGGCAAAAGGGTGTGGCATGGGCCGCGCCGCTGGCCTTCGGCGATCGCTGGAACACCTCTCCGATCGTGGGGACGACCCCCGACATGGCGACGCTCGGCGGCAAACGCCGCCTTGCGGAAGGCCGGGTCTTTGCGGCCGAGGGGGAAGCCGTGCTCGGAGCGGGCGTTCCTCTGGACATAGGGGAGTCTTTCCTGCCGGTACACGGGCAGGTTTCCGCCTCCCACGAGGAGCATGGGCAGAGCTACACGGCGGTGGGACGCCTCCCCGAAACCGGTACGCCGTGGGACAATGCCATCCTGATTCCCATCGAATCCGTCTGGGCCGTCCACGGTGCACACCATGAAGACACCCACGAACACGAGATGACTCCGGGGCAGGTTTTTCTGACGCCGGAGACGGATCTTCCCGGTGTTTCCGCCGTGGTGGTCAAGCCGGACAGCATCGCGGACGCCTACCGCCTCCGCAGCTTCTGGCAGACGGCAACCCTTGCCGATGAAAAAGGCTCTCCCGTAAACATGCAGGGGCTTTTTACCGGTGAAATTCTGACAGGGCTTTTTTCCACGCTTGGCGACATGCGCGACATCATGCGCGTCATGGCGTATGCGGCGCAGCTCGTTGCGCTGTTCGGGGTCATGCTGGCGGGGAGCATGGCGGTTTCCCTGCGAAAGGGAATGCTCGGCACCCTGCGGGTTCTCGGCGCACCGCCCGGCTATCTGCTCTTGTGCATCTGGTGCGTGGTCAGCGTCAGCATCGCCCTCGGCTCACTGGGAGGACTGCTGCTCGGCTGGGGGCTTTCCGAAGGGCTTTCGCTGTGGATGTTCCGGCAGACCGGCATCTTGCTGTCGCCCGCCCCTGAGTTTCCAGAACTGGCCTTCACCGCCGTCTCCTTCGCCATCGGCTCCCTCTGCGCGCTGGTTCCCGCCTGCCTCGCATACCGCCAGACAGGGGAGGCCGCGCTTCGGGAAAGCCTGTAGGCTCCGGCCGCGGCTCCCTCCCCTACCGGTGATGCGGCGGGCGGCCGGGATTCCGGGGACGTCCCGAATGCTGCCCTGGGTAGCTGTCCGGTCGAGGCCCCGGACGGTAGGAGGGACGGGGAGGCCGCGCCGGTACAGGCTGCACAGGCGCAGGCTTCAGGTACGGCGGCACAGGCCGCACGCGCGGATGCGGCACAGGCTTCATATACTGGCGGGAACCTCTGGGATTCACTTCATAATACGGAAGCTCCCGGATGGGGGAAGGGAGCGAGGGCGAGACCCGGTAAGGCCGATAGGGGGCGGGACGCCAACGCCCGTTGGAGGGTGGCGGCGGGGGAATATAAACCGTATCGTACTGACGGCGAGCCGGCTCCTTGTCGTTCTCCCAGGGGTACGGCCTCAGCCTGTCATGATGGCACCCCAAAGCACCGCCTATCCAAACACACAGAAATGCCAGAACAAAAAAACGATGCATGCGCGCTCCCGGCAAACCTGCCGAATAATCCAACAATATCAAAATGATAATAGAAACATACGAATAAATATCGGATTTCGGCGGGAACCTACATGCGGGCCGTGAGGATGTCAACAGCGGATACGGAAGCACGCCGGCAGCGTCCGTAACCGAAAAGGCGGCCTCGTGAAACGCTCTTTGAAAAGGCGGCTTTGCTCTCTGTCCGGCAGGCGCATGTACAGGGCAAGGCCTTCCAGACAGAAAGAAAAGGGACTCCCAAAGGCTCCTGAAAACCCGGCTTGGCAAAACCCGGCTTCACCTTGATCCACCGGAAGAGTGCGTGTACCATGCCCCTCTCCACAGGCTCGCACAGGCATCTGCCGGGGCCGGAACTTCCACCACGAGGCGTCATGATGAAACTGGAAAAGGACATCGCGCACCATCTCGGGCAAGGGGAAAACCTGGCCCTTGCCACCATTGTCAGCCGTTCCGGGTCGGCTCCGCGCCATGCGGGGGCGCAAATGCTGGTTACGCGGGATCTGTCCGTTTTCGGGAGCATCGGGGGTGGTCAGGTGGAATCGGATGTGCTCGCCGCCTGCCTGCCCGTACGCAAAGGCAGCCCTTCCCGGCTGATGCGCTTTGACATGACGGGCGTTGCACCCGATGCGGATCTGATTTGCGGCGGCGTGGTGGACATTCTTGTAGAGCGGATCACGCCCGCCCAGCTGCCTCTTTTCCAGATGGCGGATTCCTGCCGCAGCCGGGCGGCCTTCGGCGTATGGCTGGTTGACATCAGCAACCCCGCCGCCCCGGAGCGCACGTTCCATATGGATGCGGCAGCCCTTCCCGCGCAGGTTCTCGCACAGGTCAGGAGCAACAGCGCGGCCTGCATCGAGCTTGACGGCAAGCGCGTCTATGTCGAACCGCTGATGCATCAGGGCGTTGTGGTGCTGTGCGGCGGAGGGCATGTCTCGCTCGCCACCGGGAAGCTGGCCCGCGAGGTCGGTTTCGAGGTCATCGCCATTGACGACCGCCCGGAGTTCGCCTCTCCCGAACGCTTCCCCTTTGCCCGCGCCGTGCATGTGCTGCCGGAATTCAAAGATTTCGCCGAAACCTGCGGCATAGGGCCGGAGCACTATATCGTCATCGCCACGCGCGGCCACAGCTATGACCGCGAATGCCTCGGGCAGGCCATGCGGACCACCGCCCACTATGTCGGGATGATCGGCAGCAAGCGCAAGCGTGACGGCATTTACGGCTTCTTGCGCTCGGAAGGCTTTCCCGAAACCGATTTTTCCCGCGTACACAGCCCCATCGGGCTGGAAATCGGCGCGGAGACACCCGAAGAGATCGCCGTTTCCATCGTTGCCGAGCTTGTCGCCGCCCGCAGGGGTCTGGTGTAGAGAGGAAAGACATTCGTCTTTATACAATCCCTCTTGCCGGGCTGTCCGTGCGCGCATATCCGCCCCTTTCCCCTCCAGTGAAGGACACCTCGCACCCGGAATCCGCCCCGCGCCCCAACAGCTCCCGAACTTCAAAAACCAAAAGCCAGCATAGTACACCTATCCTGGCTTTCTCATACGGCACGCTTTTTTCCCAAAACAGCAGCGCGCAACCGGGGAACTTCGGTTCAGGGAAAAAGGAAGCGGCCCCCCTGCCCGCCATTCACCCCGTTTATAAACGTCTTGGGAGGGAGAGGGTTGGGGTTTGGGGAAGGGAGAGGGAAGCCTTTCTTCAGAAAGGTTCCCTCTCCCTTCCCCAATCATTTCCCCGATTCCCTACAGCAAATCGCCTTCCCAGTTGAACAGGCCGGGGCGCGTAGCCTCAGGCACGGACTTCGGCGGGTTTTCCTCCATGCGGGCAAAGAAGGAATACCCGGCGGCCTCAAGCTCGGGACGATGTGCGGAAATATCCAGCGGCCACGCCGGGTAAATCCATGTGTTCTCTCCGTAGCGACGGGTCCAGAACCCTTCGCCCTTGGGACTCTGGAACAGCTCGTTCTGCTTGATCCCGGGCGGATCATGCCGTGCAATGCCCATAGGCCAGAACCCGGAAAGCACCATGCCCAGCGGCAGCGGGCTGACTTTCGGCAAGGCAAAGAAATCTTCCCTGGTCAGCTCGGGGCTGACGAAGGCTGCGGAAAAGCCCAGTCTGGCAAAGCTCTCCAGCGTGAAGACGTTGGCGGCGTTGCAGAACGGCCCGGCGACCAGATCCACCTCGCGATCCTTGAAGAAGGCCGACTGCCACGGCGCGTTGCAGACAAAGTGCTTGGCTCCGTTACGCAGGGCTTCCCTGATGATGCGCTGCCACAGGGCCTCTTCGTCAGGCCAGATGACCGGCGGAAGCCACCACGCCATATTCGGGGCCACCGTGCGGGAAACCTCGCGCACGGACTTCGGCGAAAGCCACAGCCCGATGACCGAATTGCGGCTGCGGCGCGTCTCGGAGCCATACGGCAGGGAGGCGCGGAGCACCATGTCGGGGCGGCGGCGCGGGTGTACCGGCCTGGGCATCCGGGGCGTGAAGTCCACGGCTGCGGATTCCTGCCCCCTGCAACGTTCCAGCTTCCGCTTCCACTCGTCGATCAGACGCATCAGCTCCGGTTCGCGGCGGTCAATGAGGAACACCGGCGTCCCGGCCTTGGGCGTCTTGTGGCGCGGCAGGCGCAGCGTGAAGGTTCCGGCCTTGGGGGTGCGGCGGGTCACGGGCAAGGTGGAGTGCCACGTTTCATCTTCGTAGCCCACGCGCAGATAGTCGTAGGAAATCAGCTCGATATGGGGCTTGAAGAACGGGCGGCCCTCGGCGTCGGTCTGGATCTTCCCGACAAGGCGTCCCGAACTGGTCTGGCTGTCCGGCGAGGTCGGCTCGACGCTGCGCTGCGGCAGAAAACGGGCGCGGGTCGAGGGACGGCCCAGAGCCATTTCAAGGATCTTTTCAGCATCCTTGCGGGCCTGCGGATCATCGGGGTTGTCGCGCAGCATCTTGTAGGCCGTGACCACATGAAAAACGTAGTGCGGGCCTTTCTTGCGGCCTTCGATCTTCCAACAATTGAGGTGCGGGATGTCCGTCAGCGTCTTAGCGAGCACGTCCAGCGAAAGATCGAGGCAGGAGAAGAACCGCCCGGAATGGTTGCGCTGCTTGTACATGCGGCGGCAGGGCTGCACACAGCGTCCGCGCAGGCCGCTCTTGCCGCCCATGTAGCTCGACCAGTAGCAGCGGCCCGAAACGCACCAGCACAGCGCGCCGTGGATGAACAGCTCAAGATCAAGCCCCTCGGGACAGGCGGCGGCAATCTGCCTGATTTCGTCGATGGACAGCTCGCGGGGCAGAATGACGCGATCCGCGCCAAGCTGCTTCGCAGCCAGCAACGACGCCGGATGGGTCAGGTTGGCGAGTGTGGACAGGAACAGACCGCCTTCATATCCGGCCTGCCGGGCCAGAGGAAGCAGGCCCGGGTCCTGAATGATCAGGCCGTGCGGCTTCACGTCGCGGGCAAGGCGGGCAATGAGGCGGCCCGCCGCGGGCACGTCGTCGGGCTTGACCATCGTGTTGAAAGCCACATAAATGCGCCTGTCGTTCTCGTTGGCAAGCTCCACCATGCGGGAGAGTTCGGCGGAACCGAAGTTGTCCGCCTGCATACGGGCGGAAAAATGTTTCAGGCCGAGGTAAACGGCGTCGGCTCCAGCGGCCATCGCTGCGAGAAACGATTGCGTGTCGCCCGCCGGGGCGAGGATCTCAGGCTTGCGCGTCATAATGAATATATCCTGACAGAAGAGAGTGGGAGAAAGAGTCGGGGGAGGGGAAGGGAACCCTTCGGAAGAAGGGCTGCCCTCCCCTCCCCAAACCCCTCCTCTCTCCCTCCTGAGACTTGTGTCTTTGGGGTAAGAAGAGAAAAAAGGATTCGGCAAGGGTGAGGCGGGAAAAGGAATCCGCCTACCGGAGGAAAGGCTTATTCAAAAACGCTGGCGTTGGTGATGAGCACGGAAGAGACGGGCACGTCGGAGTGGATGCCGCGCGAGGTGGTCTTTTCCTTTTCAATCTTGTCGACGGTTTCCATGCCTTCAATGACCTTGCCGAACACGCAGTAGCCGAAGCCGCTCATGTCGGGGGAGGAGAAGTTCAGGAAGTCGTTGTTCACGGTGTTGATGAAGAACTGGGCGGTCGCGCTGTGCGGGGCACTGGTGCGGGCCATGGCGATGGTTCCGCGTTCGTTGCGCAGGCCGTTGGCGGCTTCATTCTGGATGGGGGCGTGGGTAGCCTTTTCTTCCATCTTCATGTTCATGCCGCCGCCCTGAATCATGAAGCCCTTGATCACGCGGTGGAAAATGGTGTTGGCGTAGAAGCCTTCGTTCACATATTTGAGGAAATTCTCCACGGTGGCGGGAGCCTTGTCGGCATACAGCTCGATCAGGATATCGCCGGAAGTGGTTTCCAGAAGCACGGTAGGATTGGCCATGATACTCTCCTTAGAAAAATAATCGGATGATTATGCCTGAAAAGAAGAACGGAAGCAAGACGCGCCGCCCCGTGACAGCCGCCCGGTTTCGGGCTATTTCTCCTGAGAGGAATGATTCCCAGTCGCAGGGAAACCCATCCGGCTTTCCCCGCCTTTCTCCCGGACGGAACGCCCCTTGCGTCCCCTCCTCCGCCAAACATCAACCCCGCACTATCCCTATGAATACTCCGCAACGCCTTGCGCTTTTTCAAAAAAACATCCTCCACTGGTTTGCGGCAAACCGCCGCCCCCTGCCGTGGCGGGCCGACTATACACCCTACCGGACATGGATCGCCGAAGTCATGATGCAGCAGACGCAAATGGATCGCGGCGTTCAGTATTTTCTGCGCTGGATGGAACGCTTCCCGGACGTGGCGTCCGTTGCCGCCGCCCCCGAAGAAGACCTGCTGAAGGCGTGGGAAGGCCTCGGCTATTACCGCCGCGCCCGAAACATTCAGGCCGCCGCCCGCGTGATCATGGAACGGCACGGCGGCGTGTTTCCAAGACGATACGCCGACATCCTCGATCTGCCGGGGGTTGGCCCGTACACCGCCGGGGCCATCGCCAGCACCGCCTACAACGAGGAAGTGCCCTGCGTGGACGGCAATGTGGAACGCGTGCTCTCCCGTGTTTTCGACATCGACACCCCCGTGAAGGAAGAGCCTGCCAAAAGCCGCATCCGGGAACTGGCACAGGCCCTCATCCCGCAGGGGGAGGCCCGGAACTTCAATCAGGGACTGATGGAGCTTGGAGCCCTGGTCTGCCGCAAAAAGCCGGACTGCTCCCGCTGCCCGCTGGCGGAAGCGTGCGAAGGCCGACGCCTCGGCATCCAGAACGAACGTCCCGTACCCGGCAAAAAGGCTTCCATCACCCAGCTGGACGTCGTATGCGGGGTCCTGCTCCATGAAGGCAGGGTCTTCATCCAGCGGCGCAGGGAGTCGGATGTCTGGGGCGGGCTGTGGGAGTTTCCCGGCGGCTGCGTGGAGCCCGGCGAAACGCCGGAACAGGCCGTTGTCCGCGAGTGGCGCGAGGAAACGGGATTCCGGGTCAGCATCGTCCGCCCGCTGGATACCATCCGGCACAACTACACAACCTACCGGATTACCCTCCGCTGCTACCTGCTTGCGCTGGCAGGGCACGCCAAAAGCTCCCCCGTGCCGCAAACACTGGCCGAAGCCACCGCCTGCCAGTGGATTGCCCCGCAGGACATCAGCGCGTTTCCCCTTCCCGCGCCGCACCGCAAACTTGCCGACAACTGTAGTCTTTTTGACAACCCGGCTTCAGGCGAGTAGGTTTCCTTCTCACGCCAAGGCAGGCGGCTCCTCAACCGTGGCCTTGAGCCACCCCAATCATTTTCTGGAGTTTCCCATGCGCAAGACTGTTTACTGGATCGAAGGTGACGGCATTGGCCCCGACGTATGGAAAAGTGCCCGTCCCGTCCTTGATGAGGCCATCCGCCTGAGCTACGGCGACGAACGCGGCTTTGAATGGAAAGAGCTGCTCGCGGGCGAAAAGGCTCTCAAGGAAACCGGAACCCTTCTCCCCGACGACACGCTGGCGGCCCTGCGCGGTGCGGAGCTTGCCATCAAGGGGCCTCTCGGCACTCCCGTGGGCACCGGCTTCCGCAGCCTCAACGTCACCCTGCGCCAGACCCTTGATCTGTACGCCTGCATCCGCCCCATCCGCTACTTCAACGGCATCGAGTCTCCGGTCAAGCATCCCGAGCGCGTCAACATGATCGTGTTCCGGGAAAATACCGAAGACGTGTACGCGGGCATCGAATACAAGGCCGGAACCCCCGAAGCGCAGAAGCTCATCGCCTTCCTGCATGACGAGCTGGGAGCCAACGTGGACGCCACCGCCGCCGTAGGCATCAAGCCCATGACCGAAAACGGCTCCAAGCGGCTTGCCCGCGCCGCCATCCGCCACGCGCTGGCCCAGAACCTGCCCAGCGTGACCCTCGTGCACAAGGGCAACATCATGAAATTCACCGAAGGCGCGTTCCGCCAGCACGGGTATGACGTCGCCAGAGACGAGTTCGGCGACCGTACCGTCATCGAATCCGAAGCCGCCTCCGCCCCCGGGAAGCTGGTCATCAAGGATCGCATTGCCGACGCCATGTTCCAGGAAGCCCTTATCCGCCCGGAACAGTACAGCGTGCTGGCGACCCCGAACCTCAATGGCGACTACATTTCCGACGCGCTCGCCGCGCAGGTGGGCGGCCTTGGCCTCGCTCCCGGCGTGAACATGTCGGAAAAGCTCGCCTTCTTTGAGGCCACCCACGGAACGGCCCCCAAGCTGGCCGGACTCGACCGCGCCAATCCCGGCAGCCTCATCCTCAGCGGCGCGCTCATGCTGGAACACATCGGCTGGAAGGAAGCCGCTGATCGCATCTATAACGCCGTGAACGTCGCCATCGAACGCCGCGCCGTCACCGAAGATCTCGCCGCCCAGATGGAAGGTGCCCGCACCGTGGGCTGCCGCGAGTTCGGGGAAATCATCGGCAGCCTGCTGTAGAAAGCAGGGGCATCTCCCCGCCAGGGCAACCGCGGGGTTCCCGTAACATTCAGGGAGGAACGGCAGCCCCGTCCCTCCCTTTTTCCATACAAAAATCCCGCAGTTCGTTCTGCGGGATCCGTACTACGGGGCCTGTCTTTCCGGGATGCTGTTCCCGAAAGGGAAGCCCTGCTTGCTCACACTATTTTACGGCTTCTTTCAGAGCCTTGCCGGGGGTGAATTTCACGACGCGGGATGCGGGGATAAGGCATTCTTCGCCGGTGCGGGGATTACGGCCCTTGCGTGCGCTGCGTTCAACGACCTTGAAGCTGCCGAACCCGGTAAAGGAAACCTGTTCGCCGCTGGCGATGGTTTCGGACAGTACGCTGATGGCCGCGTCGAGGAACTGCTCGGTTGCAGCCTTGGTGCCGAGACCGGCCTTGGCATGGATTTTGTCGACAAGATCTGCTTTGGTCATAAAAGACTCCTTACCTGAATAGTAGAATGTACCAGCGCACGTCTTTACCCTTTGTTTTTCCTGTTGTCACCGGGATATTGTGCGCTATCCTCCCTTATTTTTATTGCAAAAAATATCTTCCGCGCCGAAGCGGAAAGGGGAACCGCTCCACACTGTTACGCAACACATTGAAATAACTTAAAAATAAAACTTCATCAAACATTATACATAAATGCCGGCTTCCGCACGAAAAAAAATGGCGGAGGCGGAAAAAAATCCCCGGCCCGCTGCCCCAGCCCTCCGAAAACCCGTGTGCGGGCAAGAATCCCTTGCCAAACGGCAACTCAGGGTATATATAGCTGAGTCCCGACTTTATAGGAGCCTGACCATGAAAGACAAAATCCATCCCAAAGTGTACAAGGCCAAGATCGTCTGCGCCTGCGGCAATCAGGTAGACCTGCTCTCCACCAAAGGAGAAACCGTGCATGTAGAAATCTGCTCCGCTTGCCATCCGTTCTTCACCGGCAAGCAGCGTTTCCTCGACACGGCTGGCCGTATCGACCGCTTCCGCAAAAAGTACGCCAATCTCAACAAGTAACGCGCCGATTTCCTGCGCAGCCTTTTTTGCCTCCCGGATGGCCTGCCTCCGGGAGGCCTTCGAGTTCCATCTCCTTGCCTCGTCTTTCCCCATAATCCGCATATCAAACCGTCGGGAGCGGCGTCGGGGAACAACGGAGGATCAGGAGCGACATTCCGAGGTCTTCATGCCTACGCGCACCGGTCGTCCGGCCGCCATGTCCGTTTCTTCCGCCCGTTCCGGGAAACGCTTCCCGGCGTGCCTCGGGCGTCTTCTGCCCTTTCTCGCTCCCGCGCCGCTCGTCGGCGGGCAGGCCGTGATGGAAGGCGTCATGATGCGAAACGGGGATGTCTACGCGCTGGCCGTCCGCACGCCGGACGGCAACGTCAGCGTCGAAACCCGCCCCTGGTTCAGCCTTACGCGCAGGCCGTGGCTCAAAAAGCCGTTTGTCCGCGGATTTCCCACCCTGGTGGAAACCCTCGTCAACGGCATCAAGGCCCTCAACCTTTCCGCCGAGCGCAGCACCGAAGGCACTGGCGAGGAACTCAAGGACTGGCAGCTTGTCCTGACGCTTATCGTGTCGCTCGGCTTTGCCATCGGCCTGTTCGTCGTCGTGCCGCACCTGCTTTCCATCGCCATGAACTGGATAGGCATCGGCGGCGGCGTTGAGGGCGTCTCGTTCCATGTCTGGGACGGCCTGTTCAAATTTCTGATTTTTGTCGGCTATATCGTGGGCATTTCCTTCATGCCGGACATCCGGCGGGTCTTCTGTTACCACGGAGCCGAACACAAGACGATCCATGCCTACGAATCCGGGGACACGGTGACGCCCGACTCGGCCATCCGGTTCAGCCGCCTGCATCCGCGCTGCGGCACAACGTTCCTGCTGTTCGTCATGTCCATCGCCATTCTGCTGCACACGATTCTCGTTCCGCTGCTCCTTCTTGCCTGGACGCCGGAAAACGCCGTAGCCAAACATCTCGTCACGCTCGTTTTCAAGCTGCTGCTCATGATTCCCATCAGCGCGCTCTCCTACGAGCTCATCCGTTACGCCGCTCGGCTCGGCAACGGGTGCTGGGGACGGATTCTCCGCGCACCGGGCATGTTTCTCCAGCTTCTGACCACACGGGAACCGGAAAGGGACCAGGTCGAAGTCGCGGTAGCGGCTCTTGCCGCCGCCGTCGGGCAGCACCCTCCGCGTCTTGAGACGCCCTCTACCTGCAACCGGAGTCATTGATGTTTGCCAAACTCGAAAGCCTCGAACGCAAATTCCTGGATCTTGAACAGGAACTCGCCGATCCCGCTATTTTCAACGATCAGGAACGCTACCGTAAGCTGACCAAGGCCCATTCCGACCTCAAGCCCGTGGTGGAAATCTTCCGCCAGTACCGTGAGCTGAAACAGAACCTTGACGACAACCAGGAGCTGCTCAACGATGCCGATGCCGACATCCGCGAAATGGCCCACGAAGAAATCAAGGCCATCGAGGAAAAGCTCCCCCAGCTGGAACAGGAGCTGAAGATCCTGCTCCTGCCCACCGACCCGCTGGACGAAAAGAACATCATTCTGGAAATCCGCGCCGGAACGGGCGGCGAAGAAGCCGCGCTCTTTGGCGGCGATCTCTTCCGCATGTACTGCCGGTACGCCGAAAAGATGGGCTGGAAAGTCGAAATCATGAGCCAGAGCGAGTCGGATAACGGCGGCTACAAAGAAGTCATCGCGCTCATCTCCGGCGACAAGGTGTACAGCCGCCTCAAGTTCGAATCCGGAACCCACCGCGTGCAGCGCGTGCCCGCCACCGAATCGCAGGGACGCATCCATACGTCCGCCGCCACGGTCGCCATCATGCCCGAAGCCGAGGAAGTGGATATCGACCTCAAGCCGGAAGATCTGCGCTTCGACGTCTACCGCTCTTCCGGCCCCGGCGGACAGAGCGTCAACACCACGGACTCCGCCGTCCGCGTCACCCATATTCCCACCGGCCTTGTGGTCTGCTGCCAGGACGAAAAGTCCCAGCACAAGAACAAGGCCAAGGGCCTCAAAATCCTCTGCTCCCGCCTGCTCCAGCTGAAGCAGGACGAGCAGAATGCCGCCCTTGCCGACCAGCGGCGCGCGCAGGTGGGAACCGGCGACCGCTCCGAGCGTATCCGTACCTACAATTTCCCGCAGGGCCGCGTGACCGACCACCGCATCAACCTGACCCTGTACAGCCTCGGCAAGGTGCTGGAAGGCGAAATCCAGGAACTGGTGGACGGCCTCGTCACCCACTCCCAGACCGAAGCACTCAAGGCTCAGGCCTCGAACTGATCCTTCCGCATGGAGCAGCCGGAAGCGTTCTTTTGCGGGACGCTTCCGGCTTTTTCTGTCCCGGACGGCAAGGCCGGATGGCTCCGTCTTTCTTGAAAGAAACCCGTGAGTTGCCGGAGACGCTCCGGGTTTTTGGCGGAACAGGCTTTACAAACCATCGTCCAATGGCGTAGTTCCAACTCCGGGCGGAGCCTTTCCGCTTTTTTGCATCATATGAGCTGTCCGCAGACAACATTCGGGGAAGCAACCTTTCCAGCCAGAGAAGTTGCTTCCCCGCGTGTGTTCTTTTATGTCCTTCCCGGGAAAAGCCTGCCGGAAGATTCTGCAATGGGCAACCCATGCAGGCATTGCATCCCGGAGACGTTCATCATCGAATACGGGCAACGCTGTATCCCTCCGCCTTCCTCACGGCAGGAGGCACAGTGCCTGCCGTTCTCCCTGCCAGACCGCCGCCTGAATCCCCGTTCCGGCAAGGCGGCGGACAGGTCATGTGAAGGCCCCATTTTCAAACGGGATCAGGCCGAAAAGGTTCCGTTTGGCTCACCGCATTTCAGGAAAAGGATAAGGAATCATGAAGAAGTCCATCGTGTTCGCAGCGGCTTTACTGTCGGCGGCTGCCCTTGGAGCGGGAACCGCGCAGAGCGTTTCCGAAACGCCGCAGGGATATCCCTCCCTTGCCAAGTTCAACAAGGTGTCCCGCATCGTCCTCGACAAATGCATGCCCTGCCACACCCGCAACATGGATCTTCCCTTCTACGCCAGCATCCCCGGCGTGAAGGCGGCCATTGCGAAGGACTATGCCGCCGCCCCCCGCTCGTTCGATCTGGGGCACGAGCTTGAAGGAGCCGCCAAGAACAACCCGGTCAACGAAAGCTCCCTCGCCAAAATGGAGTGGGTCACAACCTACGAGACAATGCCCCCGGCGAAGTTTGCCATCGTCCACAAGTCCTCGAAGCTGACTCCCAAAGAAAAAGAGCTGATGCTCAACTGGATTCACGAAACGCGCCGCACCCATTACGACAACGGCCTTGCCGTCCCGGAACGCCGTGACGAACCGCTCCGCCCCCTTCCCGCCGCGCTCTCCGTAGACGCGAAAAAGGCGGCCCTCGGGCAAAAGCTGTTCCGCGACGTGCGCCTTTCCGGTGACGGGAGCATGTCCTGCGCGAGCTGCCACGATTTCGCCAAAGCCGGAACCGACGGCAAGATGATCGAACAGGGCGTGTATGACCTGACCAGCGGACTCAACACGCCTACCGTCTTCAACGCCGTCCTCAACTTCCGGCAGTACTGGAGCGGGCGCGCCGCCGACTTCCGCGAGGCGGCAGAACTGGCCCCCATCGATCCCACCATGATGGGCAGCAAGGGGTGGGATCTCATCCTCGCCAAGCTGCGCCTCGACGAGTCCCTGACCCGGGAATACAAGGAAGCCTTCAACAGCGACGCCTGGACCCAGAAAAACGTTACCCTCGCCCTTGCCGAATACGGCAATACGCTGATTACCCCGGACAGCCGCTTCGACCAGTGGCTCAAGGGCCGGGACGATGCCCTGACCGCCGACGAGCTGAAAGGCTATCAGCGTTTCAAGGCATACCGCTGCACGAGCTGCCATGCGGGGCTGGCTGTAGGCGGGCAGTCGCTCGAATACATGGATCTCAAGAAAGACTACTTCGCAGACCGGGGAAATCCGATGGCAAGAGACGAGGGCTACAAGTCCGTCACCGGCGACCATGAGGATCTGCGCCGCTTCAAGGTTCCGAGCCTCCGCAATGTGGAGCTGACCGCGCCCTACCTGCACGACGGCACGGCCCAGACACTTTCGAGGGCCGTGGACGTCATGGGAACCTACCTCGCCGGCATCAGCATCGACGAGGAAGACAACGCGCTCATCGTGGGTTTCCTGCGGACACTTACCGGGCAATACCAGGACAAGCCGCTCTCGGGCACGCCGTCCAGATAACGTCTTTCGGGGCGGGGAAACCATCCCCGCCCCTTTGCTTTTTGTCCTGCGCCCGCAACCTCTTGACGATTGGAGAGCGGGAATTATCCTTTCTGCTGGATTGCCGGGCTGTCCCGGCCAAGATTTTGTCAGGAGGATTCCCCATGTCTGAGCAGACCAATCATGAATTTCGTGCCGAAACCCGCAAGGTTCTGAATATCCTTACCCATTCCCTCTATTCCAATAGAGAGATCTTTCTCCGGGAGCTGATCTCCAACGCTTCTGACGCGCTGGACAAGCTGCGCTTTCTCCAGAGCCGCAGCCAGAACGAGGCTGTCCGCGACGCCGATCTTCCGCTGGAAATCACCATCGCCTCGGACAAGGTGCAGAACTGCCTGACCATCACCGACACCGGCATCGGCATGACCCGCGACGAGATGATCGAAAACCTCGGAACCATCGCCCACTCCGGTTCGGAGGCCTTCCTGAAGGAACATGCCTCCGGCGAAGGCGAAGAAACCGGTGACGCCTCCAACATCATCGGACGCTTCGGCATCGGCTTCTATTCCGTGTTCATGGTCGCGGACAAGGTTGAAGTAACCTCGCGTTCCGCCATCGGGGAGGCCCCGGCCTACCGCTGGACCTCCGACGGGACCGGAACCTTCACCATCGAGGAAGCCCCCGATCAGGAAGAGATCAAGCGGGGTACGACCATCCGGGCCTTCATCAAGGACTCCGACAAGGAATTTCTGGAAAAATACCGCATC
Organism: uncultured Lawsonia sp.; assembly: GCA_964538355.1. Lineage (GTDB taxonomy): Bacteria > Desulfobacterota > Desulfovibrionia > Desulfovibrionales > Desulfovibrionaceae > Bilophila. The sequence continues at coordinate 7,997 of CAZIFC010000011.1, read as the reverse complement.
GAGGGCATCATCCGCACGCATTCGAGCTTCATTCCCTTCCCGATCCTCGTGGATGGCGAACGCGTGAACACCACCTCCGCCCTGTGGCGCGAACCCAAGTTCTCCATCAAAAAGGAACAGTACGACGAGTTCTACAAGTTCCTGACCTACGACCAGAAGCCGCCGCTGGACGTGCTGCACCTGTCCGTGGACGCGCCCGTGCAGTTCAACGCGCTGCTGTTCATCCCGGACATCACCCAGGATTATTTCGGAACCTACCGCGAACACTGGGGGCTTGATCTCTACGCCCGCCGCGTGCTCATCCAGCGCGAAAACAAGGAGCTGATCCCCGACTACCTCGCCTTCCTCCGCGGCGTGGTCGATACCGAGGACCTGCCGCTGAACATCTCCCGCGAAACGCTTCAGGAAAACATCGTCCTGCGGAAAATCGCCCAGACCATCAGCAAGCAGACCATCAGCCACCTCGAAAAAATCGCCAGAGACGATCAGGACAAGTACAACGCCTTCTGGAAGCTGCACGGCAAGGTGTTCAAGCTCGGCTACAGCGACTTCGTGAACCGCGACCGCATCACGCCGCTGCTGCGCTTCAACTCTTCCGCAATGGACGACGCGGACGGCCTGACCTCGCTCGACGACTACATCTCCCGCGCCCGCGAAAGCCAGAAGGAAATCTGGTATGTCGCCGCGCCGAGCCGCGAGGCCGCCAAGGTCAACCCGCACAGCGAGGTTTTCCGCCGCAAGGGTCTGGAAGTGCTGTATCTGTTTGAGCCGGTGGACGAATTTGCCCTTGAAACCCTCGGCACCTACAAGGACTACACCTTCAAGGCCGTGGAACATGCGGACAGCGCACTGCTCGACTCCTTCGCGGATACGGACGAAACCCCCAAGGCCGCTCCGCTTTCCGGCGACGAGCTGAACGATTTCGACAAGCTGCTGGAAACCGTCCGCAAGGTGCTCGGCGACCAGATCAAGGATGTCCGCGTTTCCCACCGTCTGGCGGACAGCCCGGCCTGCCTCGTCTCCCCCGACGGCGGCGTGACCTCCTCCATGGAACGCCTCATGCGCGTCATGCAGAAGGACGACTCGATCCCCCAGAAGGTGTTTGAGCTGAACCGGGATCACCCGCTGCTCCGCACCATGCTGAAGATCTCCCGCGCCAACCCCGATGATCCCCAGCTGTCGGAAATGATCCAGAACCTGTTCGATTCCACCCTGCTGCTCGACGGCTACATCCGCGATCCGCACGCCCTTGCCAGCCGCGCCACCAAGCTCCTTGAGCAGGCCAGCGCGTGGTATGCGGACATGAAGAAGTTGTAGCGTATACGTTTGTATGCGGGCGGCGGTTCCCGGCTCCTTTTCATGCGGGGCCGCGCCCAAACCGAGAAGCCGCCTGAACGTTGGTTCGGGCGGCTTCGTATTCTTTGCGGCATGGTGGTTCTTTGCCCACTGCGGGCTTGAAGATTTTTCCCTTTGCTGAGAAAACGGAGCGGTTGCGTTGTACCTCGCCACCCTCGCCCTCTCTTCCCGCCGCACCGCCCCCACGCGGAACAGGAAGGGACTGCCTCCGCCCCGCCGGGGACATCCGATACACCGCAGCATCTCCAATCAGGGATTCGATAAACACAAACGTCTTTGGAAAGAGAGGGATGGGGTTTTCCCTCCCTTCCCCGACATGCTCCAATCCCCTCCTCTCCTTAAAGGAACGCCATGACCAACAAACTGCTTGTGCTCGGAATCGGAAACTTGCTGCTCACGGACGACGGGGTAGGCGTATTCGCCTCTCAGGAACTCATGAAAGAAAACTGGCCCGCGCAGGTAACAATCCGTGAGGGCGGTACGTTCACGCAGGATATCTTCTACAGCTTCAAGGGCTACTCGCACCTGCTGGTGCTGGATGTCGTGCACTGCGGCGGCGAACCGGGCACGATCTACCGCCTTACCGAGGACGCACTCATCAAGGACGACAAGCAGCGGCTTTCCATCCATGACATCGACCTCATCGACTCGCTGCGTATGGCGGAGAAGCTGTTCAGGAGCAAATCCGAACTCGTGGTGCTGGGCGTGGAACCGGAAGACTACCTGACGTGGAACATCGGGCTTTCCGACAAGGTGCAGGCCGTGTTCCCCGACTTCCTCGCACTGGCAAGAAAGGAAATCGCCGCATGGCTGGAACGCTACGGGGAGCAGGCATGATCCCTGTCGGAGCACTCGTCAACGCGGCGGGCATCGCACTGGGCGGTTTCGTGGGGCTGGTGTTCGGGGCGCGGCTGCCGGAGCGGGTCCGCACCATCGTCTTTCAGGGGCTGGGGCTGTGCGTGCTGGTCATCGGCTTCAAGATGGCCCTGCTCACCCAAAACCCGATTATCGTCATTTTCAGCATCGCCATCGGCGCGGTCGTCGGCGAACTGCTCGGCATCGAATCGTGGCTCATCCGGCTCGGCGACTGGCTGAAGGCCCGGCTCAAGTCCTCCAACCCGCTGTTTACCGACGGCATGGTCAACGCTTCCGTCCTGTTCTGCATCGGCGCGATGGCGATTGTAGGCTCGTTTGACGAAGGCTTGCGCGGCGATCGGTCAGTGGTGTTCTCAAAGGCCGTCATCGACAGTTTCGCGGCTCTGGCAATGGCTTCCGCCTACGGGCTGGGGGTCTTGTTCTCCGCCGTGTCCGTACTTATCTATCAGGGGTCGCTCACGCTGCTCGCGGGAAGCCTGCAAAGCTGGCTCGCTCCTGCGGCCATGAACGAACTGACCGCCGTCGGCGGCACGCTCATCATCGGCATCGGCCTCAACATGCTGGAAATCACCAGGATTTCTCTCTCGAACATGCTGCCGTCGCTGCTGATTGTGGTGGGGCTGTGCGCCGCTTCGGTCTCTTTTTCCGGAATCTGACGCTTTCCCCGCAGCCAAGCTCCGGCCCGTCCGGGGAAAGCCGCCGCATCCGGCCTTCACCTCCAAGACACCCCGGTCTGGACAGACTTTTCAAGGAATATATGAGCCACTCCTCCATTCATATCGAGGGCGCACGACAGCACAACCTCAAAAACCTCACGCTCGACATTCCCCGGGACCAGCTTGTCGTCGTATGCGGCCCCTCAGGATCGGGCAAATCCACCCTCGCGTTCGACATCGTTTATGCGGAAGGGCAACGCCGTTATGTCGAGTCGCTCTCCGCCTACGCCCGCCAGTTCCTCCCGCAGATGGACAAGCCCGCGGTGGACAAGATCGAAGGGCTTTCCCCCGCCATCTCGCTGGAACAGCAGACCACCGGGCGCAACCCCCGCTCCACGGTTGGCACCGTCACCGAAGTCTACGACTTCCTGCGCGTCTTCTTCGCTCGGCTCGGGAAAATGTACTGCCCCCAGTGCGGACGCCCCATCGAGGCCCGCTCCGCCGACGAAATCATCGGTGACATTCTCGCGCTCCCCGAGGGGACCAGGGTCATCCTGCTGGCTCCGCTGGTGGAGCTGCAAAAGGGAACGCACCTTGACCGCTTCAAGAAGCTCAAGGCCGACGGCTTTGTGCGCGTGCGCGTGAACGGCCAGCTTTACGGCATGGAAGACCTCCCCGCGCTCGACAAGAACAAAAAGCACACCATCGACCTTGTGGTGGACCGGCTGGTCATCAAGGAAGGCATCCGGGGGCGGCTGGCGGACTCGGTCGAACTGGCCCTGCGCTATGGCGAAGGGCGCATCATCGTCAATGAGCCGGACAGGGGGAGCGACACGCTTCATGCCACGGAATCCGTCTGCCCGGCCTGCAAGCTCAGCCTGCCCGCGCCAAGCCCGCAGCTGTTTTCCTTCAACAGCCCGCAGGGAGCCTGTCCCCGCTGTGCCGGGCTGGGCACGGTGGAATATTTTGAGCCGATGCTCATCGCGCCGAACCGGGGCCTCTCGCTGAACACCAGAGCCATTCTGCCGTGGGCCAACCCGAAGACCTTCGCCCGCTACGAGGCCGCCCTTGAAGCCCTCGGCAAACGGCAGGGCTTCACGCTGTCCACGCCGCTCTCCGACTATTCGGAACAGGCCCTGCACGCCCTCTTCTACGGCGAGGAAGGCTCCGCCCAAAAAGCAAGCAAAAGCGGCCTGCGCCGCAACCGCCTCGGCGGATCGGTAGCCCTCGAATCCCCGGAATACGACGACAGCGCGCCCGCCCCGGTCAAGGCCCACGACGGGCCGTACCGCCTCGACACGGAGGCGTGGCCCGGCGTCATCCCGCTGCTCGAACGCGGCATGCAATACGGCGACATGTGGCGCGACCTGCTCTCCCGCTACCTCCAGAGCATGGACTGCCCCGCCTGCCACGGCGCACGCCTGCGCCCCGAATCGCTGGCGGTGCGGGTGGACGATCTCACTATCCATCAGTTCTGCTCCATGCCCGTGGAACGCGCCCTGCGCTGGCTTGGCGAACGCACCTTCGACGGACGCCACGCCCTTGTCGCCGAGCCGCTGCTCAAGGAGCTGCACCACCGGCTGTCGTTCATGACCAACGTGGGGCTGGACTATATTTCGCTGGGCCGGACCATGACCACGCTCTCCGGCGGCGAAGCGCAGCGTATCCGCCTTGCCTCGCAGCTCGGCTCCGGGCTGGTCGGCGTGACCTACGTTCTGGACGAGCCGTCCATCGGCCTGCACCCCCGCGACAACGAACGCCTCATCGCCACGCTCCGCAGCCTTCAGGGACGCGGAAACACCGTGCTGGTGGTTGAGCACGACGAGGCCACCATCCGCGAGGCCGACGACATCATCGAGCTTGGCCCCGGCTCGGGGGCGCACGGCGGGGACATGGTGTTTCACGGCTCCTTCAAGGAACTGATCCGCGGCTCGGAAACCCTGACCGCCAAGTACATGCGCGGGGATCTTTCCGTGCCCATCCCGGACGAACGGCGCGAGCCCAAAGGCTGGCTGACCCTGCGCGGGGTCACGACCAACAACCTGAAGGCCATCGACTGCCCCATCCCGCTCGGCACGCTGACCTGCGTGACCGGAGTTTCAGGCTCCGGCAAAAGCTCGCTCGTGGTCGATACGCTCTACAAGCATCTTGCACTGGCGCAGGGCATCCGGGTCGACCAGCCGGGCAGCATCCGGGGCATCGAGGGGGTGGAGGCCATCGAGCGCATCGTCTCCATCGACCAGACCCCCATTGGGCGCACGCCACGCTCCAACCCGGCGACATATACGAAGATCTTCGATGAAATCCGCAACATCTTCGCCATGACCCCGGACGCCAGGAAGCGCGGCTACCAGCCGGGGCGTTTCAGCTTCAACGTGAAGGGCGGACGCTGCGAAGCATGCGGCGGCGACGGGCAGATTCGCGTGGAAATGCATTTTCTGCCTGATGTTTACGTCACCTGCGACGTGTGCAGGGGCAAACGCTACAACCACGAAACCCTCGAAGTGCGCTACCGCGGGCTGAACATCTCGGAAGTGCTGGACATGCCCGTCCGCGAGGCCCGGCAGCTCTTCTCCAGCTACCCCGTTCTGGAGCGTCGGCTTGCCGTGCTGGAAGATGTGGGCCTCGGCTACATCCGGCTGGGGCAGCCCGCCACCACGCTCTCCGGCGGCGAGGCGCAGCGCATCAAGATCTCGCGCGAACTCGGCAAACGCTCGCTGCCCGGAACCATGTACATCCTTGACGAGCCGACGACCGGACTGCACATGCACGAGGTGGGCAAACTTGTTACCGTGCTGCATCATCTGGTGGATCTTGGGGCGACGGTCGTGGTCATCGAACACAATACGGACGTTATCCTCGCCTCGGACTATGTGATCGACCTCGGCCCCGGCGGAGGGGAAAACGGCGGGCGCATCGTTGCCGCGGGAACCCCGGAGGCCATCATGGCCGACCCCAATTCCGTGACCGGAACGTTTCTGACCGAGGAACGCCGCACCCGGCGCAAGCTCGGGGAACAAGGCTGACCGCTGGAAATGCAGGGCGTTGCCCGAACCCCACCGGGGAAACGGTGCGTTGCTCTCGATGCCGCAAGGCTCGGAGGCATCGCCTGACAGTGCCCTGCGAGGCCACCCGCAGCCCCTCGCAACGAGGCGGGGGCGCAGCGCAAAAAACGGTCTAGAACACTGTATCTGCCGACAGGCATCCAGTTTTTCAAGGAGTTGCCATGAACACGCTTGAACTCGATCAGAACCACTGTATCCGGTGTGGGCGGTGCGTCAGCGTCTGTCCCCAGCGCATTCTGGGCAGACGCCCCAACGGTTCCGTCAATATTCTCCAGAGTGCGATGACCCGCTGCATCCGCTGCGGGCACTGCGTCGCCGTCTGCCCCAAGGCCGCGCTCACGCTCAACCACGAGTCCCCCGCGGCTCTCCCCCTCGTCGAGGAGGCCCCCCTTTCCGAGCTTCAGCGCGACATGCTCTTCAAGAGCCGCCGCTCCATCCGCGCCTACCGGGAAGAACCCGTCGCCCGCGAGCTTCTGCTGAAGGCTCTGGAAGAGGCGCGGTACGCACCCACAGCCTCCAACTGCCAGCAGGTCGAGTGGACCCTTGTGGAAGGGCGCGAGCGGCTCCACGATCTCGGCACACGGGTCGCGGACTGGATGCGGACGCACTCGGGAATCTACAGCCATGTGGCGGATGCCTTTTATGCCGGGAAAGATCCCATCCTCCGGGGTGCCCCTTCCCTCATCCTCGCCCACGGCGACGCCGCCACGCCGTGGAACGCCCTCGACTGTACCGCAGCGGTCAGCTATCTGGAGCTGGCCCTGCACAGCTACGGCGTGGGAACATGCTGGAGCGGCTTTGTAATTGCCGCTGCCGCCAACGGGGTTGATCTCGGCCTCCCGCTTCCCGAAGGCCGCAAGTTCTGCGCCGGCCTGATGCTCGGCTACCCCACCGTCAGCTATACCCGCATCCCGCCGCGCAAGCCCGTGCGCCTGACTGTCGTAGCATAGCGGTTTTGCTTATGGATCAGAAAACGGCAGCGGGGGTCTTCGCTGCCGTTGAATCAACAGGTGCTGCACATTCCTCCCGTCACAGGATGAGGCGGGGGAAAGCGCACCTGTTTTCGTATGTTACCGATGGGAAAAACGAAAAGCGCAAACCCGAAGGCTTGCGCTTTTTGAGAGTCGGACACCCGATGAACAACCGTTACCGTTGCTTTCTTTCGAACCTGGCGGGGTTGGCGGCGTCACCGCCGCCCGACTCTCTAGGAGAGAGAAGCTATACGCGAATCTCTCCAGCTTGTCAAATGATATCCGCCTGCTTGGTTCCCTCTTCTCCATCACCAGAAGGAACGAAGCCCCCACTGCCCAATCCTTCATCCCCTCAAGGCGTCCCGCCCGCCTTCTGCCTGCGGAATCGCCTTGCCCGCCTAGGCGTAGCGGATCATCTCGAACAGCTTGCGCCGCTGCGTGATGGTGATGTGGTAATACTGGTTCTGCGGGATATAGGTATAGGGCACGTCATTGGGACGCTGGAACAGGAACAGGGACAGAAGCGTCCGGTTGATGGCCTGATGCCCCACGATCATGAGCGTCCCCTCTCCCGCCAGAAACAAGGCGCGCCGCAGGCCCCTGGCCACCCGCTCCTTGAGCATCGCGTAGCTTTCGCCGTTGGGATAAATGTATCCGTATTTGTTGTGGGCGCGGGCCTCATATTCCAGCGGCATCCCGTCGCGCACATCGGAATAGCGCATCCCTTCGCAGATGCCGGCATTGATTTCGTCAAATTCGCTCAGGGCCATCGTCACGGCATTCGGGCGCGAACGCAGCAGGGGGGCCGCCGTCTCCGCCGAGCGGTGCTTTGTAGACGTAAAGACGTACGGAAGATCCACACCCTCGAAATGCGCGGCGAGCTTCTCGGCCTGTTCAAGCCCTTTGGCCGTCAGCGCGGGATCGCCGCCGAGCCGCCCTTCCCGGTTGTATTCCGTTTCACCGTGCCGCACGAGGTAGAGATCCTGCACCCAGCGCGACGAGACGATATCGCGGATGGCGGCATAATACGGCAGGTCGTTGCTCGGGGCCTCGTCCTGAATGCAGCTGTCCAC
>CAZIFC010000010.1:30191-58291 GCA_964538355.1 uncultured Lawsonia sp. | reverse complement strand
GCCTGCGCGAAGCCGCTCCGGTCGCCAAAGTGATCAGCCGTCCTCAGGATATCGCTGCCGCCAAGGCCGCTGAAGAAGCCGCAGCCAAGGCCGCTGCCGAAGCCGCTGCCAAGGCCGCCGCCGAAGCCGCAGCCAGGGCCGCTGAAGAAGCTGCCGCCAAGGCCGCCGAAGAGGCTGCCAAGGCTTCGCAAAAGAAGGCCGAAGAAGCCGAAAAGCCCCGCAAGGTGCAGCCCGCTGCCTCCGCACGGCCTGAAGGATCTTCCGCGCCCTCGCTCCTGCCGCCCGTTTCCGAAGGCAACCGTACCGCCGCTTCCGCCGATGGTGAAGAGGACGGACGCGATCGCCGCAGGCCGCGCCGCCCGCAGGAACCGGCCACCCCGCAGGTTCGGGTCATCTCCCGTCCCGATCCCGCAGCCGTCGTAGCCGCCCGCGCCCAGCAGGCGGCGGCTCCTGCCGGACGTGATGCCCGTGACGGACGCGACACCCGGGACAACCGAGATTCCGGTCGCGACGACAACCGCGGCGGACGTCCCGGCGGCTATCAGGGCCAGCGTCCCGGCGGTGCTCCCGGCGGACGTCCCGGCGGTTATCAGGGCCAGCGTCCCGGCGGTGCTCCCGGTGGAGCTCCCGGCGGATTCGGCGCAACGCCCGGAACGCCTCCGCCCGGTGAAGGCCAGAGCAAGAAAAAGCGCAACACCAAGAGCCGCCGAGGAAATGATTTCCAGGACAACACGATGGGGCGTCGCCGCGACGACGATATGGATGATGTGCCGCGCAGAGGCGCACGCCGTCGTCCCAAGGGCGGACGGCCCACGCCTCAGGCTACGCAGCCCCTCAAGGCCGCCAAGCGCAAGATCCGTGTGGAAGAAGCCATCCGCGTTGCGGATATGGCTCACCAGATGGGCCTGAAGTCCAATGAAATCATCAAGGTGCTGTTCAATCTCGGCATCATGGCGACCATCAACAAGGCTCTGGACATCGACACGGCCTCTGTCGTCGCTGCCGAATTCGGTTATGAAGTGGAAAAGGTGGGCTTTGCCGAAGAGGAATACTTGGCCGAGCACCGTACCGAGGATACGCCCGAAGAACTGAAGCGGCGTCCCCCGGTCGTGACCATCATGGGCCACGTTGACCACGGCAAGACCTCGCTGCTTGACGCCATCCGCAAGACCAATGTGACCAGCGGCGAAGCCGGCGGCATCACGCAGCATATCGGTGCCTATCACGTCAAGACGAAGCGCGGCGAAATCGTGTTCCTCGACACCCCCGGCCACGAGGCGTTCACCGCCATGCGTGCCCGTGGTGCCCAGGTCACCGACCTCGTGGTGCTCGTGGTTGCCGCCGACGACGGCGTTATGGAACAGACCCGCGAAGCCGTGAACCACTCCCGCGCTGCCGGCGTGCCGATTCTCGTCGCCGTCAACAAGATGGACAAGCCCACGGCCAACCCTGACCGCGTGCTCCAGGAACTCGCCTCCCTCGGCCTCGTGCCCGAAGAATGGGGCGGAGAAACCGTGGTTTGCAAAGTGTCCGCCAAGACCCGTGACGGTCTCGACGAAATGCTCGAAATGCTGGCTCTTCAGGCCGACATCCTTGAGCTTAAGGCCAACCCGGACAAGCCCGCCCGCGGGCACATCGTGGAAGCCAAGCTCGACAAGGGCCGCGGCCCCGTGGCGACCGTGCTCATTCAGGAAGGCACCCTCCATCAGGGCGATACCTTCGTCTGCGGCGTGTTCAGCGGCCGCGTGCGTGCCATGTTCAACGATCAGGGCCGCAAGGTGAAGGACGCCGGGCCGTCCATCCCCGTGGAAGTGCAGGGCTTTGAAGGCGTTCCCGAAGCCGGTGAAGAATTCATCTGCCTTGAGGACGACAAGCTGGCCCGCCGCATCGCGGAAACCCGGGCCGTCAAGCTGCGCGAACGCGAGCTTGCCAAGCAGTCCCGTGTGACCCTTGAAACCTTCCTGTCCCGCAAGGCGGACGATCAGGAAGCACTCGTGCTCAACCTTGTGGTCAAGTCCGACGTGCAGGGTTCCCTTGAGGCCATCATCGATGCCCTCAACAAGCAGAGCACGGAAAAGGTCCGCATCAACATCATCCACGGCGGAACCGGCGCGATCACGGAATCCGACATTCTGCTGGCTTCGGCTTCCGACGCCATCATCATCGGCTTCAACGTGCGTCCCACGGCGAAGGTCAAGGAAATGGCGGAACACGAAAGCGTGGATATCCGTTTCTACGACATCATTTACAAGCTTGTGGACGAAATCAAGAGCGCAATGGCCGGCCTTCTGGCTCCGGTCAGCCGCGAAGTCTACCTCGGGCAGGCCGAAGTTCGTCAGACCTTCTCCGTGCCCAAGGTCGGTGTCATTGCCGGTTGTCTGGTCATCGACGGCAAGATCAACCGCAATGCCAGCATCCGCCTGCTCCGCGACGGCGTTGTCGTGCACAACGGCAAGGTGTCTTCGCTGCGCCGCATCAAGGATGACGTCCGCGAAGTCCTCAAGGGCTTTGAATGCGGTATCGGCCTTGAAAACTTCAACGACATCAAGATGGGCGACGTTATCGAAGCCTTCGAGATGGTTGAAGAGGCCGCGACCCTGTAGCCTTATCCCAGAGACATGATCAAAGGCGGGACAGCGTTCTTTCCAGAAACGTTTTCCCGCCTTTTTCCATTCCCGAGGCGGCGCAGCCCGTGGCGCAAGCGGATTGACGGGCCTTTCTCCCCCGGTGTACCCTTCAAGAAGGGCCGCCCTGCCCCGGCTTGCCCAGCGGCAGGCCCGCACCCGGCCTCTGGATACGGTGCGCCATGCGGATCAACACCGGGCGAGGGGTGAAAGACCTCCGCGCAGGTTCCCGCGCTGCTTGGGCGGCATGCCCTCTTGCGTTTCTGCGCGGTTCCAGTATTCCAAACAGACAACAAATTCACGCACGGATATGAGTATGGTCATTGCAGTTCTCACCGTCGAATACCATCTGCACGGCAACGATTCCCTGAAGGGCAAACGCCGCGTCGCCAACAGCCTCAAGCAGAAGGTCCGCAATACGTTCAATGTCGCCATCGCCGAGTACGGCACGGAAGACGCATTGACCCGCCTGCGGCTGATGGTCATCTCGCTCAGCAACAGCGAACAGCACCTGCAATCGCGCATGGACAAGTGCCTCGCCATGATGGAGGCCGTGTGTCCCGAAGAAATGGTTTACAGCGATCTGGAATTTATCAATGGGGATTGAGACAGTGCACGAACAAGACATGCAATCAGGCCATATCATCCAGCCTGCCGAGGAAATGGCGGCTATTATCCAACAGTTTGACAACATTGTTATTGTGGCGCACGGAAGCCCGGACGGAGACGCCATCGGCGCAACAGGAGCCATGGGCTATCTGGTCAAGGCTCTGGGGAAACGCTTTGTGCTCTACAACGCGACGGGCATTCCCGACTATCTGGAGTGGGTTTCCCTGCCCGGCAAGCTGGTCAGCAAACCGGCGGCCATTCCCTTCAAGCCCGGCCTGATCATCGTGCTGGACTGCGGGGACGCGTGGCGCATGGGCAAGGACTTGCTCGCGTCCTTCCCCGAATACCCTTCCGTCAACATCGACCACCACCTCGGCAACCCCATGTTTGCCTCGCTTGCCAACTGGGTTGAACCGGGCATGGCCGCCACGGGCCAGATGGTCGCCGCCATTGCCGACGCCGCCGGGGTACCGCTCACCGGGGAGCTGGCCCAGTGCATCTACCTGTCGCTGGTTTCGGACACAGGCTCGTTCACGCACGGCAACACCAGTGCCGCCGTCTTCACGCTGGCATCGCGGCTTGTCGCCAACGGGCTGGATGCCGCTGCCATGCGGGAAAAGCTTGACAACCAGTGGTCCATGCCCAAAATCAGGCTCTGGGGAAAGCTCATGCAGACCCTCAAGCTGGAATGTGACGGTCTGGTAGCCGTCTGCCCCGTCACCACCGAAGAAATTGGATCTTTCGGGGCCGTGCGTGAGGATCTGGAAGGCTTTGCCGAACAGATGCGCCGCATCAAGGGCGTGCGGGTGGCGGTTCTGATCCGTCAGGACCCCGGCAACCGCTGCAAACTGAGCCTCCGCTCTTCCGGCAGCGACGATGTCCGCTCCGTCGCGGCTCTCTTCGGAGGCGGCGGACACCTCAACGCCGCCGGTGCGACCATTGACGAGGCGGATATGGCTTCCGTCGTCCACCAGACCCTTGAAGCCATCCGCAGCATCACCTTCAAGGCAGAATAAAACCCGCTTCCATGATAAAAGGCTGTCGGAGAACCAAACGCTCCGGCAGCCTTTTGTTGTGGACGGGAAACCTCCCGCCGACACCGTGAACAAGGTGCGCTATCTTCCGTCCGCAATCGGCATGTCTTCAGGAGCCGACGCCTCGACCGTGTAGTCTATGACGCTCTTCCCGAGTGTGGGAACATCCAGATTCCATGTGACGACATGGTCCTTAACGACCGGGGCCGGCCTGGCGGAAAGCTTGACCTCGATGCGCTCGTCCCCGCTTTGCGGCTCGGGATCTTCCACACGCACGGCGACGGGCCGGGTATGGTTGTTGGCGATTTCCAGCGTCCATTCCCACACCCGGGTCTGCTTCTTGCCTACGAACCCGCTGCTGCCGCTCTGACGGCTCTTCTGCTTCATCTCGACCAGCACGCGGGAATCCTGCCCAAAGAACAGTTCCTTTTGGCTGCCCGAAAGCGCGAACGTCCCCGATCCCACGGGCAGGCCATCCACCAGATACTGCGCCCGGCCCAGAGGCCAGTCCACTGCGGCTGGAAGGGTGGCTTCCGCCATCAGCCACACGGCTTTTTCCCCGTATCCCGGACGCGCCAGACGGATAAACGAGGCATTCCACTGGCCTTGCGACAGTTCCAGCAGCACGGGGGTTCCGGCAGGGACAGTCCGTGTTCCCAGCTCCCAGATGGCGAAAGTTTCCATTTCCTGCATGGCGGCAATCGGCGAGGCCGCCTTCATCATCATGGGAGAAGCATCGGCAGCCTCTCCGGCGGGCATTGCCGCCATCATGTTCCGGGCCTGAACCTCACGCCTGTGCATCCGCCAGACAGGAAGCTCCTCGGGTTCCAGCCCTCCGGGATTGCCCGAGGCCAGCGTGAGGCGCACATCTTTCCAGTCCTGTCCTGTGGACTGCCGGATTTCCGCCTGCTGGGCAAAATGCACCAGCCCTTCCTCCGGCTCCGCATCAAGCCGGTAGACCGGCGACCAGCCGCACCCGGACAGGCTGTACACATAGCGCACCCGCACCTTGCCCGATGCCTCGCCCACCTGCGCGGTCACCCGGATCCCGTTCATGGAAACGCCATATTCCGCCAAAGCCCGCTCCAGACGGGCAACCTCTTCCCGAGCCTTCACCACCTGCGGCTCCAACGCGGCAGCCTGCACATAGAGGGCCTTCAAACGCTCCGGCATGGCGGCATCCAGCTTTTCCAGCTCGGCAAGCGACGAGCCTTGCGGCTGCACGCCCCGGCTCCAGAGGGCTATCCGCGCTTTCACCGCCGCCACTTCGCCTTCCAGAGCCGCGGCCTTGCCTCTGGACTCCGCCAGCTTGCCCCGCAAGGCCGAAACCGCCGCATTGTCCTCCACAGCCACGGCTTCGGTCCGGCGGCCTGCCACTGTTCCCTTGTCCAGCGCGATCATCAGGGATTCCACGCTCGCGCCGGAAGGCAGCACAAAGGACACCTCGCCGTCCTTCACCGGAAGGGTTTCCTCCGCCCGCACCTGCGCGCCGGACGGATAAAGCACGATATCCATCGCCGGAGCCGCAAACGCCGCCCCGGACAAAGACCACATCGACAATACCCACAGTATCAGACGTTTTTGCATCACATCACCTTCATGTTACAGACAAGTACGTTGAGGGGATATCGGGGCGTTGCCCCGTGCCCCACCGGGGGAATCTTTCCCCCCGGCCCCGCCTGAGGAGAGGCGGGCGGGAGCGGCAGCCGTCTGCCCTGCTTCCGATGCTCCCAAAGGGGTGCTCCCTATAAAAAAACTGCCTCCCGCAACCACGCGCAGGAGGCAGTTTTCATATCAGCAGCACTCCCCGGAGCAGAACTTCTTTGAAACGCCGTCCGTATTCATGCAACCAAACAGAAGCTTCGCAGCGTCCCCCGCTGCTCCACCCCAAACCGCCGACAGGGACCCGATAAACAGCGTCATGGGAGGGGAAAGGGAGAGGTTTCGGGGAGTCAGAAAGGTTCCCCTTCCCCTCCCCAACATGCGTATTCTTCAATAATCACAAGATAATCTACTGTTCATTTGCGCCGCAGCACTTCTTGTACTTCTTGCCGCTGCCGCAGGGGCAGGGGTCGTTGCGTCCGGGCTTGTTCTCGGCCTTGGCCTGCGCTGTGCCGCCAGCCGCATCATCCAGTTCGTTGGAATAGGAAAGCTGCTGCGGCTGCTCCTTGTGCTGGAACATCGGTTCCGGCTCGGGTGCGGCTTCCACGCTTTCCTCTTCCTGCGGACGCTGCTCCACGCGTACACGGGTCAGGGCGCGGAAAGCACCTTCCCGGATGTGCACCAGCAGTTCCTGGAACATGTTGAAGCCCTCGCGCTTGTACTCCAGCTTGGGATCGCGCTGGCCATAGCCGCGCAGCCCGATGCCGTCGCGCAGGAAGTCCATGTTGCGGAGGTGCTCCTTCCAGCAGCGATCCAGCTCTTCCAGCAAGAAATAGCGCAGCAGGTCGGCGTACAGCGGGCCGGATTCTTCCCGCAGCTGGGCCAGAATGGACAGAACCAGCTCCTGCGCCTCGTCACGGGTCGGCAGGGGGGCCTCGGCGGGCAGCACGCGGTCGATGTTCATCACATCAACAAGCCGGGCACGGACGGGCAATTCCTCTTCCGGATCATGGGCCGCCTTGGAAACCTCCAGACCGGCATACATGTCGTCAAGCAGATCGGACAGGTACTCGTTCAGAATGGGTTCCAGATCCGGCTCGCGCATGAGATCCCGGCGGAGGCTGTAAATAACGGTACGCTGCTGGTTCATCACGTTGTCGTAATCCAGCAGCGTCTTGCGGATTTCAAAATGATGGCCTTCCACGCGCTTCTGGGCATTTTCGATGGCGCGGGAAACCATGGCGTTCTCGATAGGCTCGCCTTCCTGCATCCCGAGCTTCTGCATCAGCCCGGACAGGCGGTCCGAACCGAACAGGCGCATCAGGTCGTCTTCCAGCGAAAGGTAGAAACGCGAAGAGCCGGGGTCGCCCTGACGTCCGGAACGTCCGCGCAGCTGGTTGTCGATACGGCGGCTTTCATGGCGTTCCGTGCCGAGGATATGCAGGCCCCCAAGCTCGATGACACCTTCGCCAAGCTTGATGTCCGTACCGCGGCCCGCCATGTTGGTGGCGATGGTCACCTTGCCGACCTGACCGGCCTGAGCGACGATTTCCGCCTCCTGCGCGTGATGCTTGGCATTCAATACGCTGTGCGGCACGCCTTCGCGGGTCAGAAGCTGCGAGATGAGTTCGGACGTTTCAATGGAAATCGTACCTACCAGCACCGGCTGCCCCGTGGTGTGCAGCTCCTTGATGGACTGCACGATCGCCAGCATCTTCTCGCGGCGGGTACGGTAGATGAGGTCCGGCATGTCCTTGCGGACCATCGGGCGGTTGGAAGGAATGGTGGACACTTCCAGACCGTAGATCTGGGCGAATTCCACAGCTTCGGTATCCGCCGTGCCGGTCATGCCCGACAGCTTGTCGTACATGCGGAAATAGTTCTGGAAGGTAATGCTCGCGAGCGTCTGGTTCTCTGCGGCGACGGTAACATGTTCCTTCGCTTCAAGAGCCTGATGCAGCCCGTCGCTGAAACGGCGGCCCGCCATGAGACGCCCCGTAAATTCGTCGACGATGACGACCTGCCCGTCCTTCACGATATAATCCACATCGCGGCGGAACACGGTGTGCGCCTTGAGGGATTGCAGCACATGGTGCTGTGCCGTGATGTTGGCGGTATCGTACAGGTTCTCGATACCGAGCAGTTCTTCAACGCGCTGGACGCCTTCATCCGTGAGCGAGGCCGTCTTGCCCTTTTCGTCCACGGTGTAATGCCTTTCCGCCTCAAGCTGACAGACCACCTCGTCCACGCGCTGGTAGAGGTCGGTGGATTCGTCTGACGCGCCGGAAATGATGAGCGGGGTTCGGGCTTCGTCGATGAGGATAGAGTCCACTTCGTCGACGATGGCGTAGTGATGCCCGCGCTGCACGAGCTGTTCCGCGTAAAACTTCATGTTGTCGCGCAGATAGTCAAACCCGAACTCGTTGTTCGTACCGTAGGTGATGTCTGCGCCGTAGGCTTCCTTGCGCTGCTCGTCGCTCAGCCCGGCGACGATGACCCCCACGGACAGCCCGAGGAAGGTATACAGCTGGCCCATCCATTCGGCGTCACGCTTGGCGAGGTAATCGTTGACCGTAACGACGTGGACACCCTTGCCTTCCAGCGCATTGAGGATGACTGCCAGCGTCGCGACAAGGGTCTTGCCTTCGCCGGTTTTCATTTCGGCAATCTTGCCCTTGTGGAGGGCCATCGCACCGAGGAGCTGCACATCGTAATGGCGCATCCCGAGTACACGGGTACTGGCTTCACGAACCAGCGCGAACACTTCGGGCAGCACGTCGTCGACGCTTTTCTCGCCGCTCTGCACCAAATCTTTATAAACGGACAGACGCTGCGGCAGTTCTTCGTCCGCAAGGGCCTGCATTTCCGGCTCAAGCGCGTTGATCTTCGCCACCATCGGCCTGAGCTTTCTCAGAAATCTATCGTTTTTACTACCGAAAATCTTGCGTACGAGGAACCCTATCATGAAAACTCCCGGGAAAGAGGATATACGGCGTCCGCCGCATTCATAACCTAATAAGACATGCCGCACCGATTGGCAAATCAACAGAGCCTGTTTTCTGCGGCAGGAAAGCCCTGCCCAAGGCCCTGCGGGGGCGGTCACGGCATCAGACCGGCCCAACAGCGGGCCTTGCAGAATCCTTTGCGAGGGGGTTCGGGCAACCGGCCCAACGGGCGGCCTCCGCAAGGAGCCATGCCCCTCGGCGGCTTCGAGCCTTGCACGCATCGAGAGACGCTCCTCCGAAGGGAACGGCAAGGCCCGATACGCCCGCCCCGACAGCCTAGCAGATCCGCGGAAGCTGATCCCCTTCGAGCATGGACAGCAGACGGCTCCCGCCGATGGGCGTGCGGAGCACCACCTGACCGGGCCGGGCCGGAGCCTGCGCGGCCTGTACGGTTCCGATGCGGGCGGCCTCGCGGCCCTGCGGTTCGGAACGGAGCACGGCAAGGGCGGCTTCGGCCTTTTCCTCCGGCACAAAACACAGGAGCTTTCCCTCATTCGCCAGATAGAGCGGGTCCAGCCCGAGCACGTCGCAGCCGGACCGCACGGCGTCGTGGATCGGGATCGCGGCTTCCTCAATGGAGCAGACCACCCCGGACTGTCCGGCGATCTCGTTCAGCGTGGTGGCCAGCCCGCCGCGGGTGGGATCGCGCAGGACATGGATATCGCCGACCTCAAGCATCAGCCGTTCCACCATCCGGTTGAGGGCCGCGCTGTCGCTTTCCACGCCCTGAATAAACGAC
Organism: uncultured Lawsonia sp.; assembly: GCA_964538355.1. GTDB lineage: Bacteria > Desulfobacterota > Desulfovibrionia > Desulfovibrionales > Desulfovibrionaceae > Bilophila. Next base: position 48,678 of record CAZIFC010000010.1, on the reverse strand, counting down.
AGGCTGTCGCGCTGCCCGAGCACCGCCAGCCCGTGGTCGCCTACGGCACCGCTGACCAGAATGGCGTCTCCCGGCGTTGCGCGGCTGCCGGAGGGGGCGGGTTCGGCAAGGATTTCCCCGACGCCCGCCGTGGTGATGAAGAGCTTGTCGCAGGCTCCGCGCGGCACGACCTTGGTATCCCCGGAAACGATGAGCACCCCGGCGTTGCGGGCGGCCTCCGCCATGCTTTCCACCACCTTGCGGAGCAGGCCGAGATCCAGCCCTTCCTCAAGGATGAACCCGCAGGTCAGGTATTTGGGCCGCGCGCCGAGCATGGAGACATCGTTGACCGTGCCGTGCACCGCCAGCGTGCCGATGTTCCCGCCAGGAAAAAACAGCGGGGTCACGGTGTAGCCGTCCGTGCTCATGGCTACGGGGCCGGAAAGTTCCAGCCGGGCCGCATCGTCCAGCGTCCGCAGGATAGGGTTGTCAAACTGTTCAAGGAACAGTTCGTTGATGAGACGCTGGGAGGCTCTGCCGCCGCTGCCGCAATCCAGAAGAAGCTTTTTTGTCATGTCCAACCTGTCTTAATGGTGGTGCTTGTAGCTGGAGGGACGCAGCCAGTGCGGGATGCGCCTGGCATGCTTTCCCATCCTTCCGAGCGAACAAAAGATGCCAAGCAGGTTCAGCACCCCGAACAGGGTGAAATTGATGTGCATGGCGGTAAGAAAATCAGGAATATTGGTGGCGTCGAGCTGGCTGTCCCCCAGATAGGCGTGCATGGTCAGGGAGATGATGACCATGCTCGTCAGGGTGCCGAGCGTGCGGGCCGTGCCGACCAGACCGGAAGCCTGCCCCATGTGGGCCGCGTCCACGCTGGTCATGATCGCGCTGGTATTGGGCGAAGCAAACAGCGCAATGCCCGAACCTATCACCAGCTGGATCACGGTGACCACCCACAGGGAGGACTCTCCGTCCAGCCCGGAGGCCAGCAGCAGCCCGATGCCGCAGACGGCGATGCCGATCGTCGCAATGACGTCCGCGCCGTGCCGATCCGCCATCCTCCCGCCAAGCGGCGAGATGAAAACCTGCACCAGCGGCTGGACGGAAAGCAGCATCCCGGTTTCCAGCAGCGTCAGCCCGTGCACCCCCTGAAGATAGAGGCTGAAGTAGAAGGCCACTCCGAAAATGGAGCTGTAGTTGATGAATGCGGCAAGCGTGCTCAGGGCAAAGGCCTTGTTGTGCACAAGGAAATCGATATCCAGAATGGGGTGCGGGGAGCGGCGTTCCGACCACAGGAAAACCCCGACGAACAGGAACCCCAACACCAGCAGGCCAACGGCCCATGCACCGGACAGCACCCAGATCGCCCCGACCGAGAGCAGGCTGACGCCCAGCGTGTAGCTGAGGCTCCCCTTCCAGTCGAAAGGATCGTCCGGGGCGTCCTTCCAGTCCTGACGCACGTTGCAGTACATCAGGAGCCACGCGATGATCCCGATGGGCACGACGCTGAAAAACAAAAACTGCCAGCCCAGGGCCGTGCCGAGAAGCCCCGCCAGCCCCGGCCCGAGCGACAGCCCGCTGTACACCCCGATGGATGTCAGGCCGAGCACCTTGCCCATCTGCTCCGGTGGAGAACAGCTTGCAAGAATGGCCAACGCGCAGGTATTCATGACTGCGGTTCCCGTGGCCTGCACAAAGCGGCACAGCAGAAACAGCCAGATGTTGGTCACAAAAGGCAGCAAGGCCGACATGAGCATGAACAGGGACAGGCCGCTGAGAAACAGCCGCCTGCGTCCGACCATGTCCCCCACTCGTCCCGCCACCAGATGGAAGATGGCCAGCGACAGCGTATACGCCGCATTGATGAGGCTGAGCTGCATCGCGCTGGCGTTCAGATCCTGCCCGATGGCGGGCAGCAGCGGGCCAACCCCCGCAAGCATGAACGGCAGCATGAACTGGGCCGCGCCCACGGCGATGATGACCGTCCGCAGGGAGACGGCGGATCGCTCCCTATGGCAGGAGGAACCGGGAAATTGCGTTTTCATGGGAACCTTGTACGTCCGCTTTGGGAGGCGGTCAATCGCCTGAGCTGAGCAGTTGAACAGCCTCCGGAGCGCACCGGCACTCCATAAAACAGACCACAAAGGGCAGGTAGGCAAACTTCCTGATTTCCGTGCGGACAAAGCCGTGCCGCTCGTACCAGCGCACCAGCTCCCGGTTCTCGTACATGACCCCGATGGAAACCGTACCGCCCCCCGCCTGCCGAACCGCCTCCACAGCCCGGCGCAGCAGCGCGCCTCCGCACCCCCGGCGGCGGCTCCACGGGTCCACGGCCAGCTTCTCCAGATGAAACAGCGCACCCCCCTTCCTGCGAAGCCCGACAACCCCGCAGAGCGTTTCCCCGTCAAACGCCCCAAACAGGATCACGCCGTCATCAACATCGCGGAACAACACCGCATCGGAAAGAAAGGCCCCGTTCGTGGGGCAATTTTCCTCCGTCAGCCCGTACTGTTCCGCCACCGTCGCGAACGCATGGCGGATGACCTCCGCAGCCGCAGGAACCGCCCCCCGTTCAAGCATGGCTATCCGCATGTTCCCTCCCGGACGCAGCCCGGCAAAACACGGCTGGCCTTGCCCAGAATCCTTCTGGATCGGCTTTTCCGCACAGTCCCGGCCATCCTTTACTTTTCATTCGAATGATTCTACAAAAACAGGGCCGTGCCGCCGGACACCGGCTGCGGAATGTCCCCATTTTTCCAACGCGTCCACACAGGAGAACACCATGCCAAAGCATTTCATGAAAATCCGCGACCTCGGACACAGCGGGGCCTGGGAAATCATCCGCCGTGCCAAGGAAATGAAAGACACCCATTATCGCGGTCACTGCATGGACGGCAAGGTGGCTGCACTCATTTTCGAAAAGGCATCCACCCGCACGCGCGTCTCCTTTGACGTGGCTGTCCGCCAGCTCGGCGGAACCACCATTTTCATGACGCCCGCCGAAAGCCAGCTGGGACGCTCCGAACCGCTGCGCGATACCGCCCGCGTCCTCTCCCGGTATGTGGACTGCATGATCGTGCGTACCTTCGGACAGGTCAAGCTGGACGAACTCGCCGAATTCGGCTCCATCCCGGTGGTCAACGCCCTGACCGACGAAGGCCACCCCTGCCAGGTCATGGCCGACCTGCTGACCATCTACGAACGTACCCCCGACTTTTCCAAGGTGACCGTAACGTGGGTGGGCGACGGCAACAACATGGCGAACTCCTGGATTGAAGCCGCCATGTACTTCCCCTTCCAGCTCAATATGGCCATCGCCCCCGGCTACGAACCTGACCAGCAGCTGCTTTCCCTCGCGCTCCAGTCCGGAGCCAAGATTTTCCTGACGCACGATCCCAGGATCGCCGTGGACGGAGCAAACTACATCTATGCCGACGTCTGGGCCTCCATGGGGCAGGAAGACGAGCAGAAGAAGCGTGAGGAAGCCTTCAAGGGCTTCTGCGTGGACAGCGAGCTGATGAGCCTTGCCGCTCCCGGCGCGAAGTTCCTGCACTGCCTCCCCGCCCACCGCGGCGAGGAAGTCACCGACGAGGTCATCGAAAGCGAAGCCTCTATCGTCTGGGACGAAGCGGAAAACCGCCTCCATGCCCAGAAAGCCATCCTCGAATGGGTGTTCAGCGACTAAAACAGACCGCCTGCTCCGGCCCTTCCCGGCTGGAGCAGGCTTTGCCCCGTTGACCGGCCCGCAACATCTCCCCGGCGGATATCCGACGCTCCGCTTTCCCCGAAACGCCGCCACCGGAAAGGCTCCGCCGCTCCTCCATACAGAGGAAGCTGGCGGAAGCGACAGTGGATACACGCATGGAACCGCCCTTTGCCCCCGGCGCAGAACCGGACCCCCCCGATACACACCCGCAGGTCTGCCTGCTGTCCTGCAGCCCGCACGCCGGAGGCAGCACCGATGCCATCGCCGGCCTGCTGGAACAGGCTCTCTCGCCGTGCGCCTCGCTTGATGCCGTCACCCTCCGCGAACATGCCATCCGCCCCTGCACCGGCTGTGGACACTGCACCACCCATCCCGGGCACTGCGTTCTCGACGGGGATGACGTGCCGGGGCTTTTCCGCCGCCTGCACCGCGCCGACACCCTGATCCTGTGCCTCCCCGTCTATTTCTACGGCCCGCCCGCCCTGCTCAAGGGCTTCATTGATCGCGCCCAAAGATTCTGGGCCATGCCGTCACCCTCCGCAACATCCCGGCGTCCGGCCTTTGCCGCCATCTGCGCGGCCCGCACCCGGGGAGAACGCCTTTTTGAGGCCAACCTGCTCATTCTGCGCTGTTTTCTGGGTGCGCTGGGATTCGAACTCCGCGATCCGCTCCTGCTGCGCGGCGTAGAAACGCCTGCGGATATCACACCCCAGACCCTAGCCCAGCTTCAGGAACTGGCGTCCAAGGCCGCAAACCCATCAGCAAACACCCATGATCAATAGCCCTTTCCGCTTTCTTCAGCCCCTCCGGGATCTTCTCCATGCCACCTCGCTGGACGAACGGCGGTGCATCCTCTGCCACATTCCGTTCTCCCCCCTGAGCCGCGGAGAACTCCCCCCCTCTTCCAGCGACGAAACCACGGCAAAGATACCGCTCTGCCCCGCCTGCCGGGCGTTGCTCCGCCCGCGCAAAAAAGGGTATTGCCCCCTGTGCGGCGAACTGCACGCCCACCCCGACTCTCCCGTGGAACTGTGCCAAGCCTGCCGCGACACGCCGCCCCCGTGGGAACATTTCCGTTTTTACGGCGTTTACGGCGGTGCGCTGAAAAGCCTGCTCCTGCGCGGAAAGTTCGGGGCGGACCCTGCCGTCCTTCATCTGCTCGGACGTTTCCTCGCCCACTCCTGCAAGGATCTTCCGCGTCCAGATGCCATTGTTCCCGTTCCCCTGCACTCCACGCGCCTTCGGGAGCGCGGGTTCAACCAGTGCCAGGAGCTTGCCCGCCCTCTGGCTGAAGCCCTTGGCGCGCCTCTCCTGCCCCGCCTGCTGCTCCGCCAGCACCCAACCCGGCATCAGGTCGGGCTGAACAGGGACGAACGCGCGGCAAACCTCAAGGGTGCGTTCCTGTCCCTTCCCGAAGTCAGGGGCAAGCGCATTCTGCTGGTCGACGATACCTGCACGACGGGCACAACCCTGCGCCGGGCCGCGCGTGCCCTGCTCGATCAGCACGGCGGAGCCGCCGCCGTGGACGTAGCCGTCATTGCGCGGACCCCGCACGAAAGACACGATTTCCAGTACGACTGGAGCAACCGCTCCCTGAAAAGCTGACACATACACATCGCGGAGGCGTTTCATGTTTGGAAAATTCCTGACGGCCCTCGGTCTGGCCGCCCTGCTGACAACTCCGGCCTTTGCCGATCTCGGGCTGATCCTGCCCGATACGCCCATGATCGACGACCCGGAAAAGAAGACGCTCGGCCTCATCGTCGCCGTGGTCAACCCCGCCACGGGGCAGGGCTTTCCCATCGAACGCCCGCAGGTTCTCACCGCTCTGCGCTACAGCGGCGAAAACATGGAGCGCAGCGAACACCTTTCCGTCATCGCGGAGGCCGTGGCCTACGGTGCGCGGGCGTGGACGACGGAAATAGCCCTGCCGCATCCGGGGGTCTACCATCTTATCATGCAGACCAAGCCCTGCTGGTTTCCCGAGCAGGATACCTTCGTCCAGTACATCACCAAGGTGCAGGTTCCGGCCTACGGTTCTGCGGAGGGCTGGAACAAGCCCGACAACGTGAACTTTGAAGTCGTGCCCCTGAGCCGCCCCTTTGGGCTGTACGCGGGCATGTCCTTCAGCGGGCAGGCCATGTTCGACGGCAAGCCGATGCCCGGAGCGATCATCGAGGTGTCCCGTCTCGATCCCGCCATCAAGCCCGAGGTCGGGGAACCGGTCGCACCCGACGCCGTGGCACAGGAAGAGCAGAAAACGCCGTCTAAACCCAAAAAAGAAGACAAACCGTTTGTTCCGCAATCCATCTCGGCCTTTGGCGACGTCCAGCAGCTCAAAACGGACAGCCAGGGCGTCTTCACCTTCACCTGCCCCCTGCCCGGCTGGTGGGCCTTTTCGACCAGCATGGCCGGCGATCCCCTCCAGGACCCTGACGGACGTCAAAAGCCCTTGGAAACAAAAACGATCTTCTGGGTATACATCAGTGACATGTCCAAGGCTGCAAGCAAAAAATAACCATGCGGGCACCCCGAAGGGCTGAAGCTGCCGGACGGGACGCTCCCAAGGGAACGTCCGCTTCCGCAACGGCAAAAAGCCTTTCGGCAGGCTCTGATAATCGCCGGCGACAGCCAGAATTGTATCTCCCGTTGCTCTTGCTTTTTAGCGATTTCATCCTTACCCTATAGAATGAAACAACCAAACCTGCGGCAGGAAACGCCTGCCCCAACCATCCAGAGGACACATCATGCCCAAATCGTTCTATGCCTGTCTCAGTGCCGTACTGGTTCTGGTCATGCTGGCTTTCGCCTACGGCGAAGCTGACGCCGCCCGTATCGGCGGAGGCCGTTCCTTCGGCGGACGTCCGTCCATGAGCCAGCCCTACACGAAACCGCTGCCCTCTACCTCTTCCTCCGTCAATCAGCAGACCAACCGTCAGGGGCAGCAGCAAATGGCCAACAACGCCTCCCCTGCCGGACGCGGGCTTTTCGGCGGTATGGGAGGTATGCTCGGCGGCCTTCTCGCCGGCAGCCTGCTCGGTTCGCTGCTTTTCGGCGGCGGATTCAGCGGCGGCGGGTTCCTGGACATCATCCTGATTGCCGCACTGCTGTTCTTTGCATTCAAGTTCTTCGGCAGCAGACGCCGCGCCGCGACCCAGGGCGCGGGCCAGCCCAACGCGGGCGGCTTCGATGCCCTCCGCAGCACCCCTGATCCTGAACCCATGCAGCAGCGTACCGCAACGCCGCAGGAACCGCAGAACCGCGGCGGCTTCGACTGGAACGCCCTGACCACGCCTCCCACCGGACAGCAAAACCTGTATCAGGACGAGGTGAAGAAGCCTTCCGGCTTCGATGAGGAAGAATTCCTCCGTGGCGCGAAAGCCGCCTACTCCCGCCTGAACAAGGCGTGGGACAAGCGCGATCTTTCCGACATCGGACAGTTCTCCACCCCCGCCTTCATGAAGGAACTTCAGCAGCAGGCCGCCGAGGACAAGACGCCCGGAAACACGGAAATCATGCTGGTCAACGCCTCGCTCGTCTCCGTGGACACCGTGGGCGACGAGCAGATCGCGCAGGTCTACTTCAACGTTCTGCTTCGCGAAGATCCCTCTCAGGAAACGCCCGTCGACGTCCGCGAAATCTGGCACTTCATCCGCCCGGCTTCCGGCGAGGGCAACTGGAAGCTTGACGGCATCCAGCAGGTCGAAAACATGTAGCTGGCCCAATCCGCAACACAGACAAAGCCGTCCCGAACCTGCATGGCCCGGGACGGCTTTTCCGTTCCCAATCCGCTCTCAAAACGGAACGGGACAGGCAACGTCCTGTCCCCACAACGTGCCCGCACAAGCCGGGCCGCAAAACGACGTCAGGGCCGGGTTGCCTGCCTTCCCAAAACCATCTCGAGTACCGCATCGGCTTCCATCGCCGCCGCCATGACGACCCGGGGCGCGAGCGGAGGCATGCCGGGGCCTACCTCGCTGGCATGATCCCCCACGACGACAAGGCGGCTCCCAAAGCTGCGGGCCGTCATCGGCGGCCCGCCCCAGCCCGCCATGCCGGAGGCGGAAACCACGCGATGCCCTGCCAGCAGCAGAGCCTCGACAAGCTCTTTCTTGGCCTGCGGATCATCCACCGCCTCAACCACCACATCACAGCCAGCAAAGGCCGTGGACGCATCCGCACCCTCAAGCCGCCTCTGCTCAAGGCGCAGCTCAACCTCAGGGTTCAGCTCGCGGAGCATTTCCCCGAGAGCCTCCACCTTGGGCATCCCCAGATGCCGAGGGAAAAAATGCTGCCGATTCAGGTTGGACAGGGACACCACATCGTGATCCGCAATCGCAAGCCGCCGGATGCCGCTGCGAACCAGAAAAACCGCGCAGTTGGACCCCAGCCCTCCGGCCCCGATCATGCCTATCCGCACGGAAGCCAGCCTGCTGCGCTGCGCTTCCGAAAGGTGGCTTTCCAGTACGGCATCCCAGCCAAAAGGTTCCACGGCACTTCCCCTTTCTTGCGGGCTTACGCCGACCTGCCGCAGGCATAGGCCGCATCAAGCGGCTCCCAGCTCTTGCACACGGGCTGATAGCCCTGCTTCTCGATGGCGGCGATCATCTGATCCATATCGCGGGCATCGGCAATCTCGAACTGTGCGGTGTCGTGCTGCTCGTGGGCATGGCCGCCCACGGCGGTAGAGACTCCCGCCGAAATCTTGGTGATCCCCAGTCCGATGAGCCTGTCGCGCAGGAAGGGCCGCTCGCGTGTGGACAGCGTGATTCCGGCAGAAGGCAGATACAGCCGCAAAGCCTGAATGTACTGCACCAGATCCCTTTCGGAAGCCGGGTGGATGTCATTGAAGGAACCCTCGTGCGGGCACATGCGCGGCGCAGACACGGCGACATCAACGCCCGGATACGTCTTCTGAATCCAGTTCGCGTGCAGGCCGGTGTAAAAGGCGTCGCGCTGCCACTGGTCCAGCCCGAGCAGCGCACCCACATTGACCGAGCGCATCCCTGCCCGAGCCGCACGATCCGGCGCGTTGAGGCGGAAACGGTAGTCACGCTTCGGCCCTGCCGGGTGCAGGCGCAGATACAGTTCCTCGTTGTAGGTTTCCTGAAACATGGTGAACGAATCCACGCCCGCATCCACCAGCATCCGGTACTCGTCCTCGGACATGGAATAGACTTCCACGCCGATGCTCGGGAAATAGGGCCGCAAACGCCGGGCGGCCTCGGCGATATACTCCGGCCCGGTCAGCTTCGGCGCGTCGCCGGTCAAGAGGAGGATGTTCCGCAGCCCGGTCGCGGCGATCACCCTGCCCTCCGCCTCGACCTCGTCCATCGTCAGCATGGAGCGGTGGATGTGGTTCTTGGTGTTGAACCCGCAGTACACGCACTGGTTGGTGCAGTAGTTGGCGAGATACAGCGGCGTGAACAGCTGTATGGCTCGCCCAAACTGCCTGATGGTCACATCGCGCCCGATACGGGCCATGCGCTCAAGATGCGGTGCGGCGGCAGGCGACAGCAGGGCCATGAAATCCATCGCCGAAAGGCTCCGGCCATTCTCCGCCAGCTCCAACGCCCGCAGGACATCGGTTTCCGAAGCGGAAGCCAGCCCCGAGGCCACGTCGTCCAGCGACCATTCGGGCAGCACATCGGAAAACAGGCGGCTCATGATGCGGCTCCAGCATCGCCGAGGAATCCGGTCAGCGGCGAAGAGGCCTCGGCACAGCCCGTCAGCACCGGGCCTGTCTTGGCGAGAAAGGCGTTGCGCCCCGCACGCACGGCCTCACCGAACGCGGACGCCATACGAACCGGATCGCCCGCCGTAGCGATGGCGGTGTTCACCAGACAGGCCGCCGCACCCATTTCCATGGCTTCGCAGGCCTGCGACGGCTTGCCGATGCCCGCGTCCACCACGATGGGCAGGCTGATTTCCTCGATAAGAATCCGTATCATTTCTCTGGTCTGCAGCCCGCGGTTGGTGCCGATGGGCGCACCCAGCGGCATCACGGCGGCGGCTCCGGCGTTCACGAGGTCGCGGGCCACATACAGATCGGGGTTCATATACGGAAGGACGGTAAAGCCCTCCTTGGCAAGCTGTTCCGTTGCCTTGGCGGTTTCATAGCCGTCGGGGAGCAGGTGGCGGGTATCGGAAATGACCTCGATCTTGATCCAGTCTCCGCAGCCGGCGGCGCGGGCAAGGCGGGCGATACGGACGGCTTCCTCGGCGGTTCTGGCTCCGGAGGTGTTCGGCAGCAGGCGGAGCGTGCCGGGGATATGGCTCAGTACGTTGTCCTTTGCATTGCCAAGATCCACACGGCGCAGGGCCACGGTGATGACTTCAGCTCCGGACGCCGCAGCAACCGCAGGAATCAGGCTGTCGGAACCATACTTTCCCGTGCCGATGAACAGGCGGCTGTGCAGTTCCACGCCGCCGATGACCAATGCATCCGTATTCATTTCTATCTGTCCTTGAGTGCGCTCACTCGGAAAAAGAGGGGCAAGCCCCAGATGATGCTCCGAAAGCCATTCCGACGGCAGGGAGCCATGCCAGCCGGACCTGTTGCCGCAGCAATGCCCGGCGAAATCAACCGCCGCCGACAAACTGCAGCAGTTCGACCATATCCCCGTCGTGCAGCGTGGTCCTGGCGAACGCGCCCGCGGGTACGATGTCCCTGTTCAGCTCCACCACAATCTTTTCGGGAGAAAGGCCAAGCTGACGGATAAGGTCAAGCAGGCTGGCCTCTTCCGCACAGACGGTCTCTTTCCCGTTTACGGTGATGTCCATGAAAGCCTCGTGAGGTTTTGGGCCGTTTACCAAAAACGCCCGTCGCAAGGGACGGGCGTTCAGGATCAGGCATGATGACGCTTCCCTACGGCAGTACCAACTGCTTCAGGTTCCAAGGGTCTGGGACAAAACCCACTCTCAGCCCGTACAGGCTCCCCCAGCTCACAGGACTATAGCGAGCGGGCCTGATTCTGTAAAGCCTGCCGCGCTTCTTCCTGTTATTTCCTGATGATCAGCAGATCCTCAAGAGGACGCTTGGGCACATGGTGCACGCCCTGCGCGTCGCGCCAGTACTTCACGGAGCCTTCCCCGTTCATGGGTTCAAGGCAGCGGATTTCCTTCTGGACACCAAGGGCCAGCACCAGCAGCGGCTCAAGGCTTTCGGGAATGTCCAATGCCTCGCGGATGGCGCGGGGATCGAAGGAAAGGAAAATGCAGCATCCGAGATCCCGCGTCACAGCGGCAAGCTGGATGGTCTGCACGGCAATGCCCGCATCAATGGCATTCAGCTTTGCCCGTGCCCCTGCCTCGCCGAGGACGACCAGATACCCGGCGGGACGTTCTCCCGCTTCCGGCCCGTCCCAGTCCGGCAGCATGCCCGCCCACTTCAGGGCCGGAAACACCGCGGCGCAGGCTTCGGGCGACTGTGCCGCCGCAAAGCGGAGAGCCTGCGCATTGCCCGCACAGGGCGTTGCCCGTGCACACGAGACAAGCCACTCCAGCGTACCGGCAGGCAGGCCTTCGGCTTCACAAAAACGGCGGCAGGTTCGAGCCTTGGTCACCAGTTCAAGAAAATCCATGAGCGTCTCCTGGGTTGGGGTGAAAAAACCTTCTTTCCACTAGCACCTGCAACAACGTACCACAACGGCCCGCTTGCGTCCCGGCGAGGCTCAGGCTAGTCTCCGCCAAACCGCAGGAGCAATCCCGCTCTTCCCGCCACCGGGAATGTTTTGCTGAAAAGGACGCCCTGATGAAATACATCGCCATAGACTACGGACAAAAACGCACCGGTATCGCCGTCTCCGATGCCGGGGGCCGCATGGCCTTTCCGCGCACGACCATACTCATGCGTACCCGAGACGGCTTTTTTGCGGAATTGCTGGCCCTTATCGAAGCCGAAGCCCCGGACGCCATTGTCATCGGGCTGCCCATCGACCTTGACGGAGAGGAAACCCTGACCACCCGGCAGGCCCGAAACTTCGCCAAGAGCCTTGCCAGACGAACCCCGCTTCCGCTTTTCTGGATGGAAGAGGCCCTGAGCAGCTTTGAAGCCGAACGCGACCTCCGGGAGGCCGGACGCTCCGCCGCCAAAGGCCGGGCCGTGCTGGATCAGCAGGCCGCCGTCCGCATCCTGCAATCCTTTCTCGAACAATCCGAAGACAAACAGCGGCGCGCCGATATCGGAGCCTACCGCCCCTAAAAGGACGTCCCATGCACGACACTTCCGACAACACGCCGAAGACAGGCAGGCCCGGCGAACCCGGCACGCCCGAAACGCCGCCCAACGGAGATTCCCAATCTTCCGGCAAGCCCAAAAAACGCCTCTGGCTCCGCTTTCTGCTCGGGCTTATGCTCGTCATCCTGCTCGCCTGCGGCTGGGCCGGGTGGCTCGCGCACGACTTTCTGAACAGCCCCGGAACCGACCCGGCACAGGATGTGGAGGTCACCGTCGTTCCCGGAACCTCCCTCCATTCGCTGGCTCCCGAGCTGGTTCGGATAGGCGCGGTACGGGACGCGGACAAGTTCATCCTCCTGCTCCGCTGGATGACCTACCAAAAAATCCCGCACGCCCTCAAACCCGGACGCTTCCGGATCAACACCGGGTGGACGCCCCGGCAGGTCATCGACCAGCTCGTCAACGGCTCTCCCCTGCTCGACCGGGTGACCATCCCCGAGGGCCTGCCTTGGTGGGAAGTGGGCAAGCGGCTGGAAGCGGCAAACATGCTCCGCTTTGAGGACTTTGACAAAATCATCCATGATCCCGCATTCCTCCGACACTGGGGGATTCCCTTTGACAGCGCGGAGGGCTTTCTTTTCCCCGATACCTACCTGATCATGCGGCCTTTGGAACTGAATGAAACGACGGCCAAATCCGTTATCGGGCGGCTTATCGACACGTTCTGGAGAAAAACAGCCCCGCTCTGGCCCAACGGCAAACGCCCCGGAGCCTCCGGGCGCGACGAGGTGCGCCGGCTGGTAACGCTGGCCTCCATCGTCGAGCGGGAAACCGCCGTCCCCGCCGAACGCCGCCGCGTGGCGGGGGTGTACGCCAACCGGCTCCAGCGCAACATGCTCCTGCAAGCCGACCCCACCACAGCCTACGGCATCGGCAAGGATTTTGACGGGAACCTGCGGCGTCGCCATCTCGACGACGAAACCAACCCATACAATACCTACAAAAAACCCGGCCTGCCGCCCGGTCCCATCTGTTCACCGGGGCTGGCCTGCCTCAAGGCGGCCGCCAACCCTGAAAAGCACGACTTCATCTACTTCGTAGCCCGTGAGGACGGCGGCTCCCACGTCTTCAGCACCAATCTGGCTGAACACAACAGGGCCGTACAGGAATACTGGTCAAAAAAGAAAAAGCAATAGCACCAACGCAAAGAGCCTGAACCGCGATGTTCAGGCTCTTTGTACCTCTGGGGCAAGGCAAGGACGGGCGGGGCCTACAGGCCCCTGATCCGTTCGAAACCGGAACGCAGCCGCCGCTCCAGCACCAGCACACGGGCAAACAGCAGAACCGCCGCCACGGACACGCCGACGATAAAGGCCGTCCAGAACCCTGCCGGTCCAATGGGTTCTCCCCAGAAACCCGTTCTCCCGAGCGTGTATCCGAGCGGAAGGGCCAGCACCCAATACGATACCAGCGTCACGCAGAGGATAGCCCGCGTATCGTTATAGCCGCGCAGAATCCCCACGCTGACCACCTGCACCGCGTCCGTCAGCTGATAGGTGGCGGCAAACAGCAACAGGTGGGCCGCAAGCCCGAGCACAAAGGGATCATCATTGTATACGGCGGCAATCTGATGCCTCCACAAAACGGTGATGGCCGCCGTCACCAGCGCACCCATACAGGCCAGCATCCACGAGGAACGGCTCGCCACGCGCACCGCCTCCACCGATTTGCGCCCGATGGCAAACCCCGTACGGATGGTCGCCGCCGTACCGATGGACATGGGAACCATGAACAGAAGCGAACTGAAATTCAGGGCAACCTGATGCCCCGCCACCTGCATGGCCCCAAGAGGCGCGATGAGCAGGGCGACCGCCGCAAACAGCGTGACCTCAAAGAGCATCGCCATCGCACCGGGAAAACCAATGCCCATCAGCTTTCGGAGCGTCCCCCAGTCGGGGCGGTCCCAGGCAGCCCAGCACATCATTTTCCGGATCTGCGGCTGGCGAAACACATATACGACCATCGTCAGGAACATCACCCAATAGACAATCGCCGTGGCAACGCCCGTTCCCGGCCCGCCAAGGGCAGGAAAGCCGAACTTGCCGAAAATCAATACATAGTTGCTCGGAATGTTGATCAGCAGCCCCATGAATCCGGCAAACATCGCAGGCCGCATCAAAGCCATGCCCTCAATGCCGCAGCGCAGGGCCACAAACAGCAGATACCCGGGCGCACCCCAGATGATTGCCCGCAGATACTCGCCGGTCATGCGCCCAAGATCTCCTTCAACACCCATGCTTTCCAGCTGGAAGGACAAGACATACACAAGCAGGATCAGCGGAACAGAAATCAGAAGGGCCAGCCAGACCCCCTGCCGCATGGTGTGCCCGACGCCCAGCATGTGCTCCTGGCTGCTTGAGGCCCCAGCCCCGCGCAACTGCGCCACGCAGGGAGTGACCGCCAGCAAAAGCCCCTGCCCAAACAGAATGAGCGGAACCCAGAGCGAACCAGCCAGTGCCACCGCCGCCATATCCACGGCTCCGACACGCCCCGTCATGACCATGTCCACGAATCCCATGGAAGTCATGGCTACTTGCGCCAGCAAAGCTGGCACGGCAAGCCCCAGCTGGGTACGCATTTCAGTTAGATAGGCACGGCGTTTCGTGGACATGGAAAACCTCACTCATCGAAAAAAGGAAAAAGGGGAAAGACAGACGACCCTCCCCGGAAACTGTCCCGGGGAGGGCCGCCAGACTATAAGCTGAACAGATAAAAAAGCAATTGCCCTTATCTCGGGAGTCTTACATCCCGGCAGGGGGACTCCTTACACGCTCATGTCGTCGTCAGGCTGAATCTTGCGGCCTCTGGTCACCAGCAGCACGAAGCAGATGACCGTGACAACAATGCCCACAATGTTGGACATTTCGTAGCTCATGCCAAAGCCCATGTTCTTTTCAAAGCAGATATACACCGCACTCACGGCCGTCATGAACATGGCGGGCACGGAGGCAATCCAATGGCACTTGCCGCGGTGCATCAGATACGCGGCGGCGGACCACAGCACGATGGCGGCAAGAGCCTGATTCGCAAAGCCGAAGTAACGCCACAGCATCTGGAACGGAATGAAGTTCAGCGCAACACCCACCACAAACAGCGGGACGGCGAGCATCAGCCGGTTCTTGTTGGGCCGCTGGTCAAAGCCGAGTGCGTCGGCAATGGTCAGGCGGGCGGCTCGGAAGGCCGTATCGCCGGAGGTGACGGGAAGAATCACAACCCCGAGGACGGCAAGTGCGCCGCCGAATACCCCAAGAAGCTCAACGGAAATATTGTTGACAACCAGCGCGGCGTTTCCCTTGGGGCCAAGGGCGGCGGCAAGGGCGGCACTGTCGGAATAGAAAGACATGCCGAGAGTCACCCAGATAAGCCCGATGACGCCTTCAGCAATCATCGCACCGTAGAAAATCTTGCGGCCATGCCGTTCATTGTTGATGCAGCGGGCCATCAACGGAGACTGCGTGGCGTGGAAACCGGAGCAGGCACCGCAAGCAATGGTGATGAACACCAGGGGCCAGGCGGGAAGCCCGGACGGGCTGTGCATGGTCCATTCGATATTGTTGTAGAAGGTATAGCCCTTGAAAACCAGGGCCGCCAACAGGCCCACCGCCATGAACACCAGCAACACGGCGAAGAAGGGGTATACCCGGCCGATGATCTTGTCTACGGGAAGGATGGTGGCAAGGAAATAGTAGGCGAAGATGATCGCCACAAAAATCATGCTGTTCATCCCCGTCAGGTGGGCAAGCAAACCGGCAGGGCCAGCCACGAAGACCACGCCCACCAGAATCAGCAGGACCACGGCGAACACACGCATCAGCTTCTTGATCATGCCGCCAAGGTTGTAGCCGACGATATCCGGTACGGACCTGCCGTTATAGCGCACTGAAAGCATACCTGAAAAATAGTCATGTACGGCACCGGCGAATACGCAGCCGACAACCACCCACAACAAGGCTATCGGGCCATACAGCGCGCCCAGAATCGGGCCGAATACCGGCCCGAGGCCGGCGATATTCAGGAGCTGGATAAGAAAGACCTTGGTGGGGCTCATTTCCACATAGTCAACGCCATCGGCCATCTTGCGCGCGGGTGTGGGGCGGTTGGAATCAGGGCCAAAGACCTTCTCCACAATGGCTCCATACACGAAATACCCGCCCAGCAATCCAGCCAGAGCCAACACAAAATACATCCATGACGGCATAGTTTTCCCCCCTGGGAAAAAGGTTCGCAAACGGAACAATCCTCTTTACGGCAAGACGCTTGTCCCACAATGAACGAAGTCTAATCCCTGCCCGATAAACGCGTCAAGAGGAGAAAGCCTTTTCCAAACAGGAGAATAAGGAGAAAAAACAGACAACTCAGCCTCCGGCCCACATCAGGCGGCGACACAAAAAGAGAGGGAAGAGCCGAAGCTCTCCCCTCCCGTCAAGTCGGTCTAAACCGGCAGCAACTAGAACTTGTAGTTCAGGCTCATGGAAGCCTTGAAGTTGTTGCGGTCGTAGCGATCGCTACCCCAGAGGCCCTTGTCGTAATCCAGGTTGATGTAACCCAGTTCGAAAGCAAGGGAGAGGTCCTTGTAGATATTGTAGGTGGTGTCGACGTTGACTTCCCACATGGCGTCCTTCGTGGTCAGGTACATGTCGTTGGCCACACCGGTGATGCTGGTCACGGGGCCACGGCGAACCATTTCGGCGTTGTTGGTACCCTTGATGTAGCCAACGCGAACGACGTGGGAGAGGTCTTCCATGAAGGAGATGTCCTTCAGTTCAGCAACGATACCCCAGGTACCGCCAAGGCTGGTGCCGTTGAAGGTAGCGGAACGGTTGTAGGTGCCGCCATCGAAGCCGTAGGAGGTCAGAGCCACGTCGGAGTCGATAACGGGCATGCGCTCGGAACCGTTGGTGGAGCTGCTGTCGTCACCGGAAGCATACCAAACGGTCATGCCGGGGGTCATGAAATCGAGCTTGTAGTCGCCGGACAGAGCAGCATACCAACCGGCACGCTTCAGGTCGAAGTTGCCGACCTTGCCCATGTCAACGTTACCGTAAGCGAAGTCAGCCGCGAGGCGGAAGGGATCGAACATGGTCAGTTCGCCGGTGATGCCAGCCCACCAAGCAGTACCACGATCCTTGTTGCTGGCGACAGTGCCGGGGGCACCAGCGGGGAGCAGGCCAGCAGCAACGCCTTCCTTGTTGTTCCAGCCGCCACCGAACTGGGTGTCGCGGCCGATGACGCTGTACATGCCGAAGGGGGTCACCTTCACGCCGTCGAAGGTCAGGGGCACGGTAGCACCGATGACATCCATGGCGTCATGCTTGTTCTTGCCGTTTTCGCCGCTCAGACGGTTTTCATAATCGTTGTAAGCACGCACCCAGAAGAGGGCGGCGCCAACGTTTTCGGAGAACTGGCCGGAAAGGGTGATACCAGCGCCCTGGGTGTCGAGCACGGCCATGGGCACGGCAAAAGTGGGCACGCCGAAGGGCTGGAGACCGATACGAACCTGAGCGTCAGTCTGGGGGATAACCCAGTCAACGTAGCTGTAACGCACCTTGATCGCGGTTCTGCCATTGGTACCCAGGGCGGCGCCGTTGTTGGAATCGCCTTCGCCCCAGTTCTGATGGCCGATTTCGAAGAACACAACGCCCTTCAGGGATTCGGAAGCGATCACGTCGATCTGGGTACGCAGACGGGTGGACGCACGGAAGTAATCATCGGTCTGATCCTTTCCGGGAGCGCGGTCAGCCCAAGAGAGGTTGTTCTGCCAAATACCCTTGGCCTTGATATCAGCAGCCTGAGAACCAGCAGCCGCGCCGAGCACGAGGCCGGCAGCAAGAAGCAGAGTTACGATGCGCTTCATGGTGTATTCCTTCCTTCTTTGTGAAATTCCTAGCTCATAAACACGAGACAATCCCGTGTTGGGTTCTTTTTCTCATACCTCTCAGCCAAAATCAAGCTCTTTTGTAAAAAAATTTTGACCCTCTCCCTTTTGTTCCTGAAAACGGGCCTTGCCGGACATCCCAAAAGGGGCCTCCACCCCTCGGAACGCATGCTCGAAGGGCTTGACGAGAAGCCGCAAGTACGCAAAAAACGGGCCTTCACAGGATTCTCCCTGAAAACGGGCTTCGTGCGGCTCACGGTTTGACAAGCCGGGGTGCCGGTGTTTCAATTCATTAAACCGGGTCCTATCCTCCGCTGCGGGCAAAGGCTGTTCTGCTCCGCGCATCCGGCATGGCCTGAAAGCCTGTGCTGCCGGGACGCTGCCGGAACAGAAGCAAGGTGCAGACCTCTCGCCCCCTCCGTGCGGAGACAACTTTAGTTCCATTATAAGGATAGACGTATGGGCTTTTTCTCGAGCATCAAGCGGCTGTGGTCCGGCTCAAGCGAAAAACAAGAAAAGCCGGAAGTTCCCGCCAAGGAGTCCGCGCAGGAAACCCCCTCGGGCGAACAGGCTGACACCGCCGAGGAGCCTAGGCGGGAAGAATCTCCTTCAGAGCCGGTTGAGTTGGTTGAGCCGGCTGAATCGGCTGACCTGGCTGAACCGGCTGAATCGGTCGCTGCGAAAA